>DASXUK010000052.1:0-24971 GCA_036504875.1 Desulfuromonadaceae bacterium
AAGAATATTGCAAAAAAATGGACAATGCCGATCAGAGACTGGAAGTCAGCACTGAATCAATTCTCAATAATTTTTGAAGGCAGAATGCCTACTTTATAAAAGACCGAAAAAACCATTTACACAAAATTATTTACAGGACCTAAAAGACCGAAAAAACCATTTACACAAAATTATTTACAGGACCTCTTGCCGGCTTTGTTTTTTGTCCAGTTGTTGTTAATCTATTCATTCCGGCTGCAGGTGCTGATTGCTTCAAAGGATGAGAACAACCAGAACTGTTCTCATCCAGATAATTATGCTATAAATTATCCATGTCTTTCGCCATCCGAACTCAATCACTTACCAAACAATATGATGCCATTGTGGCGCTCAGCGATTTCGATCTGGAGGTTGAGCAGGGCTCGATTTTTGGTCTGTTAGGCCCCAATGGCGCCGGCAAAACCACTTTGATTCGTATACTAACCACACTAATGCGCCAGTCTGCCGGTCTGGCCTTTGTTGACGGCCTGGATACACGCACTCACGGCAAAGAGATCCGCAAACTGATCGGCGTAGTTTCCCAGGAAAATAGCCTGGACCGGTATCTTACGGCGCGTGAAAATCTGGAGCTGCACGCGCGGCTGCATGGCATGGATGCCAAGCACTACCGCAGGCGGATCGATGAGTTGTTGGAGCTGATGGGTTTGGCGAGCCGTCAAAAGGATTTTCCGGATACATATTCCGGCGGGATGCAGCGCCGTCTGGTCGTGACCAGAGCACTATTGCACGAGCCGCGGGTTCTATTTTTGGATGAACCAACCACCGGTCTGGATCCACAATCACGCCGGGCTGTCTGGGAATACATCCGCACCATTGCCGGCAACATGACGATCTTCCTGACAACCCATTACCTGGAGGAGGCCGAGCAGCTCTGCAACCGGATCGCTATCATGGACCATGGTCGCCTGATCGCCCTGGGAAGTACTCAGGAGCTGAAGGACAAGCTGGCCGGCGGCACGGTTTATGAGTTTGAGCTCGGGGCAGGGGCCGAACATTTTGCCACCATCCTTAAGAATATGAAGTGCGTCAGTACGGTGGAGGTGGATGGTCAGAGCTTAAGCATAGCTATGGAAAGCTGGGAGTGTCTGTCAGAGATAATTGCTGCCCTGAATGGCGCCGATGTGCGCCGTATTGCCCTGCGCGAACGCAATTTGGAGGATGTTTTCATCTCTCTGACCGGCAAGGGGGTGCGCTAATGATTTTGCGGGGATCAGCGGCAATCTGGCGGCGCGATATGACGGTGTTGCGCCGCAACATCATCTCCGAGTTGGTGGCGGTACTGGCCTATCCATTGACGATTTATCTCGCTTTTGCGATCGGCATGAAAGGCTATATCGGACTGGTGGAAGGGGTGCCCTACGGCCTGTTTATTGCCCCGGGCCTGATCACCATGACTGCTGTCAACGCCGCCTATAGCGAAAGCGTCTGGAGTCTCTGGTTTCACCGCAAGGTGCAATTCACCATTGAATCCTACCGGGTGACCCCCATCTCCGTATCAGAAATCATAATTGCCAAGATTCTTTCCGGTTTCACCCATGGCCTGATCAAGGGACTTGTGGTGGGTTTGGTGATCTTCATCATCACCCCTTTTCAGTTCCCGCTTGGCCATCTGTTGGCTTATTTGGCCTTCCTGATACCTGGCTCGGCCTTTTTTTCCTGCGCCGGCGTTATTTGCGGCACGATTCTGGATAAGCCAGAAACTATTGGCCGGGTTGAGGCGGTCATTATCATGCCGCTGATCTTCATGTCAGGCCTGTTCTTTCCGCTATCGTCCTATCCGGCTAAGGTGATTCCCTGGATTCGGGCCCTTCCAACCACGGCTCTTTTCGAAGGTGCCCGCCAAGCCTTGGTCGGCGGCAGTTTCTCCACCATGTTCGCTCTTCAGATAACAGTTACAGCGCTACTCACATTTATAGCGGCGGTGTGGATATTTCGCTGGAAGATGTCGGAGTAGTCTTCCGCAACTTCTCCACCCGCCTTTGCAGAATAAAATCCCCTCGACTCTCCGGCAGCATCCGCTCCAGCTTTTCCTGATCGATACCTAATTCAGCCGTTGTCATGCCTGCTATTCTGACGGCATCCTGCCAGCCGGCAATCTCTAAGGTATCGGCCTTGTCAGCCGCCGAAATCTTCGGGAGGATCTCGACGATCCCCCCGTTCAAAGCCTGTTCGGCTGTTTTGATTCGGGTGGAATTCCTAAGCTCGGGCCAACGGTTCAGGATGCCATGCAATCTGCTGGTCCAGGCTAGCGCCTTGCTATATTCAGCCGGTAGCCTGAGACGTTTGCAGAACCGCCTGGCCATCTGGAAACCTTGTTCATCATGACCATGATGTTTGGGGAAGAGGGTGGGGTCGGTGGCGAGTTTGCCCAGGTCGTGAAAAAAGGCGCAAAAACGGGCCAGCGGCTGATCGGCCTGAGTAGCAAGCCGCTCCAGTACCTGGATGGAATGGGTGAATAGATCCCCCTCGGGGTGATGTTGCAGCGGCCCGGCTGGTATGAAAGGCATGCGGAATAGCTCGGGCAGATAGCTTCTGCCGACCTTGAACTCAAGCATGAGTTGGAAAAATCGTTGCGGCTCGGGTGATCCCAGGGCCTTCAGCATCTCGCGGCTGAAACGCTCGACCGGGATTCTATCCAGCTCTTCCGACCAATCCTGCTCCCGAATCAGTTTTCCGGTTTCGGCGGTCATCCGCCAGCCATCAGCTTCAAAACGAAAGGCACGGAAAATCCGCAGCGGGTCATCGCGGAAGGAGAGGGGGGAACAGGCTCGCAACAGCTTTTTGTCAAGATCGCCTTGTCCATCCAACGGGTCAAACATATGACCATCCAGGCTCATCGCCATGGCATTGATGGTGAAATCGCGTCGGGCAAGGTCGGAGGGCAGATCATCAATTGAATCTATCCTGGTCGCCTCGATCTTGCCGAAGGTGTTGTCCGATCTGAACCAGATTGGAGTTGTGCTCTTGCCTTCCACTCGCCGGAAACCAAAAGTCTGCAGTTCGTCTTCGGAGAGTGTAGTGGTTAGATCGAGGTCTTTGTTCTCCAACCCTAGAACAAGATCGCGTACACTGCCTCCCACTAGCGAAATGTGGTCATGGCAAGTTTTGGGAAAGAGATTTTGAAGATAGGCGAGCGTGGTTTTCATGCTTTAAATATATCCCATTTTATTCAAACTACCCCAACCGGATCAAAGCCGCACCAGTCAGGATAAACAGCGCCGCTATCAATCTGATCCTGCCGCAGGATTCCCCTAGAAAAAGAATGCCAATCAAAACACCGACCATGATGCTGACCTGCCTGACCGGCACGGCATAACTGACCGGCGCCATGTTGAGGCCGTAGCGGAAGGTCAGAAAGGATGCCATCATCACCGGCCCGCTGCACAGGATCAGCCGCCAGTTTTCACGCCATTCCAGCTTGACGAGCTTGCGATACCTGGGGCGGCTCAGGTTGAAGGTCATCAAGGCCAACATGGTAAGGACTAGGAAATAGGTGAAAAAGAGGGGGGAATAGTGCCGGACTCCGGTCTTTTCGGCAATCGAACCGATTGAATAGATGAAACCGGCTGTTAGTGCGGCCTGTACCGATTTGCTTCGCAAGTCGCGGAAAGGGCGAAATAGCTCAGACAGCGATAGACGTTGCAGTTGTACCGAATAGGTGCCGAAGATTACCAGCAGAATACCGCAGATGCCGAGGAAGGAAAGTCGTTCGCCCAAAAGGGTGATTCCCCAGATGGGGACATAGATCATCGAGGTCTGGGAAAGAGGATAGACGATCGAAAGATCGCCGCTCTGGTAGGCGCGACCGTTGAAGAGGTGGTAGAGCACGAAGCAAATCGCGCCGATTGCGATCATCAGGATCGTCTGCCCCTGCGGCCAGTGAAATTGCTCCGGGATCAGAGGTAGACAAACGGTAAAAAGGCCGCCGGAGGCAATGAACATCCACCAGATAAAAACGGTTTTGTGACGGCTCCTTTTCACCAAAAGGTTCCAAAGTGCGTGCATCACCGCCGAGGTGACTATCAGGCTAAAAGCAAGAGAGGACATGGGGCAGGATTATAGACGAAGTAGGCGTCAGATGCTGAGAAAACTTTGTCCACAACCGAGAACTCGCCACTCACGCCTTCTTGACGAACCCCGATTTCAGCTGCATTGCACCGATGCCGTCGATCTTGCAATCGATATCATGGTCTCCAGAAACGATGCGGATGTTCCTGACCTTGGTGCCGACCTTGACCACCGATGACGAGCCCTTTATCTTCAGGTCTTTTATGACGGTCACAGAGTCGCCGTCGCTGAGCACGTTGCCGAATGCGTCACGCACGACACTGTCTGTCTCAGCGCTTTCCGTTGCTGTCTTTGGCCATTCATGGGCGCATTCCGGGCAGACGAACATCTCTCCGTCTTCGTAGGTGTATTCTGAGCTGCATGTGGGGCATTTGGGTGTAGTGGTCATAAGGTGTCCTTTGTTATAGTTGGTAACGCTTTGAGCACAGCGGGCTAACAGCTGTTGCGCTTGGATGGTAAACTAAATTTCGAATACCTTTTCTGGCACTGTCGTCATTCTCCCAGCTCTACGAGAAAATCAGAAATCTTATTTACATCCTGCATCTCCCGGAATTCACGGTAGCCATCAATACTGTCGGTATCAAAGCCGCGATAGTAGCGGGGTCTGGCGTTCTTCAACCCTGAAAGCGCTTTATCGGTGGCGTAGCTCGAATCCGTGAGCTTATCTGCCCTTAGCTTCAGGCCGATTACGATACTGAACCCCAGTTGGAACAGGCGTTTCAGGTATTCTCCGGCAAGAATTTCCGCCCCTTTTGTTTCATCCCCTTTGCTCAGGTATTCAAGGGCAATGTTCAAGTAGCCGTAAAACCTTTCCACTACGAAAGTCATGTTTTCAATATCGTCGAGATGAGCTTCATCGGCCACAAGTGCAGTGTTTATGAGATAATTCAGCTCCATGCGGAATAGTTCCGAGTCCATGAGAAGAATAACTTTCTCCAGGAAAGTCTTTCCGGTCAAAACCATCCCTGGAAGAGTTGTTGTTTCACTGGTTTGCAACAGCACCTTGTTGCGGATGGGTGTAAAAGTGGCAGGGTTGATACGGGAGTAGATCTCAAGCGCTTCATCATAGGGAGGGAAGCCCAGATCGGCAAGGCGTCCCGATTTATTGCGATAGCACTCCTCCTCCGATTCAATGTCAATTTCACCACACACGCTTTCCATCAGAGCAGTATAGAGGGGATTATCCAAACGGCAGACCAGTTCCAGGAAGTAACCGATTACCATGGAGTTTTTTGGGTTTTTAAATTTTATCAGGAAGACATCGTCAAAGGTGTGGTCCCAATCAGTCAAACGTTCTTCATCGGTATTGAGGTCGCCAATGCCCCCGGCGACAATAAGCTCCCTCCCCAGAAAAAGTGAGAGGAGATTGAAATCCAGATGGGGGAGTAATTCCAGGAAATGCTCCTCACTCCCTTTCAAAATATACCCGAAGTATTCGACCGCCTTATCTTCCAGAAACGACCAACCTCTCCAGAGTTCCATATCCAGAACGAAAAGGCACTGCTGTGGATTAGCCTGCCCCAGCAATTCCAAGGCATCAGGTGCGCCAATTTCCTTGAAAAGCCAATACAGGTCCTGGGGTTGCAAAGCCCGTATTAGCTTCTTGGCGTCCGGGTCTCCCAAAATCAGGTCTACCCTCTCCCTGAGGAGTACCCCGTCAAGATATATGCGCTTCGCGTCAAAAGGAAGTTTGCTGAATTCTTCCTCACTAAGTCTTACACTGTTTGTAGCTGCCGTGCCTGTAGCTATTTCAGTCATGCGATTTTTCAATACGTATTCTCCTTATTAAGCATAATCCGGTGATGACTTGCTTATGATAGCATCTTTTTCAAGGAGTCCGTCAGAAAGCTCCAACGGCAGCATCCTGTACTGGTTGAGATCAAAATAAAAAAATGGCCATTAAAGAAATCGGCCATTGAATTTGTTCGAGATTAGGATTTGTATTCCTGGAAAATCTATTGCACCTCCCCTTACATTACAGTGATTGAGGTAAATCAAGCCACAATTCGCTTCTGGTCTTGTGCATTTTCAGTCTATTGACCACGCTGTTTACCGGTGCCGCAAAAATCGCTTCGTAGATAAATTCATCAGCCAAAGGGTCCATGGCAAAGGCGAGCTGCTCCTTGTTGATGCTGAACTGTGCATTGATCCCGTTGGTGTTGCCTCGCGCATCGACCCGAATCCATTTGTCGAGGGTGGCGAGGTAGATGGCATTAAAGCCGTGCAAAACCGGCTCATTATCGACAGGGGGATCCAGGCGTAAAACCTGGTAGCAGAAACCGGCCGGGATATTGACCGCCCTAAGCAAGGCGGCCAGGAGGTGGCTTTTTGAAAAACAGATCCCGGTACCGTGGTGAAGCACTTCGCTAGCCGTGCAAGTCACAATTTCAAGGCCTGCATCATTGGAGTGGGGAATACTGTCTCTCACCCATTCGTACAAACAACGGGCTTTGGCAACTTCTTCTGATAATGACTGTGTAAGTTCCAGGGCCTTCTGCCGGACAGCCGGAGTCTGCCAGTCAACAATTGTGTCGGAAACTAGATATTCGCTTAAATCATCCGATTCAGGGTACATACTAATCCTCATGTGAGATTTGTATTTGTGGGGCCAACGCCCAAAGCCTGACCGGCCTGCTTTTGGGCCGGTCCTAGCGCTAGTTGGAAATCGACCTTGCAATTTACACCATTAAGGTGTATATAATCTCATGGCCGAAAAACGGAAACCTCGAAAAACGGAAACCTACATATGATCTTGATGCGTTTAAGGCCACTTTTGCCAATGTCGAAAGGCTTGCCGTCACAGGCACGGCACTTCGTAGTGCAGCCTCGCTTGGATACGGACGCGTTGAGATCGTGGCCACAATTCAGACAATGCAGCGAGGCCATTTCTATAAATCAATGACAGCTTATGCCGATTCCAGGCTATGGCAGGACGTGTATCATGTCCCCTCTACGGTTGGTATGCTGTATGTGAAGTTCACCGCCGATGCCTTAACCGAGTTTTTGCTGCTGTCGTTCAAGGAGAAAGACAATGACTAATCCTGTCTGTCCGGAAACGGGTGCATCGATGTATCGCGGGGTGCGCCCCATGACTCTTACCTACAAAGGGAAGAGCTTTACTTTCGATATGCCTGGTTGGTATTGTGACCAATCAGAGGAGAGTATGCATACCGGTGAGGATATGAAGGTTTCCGACCGGATGTTGAATCTCCTCAAGGCCCGAAGCGAAGGGCTGCTTGAGCCGGAGGGAATTCGTCGTATCCGCAAAAAACTTCGTCTCTCACAGGAAGCGGCAGGTCTCTTGATCGGCGGTGGCCCGCGGGCTTTCCAAAAATACGAAAGTGGCGACTTGTTGCCTAGCCGTGCTGTCAGCAGCGCTCTTGTTTTGCTGGATCATGATCCCGAGGCGTTGTCGGTACTCAAGGTATACAGTAAAGCTGCTTAAGCCCTAAAGATAACTTCTTATTACAACATAGTTTTCCTCTTTTCACCTTCTGGAGATGTAATAAATTACTACAACACAACTGGCCATCCCCAAAAGAGCACACACATACGCACATACCACACATACGGGGTCAGGTCTTGAAAAATCAGTTATTGCGATTAAGCACCTTGCTGATCGTCGTGTAGTGGACATTCAGAACTTTGGATATTTCTTTCAATTTGTATCCGTGCTTGATGTGTGCTTCATGAATTAGAAGGTTTCTTTTTTCTTTTTCTGAAACAACGTTGGCTGGAAACAGTTCTGTAAGCAACGGACGGCCCGCAAAGCGCTGTATCCTCGGTATTTCTGCTATTCCTTCCTTCTCACCAAGAATTTCCTTCAGTTTATCCAGAAACGTTTCCGATCCCAGTATAATTTGTCCTGATAATTTTCCCCACGGTGATTCCTTGCCCTCAATACCATCCTTCACAAACTGTCGATATTCGCTTCTTGCTTTCCGTAACGAAGAAGAGAAATTTGCTAGAAGCCATTCGGTTGTCAACAAATCCGGTTGTTGCCGCTTGCCAAGCGTGTGAAGGTAGCTGCTCCATTCAAAGTCTTCAGGAGCCTTCACCATTCCAGCACGGACAGGATTCAGGACCACGTAGCGACATAGCCCCAGAAGATGGCTCTCTTTTTCGACCAGTACAGCTTTGAACCGCCCCTTGAAAAGGTGGCCATCTGTGCAGTGTCTTCGATTGAATGTCTGAGTAAAAATACCATTGAGTTGCCGCATACCTGCGGAAAGATTTCCATCGGGCGTTTCAATAAGAAGATGATAGTGATTGCTCATAAGGCAATAAGCATGGCAGAGCCAGTTGAAACGTTTTACAACCTGTCCCAAAACCATGCAGAATAGATTTCTGTCGTTGTCGTCTTCAAAAATATCTGCTCGGGCGTTGCCGCGAGTAGTTATATGATAGACTGCGCTTGGAAATTCGATGCGTAGAGGACGGGCCATGGGAATGACTATATCACACCAAAATGATTTTTCAAGACCTGACCCCTTTTTCGTTCTAATAATGACTGTGTAAGTTCCAAAGCCTTCTGCCGGACAGCCGGGGTCTGCCAGTCAACAATTGTGTCGGAAACCAGATATTCGCGTAAATCATCCGATTCAGGGTACATACTAATCCTCATGTGAGATTTGTATTTGTGGGGCCAACGAGCTGGCCAGTGAGCCGAGAACGTCAGCGAATCGGCTCTAGTGGCATGTTGGGCAGTGTTTTGTTTATTTTGAGACATTGATCGGTGACACCGATGCAACTTTCCCTTCTGCATCTGTAATAATTTCATAATTGTCGTAAACACCGAATAATTGTTTTGGCGGTGATTCAACTTTGAATGACATAGACTTAGCCCATGTAGCATAATCACTATCTAGTGCTTTCAGAAATTCTTCTTTATTCTTAAATGATCTCTCCGGTATAACTTGAGGCGCAGAAGGCTCATTTATGCCACAATAGATTCGAACCCAGAAATTCCCAGAACCTGAAGAGGAAAAATAACTAATATCGAGCAAATGTCGATTGCATGCATTGCTGACAGGTTGCTTTTCTGAAAGCGTTCCGCCTGGAATGTTTTTGTTTTTCATTTGAATCAGATAATCTGACAATCCAGATTCAAAGGCTTGGCGAATAGACATTCCGGGATGAATAGCATCATGAGACCGAATAAATGCCTTATACTTACTACTTTTGCTGCAGCCAGCAAAGCACATCACGAAAAGCAAAAGTAAAATGCCCCAATATGTGTGGAACCTCAATTGCAATCTCATCCAAACCTCATTTCTCCGCTGATTCATTCCGGAGTCTCTGATTTCAGTTTTTTTGGCTAACTCGTTGTTGACCGGTTCACGCGCGCGCGTGAACCGGTGATCTACCCGAACGGACATTTCACCGGGAGCATGAACACGGGTAGTAGTAAATTAGCTCGATCAGCTCCTCAAACAAAAACCGGCGCCCGGAAAATTCCGTGGCGCCGGTTGTGTTTCAGCGTTTCAGTACTGGAAGAGACAATCACGTTAAGCACATTCCGAATAGCCACAAACATGGCAGACCGAACAGCCACCCTCATGCTCAACGATCCCACCGCACTCGGGACAGGCACCCCGTTCTTGGCGGGCGGTCTCGGCGTTGACATCGTAGCCATTGGCTATCATGTGGGCCTGGATGGCTTTGGCAACTGCATCGGCACAGGAGAGGACCCGGTTGTCGCCGAAGCCGGAGGGACAGTGGCAGGAAATGCCTAGTAATTGCTTGACAACCTGGCGGGCCTGAATGCCGCTGCGCCAAGCCAGCGAAACCATGCGGCCGATCGCTTCAGCCTGTGAGGCGGCGCATCCGCCGGCCTTGCCCATGGTAGTGAACAGCTCGAACAGCCCGGTGTTGTCTTCGTTGATCGTGACATAGAGCGGACCGCAACCAGTCTGCATTTGATGCGTCCAACCCTTAAGAGCGCGAGGTCGCTCACGTTTGACAGCCTTTTTCTCTTCCTCAACCGACAAGGCCTCGGCCGCTTTTTCCTCTTTCTTGCCGGTGGAGAGAACCTGTTCGTCACGTGATCCGTCACGATAGATGGTTACGCCCTTGCAGCCGCTTTCATAGGCCAACATGTAGACCTTTTCAACATCGTCAATGGTGGCAGTATTGGGGAAGTTGACTGTTTTGCTGACGGCGTTGTCGGTATAAAGCTGAAAGGCCGACTGCATCTGGATGTGATCCTCGGGCTGGATGTCATGGGCAGTGACGAATATATTGCGCACATCAGCCGGCACCTCGGGAATATCCTGTACAGTGCCGTGTTCGGCAATCTTCTTCATCAGGTCTTCCGAGTAAAAACCTCGTTCACGGGCAATCTGCTCAAACATCGGATTGACTTCGACCAGCACGTTTTTGTCCATTACAGTGCGAATGTAGGATACAGCAAACAGCGGTTCAACACCTGATGAGGCATTCGAGATGATTGAGATCGTTCCGGTGGGTGCAATGGTGGTAACAGTGGCGTTACGCATTGCCGGAGCACCCTTTTTATCAAAAATCGACCCTTTATAGTTGGGGAACGAACCACGCTTATTCCCTAGTCCCTGAGAAGCCAGATGCCCTTCATCGTTGATAAACTTCATCACCTTTTCACCCAACTTGACCGCTTCTTCGGAGCTGTAAGGAACTCCCAGCAGAATCAACATGTCGGCCCAGCCCATGACACCCAGTCCAATTTTGCGGTTGCTATGGGTCATTTCCTGGATCTGCTGTAAAGGATAGTTGTTTGCCTCAATAACGTTATCCAGGAAATGGACTGAATTTTGAACGACCTCTTTCAGTTTATTCCAGTCAATGGCGCCCTCTTTTACAAATTTGCCCAGGTTAATCGAGCCCAAGTTGCATGATTCGTACGGTAGCAGCGGCTGTTCCCCGCACGGGTTGGTGGATTCAATCTCGCCTATCAGCGGGGTCGGGTTATCCCGGTTCAGCCGGTCAAGGAATATGATCCCGGGCTCGCCGTTTTCCCAGGCTTGGACAACTATGCGATGAAATACTTTACGGGCATTAAGGGTGCCGAAAACTTTTTTGTCGCGTGGGTTAATCAGTTCATATTCATCGTCGCGCTCAACCGCCTGCATGAATTTTTCAGTCAGACCGACAGAAATGTTAAAATTGTTAAGTTGCTTTTGGTCGGCCTTACACATGATGAAATCCATGATGTTAGGATGGTCGACCCTTAGGATACCCATGTTTGCACCGCGCCTGGTGCCGCCCTGTTTGATGGTTTCGGTGGCAATATCGAAAACGCGCATGAAGGACAGGGGGCCACTGGAAATGCCGGTGGTAGAACTGACCACGTCATTGGCAGGACGCAGGCGTGAGAAGGAGAAACCTGTGCCGCCGCCTGATTTGTGGATCAAGGCGGTGAATTTTACTGCATCAAAGATCTCTTCCATGGAGTCGCCCACCGGCAGGACAAAGCAGGCTGAAAGCTGGCCCAGCTCGCGGCCCGCGTTCATAAGGGTCGGTGAGTTGGGGAGAAATTCGAAGCTGGTCATCATCTGGTAAAAGGTGTCGGCAAGTGCTTTTATATCTGAATTTTTGTCGAATATTTTATCGGGGGCGGCAATGGTCTCGGCTACGCGGCGAAACATGTCGGCCGGTGTTTCTAGAGACTTGCCATCGATATCACGTCTAAGATATCGCTTTTCCAACACTGTCTGGGCGTTTTTGGAAAGGGTTGGGACAGAGTCTTTTGAGGTTTCTTTTTTCATCGAGTTCTCCTGAATTCTGAAATCATGTGTCAAATCGGTATATTAACATTGTAGCGTTTTTGATTGAATTCAACCACAATATTTAGTGGCGTGATGGAAAATAAACCACAACATATATGCCGTGTCAACACAATATTTAAATTTAACATAACCTGCTGAAAGCATTTGAAAACATCAAAGGGCTGACTTAAACCGGGTAAAAAAACAGAAGTATAAATTTACAGGATCGCTGATTTATGCTAAAAATTATGCTTGGTAGCTGGGGGCACAAGTGAATATTTCTGATGTTAGTTGTAAAGATTGTCAAAAAGAAGAGCTTGAAAAACAGATCCTGGCCCTGAATGATCTGATTGCTGGGGCGCAAGCTTCGGTTTCTTCCATTGATCTTGATACTCTCCTGGAGGCCATCCTTGAAAGCGCTATGCGATTTACAGATATGCCGGCCGGCAGCGTTGCGCTCTATGATAACCGAACTGGTCAGCTAACACTGCGAGCTCACACCGGCTTAAGCCATGAATTCGTCGCCTGCGATACCTGGGTGGTCACTCCTGGCGGTCTGACCGACCAACTGATTCGGCAAGAGGAGATTCTTTTTGTCGAGGATACTGAAAAAGTAGAATTTTTTAAAAATCCACTGGCAGTACATGAGGGAATTCGTTCTCTGATATGCATTCCACTTGTCACCAAAGGCGGTATCCAGGGCATACTGTATCTTGATGATTTTAATCCGCAGAAATTTGATCCGAGCAGGATGTCACTGCTTTCGGTGCTGGCTTCGTTTGCCGCCATGTCCATTGAAAACGCAACGCTGCATCAAGAAACTCGTGAGATGGCAATCACCGACGTCTTGACCGGCCTTTACAATCGTCGCTACTTTGACAAGGTGCTGCCTCAGGAACTGGAAAGGTCACGTCGCTACGGGCTATCATTATCTATTCTGCTGATCGATGCCGATAACTTTAAAAAATTCAATGATACCTATGGACATCCCATGGGGGATCGTATTCTGGCTGCTATAGGGCAGACTATCAAAAAAGCACTCCGAACAGTGGATTTTGCATTTCGCTACGGAGGCGAGGAATTTATCATTATATTGCCGGAAGCGTCCATAAAAAGTGCTCGAAAAGCAGCTGAGAGAATCCGGAAGCAAATAATCATCGACAGTAGGAAGTTGCTACGCAGCGATCTGGCAGAGCCTGTTACAGTCAGTACCGGAATTGCCTGCTACCCTCGTGATGCTGAAGATGCCGTGGCCTTGGTCGCTCTGGCTGATAGCCTTCTTTACCAAGCCAAGGGAGCCGGGAGAAACCGTATACTTTTGCGAGAGGAAAACAATCGGTGACAGCCGCTTTTTTCCGGACCAAATTCGCGGGATCTTTGATCAGAATTCTTCTGACAGGTGTAGCTGGCCTTTCCCTTACCGCTCCTGCCTTAGGTGAGGATTCGCCCCCCAGCAAACCGGTTTTTTCAATAAAGACCCCCGCAAACACTTCACAGCCTGCAGCTAGACCGATTCCACAACCAACTATTGACAAGAGTGACGCACCGGCCTCAGGGATCGAGCGGGGGCTGATTCTCACTCAGGCAGACTTCAGTTATCAAAATGCCACCTTAAGCGAGGATACAACCTGGCGCGGCAGCGTACTGATTCGGGGCTCCCTCGTCATTGCCCCCCAAGCTACTCTACGGATTGAACCGGGTACAGTAGTGCGTTTTATGAGATCAGCCGGCCAGCGGCAAACTCCACGACTGGTTGTCATGGGAAGGCTGCAGTGCTCAGGTACAGTAGAGAAGCCGGTCTCATTCAGCTCAAATTATTCCGGGCCCATGAAAGGCGATTGGGGCGGTATTTTCTTTATCACCACCGATAAGCGGAACCAGATCGAATTTTGCCGTATAGAAGGTGCTGAAACAGCGATTGCCGGCCATTTTTCAACCGTTACCGCTAAAGGAGTGTCAATCACCCGGGCCGTCACAGGGATAGTTGCGCGGGACAGTGTCGTAAGTCTTGCTAACCTCGTCATCAGCGACTGTGAAACCGGGCTTGATGTCCATGATAGCGAGATTGATCTACGGGAAGGAAACCTGACGGAAAATCGCCGTGGGATAAGCGCACAGCGTTCTTCATTGGCCATTAGCCAGCTGGCAATAAGAGCCAGCGAACAGCAAGGCATACTGGCCGAGGATTGCCGGATCAGAATCAGTAACTGCGAGCTATCTGCAAACGCTGTGGGAGCTAAACTAAAGGGCGGTGAAGGGCAAATTTTTCTGACCCGTTTTACGAAAAACAGTGCTACCGGGCTGCATCTTTCCGGCGCGCGCGTAAAGGTTCAGCGCTGCTTGTTCGCTGAAAATTTGGCTGATGGTATTCAAATGGATGACGGTCGGGGAGTGGTTTTGACAAGCTCTTTTATCAATAATGGCGGCTACAACCTGATCAACAATGGTCGGGAGGATATTATTGCTGTACAAAACTGGTGGGGGAGCAGCAATGAAGAAACCATACTGGCAAAGCTGCGGGGTACCGGCAAGGATGCACGTTTTGTTGAAATTGCTCCATGGTTGGCTGAAAAACCAGCCGGAATGCCTTAATTGAGTATGTCTATTTATCTTGATAATGCCGCAACTTCATTCCCCAAGCCGGAATCCGTTTATCAGGCTGTAATGTATGCTATGCGTGAAATCGGTGCCTCACCCGGCCGTGCCGGCCATCGACGATCGCTAGAGGCGGGCAGGCTGTTGTTCCGAACCCGTGAATTGATCGCCAAATTATTTGCCATCCCGGACTCATCCCGGGTCATTTTTACCCATAGCGCGACTGAATCCTTGAACATGGCTTTACGTGGCACATTAAAACCTGGTGACCACGTAATAACCAGCTCAATGGAACACAACTCCCTTATGCGGCCGCTTTTTCTACTGAGACGTGATGGTGTCGAGCTGACTATTGTGGCTGCAGGAGCTGATGGTCGTATCGATCCTGACGACATCCGAGCAGCCCTCAAACCAAATACCCGTATGATCGCAGTTGGACATATCTCGAATGTCTCCGGGACCGTACAGGCAGTTGACGAGCTGGCCGCCATTGCCAGGCAGGCTGGGGTGCTGTTTTTATTGGATGCAGCTCAATCAGCCGGCAGCGAACCGATTGATGTGGTTAAAACCGGTATCGATCTGTTGGCAGCGCCTGGACATAAGGGTTTATATGCTCCCCAAGGCACTGGATTTCTGTATGCGGCAACTTCGGTGTCTCTTAAGCCGTTATTATCCGGCGGAACCGGTAGCAGTTCGGTTGATGAAGAGCAACCGGATCAAATGCCGGAGGGATTTGAGGCTGGAACTCATAATCTGTCAGGTATTGCCGGACTCATGGCAGGTGTCGAGTTTGTTTTAGAGCAGGGCACTGAAAAAATCGGCGAAAAGGAGCGGCAACTGGTTGCTTATGCAGTGGATAAGCTTTCCGCAGTTCAGGGGATTACTATCTATGGACCTTTGGATCCGAAATGTCGTGGCGGATTAGTATCTTTTACCAGTCATGAACTCGATCCCGCGACACTCGCCTTTATGCTTGATTCAGAATTTAATATTGCCGTGCGGGCCGGCCTGCATTGTGCGCCACAGGCACACCGCACCCTGGGTAGTTTTCCTGAGGGGACGTTGCGGATTAGCCCGGGCTGGTTTAATACTCTTGATGAGATTGCTATTTTTTGCGATGCCGTTATAGAATGTGTAAAAAGTAACACCCAATGATCAGGGTAAAAGGAGACTCAATGAAAAAACTAATCCTCGTGTTTCTGCTCTTTTGCATCGCAGCCTGTTCGTTGCCGCCTGATCGACCGTTTACCAAAGACGAACTTTACAAGACAGGGATTTATACCTATATGACCATTTCGGAGTCGCCTGAAAGCGTTATATCTGCTATCAATAACGAGGGAGAAGTCGTACTGGATGCCAAGTACCGCAATCGACCTGTTTGGCTGAAAATACTGGGCAAGTCGGAAGGGTTGACGGTTCAGATTATTGAAAAGTAAGATTCCACCACTACCGCAGACAGAAAGGTTCCTTGTGAAAAACTTCATCCTTGACACAAATGTACTGCTACATGACCCACAGGCTTTATTCAAATTCGAGGAAAACAACATCTTTATTCCGATCACAGTTATTGAAGAGATCGATCGATTCAAAAAGGATATGAATGAGACCGGCCGCAATGCGCGACAGGTTTCCCGGATTCTGGATACGTTGCGTGAAAAAGGTTCGCTGGCTACCGGTGTCTCAATGCCGCAAAATGGGTCCCTGCGAGTTGAGTTGTTCTCGGAAAAATTCTACAAGCATCTGCCCATCGATCTCCGCTCCGATAGTGGCGATAACCGTATTCTGGCCGTTGCTATGGATGTGCAGGACCGTTACCCGGAAACCGCACTTGTTTTTGTCACCAAGGATACCAACCTGCGTATAAAGGCCGACGCGCTCGGTGTAACTGCCGAGGATTACGAGTCGGATAAGGTGGACATCCAGGAGCTCTATTCCGGCACCCGCAGCATCGACATGAATGCGGAAGATGTAGACCGCTTCTACGGGCAGGGCTGGCTGGATGCACCCCAGGGGATAGCCCCGAATGAGTTTCTTACCATCGTCGATCGTGCTACTCCCTCGCATACTGCTATCTGCCGTTACGACGCTGTGAGTGAACGGATTGTGCCGGTGCGCAAGGTTCCTAAAGAAGGTATCTGGAGTCTTTTTGCCCGCAATCGCGAGCAATCCTACGCATTGGATGTGCTGATGGATGATTCCATCAGATTAGTGACTTTGGTGGGCAAGGCCGGTACCGGCAAAACCTTGCTGGCAATTGCCGCAGGTTTGCACAAGGTTGCCGAGGAGGGGGTATATAACCGCCTCCTGGTTTCCCGCCCGGTTTTTCCAATGGGCAAGGATATCGGGTTTTTACCCGGCGATATCGAAGAGAAGCTGACCCCCTGGATGCAGCCTATCTTCGACAATGTCGAGCTGCTCATCTCAGGTCACGAATCAGAGAAACGCCATAGCAAAGGGTATAAGGAATTGATCTCGATGGGATTGCTGGATATCGAGCCGCTCACCTACATCCGTGGACGCTCGATTCCGAAGCAGTACATGATTGTTGATGAGGCCCAGAATCTGACTCCGCATGAAATCAAGACCATCGTGACCAGGGTAGGGGATGGAACCAAGATCGTACTCACAGGCGACCCCTATCAGATCGATAACCCGTATGTTGATTCTTCAAGTAACGGTCTCAGTTTCCTGGTGGAAAAATTTAAAAATGAAAAGATCGCCGCCCATGTGACCTTGACCAAGGGAGAACGATCAGAGCTGGCTGAGCTGGCTGCCAACCTGTTATAATTTAATTCAACAGCATAGGGCACAGAGAACACACAGGGATCAAAAGTCATCAATTGACTCTTGGTTATACTGCTTGTCTTCTTTGTGTCCTTTGTGTTTTTTTGAAAGAAAATCAATGCTTCTATTAACAATTGAAACATCCTGTGATGAAACCGCTGCGGCGGTAGTAGCCGATGGTCGAGTCATACGCTCCTCGGTTGTTTCATCTCAGGTAGCTATCCATGCCGAGTATGGCGGTGTTGTTCCGGAAATAGCCTCCCGCAAGCACCTGGAGATGATTTCACCGGTTATAACCCAGGCGCTTCGGGATGCCGCTGTTGAACTTTCCGCCATAGAGGGCATAGCTGTTACCCGTGGCCCGGGCCTGTCCGGTGCTCTTCTGGTGGGGTTATGCAGTGCCAAGGCAATTGCCTTTAGCCGCGGAATACCCTTTGTTGGAGTTCATCACATCGAAGGCCATCTTCTGGCGGTCTTACTTGAACAGCAGGTGGATTTTCCCTTTGTGGCGCTGGTTGTTTCGGGCGGGCATTCCCATCTTTACCTTGTTGAAGGGATCGGGCGTTATCGAACCCTTGGCAGGACCCTGGATGATGCTGCCGGAGAGGCCTATGATAAATCAGCCAAAATCATGGGTCTGGATTACCCGGGTGGTGCTAGGATTGACGCCATGGCCCAGGAAGGTGATGGCAAGGTGGTGCGCCTGCCGCGGCCACTCATCAACGACGGTAGCCTGAATTTCAGCTTTAGCGGACTTAAAACAGCCATGTTCCAGCACCTCTCCAAAAATCCGGTGACCTTGCCAAGTCAGGCAGCCAATGATTTATGTGCCTCTTTTCAGGAGGCGGTCTGCGATGTGCTGGTGGCCAAGACCGAGCAAGCCTTGCAACAAACCGGGCTGACACGTCTGGTGGTTGCAGGTGGGGTGGCATGCAACAGCGGTCTGCGTAGGCATATGCAACAAATGGCTCAGAAAAAAGGCATCCAGCTCCATATCCCGAGCCCGGCTCTGTGTGGCGATAATGCAGCCATGCTGGGGGTACCGGGCAATTACTATCTGGAAAACGGGCGGGCATCGCAGCCCGCACTTGATGTTACCGCCACCTGGGAACTGGACCGGGTAGGGGAGGGATGCCTTTGAGTGCGGTGCGTAAACCTTTAAAGTCCCTGGGCCAGAATTTTCTGGTTGATCAGGGCATCATCGGCCGGATTATCAGGGCAGCCGATATCACTGAACAGGACTCGGTTCTCGAGATCGGCCCTGGTCGTGGAGCGCTGACTGAACACCTGGCACGGCAGGCAGGGCGGCTGGTGCTGGTGGAATACGACCACGTTCTTGCTGCGTGGCATGCTGAGAATTTTAAAGATAAAGCAAACGTCAAAGTCGTTGATGCCGATATACTGGCAGTTGATCTTAATGATGTGCTTGGAGACAACCCGCATAAATGGAAGGTCGTGGCAAACCTGCCTTACAATATCTCTACGCCGGTTCTTTTCCGTCTGCTTGATTATCGCGCTTTGTTCTCAAAGATGATCCTCATGTTTCAAAAAGAGGTCGGTGATCGACTTGTGGCATCACCGGCCTGCTCGGATTATGGTGTAACAACTGTTTTGCTCGGGCTATGGTTTGATATGCGCCGCGAGTTGCTGGTGCCGGCCGGATGTTT
This sequence comes from Desulfuromonadaceae bacterium, assembly GCA_036504875.1. Classification (GTDB taxonomy): domain Bacteria; phylum Desulfobacterota; class Desulfuromonadia; order Geobacterales; family Pseudopelobacteraceae; genus JACPFJ01. The sequence continues at coordinate 18,896 of DASXUK010000052.1, forward strand.
CCATCCTAGCCCCAAGGTTGATTCTGCGGTAATCAGCTTTGTCCCTTTGTTGGCGCCGCGGGTTGATGTTGGAGATGAGGTAATATTTAAGCGGGTGGTAAAAGGCGCATTTGCAATGCGGCGTAAGACTCTTTCGAACTGCCTGAAGTCTGCTGAGTTAATGGATAAGAAAAAGGTTGATCACTTCCTGGAGGAATGCGGAATCGATGGCCGCCGTCGTGGGGAAACGCTCTCGTTGGAAGAATTTGCCCGTATTTCCCGGGCCCTTGTTGTTTAAGTAAGTTATAGTTATTTGCCAATTGGAGATCAAGACTATTAAAAACGAAAAAACCGCCCATAAAGGCGGTTTTTTCGTAGCTGGTTATTGTCTTTTTAATCTAAGCTTTTTTAGCAGTTTTAGGTTTTGCTGGTTTAGCATTTTTGACGGTCTTGGGTGTTGCCTTGACAGCCTTTTCAGGTTTTGCTGCTACCTTGGCTGCTTTTAAGGGCTTTGTGGTGCCCCCTTTTTTTGCAGCGCGGGCAGCGCGGGCCTTTTCAAGGTTGGCTGCCAGATTGTTTTCATTGGCAGCTTTGCGACGCGCCTCGGAATAATTCTTGGCGGTCAATGATTGGCTGGAGGGGATATTGAACTGTTTCCGATATTGTCCCGGCTTTAGATCGTGGGCCTGTTTTAAGTGTCGGGTCAAGGTTTTGAAACCGGTTTTTCCGCAGATGAGACAGCATACTTGGTCATTCTGGAAAGCCTTTTTGATAGACATGGCTGGTGCACCTGGGGCAGTGGCAGCCTCAGTTGCAACACCTTCTGTTTCCAACTTTTTAAGTATAGAATACACCTTGTTGATTTCCTGAATCAGATCATCTCCAGACATATCGCTGCCTGCTGCATGCGATGCAACAATACTAGCCGTCAACTCAACGAGTGTTGCCGTCATAAAAAAACCTCCTATTAATTTACAAATAAAGTTTTGTCATTAAACACAATAGATTTTCATAAATCAAGTATTAATTTTATAAAACTCAGTTTATATGTCACAAAGCAAGCTAGTTAAGACTACTCCTTAGGCTTGTGCTTATGTATTTAACTTACTCCTAAAATAAACACTGATGTCATTCTGAATAACGTTAAATGGCTTGCGAAATATATTGGCTGAAAGTATGATTTGATCCAGTGAAACACGTGTCCAGGTCCTAATGCCTTAGCTTTGATCGCTACTTATTAAAGAGGAGCAGAATATGCCGCTGGAAGTTTTTACTTACCTCACCTGCGGTCTTATGTTGGTTTCTGTTGCGTTGTTGATTTTTCTGCTTGCCCGTTCAAGCTCAGGCTCCACTCGTATCGTCGGTACCCGCATAGAGACGCTCGAACGTCTTCTTGAACGCCAAGAGCGCATGCTGCGTGATGAAATGGCAAAAAATCGCGAAGAAATGCTTGCTTCTGCACGTCAGGGACGTGAGGAGAGTAATAATGCTGTTACAGTGCTGGGTGATTCGTTGCTTAAAAGGATGAGTGACATAGCTGGTTTGCAGAAGAATCAGCTGGATGTTTTTGCCGGCCAGCTAAAGATGCTTACAGCTAGTAATGAGGGCAGGATGGACAAGCTGCGGGAAACAATTGAAGCCCGTTTGCTGCTAATCCAGGAGGACAATAGCCGTAAACTGGAACAGATGCGTGCTACTGTAGATGAAAAATTACATGAGACCCTGGAGAAACGTTTAGGGGAATCTTTCAAATTGGTAAGTGAGCGCCTGGAACAGGTACAGAAAGGGCTGGGCGAGATGCAGAGCCTGGCCAATGGTGTCGGTGACCTGAAAAAAATACTTACCAATGTTAAAACCCGCGGCACTTTTGGTGAGATCCAGCTGGGCAGCCTGCTGGAGCAGATCTTGGCTCCGGAGCAGTATGCCTGCAACGTCGAAACCCATGCCTGCAGCGGACAGCGTGTTGAATTTGCTCTACGCCTTCCTGGGCGTGATGGTACGCCGGAAGGATGTGTGTGGCTGCCGCTGGATGCCAAATTCCCGCAAGAGGATTATCAAAGGCTTATAGCTGCCCAAGAGGCAGATGATATTGCAGCCACGGCCGATGCCTCAAGGCAATTGGATCGGAGGGTGCGCGAAATGGCCAAAAATATCCGAGACAAATATCTGGATCCTCCCCATACTACCGATTTCGGCGTGATGTTTCTTCCTACTGAAGGACTATATGCCGAGGTCTTGCGCCGCCCGGGCTTGTTTGAGGTTTTGCAGCGCGAATACAAGGTGGTCATTACCGGACCAACAACCCTGGCTGCCCTGCTTAATAGCCTGCAGATAGGTTTTCGCACGTTGGCCATTGAAAGGCGCTCGTCAGAAGTCTGGAACCTCTTGGGTGCTGTACGTACCGAGTTTCACAAGTTCGGGATCGTACTTGATAAAACGAAAAAGAAGATCCAGGAGGCGGGTAACCATATTGATCAGGCCACCATCCGCACCCGGGTCATTGAGCGCAAGCTGCGCGATGTTCAGGGCCTTCCTGCCGCCGAGGCAGCCACACTGCTTGAAACGGATTGTGTTGATTATCTCCCCACCGTATCCGAAGAGGTTATGAATGTCTGAGAAACGAAATATCCTCAAGGCTGCTGGTGTTCTTGGGAGCGCCACGATGTTATCCCGCATCATGGGCATGATCAGGGACATGGTTGTGGCGCGCCTGTTCGGGGCAGGTTTTGCTACGGATGCTTTTATTGCGGCCTATCAGATACCAAACATGTTGCGGCGTTTTTTTGCCGAAGGAGCACTGACATCGGCCTTTGTGCCGATTTTCTCCGAGACATTGACCAAGCACGGAAAAGAGCGAGCCAGGGAGTTAGCAAATACCTGCTTCACTTTGCTAACCATCGTTATGGCGAGCATCACTTTGCTCGGCATCATATTCTCTCCTTTCATTGTCAGCCTGATGTTTCCAGGCTTCAGCAATGTTCCAGGCAAATATGAACTGACAGTCCTGCTTAACAGGATAATGTTTCCATATATTTTCTTTATCAGTTTGGTTGCGCTGTGCATGGGGATATTAAACACGGTCCGGCATTTCTTCACGCCGGCTATTTCAACTGTTTTTCTAAATATTTCGAGCATTATGTCGGCGCTGCTGTTGCGTGTTTTTTTTGAAATCCCTATTACTGCACTGGCAGTTGGGGTCCTGATTGGTGGTATTCTGCAACTGATTCTTCAGTTGCCGGTTCTGTGGAATAAAGGTTTTTCGATTCGTCCTAATTTTGAATTTAATTGTCCTGAGTTACGTCGGATAGCTATGCTGATGTTACCAGCTACGTTTGGTGTGGGAGTTTATTATCTTAATATTACTGTCAGCGCGATTTTAGCGTCACTCCTACCGCAGGGCAGTGTTTCTTATCTTTATTACGCGCAGCGTCTTTTTGAATTTCCACAGGGGATTTTCACCGTGTCTGTTGCCCAAGCCGTTCTTCCCTCTATGAGCAGACAAGCAGCCGAGGGAGACCTTGAAGGTATGAAAGAGTCGCTTGCCTTTGGCTTAAGGCTAACTTTATTTATTACAATTCCTGCAATGGTGGGCTTGATTGCCTGCTCAACCCCTATCTTCAGTCTTTTGTTTATGGGCGGTGCGTTTGATTACGCTAAAGCGGTGAGTTGCGGGGAAGCACTTCTTTACTACTCCCTAGGTCTTTCATTTGTCGCTTTGGCTAGAGTGCTGGCGCCTGCATTCTTTGCCCTTAAAGATATGAAAACACCGGTTTGGACCGCTTTAGCTGCTTTTCTACTAAATTTAGGTTTTAGTCTGGCATTGATGGGTCCGCTCCAGCATGGTGGTCTGGCGCTTGCTTCGACACTTTCCGCCTGCGGAAACATGCTCCTACTGCTCTGGTTTCTGCGCAAGAAGATCGGCCAATTCGGGGGACGAAAAATAATGGTTTCGGCTGTAAAATCCTTGATGGCGGCCTTGCCGATGGGAATTGTTGTTTATTATGTCTGCCAGCTGATTGATTGGTCGGTAGCCGGTCAAAAAACAGTCAAGACTTTGGTGCTTAGCGCGGCAATTGCGTCCGGGATTGTCATCTATATGGTGAGTACCCGTATCTTGCGTTCAGAGGAATCCTTGGAGGCTGTGGCGCTTCTCAGGAAGAAAATTCGGAAATAGATTTAAAGATAGGTTTAAAGATAAGTGAGGAACAAAATGAGATATGTCTCCAGATTCGAAACGGTTTTAGGTACAGGCTTTGTGGTTGCTTCTGAAATAGGCATTTGCAGAGTACAACTCCCCGGGGGTGTCGATAATGATTTAGACAGTGCCTGCAAAATAGCCTCGCCGCTTACAGAACAGGCGTCGCGTATGTTAGAGTTGTATTTTAAAGGTCGGTCCCAACAATTTGAATTATTACCGGTGGACCTCAGTTCACTAACTGTCTTCCGGGCCCGGATTCTCCTGCTGATTCGACAGATCCCTCCTGGAACAGCCAGAAGCTACGGTGAGGTGGCTTCTATGGCTGGAATACCTGGTGCTGCCAGGGCTGTTGGAGGAGCTATGGCAGCTAATCCTGTACCGGTCATCATACCCTGTCATCGTATAGTTGCTGGTAACGGTAATTTGACAGGCTTTACCGCCCCTGGGGGGATTTCAGTTAAAAAAAAATTATTAGAACTGGAAGGTCTTGAAATTAAAGGAGGGGTTGCTGTCAAAAAAACAGCAGTTATAAACAAGACTAAATTGGTATCTAAAGAAAATAAATGAATACAGTCTGACCTTAATCGGCTAACTGCCTTAAATACAAGGCATCATTCTAAGTACCTGTTTTTATTATGATATGATTATGTATAAAAAACTGGCAAACAGTAAAAATGTCTTTTAAAAATATTACTTTTGAAATTCATCAACATTCTTGTCAACAGGTTATCCACAGTTTTTGTGGATAAGCTGGAACAAAGCTGTAAACTCTTTCCATTCCTGTAACTTATGCCGACACCAGATGTCATTCACGAAGTTTTGCCTCTTCCCAAAGGGCATCCATCTCCTCTAACGAGGTCTCTTTCATTAATTTTCCCTGTGAATGAAGGCCGTCCTCCACATACTGAAAGCGTTTCTCAAAACGTGTAATTGTTTTGCGTAGCGCTTCTTCGGGTTCAATTTTTAAGAAGCGCCCCAAATTGACAATCGCAAATAACAGATCACCTAACTCAGCTTCCATGCGTTCGTTGTCACCGGTTGCCATTGCCTCCTCAAATTCATGCAGTTCCTCGATTACCTTTGCATTTACCTGGTCGACATGTTCCCAGTCAAAACCAACTCTGGCAGCTTTTTCAGTGATTTTTTGAGCCTTTAAAAGCGCTGGCAGATGAGGTGGAACACCCGACAGGGCTGATCTCCGCTCGTTTTGTTTTTCAACCTTTTTGATGTTTTCCCAATTTTCTACCTGAGCCTGACTATCTTTTATCTCCAGATCACCAAATACGTGTGGGTGACGGCGGATTAACTTTTCACACAGGGTAGTGATAACATCGGCCATGTTGAATGTGCCGATCTCTTCGGCAATTACCGCATGAAACACAGGTTGCAGCAGTAGATCGCCGAGCTCTTCTTTCAACGAATCAGGTGATCTGTTGTCAATTGCTTCAATCACCTCATAGGTCTCTTCCACAAGATAGCGCTTGAGGCTTTCATGGGTCTGCTCAGCATCCCAGGGACAGCCCCCAGGCCCTCGCAAGCGTCTCATAATAGTTAACAACTCATCAAAGCTTGTCTTGGTGGTATTCACTGTGTCCTCCTCCTTATCTTTAAAAACCGGCAGGTGATGTCGGATCTATTATCAGATCATTTCACTGTCAATCAACACGATATTTAGTGCTTGTATGGAAGATATAAAAAAGGATGAGTTTGTTGAATGCAGCAGAAGATGACCTGGTAACGCTTGGTCTTTACCTCATTAACAGAGCCTATAAAATAGATTGTGTAAATGGCCAAAATCGGTTGAAATCCCAAATCACTGGAGGGACCGATGGCCACGACCGACGAACTGCTCGATATTTTGATGAAAGACTACAAGAAGCCCGAAGATCTTATTGGTGA
>DASXUK010000053.1:0-189375 GCA_036504875.1 Desulfuromonadaceae bacterium
TAATAGCCTGATCCAATCAGCCAAAGCAAGGGCCAGAGGATATCGAAACCCACAGAACATGATTTCCATGGCCTACCTCATTGCTGGCAAGCTCAAATTCAACAAGCTATATGCTCAACCCACTTGAAACGACGAAGAGCCAAAAAGAAGCACCTGCTTATGAATTCAAATCATATATGAACGGAAAGCAAATAAAAACTACTACAAAGAAAGGCATCCTTAATCCAAAACTCCCCAAAGATCTTTTTGAAAAAGTAATGACGTTCAGTGTCCATTTTGATGCCGCTGAAGATAAGGCTGTCCGGCATACTTACTATATTGGTGGTGAAGGAACCAGTGACGGGCATCATGTAATAAGTTACATTTTGAGAACTGGCGCACTCTGGCGAGATGTAATTGAGGACTGTGCAATAAACATTGAAATGCCAAAAAGACTAGGACAAAAATTTCACATTGTTTCTCCAAAAGAACATCGAGCTAGTATTGAAAATGATAAAATTCGACTTCATTGGCAATTTTACAACATTAAACCTGACTTTGACATTCACCTAGAAGCTCTACCGGACTTTATTGTTAAATTTAACAGTGATGAGCTCATGAAATTTATGAAGTCTACTAATATGTATCTGGAATCTGAGTACGTTGATAGCGTAAAATACACGTAACCTAACCGCTCTTTGAAAAAAGAGAGCATCTGGTTTACCTTTTGGGTCTCTCACCACACCAAAAGGAGGAACTCAGATGCTCCCAGGAGAAATGACTCTCCCAGAAGGAATTTTGCCTTTGACCGGACAAGCTGTCAATCAGCTTTTCCAGATGGTTTCGGTTGAAGCAGACACATGGCTCGCTCATGAGCTTCTGGACCGGCTCAAGATGCTGCAACGGATCTATTTTCAAGATCAAAGTACAAACCACAATTGCCCGTCTTGCGATGCCGACAGGATTATCCGCAAGGGGTGGCGCAATAGGGTTTTGGGCACTTCGCGGGGCAAGATCAGGCTGCTTGTCATGCAAGCATGCTGCAAAGCCTGTGGACGGGTATTTCGGCCCCTTAACGATATGTTGGGTCTTCCCTTTGCCCGCCGCTTTCTCGACGAGCTCGTGGAGAAAGGGATAAAACTCGGTACCCAGTTTTCCTTTGCACGTTCAGCAAACTCGATCCGTGAGCTAACATCCGGCAGTATCTCTGCTGAAGGGATACGTCAGAAGATTGCAGAGCGAGCCCGATCAATTGAGTTGCCGGACGATGTCTCAGGTCAGACCGTCATGGTTGACGCTACCAAAGCAAAGGCGGGTCCCAAGGAACGTGGAGTCCCGATACATCTGGCCGTGACGGCTGTTCCTGGTCCTTTTGTTGCTGGACGCCCGAGCATAGTCAAAAAGCTGGTTCATCTGCATGCAGGAGGCATTGGGCCGCTTCGAGCACACTTGAAAAAGCTTTCTCCCGACATTGTGGTGCATGACGGGGGCGATGATCTAGCCGGCTGTGCCAAACACGTGCAGCGTTGCCTTTGGCACCTGTCGCACCAGTTGGGACATTACCTCTGGCAAGACGGCATAGCCCACAAAGACAGAGGGTATTATCAGGATCACCTCAAAACGATTCTCTGGACCGGTGATAACAGAAAGCAACGTTATGATCAGTTTGTAAAAGACCTTGAAAACTTCGGATTTAGAACGGCAGCCGGCCACCTGAAGGCTGCGGGGAATGAAGCGTTCACTTTTCTGAGAGCACCGGGAATCACCTACTCAACAACATCCCCTTTGGAACGGGAAATGCGCGAACTCAATCGTCGGGCGGATGTCGGAGTACGCTGGAGTACACCAGGAGTCGAAAACGTTCTCAAAGTGCTTTTTCATTATCGTTTGAATCTGAAACCTGAAACTTAAACCAAATAGGTTACGTGTTTTGGTTGCTATCAGTACGTTAGATATTTCAGAAACAGAACTTACGCCAAATATGGACGTAATTTTGAGAATCCTTATATCAAATCACAATTTACTGAGCCCCTCGTACAAGATCTTAAAAGGAAGTATTCTCCTGAAAGTTTGACACCAAAAGACAAAGAATTCATACAGTTCCTCAACTTCATAGAACGTGAAAGAGTTACAAAATAAGATAAATTTTCAACCAGGAAGAAGCACCGGCCAAAAACCGCCGGTGTTCTCCCACCCCGTTGGACCCGGAGAATAAACCAAAAATGAAAACAAAAATGGGATACTGTGGCGATGTTTGTGACTATTGCCCGCGATATATTGCAACTCAAAGCGGAGATAAGAGCAAACTGAAAGAAGTTGCGATCCAGTGGTATAAAGCTGGCGCGCGACCGAAGATATTGACACCTGAGGAAATGATATGTCACGGATGCTTTCCCAACAAAGCATGTCAATTTGGCATTGCACAGTGTGCTTCAGAAAAAGGCGTAAGTCATTGTGGAGAATGTTCTGATTATCCATGTGAAAATCTTAAATCTAGATTTGATCTTATTCCGTCGATCTCAGAAACATGGAAAAGTATCTGCACAAAAGAAGAATATGAACTCATTTATAAGGCATTTTGGCAAAAGAAAGAGAACTTGGACAAGGCTCGGGAGGAGTATCTTTCTAGAACATAACAATGGCGTAACCAACAAGCGCGTCGAGAGGGCCGCGAAAAACGCGCCCCTCACGCGCGTGTTCGATCCGCATCTCGCGCAGGCACATATACATGAAGAAAAAACCAAAAAAACAAGCACCCGAACAGATTGCCACCGATAGCGATGAGCATTTTGCCTACATCGCCGGATACACCGAGGGTGGCGTTCCCTATGGCGTGACATGGGAAGAAATGGAAGCTGCCGAATGTTCCGACGCTGCGGCGCGCACGGGCTCTCCTCCGGCACAGGGGGCGCCGGTTTCCCTGAACGACATCGCCCAGGAGATGCAGGTCATGTTCGATACCATGACCGTCTACTTCAAACGCAGCACCGGGGAATTCATAACGGTCAGCGATGAATACCTCCATATCGCCGAAGACGGCGACTCGTTCGATGACCGGCCGGGATGGGAACAGGAGGCCATCCGGCAGACCGCCGAGGTCTTGGCCGACGAAATCGGAGACTATGTCTCTCTCCCCTCACGATACGACATCCACGAGTATTCCATCATGGAATGCTTTTGCCACTCGGTCGAAAACCCGAAGATCGCCAATGACCTGTTCCGTTCCATCACCGGAAAAATGGCATTCCGGCGGTTCAAGGACGCCATCCGCAGACATGGCATCGAGAATGATTGGTATCGGTTCAAGGATGAGGCATACAAAGAGATTGCCCGGGAGTGGTGCGAGGAAAACGGTATTACTTGGGCGGGAATGATATAGCAAGTAAATCCGCATAACCGGTCGCCAATTGACAAACAGGGTCGAATGAGGGTGTCAAACCTACACTTTTTACTGAACTGGTAACTATTTGATGGATTGAGTTCCCAACCAAACCATAGGACATGCCCTAAAACCCGGCAGGTCAATGGCTGTTGGGGACAAAGAAAAAATGAATGGAAATCAAAAGCAAACGAAGGAGCGAACTGTATTAGCAACCTTTTTCACGGTCGTTATTCTTGCTATCAAAATATGCTCTGATTTTGTCGGATTCAACAAATTGCATCCAGCAACACCACCTAAGACAATAAATGAGATTATTGCTGAATGGCCGTTGTTATTGGGAGTAGGTGTTTTTGCTTTTGCCGCAAGTTGGCTGTGGCTGGCCTCCCAAGAAAAAACGTATGTGATTTGTAGTGGTTGTCAGAAGATGACGGAGAAAAACAAACCAAGCTCTTTAACATGCTTGGAATGTGGTGCAGTGCTTGAAGACCTTGAGGGATTTTACGACCGACACCCTGAGAAATCCCCCAACATGGCCGCTAGACATGACTAATAACCCGTCACATCCCAAGTTCTCTGATAATTCACGAATGCTGAGGTATCAGCCGAATCTCCAGCTTGCAGTTGACAGCGGCAGCGTACTTGCGAAGCATCTCAAGAGTCGGAGAATGACGGTGAGACCCGAGTGACGCTTCTACTCTCGCCAATGAGGGCTGTGAAACACCCATTTTGGCCGCTACTTGCTCCTGGGTCATCCCAGCCTGACGACGCGCCGTTAGCAGGGCATCTAGAGCAGCAAATTCGTCATCCAAGGCTTCCCATGCCTTCTTGAAATTGGGGTCTTGCAGGTCTTTCTCCAATTTTTTCTTGGGGTCGTACGAAACTGGTTTATAGCTCATTACTAATTACCTCCTTCTGTCGAGTGAGCGCTATATCGAGTTCCCGTTTTGGTGTCTTATCCGTCTTTTTTATGAAACTGTGGAGAATTATGATCTTTCGTCCGACCATGGTGCAGAAAAATACTCTTCCAATTCCTTCCTCTGCCTTGGCGCGGATTTCAAAGAGGCCATTACCAAGAGCACGTGTATGCGGCATTCCCAAGTTGGGACCGTATTCTTCCTGCGCAAAGACAATGCACGAAATCGAGCACGCAAGCCTACAGGCCAAGCGTCAAGCTCAGCTTCTACGTTTTCATTGTAGTATGAAAGACGGTAAACCATGACTTAAATATATCACGCATGTTATAAAAGTAAAGAGTTATAAAAGCGAGGCCCCAACCATCGGCAAGACCCGCCGAGGGCGGGTCAGCCTCATTACCGTTGGAAAATTGGGGGACAGATTTATTTGTTGATCATTAAATAGACGGGCTACGGAAGCGGGCATATGAGAAATGGGTGCTTTCGCAGTTCCCGAGGGCGAGTGGGAGCGGATACGGAATGCGGTCCAGCGTGGGCATCTGACCGGAAGCCATCAGCTCGAAGAAGAAGTCGCGGCAAAACTACAGCGCCTGCGACAGAACAAGACTAAGATTACCTGGCACTCCTACTATCTGGTGGGATGGAGCAAGGCTTGGGAACTGAACAAGAAGTGGAGCGACGGTAAAGAGGCACCTTGCCCCTGATATTTTCCCCCGCTATTGCCGAATTCCTTGACTCTGCCACCTCTACGGGCGTATGTATGTGAGCATATTTTCATGCAAAGGCCCGGGAGCAAGGATGGGATGTCGAGCGCAGTTCAATGAGCCGTTTGATCAGCGTAAAAGCTGATTTTGACGGCTTTTTTCTTGGCAGCAATAACCATTAAAAGGGGGTAAGTATGTCAGAAGAAGATTCAACCAAAGGAATCAGCAGACGTGAGTTCATCAAGGAGGCGGCCGTATTCAGCGCTGGAGCAGTTGTTTTGAACGGAATCATGAAAAATGAAGCCCTGGCCGAAACGGCCAAGGAAGCTCCGACACCAAGCAAACAAGATATAATTTCCACTGTCAAAGGTGGGAGCAATGCGCAAAAGTACGAGCAGATAATGAAGGCTGCCAGGGAAAGGATGCATCCCAAATGCCGGGTCTGTCCGGAGTGCGACGGCAGAGCCTGCGCCGGCGAGTGGCCCGGTATGGGAGGAGTTGGCTCCGGTCGTGGTTTCATCAATAACATAGAAGACCTTGCCAAACGGAATCTGGTAATGCGAACCCTTCATAGCGTAAAGAAGCCCGACATGTCCATCACGCTCTTCGGCCAGAAGTTGGACTTCCCCATTTTGGCTGCCTGTACCGGTGGCACCACCTACAATATGGGTGGCAAGATCGGCGAAGATGAATTCATCGATGCGATACTAGGTGGCTGCGCCAGTATCGGCACCATGGGCATGGCGGCGGACGGCATCGGCGACCCGCTTTCTGTCTACGAAACCAGGTTGAAGGCCATTGCTGCCCAAGGTGGCAGGGGCATCGCCATCATCAAGCCCCGCACCCAGGACGAGATCATCAAGCGTATTCGTCTTGTTGAAGCCTCCGGTGCCCGTGCAGTCGGCATCGACATCGACTCGGCCGGCAAAGCCGCCCGTGCCCTGCCTGGCCAGACGGTTGAGCCGAAAACACTGGCCCAGTTGAAAGAGCTGGTCCGCTCGACAAAGCTCCCCTTCATCATTAAAGGAGTCATGACCTCCGATGAGGCCGAGCTGGCCGTAAAAGCGGGTGCAGCGGCGATTGTCGTCTCCAACCATGGCGGCCGGGTTCTCGATCATACTCCCGGCGCAGCTCAGGTACTGGCTAAAATTGTTGAAAAGGTCAAAGGAAAAATCATCATTCTCGCCGACGGCGGCGTCCGCTACGGTGCCGACGCACTTAAGTACCTGGCCTTGGGAGCCGATGCAGTGCTGGTCGGCAGGCCGGTTGTCCGCGGCGCTTTCGGCGGAGGCCGCGACGGCGTCTCTGTTGTTCTGAGCAAGATGAAGAACGAGCTGGTTGACGCCATGGTTTTGACCGGCACTGCCAGTGTTAAAAAAGTAAACAAAAACATTCTGTCTTGATCCGGTGCAGGGCCTGATTAAGGAAAGGATCTGCTTCATGAAAATTTTGATAACGGCAGTTGTCGCATTACAGCTGCTAGCCGGTGCAGACATGGCCGGAGCAACATACGCAGACAAACTTATTGCGTATGGCGGCGGCGGTCAGGGGAAGGTCATCTTTGACGGTCGCACCCACGCTGCGGCAGGCATATTATGCACTGAATGCCATCCGGCACTTTTCGCAACAAGGAAACAGGCGCTGCTTACCAAGGCCGACCATGACCAGGCCAAGGGTTGTTTTGCCTGCCATAACGGTAGCAAGGTTTTTGCCGAATGCGGCAAGTGTCACAGGAAATAGTAAACGATCAGCTGCGGTAATTGGGGGGGGGCCGGCCGGGCGCGTTGAATTCAACGGGGTCGGGCCTGACCCCCTTTTTGAGCTAAAGCTTAATCTGCAGGGCCGCTTGTAATTAGTACCTCAAAACCCCCATGTAACCTCAGCGCTGATAACATCCACGCTACAGTCATAGGAGCCCGAAAGCCCCCCGCGAAACTGGTCTTCACCCGTCGCGGTTTTCCTTGTCTCGGAATCTTCCACAAAAAGATGCGCGTAGCCCGTGTTGATCGAAATTCTGTCGTTGATTTTATAACCGAACCCCGTGGCAAGCCAGATGCGGTTATTGTCCGGAATGCGTGGCGTGCGATGAGCCGCGTCCGGCACAGGACTCTCATCATATGCCACGCCGGCCCGGAAAGCCCAGGCACCCGGCATGTAAACTGCTCCCAGCGAATAGCGGAAGGTATCCTTCCAATGGACGGTTGTGACGGCGTCATTTTCGGTGGGGTTTTCGAACCTGATGCGGAGCTCGTCAATTGTACTCCAGTTGGTCCAGGTGATATCGGCCATTGCCGCCCACTCCTTCGAGAATCTATGCCAGATGCTGACGGATAAGGAATCCGGCAGGGTCACGTCCGCTTTTATCCCCGCATCTACAAATCGCCCGGTCGGGTTGGGTGAAGGGACCCCGGAAAAATGGGCCTCGCCGTTCAAGGTGTGGTCAATGCGGGAGCGATAGGCAACGCCTGCCCGGGTATCATCTGTGAATTCATATAAGGCTCCCAGGTTGTAACCCCACGACCAACTATCTGCCTTGAAGGTGACAGAACCATCATTTCCCTGCGGCGCAACGCCAACTGCTCCGAGCGCGGCGAAGATGGTGCCGAAGTCGATGGCATTGCTCAACTTAGTCTTGAGGTACTGGGCATTGATACCCGCTCCGAAACTGAGCTTGTCCGTGACGCGGTATGCAAGGGACGGATTGAGGTTGAGACTGATCAGCTCGGACTTGACCGCATGGTAACGGCCTGCCCAGGTGGAATCATAGGTGGTGCTCAGCCCAAAAGGAGAGAAGATTCCCAAGCCGGCACTGAGGCGGTCATTGAAACGATGGCTGTAATAAAAATTTGGGACCAGCATTGTACTGCCGGCATTGCCACCTTCGCCTCCGCTTAACGGCTGGCCGGTGAGATGGGTAGAGCCTTCGTTCCGGAATTTTGCCGAGGGAAACAGTAAATGCATCCCGGCAACTGCCTGAGATCCGGAGAGATGAGTGAGTCCGGCCGGATTGAAGAACATCGTCGTGGCATCGTCCGCAGCCGCGGCTCCCCCAGCAAACGCCGTACCCAGCCCTTTGACGCTTTGCTCCATGATGGCGAGTCCGGCGGCGACAGCATGACTGCTGTACAATATCAAGGCACAAGCGCAGACACAGAAAACAGGGGTCCTGTTGTTCACGTTGACTCCTTGCACAGGGATCAGCCCTCAAGCTTATTGTCAATTATAACATTTTTTCATAATCAGACTGTTAATGCCGGGGTACACCATGAATCCGACGCATTGGCCGCAGTATAAGGCAATTGTTCGGTTTTCTTCCGGAACAGAAAGAAGTGACACTTCATCAACTGATGCTAGAATTTAAAAAAGGCGATAGATGCCGGCACCTACCGGCAGCGTGCTGGCGTGATAGCAGGCTGTATGTGCGGGAGAACAATGATTATCGGTGATGAACATAACGTAGACCACAGACTTGTGCATAACCACAGTCTTTACAGGGAGCAGATCCTTACAGAGCAGGTCAAGCAAATCTACAAACTTGCACCCATCGGATTCCTAGCCACCTTTACCAACTCGCTGATCGTCTTCTTCATCATGCAGGATGTGATGCGCTACAGTCTGCTCATCCCCTGGTTAGCAGCCGTCTTGACAGTCACTGCGCTCCGAATGGCGCTTGTAGTATGGTTTCGCGCCGTGAAACTGGAGCCGGCTTCTGCTGAAATATGGCGGAAACGGTTCCTTGTCAGCCTGATCATCGTTGGCATTGCCTGGGGAAGCATAGGTTTCTTCTCATTTTCAGGTATCAGTCTTGCGCACCAGGTCTTTATCGCGTTTGTTTTGGGTGGCATGGCTGCAGGGGCATCTTCAACATTCAGCATGCTCAAATTTGGCTACGCCGCATACAGCATCCCTTCTCTGGCACCGCTCACCCTGCATTTCTTCCTGATGAACGACTCTTTCCATTACGCCATGGGGGCAATGACCGCTCTGTTTGGTATCCTGCTCTGGAGAATATCCCAGCACAATTACTCGATAAACCGAAAATCCCTGTTGCTCAGGTTCGAAAATATCACGATGATAGAAAGCCTGAAACGAGCCAAGGAACGGGTTGAAGGGCTGAACTCCCAGCTGTCAGAGCAGATTAAAGCCAAGCTGCAAGCGGAAGGCGAGCTCAGGGTACACCACGACCTTCTTGAACGGGTCGTGGAGGAGCGGACAAGCGCTCTGGTGAAGGCGAATGAGCAGCTTTCTGCTGCCAAGGAGGCCGCCGAAACCGCCAATAAGGCAAAGAGCGAGTTTCTTGCCAACATGAGCCACGAGATGAGGACCCCGCTTGCAGGTACCCTCGGCCTAATAAATCTGGTGCTGGAGATGGAGATCAGGGAGGATGAGAGGCAGCTCCTGGAGATGGCCAGACGCTCCGCTGATTCCCTTTTGCCGATCATCTCGGATGTGCTGGATTTTTCCCGCCTGGAAGCCGGAGTCATGAGGTTCAAGGAGGAGCTTTTCGGCATATCCGAGGTCGTAAGAACGGCTGTCGAAGTCGTTTCTCTTGCCGCCGCCGAGAAAAAGATTGAGCTCTCATGGCAAGTTGAGGAGTCGGTGCCGGAACATGTGACTGGGGACGAAGGGCGGCTGCGCCAGGTACTGGTGAATCTCCTGGGAAACTCGATCAAGTTTACGGAAGCAGGCCAGGTTGAGGTAAGGGCCCGGTATACGCACGATGAGGAAGCCGGGCGCCAGCGGATTCTTTTCTCAGTCCGCGACACCGGTGTGGGAATCCCGCTTGACCAGATAGAGAGGATCTTCGGCAAATTCACCCAGATCGACTCATCCCTCACCAGGCGGCATGGAGGGACCGGCCTAGGCCTTGCTCTCACGAGACAGATCGTCGAAAAATGGGGCGGGACGGTCTGGGCTGAAAGCAGCGTCGGTGTGGGCAGTACCTTTTATTTTACTTTTCCGGTTCAGCAGGCGGAGTGAAGCGATGGGGGAAATACTCCCTGCTTCTTTCGATAACTCGAGTAATCCCGGGACTAAATGCTTGATTAAAGGCGAACGCCACGCGGCTGTTTTTTGCATTTTTGAGTTTCTAGCCCGCTGTTATTAATCCAGCCTTATATCTATTTTATCTCCCCGTAGAATACCATGTTCCGGAACGTCCCCTTGTTTCGCTTCTATAGTGAGGCGAATTCAGGTATTATCGGTACCGGCAGTTGAACCGGATGTAAGGAAAAATGACAAAATGGCGCTACCTGAAACCGAGCAGCAGAGAGTAGAAAATCTGCTGGGACAACTTTGTGAACAAAGAACCATACCGGCTCAGGTGAAATTGCAACATGACACCCGCGGCAACCGGGTCACCCTGGCCGAGTCCCGCCCGCTCTTCATCGACCCCGCCATCTGGAATGAAATCAAGATCGCCCAGTTTGAGTACAGCCCTGAATCCCTTAACTGGACATTGTATTGGTACGACAGGAAAAACAGGCGTCAGCCGTATCCGACCGGAAGAAACAAGGATACGCTCGAAAAGCTGATACTTGAGGTTGATTCGGACCCGACCGGAATATTTTGGGAATGAACCTGCCGGAGTCGCGGCGGGTTATCCTCACCAGAGCACTAAACCAAGGCAGTCTGAGATGAAATTTACACTTTTGACCCACTTCAAGGAATTTGATAAACCCTCCAACACCGGCCAACTGGTGCTGGAGATGCTGGGGGATGCGGCCGAGCAGGTCCGTTGGGACCGGATCGAACCGCCTGCCAGGCTTGTGGAAGAGATCGAGGCGGGTGGCGTGGCGTTGATCTACCCCGGGACAGCCGAAGATAATAACGATGATTTATCGGACATAACCCAGTTCATTCTGATCGACGGCACCTGGCATGAGGCCCGCAAGATCTATCAGCGCAGCCCGTACCTGCGAAAGGTCCGCCGGGTCTGTCTCCAACCGACCGAGGTGTCGCAGTACAACCTGCGAAAAAACCAGAAAAAAGCCTGCCTGTGCACGGCCGAATGCGTGGTCGAAATCCTGCGGAGCATAGGTAAAATGGAACAGGCCGAGCAGCTACAGGAGCGTTTCCTGGCCTTCATCCGGCCGGCGGGCGCCATGCGCGGCGAGGCGATGGGGCAGTGAGGCTGACTGTAAAGGGCAGAGACTATCTGAGAATTGAGGAGGGTATGTATGATTGATAACACGCGAGAAATTAAGCGTACCAAGATTGTAGCTACATGGGGACCGTCGTGCGCTCTGCCGGGGATGGCTGAAAAGCTGATTGCGGGGGGTGTTGACCTTTTCCGGCTCAACTTTTCTCATGGCACCCATGACGAAAAGCGAACTGCCCTGGAGGCTATCAGGAATGCCGCGGTTTCTTGCAATGTACCGGTTGGGGTCATTGCCGACCTGCAGGGGCCTAAGATCCGGGTCGGGGTGTTGTTGAACGGTTCCATGCAACTGACAGACGGAACCGAAGTGGAGATTGCGGTTGGCGAGGCTCAAGACGACCCGAATATCATTCCGACGATTTACGAGGGGCTTGTGCGCGACGTAAGACCGGGATCGAGGATCTTGCTGGATGACGGCAATATGGAGTTGCGGGTGATTGGTACGGCCGCTGACAAGGTGCGCTGTCTGGTCGTCAAGGGAGGTCTGCTGAAGGATAAAAAGGGCATTAACCTCCCCCAGGTTAATGTTTCCGCTCCTTCACTGACCAAAAAGGACCTGGAAGATCTCCGGTTCTGCGTTGAAATCGGTGTCGACTGGGTTGCGCTTTCCTTTGTCCGCACCAGGAACGACATACTGGATATCAAGATTGAACTGACCCGATTGAACAGCGAGATTCCAGTGATTGCCAAGATCGAGAAGCCCGAGGCAGTGGAAAACCTGGATGAAATAATCGCTGTTGCCGACGCACTCATGGTGGCGCGAGGCGATCTGGGTGTAGAAATGGAGCCGGAACAACTTCCGCTGATCCAGAAAAGGATGATCAGAGCATGTAACCAAGCAGGCAAGCCGGTCATTACCGCAACCCAGATGCTGGAGTCGATGACCGAGAATTCTCGACCGACAAGAGCCGAGGCTTCTGATGTTGCCAACGCCATACTGGACGGAACAGATGCCGTGATGCTTTCGGGCGAAACAGCTGTCGGAAACTACCCGTTGGAAACGGTCTTAACCATGGCCAAAATCGCCCTGACAATCGAGCGCTCAACATTACGTAATTCACACCACCTCAATCCGGAGGGAAGCGAGATCGACATCGCCATTGCCCGAGCTTCCTCAGAAGCGGCCGAATCCCTTAACGCAAAGGCGATCATTGCCATGACCGAAAGCGGGCATACAGCCGCACTCATGTCCGGCTGTCGGCCAAATGCCGCTATTCTTGCCATTACTCCGAATGAGTGGGTGCGCAGAAAGCTGTCTCTCTATTGGGGAATCAACTCACTGTTGATGCAGATGATAAGCAATACCGATGACATGGTGGCTGAGGCTGGCCGGCTCTTGCTTGCCAGCGGTTTCAAAATGGGGAATATAGTAGTAATGACAATGGGCGCGCCGATTGCGGCCCGGAACACAACCAACCAATTACGTGTACTCAGGCTAGGGGACTGACCTTATAGATGCACCGTGTACGTATTTCCATACGCCGCAAATTGATCTTCGCCACCTTGGCTCCTTTATGCGCTGCTATTCTGCTGTGCTGGATGATTGGGTCGGTGCTGATCACAGACCGAATCCTGTCGCAAGCCCAGCAAAAGGTGATCAGTGACCTGAACCTGGCCCGCAAGGTCTATCAGGACGAGGTTGCTCATTTGGAAAGTGTTGTCAAGGTGGCCGGACTCAACCCTGAGCTGGCAATGACCCTGGCGCAAGGCAGCTCGGCATCTGTGGAGCGGTTGCTGCTGCAGCTCCTTCAGAATGAACAGCTAAGTTTCCTCAACCTGATCGACAGCCAAGGGGTGGTGCGTTACCGCTCGGCTAATCCGCAGGCCAAGGGTGATTCGCAGTCCAGCGATCCCTTGGTGGCGACAGCTCTCAGGGGCGAGGCAACCGGCGGCTCGCTGCTTTTTTCCTCGGAACGGTTGGGGCGCGAGAACAGTGAATTTGCCAAAGGCATTACGATTGGACTGCGACCGACCTTGCACTCGCGTCCGACCAGTCGAAAGCAGGAAAAGCGCGGCCTGCTGCTGGTTGCAGTGGCGCCGTTGCGGGACAGCCGCGGAGCAGTGGTCGGGGCTTTGCAGGCCGGCCTGGTGCTGAACAACGACAACCGCCTGGTGGATACCATTTCCAGGATTGTTTATGATCAGGAGGAGGGGGGCGCCGCAACCATCTTCCTGGGGGATGTCAGGATCGCCACCAGCGTGCGTGACACTGCCGGTGAACGAGCCATTGGTACACTTATGTCCGGCGAAGTGGCCACGGCAGTCCTGGATCAGGGGCGCCGCTGGAGCAGCCGGGCCTTTGTTCTCAAAGACTGGAATATCTCGGCCTATGAGCCGATCAATGACCCGCAAGGGAAAGTGATTGGTGCGCTGTATGTCGGTATGCCGGAGCGCCCTTTTCTCAAGATGCGCACCAATCTTAACCTGATCTTCATCGCAGTGCTACTGTTTGTGGCCCTGATCGGGGTCAGTATCGCGACCTGGATCAGCACCCGTCTGGCGCAACCGGTGCGGGCCCTGGCTGAAGGGGCCCGCCGGATTGCCGCCGGTGAGCATATCCCTCCGATACATGTCGACACCGATGACGAGATTGCCCTGCTGGCGGATGAGTTCAATACCATGAATCGCGAGGTCAATACCCTTAGCCGTACGCTTGAGCAGAAGGTTATCGAGCGTACCGCCCAGCTGGAGGAGAAAAACCAGCAACTCCTGAACGCCCAAAAAGAGCTGGCCAAGGCCGAAAGACTGGCCGGGCTGGGCCTTCTGGCGGCTGGGGTTGCCCATGAGATCAACAATCCGCTGGCGGTGATCCGCGGCAACGCCGAGCTGCTCCAGATGGCGCTTCCCGAGGAGGCCGCCGAACGCGAGGAGGTGGGGGAGATTCTTCAGGAAGCCGGACGCATCGAGCGGATTGTCGGCAACCTGCGGGTGTTCTCCAAACGGGAAAACCTGCAGCCCCACACCTTCAAGCTTGAACTTCTGTTGAATGGGATCCTTAACCAGATCGGTCACCAGGTGGCATTGGGGCTCTACCAAATTGACCGCCGCTATATCGGCTGCGGTATAACCTTAAAAGGAGACGAGGAGCGCCTGCGGCAGGTTTTCACCAACCTGATTTTGAACGGTCTGCAAGCCATGCCAGAGGGAGGTAAGTTAACTATGGATGCAGCTGTTGTAGATAAGGGGCGGCGGGTGAGTATTGTGGTTACGGATAATGGTTGCGGTATCAGCGCACACAATATAGAGAAATTGTTTACCCCCTTCTTCACGACCAAGGCGCGCGGAACCGGTTTGGGTCTTGCAGTTTCGTATGGCATTGTAAGCGATCATGGCGGGGATATTCGGGTTGAAAGTCGCGAGGGTGAGGGGGCAGGATTTACAGTCCTTCTGCCGCTTGGAGAAAGTTAAAAAACTCGCAGATATAGTTTCAAAATTAAAAGGGCCGACTTTAATATCGACCCTTTCCTTTAATTTTGTGTCTCTGGAATATGTTTCTATGGCAGTTTGCACACGACCGAAAAATTTAAACAGCCAATCGTGTGAGCAGAGACACAAATTGTAATTAAAATAATGAAGGCATCAAGATCTTCACAAGTTAATAATCATAATCAGCAGATTATCGATTAGCTATTGGTCTTTTTTGCTACCTCATGATTTTAGTATACGCTCCCACTTTAAAAAGACAATACTTTTTATCTAGCTAAATTCTAATTAATGTATTAATCAGGCACCAAGTACTTTGCTACTGCTACCTGATCGTTCTCGCAAGCGCCGATCCTTCCTGTCAGACAAGGTAAAGTAGAAGGTAGCTCCCTGGTCAGGCGTCCCCTCGGCCCAGATTCTGCCGCCATGACGGTGGATGATCCGGGCCACTGTGGCCAGGCCGATTCCGTGACCTTTAATTTCCTCTGCTCCGGGAAGACGCTGGAAGGCCTCAAACAGCATGCCGGCATCCGCCATATCAAAGCCGGTGCCGTTGTCTCTTACAAAGTAAATCGTCTGGTCTTCAGTGGTGATTGTACCAAATTCTATAAAGGCTTGCTCGCGCCGGGCGGTATACTTCCAGGCGTTGCCGAGCAGATTTTCCAGAACTACCTGGAGCAGGCTGGCATCTCCATAGGCAGTGATAGCCGGCTGGATCAAAAACTCAACTTTCCGCCCGGGCTCGGTCTGTTTCAATTCAGCGGCTATAATTTCAGCCATGGTGCTTAAATCTACCGTTTCCAATCGCACAAGGATGTGGGCCGCCTGGGAAAATTTCAGCAGCGCATCGATCAGCCGGTTCATGTGCAGGGTCCCATCATAGGTCTTATCAAGGAAATCCCGGCATTGGCTGTCAAGCGTGTTGCCGCAAAACTCTTTCAAGACCTGGCAATAGCCATTGATAACCGATAATGGTTTGCGCAGGTCATGGGAAACAGTGTAAGTAAATGATTCCAGTTCTTTGTTGGCAGCTTCCAGCTGTTCAGCGCGGGCTGCCAGCCTTGCATTCAGGATCTTGATTTCTTCTTCCATGTGCTTGCGCCCGGTTACATCACGTATCGTGATGACCGCCAGAATCATTTTACCCGCTTTATCATGAACCGGGGTCCCGCTATAGCTGGCTACCCACTTCTTGCCATTATTCCTGTGGCAAAGCTGGATCTCATAATCGTTAAAGCGCTTTCCCTTAAGTGCCAGTGCCAGCGGCCATTCCTCGATCGGCAGGGTTTGGCCTTCCAGATCCCGAAGATAGAAATCTTCCATAAAATTTGTGAGATGGCCGCGCGCCTGCTTGATGCTTTCATAACCGTGCATGGCAAGCGCTTCCCTGTTCATCGTCATGATTTTGCCTTGCAGGTCGGCGATTACGACCCCTTCGTTGATGTTTTCCAGTACAGCTTCCAGTTGGTTCAGCAATTGCTCCCGTTCCTGATCGGCTTTTTTAAAGTCGGTGATGTCGCGAGTGAGGGTTAATAGACGCCTTTCGCCCTTTATCTCGATTATCTCGGTTGAGATCGAGCCGATGATTAAAGCCCCGCTCTTGTTACGTAAATTTGTCTCAAAATTACGCACCCGGCGGTTTTCTTTAAGCAGCCGGATCATCCGCTGGCGATCTTCCGGGTTTTCCCAGATGCCCAATTTCAGTGCAGTATGGCCGACAACCTCTTCTCGTGTAAACTCCAGTACATTCAGGAACTCTTCATTCACATCCAGGTAACGCCCCTCCTTGAGGGTGCTGATCGACATCAGGGTTGGCGCGGCATGAAAGGCCTTGGCAAATTTTTCCTCGGATTCGCGCAGCGCATCTTGCGGCCCCCGCTGGTCATTTTGCTGTTCCTTGACCAGGGATTGTTCTTTGCCTTTGTCCGGCATGGCCTGCCCTTTCCTTGTTCAACCAGTAACACATGGTGTCTATGATGATTTTGACATACACTTGGCAGCTTGCAAATATTTCCACAGTATTCCCGGTATACTAAGAATTGATTCCTTGGGAAAATATTTCACAGGTAAGGAGTGTGCCATGCCAGAGCTTCCCGATCTGACGGTTTTTGCGGAAAACCTTGAGCGGCTCGTACAGGCTAAAAAGATTACCGTTGTCAGCTATCAAGGAAAGGAGCGAACGATTCTAGAGAAGGAATTAGCCGCCGGGTTGATCGCAGCCCAAATCAAAGGGGTCGCCCGTGCCGGTAAACAGATCTGCTTCAGCCTGAACAACGGAAACCGTCTCTATGTTCACCTGATGCTAACCGGAGGTTTTGTTGTCTCAGCCAGGCCCGCACCAGCAGAGTTCGCCATGCTGACCATCCAGTTTGACGATGATTCACAAATGGCTGTGACCGATCCGAAAGGCTGGGCCAAGGTGGCGCTGAATGCGGGAAATTCCTCGGCCGTGGATGCACTTGAAGTGACCGTGGACCACTTGGTCGCTCTGTTTGCCAAAAAACCCAAAACCCTGGTCAAGGCCCTGCTGGTCGATCAGAACCTGATTGGCGGCATCGGCAATGCCTATGCCGATGAAATCTTGTGGGAAGCTCGTATTTCGCCTAAATCGGCCGTTGGCCGAATTCCTCCGGAGGTGATTAGCGTGCTGGCGGAAAGCATACCTGCGGTGTTGGAGAAAGCCATCGCTTGCTTGAGAGAGCGGCATCCCGGCATCATCTCCGGTGAATTCCGGGAATTTCTGGCGGTGCACAATCCCTCCTGTAAAATATCACCCGGCGGGTCTCGAATCATAAAGGAACAGGTGGGGGGTAAGACCACTTATTATACTGATGAACAAAGGCTATATTGAAATGGAGAAGTAACCACACATGGGGAACGACCTGCTTCAGACCTGCTATCAGAAATCGCTTGATCTGCTGCGCGCCAATGCAACACCGGCCGGGATCCTGGCCTCCAGCCGCACCAAGAAAGCGGTCGGCCGCCATTATGCCAGCATCTTCGGCCGGGATGCCTCGATCTGCGCCTTGGGAATGGTCGCCTCGGGCGAGCCGGACCTGATTGAATCTGCTAGGCTTGGCCTGCTGACCCTGGCGCACTGTCAGGCTGCCAATGGCCAGATACCGAAATATGTCAAGCCGGACAGCGGTGAGGTTGATTTCTGGTATACTGGCTGTATCGACGCTACCCTGTGGTGGTTGATCGCCTTGAGTTTCATGGATCAGTCCGGGGCCGATGAGCGTCTGAGCCGCAAGCTGGCCCCCCAGGCAGCGCTTGCGATCAAGTGGCTGGAGTGCCAGGAACATCAAAAATGGTATCTTCTTCAGCAAAATGAGGCCAGTGACTGGGCCGATATTATGCCCCGCTCCGGATTTGTGCTTTACAGCAACGTACTGTGGCACTGGGTCAAAAGGTTGTATGACCTGCCCAACACCAGCGAAACTCGCGATTATGCCCGGCTGCTCTTTTGGCCCTATGGCAATGTCGTCCCTGAGGAGCGCCGGGCCCGCCTGTTAATGCACTACATCCGACAACGTTCCCGGCAGACCCCCTTTTATCTCAGCTTTGTCAATTTCGCGGCCTGGGGGGAAGAGATTGATATCTTCGGCAATCTTCTGGCGGCTCTGACCGGTCTGGCAGCCATATCGACAGCCGGCAAACTTGTTCTAGCCATGCAGGCCTTGCAGGCCCATCGACCTTACCCGCTCCGGGTCACCGGCAGCCCGATCCGGCAGGATGCCCGGCTTTGGCGGCTTTATATGCAACGGCATCGCCAGAACCTTCCCTGGCAGTACCACAATGGCGGCAGCTGGCCTTTTGTGGGCGGTTTTTGGGTGATGCTCCTGGCCAGGCTCGGCCGTGAAAAGGAGGCCCTGACTGAGCTGGAGTATCTGGCGCGAGCCAACCAAGTCAACAATTGGGAATTTAACGAATGGTTTCATGGTCAGAGCGGTAAAGCCATGGGTATGCCGGGACAGTCGTGGAACGCGGCCCTGTTTATCCTGGCCTATCGCACGGTATTCAATTAGGTTTTATGTTATTCTGGATACAAACCTTGAACATGGCTGGTTTTGTGCGACCCTATAAAGGTATGATTATCCACGCCAAGAAGGAATACAAATGACAGTAAGAAGGGTGCTATTGGCCGAAGACGATGAAACTATCGCTTTCATGATGGGGCGACTGTTGCAGAGGAAAGATTTTCAGGTCACCATTGTTTCTGACGGCGTAGATGCTTTGGAGGCCTGGGCCACAACCCAATTCGGAATCATCCTGATGGATTTGCAAATGCCCAGAAAAGATGGACTGGAAACCACCCGGGCTATCAGGGAAAAAGAGACCCTGGACGGAAACCACATACCCATTGTTGGGCTGACAGCGCATGCCTTTCCTGAAGACCATAAGAAATGCCTTGCCGCCGGCATGGATGATGTCATAACCAAACCTGTAGATTTTAATATTCTTTTGTCGGTGCTAAAAAAATATCTCGGTGAATAACTTCACCGGCGACCTGCGTCAGGCATAAAAAAGGGAGCTTTTTTGGCAGCTCCCTTTTTTGTGCTATTCTTTTTCACTTTCTGTTAATGCTCCATGCCCGAGGGCAACGGATTGCGACGTTTAACAGTTGCTTTGGAGCCAACAACCCCTCCGGCAACTCCTAATCCCATAGAAAGCAATACCCCTACGAACAGTCCCCAGGATATTTTAGAGAGTCCGGAAACAGCAGTGGTCGCTGTATCGCGGGCCTGCTGAGGAAGGTTTTGAGCTGAACCAACCAGCCCTATGCCTTGGTTGACGACCTGTGTTGCCCTTTCCTGAGAAAAGCCCATCTGAGATACCAGCACGTTAACAGCGCCTTCACGATCGCCGCTGGAAAGCCTCTCCTGCAGGTTTGCCAGCGACTGGCGATTGATCTCGCCACCGCCTCCGGAACCCTTAATCAGCGACTCCAGCTGATTCTGGCTGGATGGGGACCCTGCTACTCCACCGGCTGTAACAGCAGCGCCCCCTGCAATTGTCTTTGCCCCTTGGCCCACCAGTGAAAAAGCGCCACCCAGCACCGCGCCGATAGAGGTAGTAATTAGAAAAGCAAACACCAGAGTACTTGCTCCCCAAGCTACCAAGCCATGCAGTATACCATCTGCCAGCCTGGATAGCCCTGACATGCGGGCCGCTACATAACCCCCCATAAAGGCCGCCAATATCAGGCTGATACTGGTCCATATGCCGGTAATCAGCGGTACCTTGCCGAGCGGTTCGGCTGACTGGGGATTAATTGCAGTCATTCCCGCAGCCAGGCCCAGCAGGGCCAGCATTATATAGGTACCCATTCCGCTGGCCAGCCCACCAAAAATCGCCCCCCAACTGATCCACGGGAAATAAGCTTTTCGCTCATAGGTACGCCCTTCAAATGTTTTGGATTCCATTGCTAACCTCCTTTGTGCCAAGATTAACTCTCAGCACTTCTGGATTTAACCTCTTTGTAATTTGCTCCTGCAATACTTATTGCCGTCACAAATCCAATAAATACAACTTCTATCACAGGCGAATACGGATTCAGACCTTAATTAAATGACAATTCACATGAATATTGCCCATAAAAAAAGTCTATTCCTTCCCGCTATAATTGCAATGGTTAATTTGAGAGTCCGAATCGGTCTGCTAAATGGACCGGAGGATAATTGGGAGAGTTTTATAGTAGCTGAGGAGCTAAACCTCGATTCTGAACTCGGCCCCCTTCCCGGTATTGCGGACAGTAAGGGAGCCGTTCATATTTTTCTCAATGATCGTTTTGGCCATGAAAAGTCCGATTCCGGTACCTTTGTCCGGGCCTTTGGTGGTGAAGTAGGGATCGAAGATCTTGTTGATGTAGTTTTGTGGGATGCCGCCGGCATTGTCGCTAACAGTGATTACAGCTCGATTATTTTCCCGAAACAACCTGATCCTGACTTGCGGCTCGTCCGGTTTGCGTTCAATGAAAGCATCGCGGGCGTTCATGAGGATGTTTAGAATCACCTGGGAATATTCGTTGGGATAGCCGAAGATCATCGAGTCTTCTCTGATATCGATAACAATTGATAGCTGCTGATCGCGAAAACTGGCATCGACGAGTGAAACCGCTTTGGTCACCACTTCCCTGGCCTTGAACAACACCTTCTCTTTGTCAGGAAGGAAGAAGTTCCTGAAATCATCAATGGTCCGGGACATATGCGTGATAACCTGCATCGCTTTGGTCGTGCTGTCATCCAGAAGTTCCTTATTGAAATCACCCATCTCGTATTCAAGCGCCAGCCCTTGTACAATAAGGCCCAAGGCATTTAAAGGTTGGCGCCACTGGTGGGCAATGTTGCCGATCATTTCACCCATGGCTGCCAACCGGCTTTGATGCATCAGCAAGTGTTCCTTCTGGCGCAGTTCCTCTATCGCGCGCAGACGTTCTGCTACCTCGGCCTGGAGCGCTTGGTCATTCCTGATTCTCTCGGTGATGTCCTCATTTACCACAATTGCGCCAATCAGGTTGCCATGCTCATCCTTCAGCGGCACCGCCGAATAAAGAATGGTCTTGCGGCGGTTATCAAAGCTCTCAATATCATAAATTTCACCAAGGGTTGTCTCCCCCTTGGCCACGGCTTTGTGCCCCCCCCAATCCTCATGGGTCAGCAGTTGATCCGTGCCGTGCCGCCAAGCCTTGTAGATCGCGGTTTCGCCGTCGCCTTCCCCCCAGACTTTTTTTGCAGCCGGGTTGACTGCTATTATCTTGGCGTGTGCATCCAATACCCAGACCGCAACCGGGAGCGTATCAAGCACCGTCTTCAAAAGTGACTCGCTTTCCCGCAGGGACTTCTCGGCGCTGATCCGCTCGTTGACCTCTTCTCTGAGGACTGTGATCATGTCGGCTAATTCAGATGTCCGGTCCTCAACACGGCTCTCCAACTCAATGGTGGCCAGGTACAGCTCTTCCTCAATCCTTTTCCGTTCGGAAAGATCAATGGCAAAAGCGATTCCATTGGTGTCTGATCCTGCCAACAGGGCTCCGCTGACCAATACCGGCACGCGCCGGTTGTTGTTTCGGTTGATAAACTCCTTTTCATAGGGCTGGCAGGAGCCTTTTGCCTGAATTTCCCCCCATGCCGCCAGGTCTGCGGTTATAAACTCCTCGGGTGTGACATCCTGCAACCTGACAATTCCGGAACTAATCTCTTCATCGGTACAGCCTATCATGCTGCAAAAGGCCTGATTGGCCTCGGTTACCACCCCGTCTATATTCCAGAACATGGCTGATATGAGGTTTGAATCAAATAACCAGCGAAATTTTGCTTCGCTGGCCGCCAGTTTCTCTTGTGTTTCCCGCAATTCCTGGATATCGATGGAGGTGCCATACCACTTGATGATTCGGCCGCTGGCATCCCGAACAGGGGTGCTGCGGCACAGATACCAGCGGTATTGGCCGTCGTAGCGCCTCAGGCGATGCTCCATTTGATATGGAATACCCTTTTTTAGAGATTTCTCCCAGGTCTCCAGGGTAGGTTGGCGATCATCCGGATGAATCGGTATGAAATAGCCCTCCTCAGCCACTTGGGTTGAAAGGCCGGCATATTCAATCAGCCGCTGATTTACATAATCGATCTTGCCATCTGGTTGGGCAGTCCATACCAGCGCCGGCATGGTGTCTGCAATTATTCGTAATGATTCTTCGCTGCAACGTAGGGTGTCTTCCACTTGGTTAATCCAGTCTGAATGGAGTCCTTTTCCGGGCTGAACCTGATCCTTGATACGATCATTTGGCCGGTTTCTTGTTTGGGTCCTCATCCGGCATTTTTTCTCCGGGGTCTTTACCCTCGTCGGAGGCATGTTCGACCTTGGAGTTTATTTCAGCCCCCACCAGTATGATGAAGACGGTTAGGTACAGCCAGAGCAGCAGCACGATGACCGCGCCGATACTGCCATAGGTTTTGTTGTATGACCCAAAGTTGTTGACATAATAGGAAAAAGCGAAGGATGCCATCAGCCAGACCGGGACAGCAATAATAGAACCGGGACTGATCCAGCGCCACTCCTGCTCCACATCCGGGGTCAAATAATAAATGATTGCCAGGGCAAGTGTCAGCATGAACAGGACCACCGGCCAGATTAATATGTTCCAGGCTATGGTAAAGATGGTCCCCAAGGCTGCCAGGTCGGCAATTAGCTTACCTATCCGGGGTCCGAACATGAGCAATATCAACGCCAGGATAAACAGCACCGAGATGCCTACCACCAGCAGAATGGCAGTCCCACGCACCTTCCAGAAAGCGCGTCCCTCTTTGACATGGTACAAGCGGTTCATCACATCCATAATCGAGGTAACAGCGCTTGATGAAGTCCACAGCGCCAGGATGAAGCCGAACGACATCAAACCCCCTTTCTTGTTCATGAAAAGGGCCTTGATGTTATCCTGCATCAATGAGAAGGCCTCTTTCGGCAACAATCTCTCCAGGTTTTCCAGAATGGCGTCGAGCAACGCCGGAATAGGGATATAGCCTATCAGGGTCGTCAGGAACAGGAAGAACGGGAACAGGGCAAACAGCAGGTAATAGGCCATAGCAGCAGAATAGACCGCACAGCTATCGTCATTTACCGCCCGGTATACCCTTTTCCCTAGCTCTTTGTAACTGACATCCCCCAGCTTGAAATACTGACGAATTGAGATCATTACCTTCCTCTGCAAGCAGATTTATTGAAAGTCTAAAGCATGTTCAATGCTAGTCAAGGTTTCCTGCGGTTCTATAGCCAAAATGGTTTGTGTTGCCGCTAAACCGAATTATCAACCTCTTGATTTTATCGGTTTCTTAAAGGGGCGTCTTGACATCATAAAGGCGGGTTTTAAAATTAGTATTAAGGGGGAAAACAGTGCAAGCAGCGTCGGGAACAAATGCGAGATATGGGAGGTGCATATTTATGCAAGAAATAAAAAACGCTCGATCCCTGGGAGAACTTTTCGCCGAGCTGACCATGGAGGTTCGCACCCTTTTTAGAAAGGAAATGGAGCTCCTGAAAAGCGAGATGTCGGATAAAATGGTTGAAGTAGTCAAGGATGCTGTTGCAATCGGAGTCGGGGCAGTTTTGCTTTTTGTCGGTTTTCTTACCATAGTGGCGGCGATTGTTTTTGGTGTAGCCGTATTTATACCATTGTGGCTTTCCGCGTTGATCGTAGGGATGTTTTTTATAAGTATCGGCCTGGTATTTGTTCAGAAAGGTCGCAAGAACCTGAGCCACATGAAAATGGTGCCTGAAAAATCAACGGTGGCCTTTAAGGAGACGGTACAATGGGCAAAAACAGAACTGAGATAGAACCCGGTCACCATAAAACCGAAGCGCTGCAACAGGAGATCCGTGAGACCGAAGCGCAGCTGAGCGATACCCTACACACTATAGAAGAGAGGCTTTCACCAGCAACTCTCAAACAACAGATAAAGCAAAATGCCATACGCATCACCGCGCAAAGCGCCGTGCGAGTCGGCTATGCTTTGAAAAACAAAAAAACCCCTGCCTTTATCGGGGCAGGGCTGGTCCTCTTGATAGCCCGGAAAATGATCAAGAGAAGAAGGGATGTTAAAATCGACACCGAGCGCCTGCGTGAGCAGATTACCGAATCGTTGGTAGAACAATCGGTTAAATCGGCCAAATTCAGGATTTTCATTAAAGGTTTGGCTGTTGCGCTAGGTACAGCCTTGGGCACCGCCTTGAGCCGTACTATAAAAAAAGGAGAAGAGGTGGGGCAGGAGCCGTCCTTGGTTAGTCCTGCTTTTCGTGGCCGGGCAACCAATTACGTCCCCTAGCCCGGCGTACCGTTTCATATGTTGGCCATTTCAAAGCCGTTCACCCTGTAAAGGATGAACGGCTTTTTCATTTTCACCATGAAATTTGTTGTTTTTTTGCGCCGGTTATGGATTAGGAGTATATAGCAATATCTTCAAGGGGCGGGGTGATGATCTACCCGATCATACGCGCCATGTTCAGGCTGGAAATTGTCGGCACCGCCCTGACCTCGCTCAACTTTTATGTGTTGATGGGAGCGGCAGTGACCCAGCAGATCATGGGACAAATCATGGGGCTGATCGTGGGCTCCTACGGCCGTACTGCAACCGGGGCGCACCCCAGGCCTTCCACGCCGCCTTCCTCTTCCCAATCATCGGTCTGGCCGTAGCCATTGTGCTGTTCCTGTTTGCAAGGGACTATTCTTCTTTTGAAGAGAAATGAAAATAAAAACGAATTAATTTGATGGGTTAAAAGCCATGTGCTATCTTGCAGATTAAACGCATCTTGTTAATCAGTACGGGTTTTCATGCCTTTTAACCTGAAAGAACTTATCGTTTCTGTGACATGTCGTAGCAAGGAGTCGAGAATTCAGCCACAGGCATTATTCCTCTGCTTTCTTGTTGCCAATGCTTTAAAATGCTGGTTAGCCTATATTTCCTGCGATTCATCCGGCACTGATCTATTTTTGCTCTTGAACTATCTGGAATCATTTCTCCTGGCGCTGCTTGTTTACGGCGGGTTGGCGGCGGCAGGTCGGGCCTCCCTGTTATTTGTCTTTTACCTGGTGCAGGGCCTCTATCTCGCCATCAACGTCTGTTATCTAAACCTTTTTAATTCACCCCTTCATCTCAACTACTACTATCAGCTCTGGTGGGAGTTTTTTTCCATCAGTGATAAATTTACGGCGCTGCCGGCGCTGCATTCCCTCTTTTTGGCGCTGATGGACCTGCCGCTGCTCATTGCCGTTGCCTTTCGGCTGCGTTCAACACCCCGACTCTTTCGCCCGACCCTTTGCCGGGGGCTTTTCCTAACCGTATTTGCCAGCCTGGCACTCTCACTCATGCTGGTTTTCTCGGAGCTGTCCTCTCCGGTCCGGCTGAAGTCACTGTCATCCAAGCCGGCGGCCTATAATGCCATAGTGCTGCATCGCTACGGAATCCTGGCCCATAACCTGCTCGACCTTTTTACTGCGGATAATGAAAAACAAGAGTTGCTGAAGCTTTCGCATGGTGAGCCAATCAGCGGCAAGGGGAGTTGCGCTATCCCTCCCGAGATTTTCATGATCCAGGTGGAATCGCTGGATGCCAACATCATAGATTTCAATTGGCATGGCCGCTATGTGGCGCCGTTTCTGCACCAGATTTCACGGCAGTCGCTGTATTTCCCCTTCACGATGAGCTACCATCTGGCCGGCGGAAGCTCGGATTGCGAGGTCTCCGTTCTAAACAGCGTGGAGCCGTTCTCCTCATTCCCCACCATGACATCCGGCAGGTATGATTATCCCAATTCGCTCGCCCGGGTCCTGGGCGGTCGAGGGATGGTCACTCTGGCATTTCATGGCAATGACGGTAATTATTATAACCGCGACCAGGCCTATTATAAGATGGATTTCGACAAATTCTACGACCGGCTGCGCATGGGACTTCCTGAAGAGGGCTGGGGAGCCTCGGATCAGAGGCTATTCGAGTTTGCGGAAAAAAAGATCGCGCAGCTGCGGCGTCCGTTTTTATGCTACCTCATCACCATGAGCAGCCATGAACCTTTCCGCAATGTCGAGAATTATTTCAATGACAGTGCCTATGATGATGTCGAGCCGGAAATCACCCGGCATTACTTTAAATCGATTTCCTACGTGGATCAGGTTCTACGCGAATTTGTCAGCCATGTGAGAGCGAATTATCCCCATGCCTACATCTTCATTTACGGCGACCATACCCCGTATGTCATCAAGAAAGGCCTTTACCAGCGGGCTGCGTTTATGATGGATGATAAGGAATTCGAGTTTGTCCCACTGCTCATCGTCACGCCCAGCAAGCAGGTCCGCATGGAACAGAAGCTGGCTGTTTCTTTTCTTGACATCGCGCCAACGGTGCTGGCTGCCAGTGGCGTACCCTATCGGTTTCGGACAACGGGTGAGAACCTGCTTGAAAAGCCTTTGATTCGTCCGATTCCATTTCGCGAAGACTCGTATGATCGGGCCTTGCTCTATCGCGAAGCTCAAAAAACCCGCAAAAACTTATTCCTTGACGAGAGATAATCGCCATGACCAGTGGCCTTCGAATATACCCTTTTTGGTAACTACCCCTGCCTGCAGCCGGGCTTGCAGAGCGTCTATATCGGGCATCGCGAGATTGCGTTGGAGATGGGGGCGGGGATCTGGATCAAACCTGAAAAAGTGAATTAAATCTATTCAGATGCACACAGTTAGTTTTTCCGTTTCCCTGCTTGCCTTCCCTGCCAAAAGCAGGCAAAATAATATAATTTTACACAGGAGTCCACTTTAATGGCACTGCGCGTCTACAATACCCTTAGCGGGGAAAAGGAACCTTTTGTCCCTCACCATCCCGGCAAGGCCGGCATGTATGTCTGCGGTGTTACGGTCTATGATTACTGTCATATCGGCCATGCCCGCGCCAATGTGGTTTTTGATGTGATCTACCGTTATCTGAAGTACATCGGTTACGATGTCACCTATGTCCGCAACTACACCGATATCGATGACAAAATTATAAATCGGGCCAATCAGGAAGGGGTTGATTACCGCAACATTTCCGAACGCTTCATTCAGGCCTTTGATGAGGATATGGCCCGCCTGGGTCTGGCAAAACCGACCGTGGAGCCTAAGGCTACCGACCATATCGGCGGTATCATCGCTATTATCGAAACGCTGATCGCCAAAGGGCATGCCTACGAATCAGATGGCGATGTCTATTACGCGGTCGAGACTTTCCCCGCTTATCTCAAGCTGTCCGGGCGGAATCTGGAGGAGATGCAGGCCGGAGCGCGTGTAGAGGTAGGGGACAAAAAGCAAAACCCGATGGACTTTGCGCTCTGGAAGTCGTCCAAGCCGAACGAACCGTGGTGGGAATCTCCCTGGGGCAAGGGGCGGCCCGGCTGGCATATCGAGTGCTCCGCAATGAGCATGGAATTTCTCGGCCAGACCTTTGACATCCATGGCGGAGGAAAAGACCTGATCTTTCCGCATCACGAGAACGAGATTGCCCAATCCGAAGCGGCTAACGGCTGCCAATTCGTGCGCTACTGGCTGCACAATGGCTTTGTCAATATCAACAGCGAGAAAATGAGCAAGTCTCTGGGCAATTTCTTTACTATCCGCCAAGTCCTGGAGGAATACGATGCCGAGACGCTGCGGTTCTTTATTCTCTCGGCCCATTATCGCTCGCCGATTGATTTTTCAGACCAGAACCTTAAAGAATCCCAGGCCGGGCTGGAGCGGATCTACGCCTGCCTGGCGGCGATTGATAGCGCTGTGTTGAAAAATCCGGGCGCCATTGTGGAGGTCTCCGCGGAAAGTTTGTCTCCGGCCGGGATTGAGCTGCTGGAGAAGAGCGGACAGATGCTGAAGCGTTTTCTGGAGGCAATGGATGACGATTTCAATACTGCCCTGGCGCTCGGGGTTGTTTTTGAAACGGTGCGAAGTGCCAATCGTTTTATGGCGGAGATTCTGCCGGGTGAGAGCAGATCGATCACGCTCTTGCACCGGGTCAGGGTCGAAATAGCAGAAATTGGTGAGGTGCTGGGGCTTTTCCATGTCAATCCGGCCCACTGGCTGGAGAAGCAGCAACAGGAAAAAGCAGGTGCACTTGAAATCACAGCCGGCGAGATCGAAGCGCTGATTGCCGAGCGCTCTGAAGCCCGCAAGTCGAAAAACTTTGCCAGGGGGGATGAAATTCGCGATTATCTGCTGGATAAAGGCATCCAACTGCTGGATTCAGCGCAGGGAACTACCTGGAAGGCGAAATAGTTTGCGGCCGGAAGGGATCTATTTCGCCAGCGGCGTTAATCTTCGGGCCGAGCTATGGAATTTGAGCCTTGAACCCTGCTGTTTAGACTGTTATAATTTTGAACCTAATAATTAAAACTTGCGAGGAAATGGCGTGGACTGGGATTGTTGCTGGGACAGGGATGTAATAGCACCAGGTGACTGTCCAAACATCGGGATAGGAGAGGAAGATCTCCTGTTGTCGCAGCAGCGTCGGATCCTGGAGAAGTGCACCGACTGCGAGAACTTCAAGCGCGACCTGAGCCGTTTCTGTGCAAGCGACCATCCGCTGGCGCAGGTATTCAGTCTGATGCATCACGAATACCAACGCCAGAAGGCCCAGATCCAGTCACTGGTCAGTTTTCTGGACAGCAAAACCCTCGAAGTCAGATTCCTGCATGAACTTGGTTCGGTTCTGCAAAGTTCGGTTGATCTGGAGGAGGTTCTCTCGGTAGCGCTTACTGCCATCACGGCCGGTAAAGGCTTTGGAATGAACCGCGCCTTTCTGCTTTTAAGCGACAAAGAGCGAAACAACCTGCAAGGTTTTCTGGCAATTGGTCCTCGCAACTACGAAGAAGCCGGCCAAGCCTGGAACGAAATCGCCAGCCACGACATGGACCTCCAGACCCTGGCGCAGAGCTTCCGTAAGAATAAGCTTAGCTCCGAGCGCGCCAAATTTCATGACATCCTTGAACAACTCTCCGTATCCCTTTCCAACACCGAACATTTCCTCATCAAAGTTTTGAATGGCAAGCATGCAGTACTCATTGAAGATGCTTTTCACCATTCAGATGTTCCCTTTGAATTTGCCCGCCTGCTGGGGGTCGATACCTTTTTGCTGATGCCGCTCATTTCCCGCAATCGCCGCGTAGGTATGATCATCGCGGATAACTGCATCACGCATCGTGCTATTACGGAGGAAGACATCCGTTCATTGGAAACGTTCTCCTTTCCGGTGGCGTTTGCCATAGAGCGCGCTTCCCTGTATGACCGGCTCCAGGTGGAGCTGGCCCATGTCACCGAAGCCAGTACAAAGTTGAAGGAACAGCAGGAATTAATCGTTCGGATGGAGAAGATGGCCCTGGTCGGGCGGATCACCTCTAGCGTAGCCCATTCCATACGTAATCCTTTAATGATTATTGGCGGTTTTGCGCGTTCGATGTTGAAGAACACCCCCGCGAATGATTCCAAGCGTGACTTTATTGAGTCTATTGTGGGGGAAACGCGGCAATTGGAGGGGGTTCTGGATGAGATCCTGAATTACTCCGATTCACTTTATCCCACCATGGATTTTTGGGACACCAATCACCTGGTGGAAAGCGTTATTGGTGATATAAAGGAGACCCTGCAGGCGCGAGGCAGCACCTGCAGTTTCATCGCCGGGCAGAATCTACCCTCGGCCTATATTGATTTTAAGCAGATCTCCTATTGTCTGCGCACGATCTTGCTCAGCAATATCGATAATGGCACGAATATCGGCATCAGCACCTACAGGGACAATGCCTGCATAATCATTCGTATTGAGGATCACAGCAGCCGCAAGACGCAGCCAGAGCTGGATGCCATGCTGATGCCGTTCTCATCCACCCAGGATCTGGGGGCGGGGCTGGGACTGGCTCTGTGCAAAACAATGCTGGACAAATTGGGCATGCCATTCAGTGCAGAATCTATCTCGGATGGCGGTATAATTTATTCTATTCAGCTTCCTATTCGAAAGGAGGAGCAGCAATGAGCAAAATCCTGGTAGTGGATGATGAGGCCAATATCCGCCTGCTTTATTCAGAGGAGCTTTCAGAAGAGGGTCATGAGGTAGTGACGGCCGCAACTACTGCTGAAGCGGTAGATAAGCTTCAGGCCGGTCAGTTTGACCTGGCTGTGCTGGACATCAAGCTTAAGAACGAAAGCGGAATTGATTTACTGCAGAAACTGGTCAAGGAACGGCATGAGATGCCGGTGATCCTCTGCTCGGCCTTCTCCTGTTACAAGGATGATTTTTCAGCCTGGCTGGCGGACGGTTACATTGTAAAATCAGGTGACCTGACGGAGCTGAAACAGGAGATTTCCCGGGTTTTGGCAAAAAAGGCCCAACGAGCCAAGGTGGCGTAACAGCAAACAAATTGTTTTATATTTAGACCCACGCAAGGAGTTTATCTACTTATGAAAGCTGTCATCATGGCCGGCGGGTTTGGAACCCGCATTCAACCGCTCACCAGCAGTATGCCGAAGCCGATGATACCCCTGTTCAACCGTCCCATTATGCTTCATATCGTGGAGCTTCTGAAAAAATACGACATTACCGATCTGGTGATGCTGCTTTATCATCAGCCCGAGGAGATAAAAAAGTTCTTCCGGGATGGTTCCGACTTTGGCGTTAAAATCACCTACGTCACTCCCTTGCAGGATATGGGCACCGCCGGGGCAGTCAAGGCGGCTGAAAAATACCTGAACGAGCGCTTTCTGGTGATCAGTGGCGATCTTCTGACCGACTTCAACCTGAAAAAGATCCTTGATTTTCATGCCGATAATAAGGCCATGGCCACCATTACCCTGACCTCGGTTAAAGACCCGCTGCAGTTCGGGGTGGTGATCACCGACAAGATGAAACGCATCACGCAATTCCTGGAAAAGCCGGGCTGGGGCGAAGTCATCTCCGATACGATCAACACCGGCATCTATGTCCTGGAACCGGAAATTTTCAATTACATCCCGGCCGGTGAAAATTTTGATTTTTCCCAGGATCTTTTTCCCAAGATGCTTCAGAACGAGGATCCCCTGTTCGGTTGTCCGGCCAAGGGCTACTGGCGCGACATCGGCAATACTGATTCCTACCGCGAGGCCTATAATGACATTTTCAAGGGCAAAGTTAATCTGAAAATAGACGAGCCCAAGCTCGATTATGTCGGCAAAGATCTGCGGGTTGGCGCTGATGTCACCCTGGAGGATCCGGCCGGTCTGGAAGGCACAGTGGTTGTAGGAGACAATACCCAGCTTCAGGGGGGGGTGCAGATCCGGGATTCGGTCATCGGCCGCAACTGTACTATTGAGCCGGGGGTCCGGCTGGCCCGGTGCGTGATCTGGGACAATGCCTATATCAAGAAAGGCGCCCGGATCACCGACAGCGTGGTCTGCGCCAATGTGCGGGTCGGGCAGGGCGCTGTTCTTGAGGAGGGAGTGATTGTCGCCGATGATACCTCCATCGGGGATGAGGCGATCATCAAGGCCGATGTAAAAATCTGGCCGCGCAAGGTGATCGAGGCCGGCTCAATCGTTACCTCAAACCTGATCTGGGGCGAGAAATGGAAGAAATCACTTTTTGAGGGGGCCATTATAAAAGGGCTTTCCAATGTGGAGCTGACACCTGAATTCTGCGCCAAGTTGGGCTGCGCCTATGGCACCACTCTGCCTAAAGGAAGCTATGTCCTGGGTGGCCGCGATTCGAATCGATCTTCCCGCATGCTCAAGCGGAGTTTTTTGGGGGGTATCCTTTCGGCCGGAGTCAATGTGCGCGATATGAAAATGGAGCCTCTGCCGCTCCTGCGTTACAAACTCAAGACCTTTGGCGAGGTGGGGGGCTTCCACTTTCGGCAGGCTCAGGACGATGCCGCTTCAATGGAAATCGTTTTTCTGGACAGCGACGGCCTGGATTTTTCCAGCGGCATGGCCAAGAATGTTGAACGCATCTTCTACAAGGAAAACTTCCGCCGGGCTCATCACACCGAGCCGGGGGCCATTACCGAAATCAACAATGTGGAAGACTTCTACCGGGAAGGTTTTTTAAGGGCTATTGATAAAGATATCCTTAAAAAAGCGGCCTGGACGGTTGTGGTTGATTTCAATTTTTCACCGGCCAGCCAGATTCTGCCGTCGATACTGAATGAACTGGGTTGTAACGTCATCGCGCTGAATGCCTATGTGGATGAGGGGCGCGGCGGCAAGAAATCCAAGGACAAGCAGGCGGCGCTAGAGCAACTCTCCAAGATTGTTTGCTCGTTAGGCGCGCAGGCCGGTTTCTGGCTCGACCCGACCGTTGAAGCGATTACGCTGCTGGACGAGACCGGTCGCATTCTGGACGGAGTTGAGCTTCTGGCCCTGTTTTCCTATTTGACGGTTGCGAGCGGCCAGAAAGGGGTTATTGCTGTCCCGGTGCAGGCTCCCTCGACGATTGAGGAGATAGCCAATCAGAAGCGCTGTCAGGTAAACCGCACCAAGAGCAGCGAGCGGGCCATGCTTGAGGCCGCCAGTTCCTCGGAGGTCATTCTGGCCGGATCAACAGATGGCCGTTTTGCCTATCCCCGTTTCCAGGCCTCCTTTGATGGTATGTTCGCTATTGCCCGGCTGATCGAGCTGGGTGCTTCCAGTGGCATTACCTTCTCCGAGGCACTGACGGATGTTCCGGTGCGAGCCTTTCTGCAGACCAGGATATCCTGCGCCTGGGAGATGAAGGGCGGCATCATGCGCAAGATGAGCGAGGACAGCCTGGACAAGGAAGCCACCTTCATCGACGGCATCAAGGTCCATTTCGGCGATGATTGGGTTCTGGTGCTGCCGGATCAGTACACTCCCTATGCGCATATCGTGGCTGAGGCGAAGGAGCACAAGGCGGCCCAGAAGTTATTGGCCGAGTATCAGAAGAAGATTGAGATCTGGAAAAAAGAACTTGAATAAAAATATCAGTTGGCCGGTGAGAATCCGCCGATGGGCCCCACTGGAATGTGGGAATTGACCCATAAGGAACCACTTCCCCTATGCCTGTCCCCCTCGATGTGATCATTGTATGGCATATGCACCAGCCATATTACAAGGATCCGCTTAAAAACGAATATGAGCTTCCCTGGACCTATCTGCACGGCATCAAGGATTATTTCGATATGCCGGCAATTGTTGAGGATACGCCCGGCGCGCGGGCGGTCTTTAATCTGGTGCCGTCGCTAATTGAGCAGTTGCTCGATTATGCCGCCGGTACAGCAGTTGATCAGTTCCTTGAAAAAGGCATGGCTGCCCCAGGTCACCTGGCCGAGGACGACCGGGTTTTTCTGCTGGAAAACTTTTTTTCCGCCAATCGCCAGCGCATGATCGAACCCTACCGGCGCTATCTGGAACTTTTATACATGGCTGGGGAAGGCCGGTTGGGCAGCGCTCGCGAACGCGTGCGGCATTTTACCGATCAGGATCTGCTGGATCTGCAGGTGTGGTTTTTCCTCTCCTGGACCGGGGAAGCGGCCCGTCGTCGTTTTCCGGTTTTTAACGAGCTGATTGCCAAAGGTGAAAAGTTCACTGCTGCTGATAAAGATCTGCTGTTTGCCACCCAGAAAGAACTGCTGCAATCGATTATCCCCTTCTACAAGCGGCTTCACGAAGAAGGGCTGATTGAGCTGGCTGTTTCTCCCTATTATCACCCTATTCTGCCGCTTTTATGTGATGTCCGCAGCGCACAACCCGGAATGCCACGTGTCACCCTGCCGAGCGAGCCTTTTCGCCATCCCGAGGACGCCCGTGTCCAGATCCAGCGCGGAATCGCCTATTTCAAGGAGATCTTCGGTTTTGCACCCAAAGGCATGTGGCCTTCGGAGGGTTCGGTCAGCGACGAAGCCTTGAATATCATTACCGACTGCGGCATAAAATGGATCGCCACCGACGAAGAGATTCTGGCCAAGAGCCTGGATGGCGGTCTGGGCGATCATAAAGAACGGCTCTATCGCCCCTGGCGTTTTACCTGCCAGCATGGAGAAATCGGGGCTTTTTTCCGTGACCACAAGCTTTCCGATATGGTCGGCTTTACCTACTCTCAATGGGACGCCGGTCGGGCCGCCTCGGATTTCTGCAGTCGTCTGCTGGCCATTAAGGCCCGGGTAGGGGGCGAGGGGCGCGTGATCCCCATTATTCTGGATGGGGAAAATGCCTGGGAGTACTACCCTAACAATGCCTATGATTTTCTCCAGGGCATGTACCGTCGCATTGCCGATGCCCGTGAATTGAACCTGACCACCTGCAGCAAGGTGATGGAACACACCCGCTTTGAAGGCCGTTTGCATGGTGTCCACCCCGGTTCCTGGATCAATGCCAACTACGGTATCTGGATCGGTCACCCGGAAGAAAACCTGGCCTGGGATCTGCTGTCCGGAACCCGCAAGCTGGCGGTAGAGCGCAGCCCGGCTGTGGCGGCTGCCATGAGTAGCGGCATAGCCTCTGAGGATGCTACTACGGAGATGATCTGTCGTTCTCTTTATGCCGCCGAGGGAAGCGACTGGTTCTGGTGGTACGGGGATGACCATTTTTCACCGCACAGCGACCGTTTCGACCGGCTGTTCCGCCAGCATCTGATGAATGTCTACCGATTGCTGGATGTGGATGTGCCGCGTGAACTTTTGGAGCCGATTAAGAAGAAGAGCCCGGCCGGGCTGATCAGAGAACCAGCCGCCTTTATCGATCCGGATATCAACGGCCGGATCAGCGATTATTTCGAATGGCTGGCGGCCGGGCTGTACGACCTGACCCGTCAAGGGTCGGCCATGCACTCCTCGGACCGCATGCTGCAAAGTTTCTATTATGGCTATAATAAAAGTGCCTTCTTTTTCCGGATTGACGGTATTCAGGACCTTTCCCGGCTGCTGCGCGAGATCGATGTCATGAATCTGCACCTGATCTATGACCGGGAATATCGGCTCCCCTTGCAGATACGCAACGACGAGGGGCTTTTGCTGGTCAAGGAAAATAATGTCTGGACTCCGACCAGTGGTCATTGTCGTTGGAAAATCGGCAAGATCTGTGAGGTCAGCATCCCCTTAAGCAGTTTCAAACCGGTTGCCAAGAGCAAGCTGTTTGCCTACGTGACCCTGGTACGGGATAACGAAGAGATTGGCCGCTGGCCTTCGGACGCGCCATTGATGATGTACTACGCCGGACCGGAAATAGAGCTCGACAACTGGTTAATATAAAGCAGCGCCACATTTGAGCACTGACGGCGTTGGCTCGTTCGAAAGCTTGTCAACATAGCGCTGCTATGCCTCCGGCGCTTTCTCCTCACCGCCGCGGTCATCATCTCAAATCTGACGCTGCAGTAACATTTTTAAGAGAAGTTTTATAAGATACGAGGAGAACTAATGTCTGAACTACGCTGGGACCCGATCAAACTTCACTGGGTGATCATTGCCACCGAACGTGGCCGTCGGCCGCGTGACTTTCAGGTGGAGCCTGAAGCCACCGGCATGACAGCCTGTCCCTTCTGCTACGGCAATGAAGACAAGACGCCGGCGGAGATATTTGCGATACGTCCCGGAGGCCCGCCTAATGCAGCCAACTGGCGAGTGCGGGTGATCCCTAACAAATATCCGGCCCTGCGGGTTGAAGGAGAACTCAACAACCGCGGGTACGGCATGTATGATGTGATGAACGGTATCGGCGCCCATGAAATAATAATTGAAACCCCGGATCATGACCGCTCTCTGGCAGATCTGACTACCAATGAGATTACCGATGTCCTGAGCGCCTACCGCAGCCGATACCTTGATCTGCGCAAGGACTTCCGCTTTCGCTACATGGTGCTTTTTAAAAACCACGGCATCCGTGCCGGGGCCACCCTGCACCATTCCCACAGCCAATTGATCGCAGTCCCGTTGCTCCCACCGGTGGCGGCTACCCAGCTCAAGGTGGCCCGCAACTACTTCAGCACCAAGGAACGCTGCATCTTCTGCGACCTGATCGATTTTGAGCTGCACGAAGGGGTGCGGGTTGTACGGGAATTCTCCAATTTCGTTACCCTGACCCCGTATGCTTCAAGTTCTCCCTTTGAACTGCGGCTTTTTCCCAAAAGGCACAGCCATGACTTTGCCCTGATGAATGATGCTCAACTGGCTGAACTGGCAGTTGCCATGAAAGATATGCTGATGCGGGTAAAGTCGGTATTGCGCGACGCCCCCTATAACTTTATACTCCACACCGCACCTCCCATGCACCGCAGGCCCGGCAAGCCCGAGCATTGGAACTCATTGGAATATGATTACCACTGGCATATCGAGCTGGTCCCGCGGCTGACCCAGATGGCCGGCTTCGAGTGGGGCACCGGTTTTTTCATCAACCCGACCTCGCCCGAGGACGCCGCCCAGTTCCTGCGCGAGGCGGATGTTTAAACCTTTTCTTCTCTTACTCAGGAAAAAACATAATTATTTGGCCACAGAGCAACTGTGTTCTCAGAGAAATAATTTCTTATAGCCCTATCTTTTCCAGACTTTATTTTTCTTTGTTTACTCTGTGTTCTCTGTGGCTAACCGTTATTTAGGCGGCTTAATTTGATCTTCTGAATGCTGGAATTGCCCCTTGCTTGAACATTTTGCGGACCCATAGATGAATTCAGCAGAAATTAAAACTATTCTCGACCGTCTCTACGAGTCCCGCTCCCAAAGTCATCTGTCAAACGACCCGCTCTCATTTTGCCATCGTTATGAAGATCCGCTGGATCGTGAAGTCGTGGCTGTGCTTGCTTCGGCCTTTGCTTACGGGGCGGTTGCCATTATCCTGCGCACGTTGGAGGCGATCCTGGCCGAGTTGGGTCCCCACCCGCGCACTTTCATCGAAAAGCTCGATCCGCAGCAGGGATTGCACGCCTTCCGCGGCTTCAAGCACCGCTTCAATGATGGCCGTGATCTGGTGGCACTCTTGTGGGCCATCCGTCTGATTATCGAAAAGGCCGGCAGCATCAATGGGTTTTTCCTGACCGGCCATGATCCACAAGCCCAGGACATCTCCGGATCGTTAAATAGCTATTCTGCCAATGTGTTGGCTCTGGATTACCAGCCGGTGTTCGGCTGTACCTCTCCCCCCAAGGGTTCTTACTTCTCCTTTCTTTTTCCTGCTCCAGCCTCAGGAAGCGCCTGCAAAAGACTCTGTATGTTCCTGCGCTGGGTAGTGCGCCCTTCCGATGGTATTGACCTCGGTATCTGGCACGGAATACCCCCGGTCCAGCTGGTTATCCCGGTTGATACGCATATCCAGCGCATAAGCGGGTATCTGGGGTTCACCAACCGCAAGCAGGCTGATTGGCGCATGGCATGTGAGATAACCACTGCGCTGCGGCGTCTTGATCCGCTTGACCCGGTTAAATACGACTTTTCACTGGCTCACCTGGGAATCTCCGAAGGTTGCGACGGTATAGATCCTGTAAAATGCCTCTCATGTCCCATTGCCGGGATATGTCGACAGACCACCATCCCTAAGAAGTCATAAACAGCCTTTCACGGAACTGCGGAATAGGGCTGAGATAGCGTCGTTGCTGCATTGGCGCCGCTTGTAATAAGATTGACACCTTTCAATCTTTTCTGATATAAGAATTCAGTTGTTTCAGGCATTTCACTAGTCTGGCGCATCAAAATCAATCCTCACCGGGGAGTCGCGATGATTATCCAGTGTGAACAGTGCCAAACCAAGTTCAAGCTCGATGATGCCAAGGTCACGGACAAAGGTGTCAAGGTCCGCTGTGCCAAGTGCAAGCATGTCTTTACCGTCAAGAAAGAGCAGTCTGAGGCAGAGCCAGGGCAGGACTTCGGGGCTCTGCTGGATGATGCATCTTCCGGGCAGGGAGAGGCTTTTTCTGCGTCGCCCGAACTTTCGCACACCGACAACAGCCAGCCTCAATCAGAACCGGCCTTTGATCCATCTGCTTTTGCTTCAGATGATTTTTCTGCGGACTCTTTTTCCTTTGATCAGCCAGAAGAGGGTGAGCAGCCACCCGCTTCTGCCCCTGCCGTAGATGATTTTAGCCTCTCTTCCCTGGAAGAAGACCAGGGCTTTGCCTTGGCGCAGGATAAGGGCATAATCGGATCGGAAGAAATAGATTTTTCAGGTATGGATTTCGGTAATGTTGCGGCTGATGCGGACAAAACTCTGGTTGCAGGCGCCTCGGCTCCTGATTTTGGCGATATGACCATGGTGTCGGCACCGACACCGCCGGTAGCAGAAT
Organism: Desulfuromonadaceae bacterium; assembly: GCA_036504875.1. Classification (GTDB taxonomy): domain Bacteria; phylum Desulfobacterota; class Desulfuromonadia; order Geobacterales; family Pseudopelobacteraceae; genus JACPFJ01. The sequence continues at coordinate 38,316 of DASXUK010000053.1, forward strand.
TAAAAGATGATGAGCGATTTGACTTCGGGGATGAATCACTGTTCGGGGAAGCAGTTTCCATCCAGGTTCCCGATGAACCGACTGAGCCGATTAACTTTGATTTCCAAATGGATGAATTTGCCGATTCGATGGGAGTCGAGACGAGCTCTGGTGATAAAAAGGCTATCACCGCGGAAGAGTCAAAAATGGACGCGCCTTTTAGTATGGACGAGATTGACTTTGGAGACGAGCTAACCGCGGTGGCTGTTCAGCAGGTACATCCTGACGAACTAAAGCCGGCCCAGGATTATCTGTTTGCACCGCTGGGTGAGACACACGATAGACTTGCACCGCTCCAGGAAGAAGCTCCCCAAAGTACACCTCAAACGGAACCTCTCCCAGCGGACCAGGATGAAATGCCGCCGCTCTCCATCAGCTCCCGTCGGAAACATAACCCGATGGTCACCGCAATAATAGCTGTTGTTTCGCTGATAATAGCGGCTGTGCTGGCATTTCTCGGATACTCGCTGCTTTCAGAGGATAAAGCCAAGACTGTTGTGGAGTCTGGCCGTATCACGGTACGTTCGGTAAATGCCTCTTTTGTTAAAAATACAGCGGCTGGTGATCTGCTGGTGATCACTGGGGAAGCAGTAAACAGTTTTCCCAAGCCAAGAGCTGCCATTCAGGTCAAAGGGGTGGTATATGGTGCAAATGGGCAGGTGTTAACCAGCAGGAATGCTTATTGCGGGAATCCGCTGACCAAGGAGCAATTAGCCACCATGCCTGTCGACAAGATCGAGGCCGCCATGGCTAATCAATTCGGTGATTCCCTGGCAAATATGGAAGTTAATCCCGGCACCTCCATACCGTTTGTGGTAGTGATTCCCAATCCACCGGCCGATGCCAAGGATTATGGAGTTGAACCGGCCAGCTCAACAGTAGCTACAAGTAAACAGTAATACCAATAGCTGACACACAAAAAAGGCCGCGACTTAATCGTCAGCGGCCTTTTTTATTTTAGTATCAGTTTTAAATCTACAGGATCTCCACCAGCTTTATGTCAAAGGTGAGGTCCATTCCGGCCAATGGATGATTGGCATCCAATGTCACAGTTGTCTCAGTCACGTCCGTTACCAAAACCGGAAGCGGAGTGCCGTCCTGAAGCACTACTTCCATATGCTGACCAGCCTCAGGGGTGATGCCCTCAGGTATCTCGCTACGCTCGATTACGGCCACCATCTCTTCTGCCCGCTGGCCATACGCTTCGTCAGCTGCAATCTTTACCTCAACCCTTTGACCAGGTTCCAGTCCGATCACTGCTTGCTCGAATTTGGGAATCAGATTTCCTTCACCAATAACAAAGTCCAAAGGATCGCTTGGGCGGCTGTTGCATTCACATCCGTCGTCTTTGCACTCCTCCACAAAGCCTTCTGATGTATCGAATATATTGCCGTCATCTAATCTGCCGGTGTAATGCACGCGGACTTTGTCCCCGCTCTTTGCCTGTGCCATTGCTGTTTCCTTTCTTGTTTTTGTTTCAGCCTGGTGACAGTTTTAACCATTATATCAAACCTGCTCTTTAATGCTGATACTTGTCTCGATAATCTGGCGCAGCTTCTCCGGATGATTGCTGGATATGCGGACCCGCTTGTGTCGTGAGGTCTCCCCGGATATGATTTCTACTGCTGATTTTGGAACCTTGAAAAGCTCGGCTAGGAATTCGCGGCAGAGCTTATTGGCAGCACCATCAACCGGTGGAGAGGTAAGTCTTATTTTCAGCGCGTTTTCCTGTACACCGCAAAGCTCATTCTTCGATGCTCGCGGCTGGATATGGAGGTTAAGGACAATCGCATCACCGGTGAGTATGTACAGGGAAGGTTCAGGCCTGGTCATTGCCAGAAAGCTGCCGGGCAAAGCTGTCCAGAAGTGATTTGAGGCTCATCTCGAATTGGATCTTCTGACGACGAACCTCTTCAATTCGTGCTTTTAATTCCCCCAACTGTCGTTCGGCATCAGCTACAATTCTTTCAGCTTTGAGCTCGGCCTCCGAGACAATCAAAGCCGCCTCTTTCTGAGCATTGGATTTCATATCTTCAATAATACGCTGTGCGGCCAGCATTGTTTTACGCAGGTCCCTCTCTTTTTCGGCCATATCAAGCATATCTTTGCTTTGAAGGGCCTGCAGCTCCTTAAGCTCGTTATTCTCGCGCAGTAGATTTTCCATTTCTCCGGCTACGGTCTGTAGAAAAGCATCCACGTCGTCTGGATCAAGCCCTCCCAGCATCTTGCCCTTGAACTGCTGTTGCTGTATGTCAAGCGGGGAAATCTTCATTTTTTTATCCTTTGAGCTTCAGTGCCATACTGGCAGTAATCAAATACTGGTAGGCCGAGTTAAAAACCACGATCTGCAGAATGTAGATGATCGCAAAGGCTACCAGCGGGGAAAAATCCAGCATGCCGGTGTCCGGCATGTGTCGTCTAATTCTGCGCAGAAGCGGATTGGTTACTCGGTAGATGAAGCTTACAATCGGGTTGTAAGGATCGGCATTTATCCACGAGATGATCACGTTTGCGAGAAGCATATATTTGTAGATGGTCAACAGCCCGTCGACCAGTTCGATGATCTTGGCCAGCGCCAAGAGTATGTTTGCCATGAGGACCAAGTTTTTTCTCCATCTATTGGGGCTGGTAAAATTAGTTAACTATGCCTTAAAGGCCACCTAATGTCAAAGCCGAATGAGGTGCGCTTGCCTTAACAGTTTCAATCTGTTATAAACGAACACAGGGCGGCAATCATGCCGCCTGTTTTATTGGAGGAAGTCATGAAAGAGTGGCAAGCTCATCTGGCAGTGGCGGTCGAGGCGGCCCAGATTGCCGGACGCTACCAGCGCTATCGGTTTAATTCTGACGTAACCGTAGATCTGAAGGGTGACAAGGATCTTGTCACCGAGGTGGACCGGGAGTCGGAACACCTGATAGTGAACCATCTCTTGGCGCGTTTTCCCAATTATAATATACTGGCTGAGGAGGGCGAATATGCCCCGACCGATTCTCCCCTTCGCTGGATCATCGACCCGGTGGATGGTACCACCAATTATGCACATGGTTTTCCCTGGTTCTGCGTCTCGATCGGGCTGGAATCAGACGGAATTCTGGTCGCCGGAGTAGTTTTTAATCCAATGCAGGAAGAGCTGTTCACAACCACTAAAGGTGGCGGTGCCTATTTGAACGGCAGCCGCTTGTCGGTTTCCAACCGTTCGCCGCTTAAAAACTCACTGCTGGGCACCGGCTTTCCCTATGACTGTGCCACGGATTCCGCCAACAACTTTTCCAATTTTATAGCCTTTCAAAAGGCGGCCCGTGGTATCCGCCGTGCCGGAGCAGCCGCCCTTGATTTGGCCTATGTGGCGGCCGGCCGCCTGGATGGATTTTGGGAGCTTAAATTAAAACCGTGGGATGTGGCGGCTGGGGTGCTTTTGATCGAGGAGGCTGGCGGTACGGTCAGCACTTTTGATGGGAAACCATTTTCAATCAGCAATAATCGGGTTGTGGCCAGTAATAGCCTCATTCATGGCGAGATGCTGACGATTCTTCAGTCGGTAAACCAGGAAGGCCCGGCATGACCCGTAAAAAAACCGCTCTGTTACTAAATGCTTTGGTCTTGCCCGGATTGGGGCAGCTCTATCTGGGTCGCAAGGTTGCCGGAGTTGCCCTCCTTATGTTGGTCAACCTGCTCCTGCTGATTACAATCTTTGTGGTTTTGAAGGGTCTTTCCCCGGTGATCGCGGCCAAGGTTTTATCAGGGCCGGTGACAACCAGTGAGGTGCTGACTGCCCTGCAAGGGGTGGCTGGTGCCGGTAAAGCTCTTTTAGCGGCCTTTGCAGCGCTGTGGGTTCTTGCCATGGCTGATCTTATCAAGCATGGTAAGGAAAATGATTCCTGAAATCTGTGTTAAATCCGCTGAACACGCCAGTAATGCGATTGACAAACAGCGTTATTTTGTGAGATAAACCAAAGTATTATTTATTCAAATTAAAAATCTGCTTAAACAGAAATTGGAAGTTGAGGAAAATATGATGCGTTCGCAGGTCATCGGCAGTGGCGGGTATGTACCGGAAAGAGTCGTTGCCAACAGTTTCTTTGAAAATTTAGTTGAGAATGCCGATGAATGGATCTTTTCTCGCACCGGGATACGGGAACGTAGATTTGCTCGTGAAGATCAGGCTACCTCGGATCTGGCAACTATTGCTGCCAAAAATGCTCTTGAAGCGGCCGGGATTTCGGCTGACGAAATTGATTGCATTGTGCTGGGAACTTCGACCCCTGACATGAGTCTACCGGCTACGGCCTGCATCGTACAAAAGAATATCGGCGCTAAAAACGCCTTTGCCTTTGACATCAATGCGGTCTGCAGCAGCTTTGTTTTTGCCTTGGAAGTGGCTGACAACTTCATCACCTGCGGCAAATACAAAACAGTACTGGCGATCGGCGCCGATACCTATTCCAGAATTCTTGATTTCGAGGACAAGGCCACCAGCCCACTGTTTGGAGATGGCGCCGGAGCCGTGATACTGCGTGCCACCGCTGAGGCCGATAAAGGTGTAATTTGCACCTATATGCGCAGTGACGGAAATGGCTGGCCATTGATCAGGGTTCCATCATCCGGTTCGCGCAAGCCGGTCACAGCCGAGACCATTGCCGCCCGTGAAACTACCTTTAAAATGGCCGGCAAGCAGGTCTATGTGTTTGCCACTGAAGTAATCCCCGAGATCATCCTTGAGCTGTGCAAGAAGGGTGGCATCCAGCCCTCCGACCTGACCTACATCATTCCGCACCAGGCCAACGTGCGCATGATCGATTTCATCGCCAAGAAGTTCGGTTTTCCAAAGGAGCGTTTCCTGCTCAACCTTGACCGTTGCGGCAACACCTCGGCGGCCTCCGTGGCGCTGGTCATGGCGGAAAACATCAACAACGGCACTATCAAACCGGGTGATCTGGTGCTTACCATGGGCTTTGGCGGCGGGCTTTCCTGGGGTGGCTTACTGATCCGGTTTTAAACCGCACAAACCTTCTCCCGCTTGTATTACCATTAAACCAGTTTGCTTAAACAGATCCCCGAGGGCCTCCTCGGGGATCTTCTTTTTCCAGCCATCGTGAAAATGATCGGCCGCCAGCAGAATTCCCCCCGCCGGCAATAGGTCTGCCAGATTTTCAACTACCTTTAGCAGCTCATCTTTGCGGTTCATGATCGGTCCGCCCAAAAGCCCGTTGCAGAGGATCAGGTCGAAATGGCCATTATTGAAGATCAATGATTTCTCTCGCAAATCGGCCGAGCAGAATCTGATCCGCTTATTAGCCTTGCTGCTAAAGACTGACGCGGCTGAAAGACGGAAAGCGGCTTCACGCCCATGTTCATGAGGAAACCGGCCAAAGGCAGCTGACCACACCTCCAGCGGTTCCAGCGTCCAGCCCTCGATCTCCAGGGTTTCGGGTGCCAGACCCGCTTCCAGAAGTAATCTGGTCAGGTCATAGGTGGTTCCGCCATCCCCGCTGGCGGCATCCAGAATGCGAATGCTCGGACGTTTTTTATTCACTGAAAGCCACTGCCTTATAAATTCCATTTGTGCCGGATAACGCATCGTGCTGCTGCCATAAAAGCGGTGCGGCATGAAGGACCAAAAAAGAAATTTTTCACGCAGGTCGGCATCTTGAGAGAGCTTTTCCAGCAGCCGAGCCGGATTGGTGATCCCTCTCAGAAAAGCTGGAAAAGAGGCGACAAAGGCGGCCCAGCTAGCTGCCCGTGTTAGCGGGCAGCTAGCGAAAATTGGCGGGTAGGTCAGCGCTGACCGGCACAGACGCTGGAAGTGAGGTTGTATTTCGGCCAGTGGCAGCCACATTTCACTTTGGAGGTTGATTTCCGGGGTAACAAGCAGGCCGGGAGCCGGCCAGGGTGGCGGGCAGCAAGCTGCAAAGCTGGTGAACATCCGCTGCAAGGACTGGACAGCAAGTTGGAAATTGGCTGGGTTAAAACCGGGGGAGATTATTATTTTTTCCAGCTGTTTAGCAGCGTCCCCCGGATCAAGGGAGGGGGTGAAGCAAAACATCAGAATCTGCGAATCGGGCGGTAGAGTGTATCACGCTCCACAGGGGTTCCGGCCGCCTTTCTGATCAACTCAATGATACCCTCTTTGCTCAGTGCCTGCGGGCTTTGCGCTCCGGCATCATGGCCGATTTTTTCCTCCACCACGGTGCCGTCCAGATCATTGACTCCAAAAGCGAGAGCCACTTGGGCAATCTTCTCCCCCAGCATGATCCAGTAGGCCTTGATGTGGTCGAAGTTATCTAGAAAGATGCGGCTGATGGCGAGGGTTTTTAAATCATCCACTCCAGAGGTGCCCTTGATGTCAAGTTTAAGGTCGGAATTTTCCGGTTGGAAAGCTAACGGAATAAAGGCCTGGAATCCGCCGGTCTCGTCTTGCAGGCTGCGCAACATCTGCATGTGAGCTATCCGATCGGCGTACCCTTCCACGTGGCCATACAGCATGGTGGCATTAGTCTTTAGCCCCCCCAGGTGAGCCAGACGGATGATCTCCAACCAGCGTTGGCCGCTGATCTTCTCCGGACAGATTTTAGCGCGGACCTCCTCCACCAGAATTTCGGCGCCGCCCCCCGGCATGGAGCCCAGGCCGGCGCTTTTTAACCGCTGCAGCACCTCTTTGATGCTGAGGCCTGAAATCTTGGAGAAATAATCAATTTCCACAGATGTAAATGCCTTGATATGCAGCTCGGGCGACCGCTGGCTCAGGGCAGTCAGCACTTCTTCATAAAACTCGAAGGGCAGGTCGGGGTGCAGGCCACCGACAATATGCACCTCAGTCGCGCCTTCGGCCGCGGCTTCCCGGGCCCGGCAACAGATATCTTCCAGGGCCATGGTATAGGCACCCTCTTCACCGGCGGTGCGGGAGAAGGCGCAAAAGGCGCAGCGATTGACACAGATGTTGGTCGGATTGATGTGGCGGTTGACGTTGAAGAAGACGTTGCGACCGTTCTTGTGCTCATTGGCCAGGGCCGCTAGTTCACCGATGGCCAGCAGGTCGTTGGATTCGAACAGTAACAGGGCTTCATCGGTAGATATACGCTGATTGGCGCGGACTTTGGCTGAGATGGTTTCAAAAGTGGACATAGGGGGAAGTTTACGGCAAAGTCGGCAACGGTTCAAGGGATTTGTGAAGCAAAAAGGCGCAGGACCAAAGCCCTGCGCCTTTTGAAATAGCGTGTTATTCGGGTTCTAGCCGAGCATCGCCTTCATATCGGCATCAACCGTGGTGATCGGACCGATGTTGAAGTTCTCCACCAGAAAGTTGAGTATGTTGGGGGTGATGAAGGCCGGCAGGGTCGGCCCCAGCTTGATATTTTTGATGCCCAAGTGCAGCAGCGTCAAGAGGATCACGACCGCCTTCTGCTCGTACCAGGAGAGCACCATCGAAAGCGGCAGGTCATTTACGCCGCATTCGAATGCACCGGCCAAGGCCACAGCAATCTGGATGGCTGAGTAGGCGTCGTTGCACTGGCCGATATCCAGCAGGCGGGGAATTCCGCCGATGTTGCCGAAATCGAGCTTGTTGAAGCGGTACTTGCCGCAGGCCAGGGTCATAATGACCGTATCTTTGGGCGCTTTCTCGGCAAATTCGGTGTAGTAGTTGCGGCCCGATTTGGCGCCGTCGCAGCCCCCCACCAGGAAGAAGTGCTTGATGTCGCCGGCTTTGACCGCGGCGATGATTTTGTCAGCCACACCCAGTACAGCGTTGTGGCCAAAACCGGTCAGGATCTCCTGGCCCGGATTTTCGGGTAAGGCCGGGCATTCAAGGGCCTTGTTGACAACCGCGGAGAAATCCCAGCCTTCAACATGCTTGACGCCGGGCCAGGCCACCAACCCCCAGGTGAAGAGACGGTCGACATAGATATCGGCCGGGCGCTGGATACAGTTGGTATTGAAGATGATCGCGCCGGGGAAATTGGCAAATTCCTTGGCTTGGTCCTGCCAGGCACCGCCGAAGTTACCGATCAGGTGGCTATATTTCTTAAGTCCCGGATAACCGTGGGCCGGCAGCATTTCGCCGTGGGTGTAGACATTGATACCTTTGCCTTCGGTCTGCTTGAGGATCTCTTCCAGCATCTTCAGGTCGTGACCCGATACCAGAATGGCCTTGCCGGCCTTGGTCCCCAGCTGAACCGGGGTCGGTACCGGATGGCCGTAGGTATCGGTGTGGGCGCTGTCTAGGAGTCCCATCACGGTCAGGTTCTGCTTGCCGCATTCCATCGCAAGACCCACAAAATCCATCAGTCCCAGGTTGGCATCGGTTGTGGCGGCCAGCGCCTTTTGGAAAAATGCCATCACTCCATCGTCGCTGCGGCCCAGGATCATGGCGTGATCCATGTAGGCGGCCATGCCCTTCAGGCCATACATCAGGATTTCGATTACGGAACGGATGTCCTCATTAACGTGCTGGGTGTTGATGCCGTGGGCCTCACCCTGCTTTACCATCCCGTCCAGATCTTCGGCCGGTTGCCAGGCCGCCACTTCGCCGGGGATTGTTACGCCGGCGATGGTACGGGCCTGCTCTTTCAGTTCATAGCATTTCTTGATCAGGTTGCCGATACGGGCCGGCTCAAAATCGACATTAGTGACGGTGGTGAAAAGCCCTTCAATGGTAAAGCGGTCGATCACGGCGTTCCGGCCGATCTTGTCGGCATACATCGCCAGACTTTTGAGGCCATAGAGCAGGTGGTCCTGCAGGGATGCCACATCCGGTTTTTTACCACAGACACCGGAAATATTGCATCCGGTTCCATTTGCTGCCTGTTCGCATTGGTTACAGAACATTTTTTTCTCCTTTTTGGATTGACGGTGGTTATATAAAACTCCTTATCGAGTTTTTGCCGTTTGTATGGTATGAAATCTATATGATCCGAATCTAATTTTGTTTGACCCTGGTCAAGTTTTGTTGAAATTATCAACCAGCTTTAGAGGCGTGCCTGCGGCCATGTACCGTGCCAAGGAACTTGGGCGCGACTGCGTTTCCGACTAAAACAATTCATAAGGAGGGGCCATGGCGACTGTTTATTTTGCCGATATGCGCACCGGACACAAAGAAAACCTGTTTGACAAGATCACCAAGCTTTTGATCCTGGTTGGACTGAACCAACGCGTCAGTGAGGGAGACCTGACCGCCGTTAAAATCCATTTTGGCGAGAAGGGCAACCACGCCTTTATCCGCCCTATTTTTGCACGGCGGGTGGTGGAGGAGATCAAAAAGCTGGGGGCTAAGCCCTTTCTGACCGATTCGTCCACGCTCTATCCGGGAGAGCGCAAAGAGGCGATTTCGGCCCTGATTTGCGGGATTGAGAACGGATTTGGCTACTCTTGCGCCGGGGCGCCGCTAATTATCAGCGATGGCTTGCGCGGGGTAACTGAAACCGAGTTGGAGATAGACGGGGATCTCCTGAAAAAGGTTTATATCGGGACCGAGATTATAGAAGCTGACTCGCTGGTCTGTCTGTCGCACTTCAAATGCCATGAGCTGACCGGATTCGGCGGCGCCATCAAGAATCTCGGCATGGGTTGCGCCTCGCGGCGTGGCAAACTAGTGCAGCATTCTACTGTGGCGCCGCTAGTGACAGAGAAATATTGTACCGGTTGTGGTGCTTGTTTAAAGGCTTGTGCCCATGACGCCATTATCATTACCGATGACGCGGCCGAGATCGATGCAGCCAAATGTGCCGGATGTAGTCGTTGCATTACCGTCTGCCCGGTTAAGGCCATTAATATCCAATGGAACGAGGCCGCTGATCTGGTAATGAAGAAGATGGCCGAATACGCCAAAGGTGCCCTGCTCAACAAGGAGGACCGAACAATTTACCTCAACTTTATCACCCAGGTTTCGCCGGCCTGTGATTGCTACGGTCATGCCGATGCCCCCATCGTCAATGATATCGGTATCTGCGCCTCCACCGACCCAGTGGCCATCGATCAGGCCTGTGCCGACCTGGTTAATGCCGCCCGCGGCAATGAAGGTTCGGCACTCAAGAGCGGACTTGAGCCGGGCGGAGACAAGTTTCGCGGGGTTTATCCGGAGATTCCCTGGCATGTTCAATTGGAGCATGGAGAGAAGGTGGGGCTGGGGACCAGGGCCTATGAGCTGGTGAAGATCTAACAGAGGTGCTTGTAATTCAAAGGGGTTGGTCGTCTGCAGTTTCCCGAACGGGTTTCTCTGGGTTGGCAGGATTTTTCTTCAAAAAGGCTTCGGCCGGCAATTTGTCACCATTTTCATAGGCGTGGGCCAGATCCTTAAGATCTCTATCTACAATAGCAATTAACGGATTTTCAGGATATTCGCGAAGGAATAGCGATATATTACGAGCTGCTTCACGTTGATTCCCAGCCTGATAGTAGGATTGTGCCAGCCAGTATAAAGCCAGGTCGCGTATGGATGAATCCGGATATTCCTTCAGCCAAACCTCAAGTTTGCTGATGGACGAGGAATAGATTCTATGTTGATAGGCAAGAAATCCTTCAAAAAAGGCATTGGCCTCCTCCATCTCATAGGCATAAGCCGGCGAAATCAGCAGGGATGCCAGCATTGTTAGTACCGCTATGTAGTGGATAGCTTTCTTATGATGCAACTTGATGAATATCACAGGAGAGGCATCCTCTCTTTGTTTTTATAATCACATATAGTTTACCATGCAGTTTCCGACAAGGCAAAATATCCTGTAAATTATTTTTAACGCATTAAAGGGTTTACGATGAAGATTGTTATCCAGCGGGTCACATCGGCAAATGTGGTTGTAGATGGAAAGGTAGTAGGCGAGATAGGCCGTGGCTTACTTGTGCTACTAGGTGTGGAGAAGGGGGATGGCGAGCCTCAGGCCGACTGGCTGGCGGAAAAAATTGTAAACTTGCGTCTTTTTGAGGATGAAGAGGGCAAGATGAACCGCTCGCTGAGAGATATTGGCGGTAGCCTGCTGGTGGTCTCGCAGTTCACCTTGGCAGGGAACTGCACCAAAGGCAGGCGACCATCCTTTGATACGGCCGCCCCGCCGGACGAGGGTCAGCGGCTGTACGAATACTTTGTGGAGGTAGCCAAAAGGTTTGGGCTCCCGGTCGCTACCGGTATTTTTCAGACGGATATGAAGGTTAGCCTGGTGAACGATGGCCCGGTGACTTTTATTCTCGAAAAATAGACTACAGGGTTCCCCGCTTGCGAAACAGCAGGCTTACCACCAGAACAAAAGCCAAACCAGCCAGAACAGCGGCCTTGCCGTACATTGAAACGCCTGCTGCGGTGGCAGCAATGCCCCAGGACTGCGCGATTCCCCCGCCGATAAACATCCCCACTACTACCAATCCGGCATCGGTATTACCTTCGCCGGCCTTGACCAACTGACGGAAGGGACAGCCTCCCAGGAGTATTGAGAGCCAGCCCACCAGCAGCATGCCGAGGAAGCTCCACAGGTGCTCCAGATGGGCGCCTGGCTGACCATACAGACCCAGGTGGAGGCGTCCGGTGGCGGCGCTCACAATCAAGGCACTGGCTAAGAACGTCCCCAATCCCCAAGGCATGTATGAGCGCAACCCGACCATGATCAGATCGCGGATGCTGCCGGTTATACAAAACTGGCTGCGCTGAGCCAGCCCCCCCAGTAAAAAGCCGATCGCCAGGGCCGCCACCCACGGGGCCGCCTCGGCTCCGCTACCCTGACTGGAAAAGTTAATGAAATCGGGCCGCATGATTAGAAAGGCCAGCATCAGCAGGAAAAGGAAAGGCATTAATAAACCGCTGCCGGTTTTTTCGGCTCGTTGCGATCCCAATTCAACACCATTGACCGCGGCTTTGATACCTATCCAGACCCCACAGACCAGCCCCAGCACGCCGGCCACAGCGGTCAGATCTCCGGCGGTCAGGCGCAGAAGGAGCTTGATCGGGCAGCCGATAAAAACTGCACATCCGATGATCAGGAATATACCCGCTATCAGGCGCAGCAGCGGGGCACTGCCACCGTGGGAGCGAAATTCACGGCCTATGGCGGCGCTGGCCAAGGCACCCAACAGAAAGCCGATCAGCTCCGGTCGCAGATATTGCATGCGAGGGTTATTGTGCAACCCTAAGGCACCGGCGCTGTTTTCGATGAAACAGGAAACGCAGATCCCGGAGTTGGCCGGATTACCCCACACCGAGAGCATTACTCCCAACGTCCCAAGCGCTAGACCGGAAAGAATCACCATCCATAGATCACGATCGCGCATATTCATGACTACTCGCATCCTCCAGCCAGACGGCTTTTGAGGTAATTTATATTGGTCAGCGCGGTTGCCAGTGTGCGGTTGGCTGGATTGGCCTTTGCCCGGCTGACAATATCCCGCTCACCTTCAGTGACTAGTCGACTGATTGCTTCACGACGAGACAGCGGGCTTTTGCGATCAATGTACTCACCATTCAGCCTAATCCCGGCTACATAGCTGGCCAGGGCTTCTTCCAGCACCCCCATTTCATGCAGTATCTCGGCCTGCAGGACATGACCATGGGCTTCACCCGGATACTGCCGGCTGACTTCATCCAGTTTGAGGAGCGCTGTCTGCAGCTCACCCTTGCGACGAAGCTCATCCACCGGGCCGTAAAGTTTCTGCAGCAGTGCCACACGCGCCTGATAGGTCAGCTCACGCTCCATGACCCTGTCGGCTACTGCCTTGGCGGTTCCTGCCTGACGATCGGACCCTTGCCATAGCACGAGCACCAGAGCGATCAGCACACTGGCGAGCAAAAGTCCGAGCAATTTATCAAACTTGTCTATCTTCATATTATCCACTTTGTGAGCTGTTAATATTTGGCATAGGGGGGCATGTTTACACGCTTGGCCATCTCTCTGATCGGGTTGAAGTCGCTGTCCTGAAGTTCTTCAAAACCATCCACCCAGGCCGCCTTGAGCACCTTGATCCGTTCACCGGCCACATCCACCGCGGTCTCGGGGGTCAGTTCCATCAGTGCTTGACGAATCTTGGCAACCAATTTGGGATCGGTCTCTTTGGCAGCTCCAAAGGTACAATAGGGGATGACCGGTGTTTGAGCCAGTATGACAAAATCATCAGCGGCGATCTTGCCTTCCTTGACCATCGTTTCCAGATCAAGCATGGGTGCGGCAGCCACATCAAACTGGCCATACAGCACGGCGTAGATCAGCTTCTCGTGTTTGTAGGAACCGGGCGGGATGGCGTAGTAGGCCAGGTCGCGTTCCGGATCAATGCCGGAGCGTAGCATTAGGTCATATTCCGCCAGATAACCGGTGGGAGCCAGCATGGGGCCGAAAACCATCCGTTTGCCCCTTATGTCGGTCAGTTTAGTGATACCACCACCTTTTCGGGCAATAATGGCGCCGGCTGTGCGGGAACCGAAATGGCCCCGTTTTTCGGAGGCGAGCAGTTGCAGCCCGTGGTTTTCGCGCAGGATCACATAGAGCAGTGAGTTGCCATGGGTCAAGGCGAACTCACCTTTCTGGAAACGTCCTTCGAAATCGGCGGTATCAACAGGTACCGGAACAAATTCAACTCCGGTTTTGTCGGATAGATAACGGGTCAGGGGGGCGAAGCGGGCTATGGTTTCCTGCTCGCTGTTGCAGATCATGTAGCCGATCTTCATGACCTTGCGCTCCTGCTTGAAGTTGCAGCCGGAGAGGCCGAATGTGCAGAGCAGGGTTATCAGCAACTGTGTCAATGCCTTCAAGCTGGCGGAGTTTTTATGCAACATGTTGCAAACGGACATTATTCATCCCTTCTGGTTGAGTACAATCTCGCAGGCCGGGTCAGGCCGGGAGATATCTCGGGTCAAAATCAGGCTGCGCCCTCGGCAGCCGCCGTGGCAGCCGGCCTGCTGGTCGCAGCAGCGGCATTCATCCGGCAGTTTTCTGGTCTGTGTCCGAAAACTTTTTTTGGCCTCACCGGTCAGCAATTCTTTCAGCGTGGTGTCTGCCAGAGAGCCTAATGCCAGAGGCAGGGCTGGACAGGGATAGACCGTGCTGTCCGGAGCGATGGCCAGCATGGTATTGGCCGCCTGGCAGCCGTTGCCCGGGAAGGGGCTGCCAGGGTTAAAGGCGCCCCACAAAAACGGGTCGTGGATAGTCAGGCGCAGAGCACTAACATTAACTTCTGTAAGCGACTCCGTAAGTTGGATCCTTTCCCGGACTGTCAGCCGGAACACCGGCTCATCGCCGTACAGACGTTGCATCGGCAGGGTCAGCGAGCCAAATCCTTGCTGCAGGCAAAAATCAACCACCAGCGGTAGTTCCTGCCAATTTTCCCGATTCACCTGAAAGGCAATCCCGGTCGCGAAACGCCCCCCAACTACCTTTCGAACAGCCTTGGCTTGTGTAAGACCAGCACATGAAGAAGCCTGTAACAGAAGGCCCTTCAGTCCCAGAGCTTGCAAACTCTCGATTAGTGGCGTTGTAAGAGCAGCTGGATCGGTGGTCAGTACCACCGCCAGTGGCGCCCCTTTTAGCTGGCTAAGGATTTTCAGGCAGGTGCTGCCTCCGGTATCCAGTAAATGGAGCTGAAGCGGTTGAATCTCTTTTATCTGATCGCATAGCCGACCGTAATCCGGGGTTCGAGCGGGAGGCGGTGTCACGTCCCAGTAGATGGTGATCGGTCTGGCCAGCTCTCCCAGACTCACGGTTCCACCCAACAATGCGGATCAGGACTGTTGATATCGCCGGTCAAGGCCAAAGCACGGGCACTGCAGCCACCCAGACAGTCGCTATAATGGTCGCAGGAGCCGCACTTGCCGCTCGGCTCCTTGTGACGCATCTTGATCAGCAGGGGGGCCTTGCGCCAAATCTCTCCCAGGTCATCCTTGACAATATTGCCGATCACCACCGGTATAAAACCGCAGGGGGTAATGTCACCGTTGGACTTGATGGCCAGGGAGAGTTTGCCGCAAACACTTCCCTTAACCAGCGTACTTTCGGTTGGAAAACCTAGCGAGGCGATCACCGGATCGTCGAATGACAGCTCCAGTCCGCTAAAGCTTTGTTTGGCGGTCATCGCGCGACGGTAGAAGGCCTGCCATTCGGCCGGGGACAGGTCGAGCTCATCACGATTGGCCAGTCCGTGGCCGGCGCATTTGAAATTGTGCAGATTCAGGCGGCTGACACCGTGCTGCAGGGCCATGGCGATCAGCTCGTTCAGCGAATCCTGATTGATAGTGCAGATCACGGTGGAGAGGGAGGTCTTGATGCCGGCCTGCTTGAGATGACCTAGTGCTGCCAGCGCCCGTTCATGGCTGCCAGCCACCCCACGGAACTGGTCATGGATTTTACTGTCATGGCTGTCCAGGCTAATGCCGACTGAGGCAAAGCCGGCCTCGTAAAGGTCTTGGGCTGTGCTGCGGTCAAGCAGATAACCATTACTGTTCATCGAAACGCGCATCTTGAGGTTTACGGCATGGGTGGCAAGATCCATGAGGTCCTTGCGCAGAAGCGGTTCACCACCTCCAAAATTGACCGCCATGACTCCCAGCCGGGCTACCTTTTCAAAACAATCGCGCAGGGTTGCCCCATCCAGTTCGTCACTCTGCTCAATGCGGCTGTAGCAGTGCCGGCAGGCAAAGTTACAGCTGTTGTTAAGGGCCCAGTTTATGGTGAGCGGAGCCTTGATAAGCCAATCATTCCCCATAATCTATAAATCCCTTTTCCGCCAGTTCGTCCAGAAAGGCCGCCACATCAGCGGTCAACTCGTTTTCCTCAACTTCAAAACTGTCAAAGAGAGTGGCAATTATTTCCGATGCCGTACGGCCATCGCACAATTTCCATATCTCGGTGCCAAGTATGTTGAGCGACACCATTTGGCCATTATGAAAGAGAAGGGACGTGCCGATATCGGCAACATCCTGGCCTTGATCAAGTCCGGCAAGAGCCTCCTGCCGGGAATCATCCTCTTCTCGCCAGAGGACCTCTGGGTTGCGCTGAATTTTTTGCATTAATTTCACCTGATGCTCAATAACTGAGGCTAGTCGCCCAGGGAGGTAATCGAAGCAATGACAAGATTTTCTTGTGAGGAATTCCGAATGCCATGATCTTCCAAAGCGGGAACAATAACAATCTGTCCGGTCGTGATAATTTGACTCTGTTTTCCTCCGGTAAGGAATTCGCCGGTTCCTTCCATGACCATCCAGATATGGTTACCGTGGTGGGTATGGGTAATAACCTCTTGGCCGGGTTTCATGCAGAGCAGGCTGATTTTAGAGTGATCATCGGACCAGATGGTTTCGTGGGAGCGTTTGGCGTCGTCGAATTTCTTAAGTTTCTGTACGTCCAGCACCTGTGATTTCATGAGAATCTCCTGGATTAAAAATCTCCCTGTTCGGGGTGGTTATGGTTATACTAAGCCGGTCAGGCCTTCTTCACTAGTTTTAAAAAGCTGCCCAGCCACTCGGCGGTCCGCTGGAGAATGTTTGAGGTGCTTGAGACACGCAACTCCTGATTATTTTTAACAAACCCCTTGAAACGTACCCCATAGCCTGAGGATAACCGGTTAGCTTCTTGAACATCATCTCCGTGAGAGTGGATGGCGTCCGGCACGATCAATGCGGCACCGCCTTTCGTGTTATAGCCTCTGATCACTTTAAGTTCCATATCATTTAAGGCGTTGGCACCCGGGGAGCCAAAGAACAGCCACAACTGGTCGTATCCATCCAAATTTCTTTCAGTGAGCCGGGGAATTA
Organism: Desulfuromonadaceae bacterium; assembly: GCA_036504875.1. Lineage (GTDB taxonomy): Bacteria > Desulfobacterota > Desulfuromonadia > Geobacterales > Pseudopelobacteraceae > JACPFJ01. The sequence goes on from DASXUK010000053.1 coordinate 55,067, forward strand.
TTTTCCTGTCTGCCAATCTTACCTTGAACCCCTGGTTGCCAAGCCTGGCCAGTAGCGTATCTCCCAAAAACGGAGATAATCCGCCCGGGTCGGGTTCAGAAAGGTTGTAGACGAGGATATTCTTGTGCGCAGTAGAGTTCTGGCTCAGCCACTCAGCGATATTGAGGATGTAATTCCGGTTATCGTAGTGGTCAGTGGTGAATCGCCCCGGAGAGGCGTCGAAAACAATCGGACCAACACCCTCGGCATCGTTGGTGTAGGTGGCAATAATGCCTTTACCGCCCGGGTCCATGATCATCCGCACCTTGGGATCATGTTTCTCAATAATACTGGAAGCCCCACCTGCCAGCGAACCAATCCCATTCAAGAGTGAGTTACCAAGATCGACTCCCGGCACGAAAATAAGGAACTGAAAAGCATAGGAGATTAATATGGTTCCGCTGAGGCAAACGAACATGTAGAGGAAAAAAACCCTTTTTTTGAAGAAGGTCCAGAAAAGAACCATGGTAGGAACTGCCGTTACCGGGCCTCCAATCATGAAGGCCAGGGCTGCGCCGTTGTCAAGGGTCCCATTCAGGGAGCCTTTGATATGATAAAGGATGCTGGAGGCACTGATCTGGTGGATAAACATCGGAACCGATGCCAGAGTGATCCAGACAATGTTGAGTGGATCCTTTTGGCCGAAGAAACGGTAGATCCAGGCGCTTGGCAGGTAGCGCTCAACCACCGCGCCGATCACGACGCCGACAATGACATATTTCCCGACCACCCACAGCATTTCCGCTGATTTTGCCAGAAACACATAAAACTTGTTGCCTGTCCTGACCGCCACCCGATTGCCAAAATTCCGCCGGCAGTTACAGCGCAGGCGTTCATCGGGGTAATCGTCATCGTGGAAATCGCCCCTGAGGATGGCCCCTTCGATGAAGATGTCATTCTTTTTAAAATAATCCCCTTTGCTGAGAAAATGGGTAACCAGACCGGCAAAGATTCCCATGGCAAGAGCCGAAATGGTTCTGATGGCCGTCCATTCGGGGCCCAGGTCGTTCAGGGTAAGCAGATAGGTCGATGGACTCAGCAGTGGTGAGGTCACCATCAGGGCCATGACCGGCGCCAAGGGAATCCCGGCAAACAGTAGACTTATGGCTGTGGTCAGTGTGCCGCAGGCGCAGAGGGGGGTAATGATTCCCACGAACGAGGCGAGAAAGACACTCAGCACCCCGTATTTTTTTAGGGTTGCCTGTAGTTTTTGGGCGATTTTGTAGGTTCGGAGATAACCGGCGATGAATATGCCGATCAGGAAATAGGGCAGAATTTCCCTCAGTTCTGCCAGAATACCCTTTTTGTTGAACAGGAGATTCCAGAGTTCGTCACCCAACAGTAGTGGAAAGGCTCTAGATTCAGCTCCGGGTATGCTCGGGTAACTGCCCGCTCTGTTGACCCAGACGTGCCAAACGATAAAGGAAAGAGAAATCAGCATCATGGCTATCAGCATCCAATTGCCTGATCGGGCATGGTTCCCATGAACCTGGCACACCTCTTTGGGTTTTATCGGGTTCAAGGGCATGAGGCCGCCTTCCTGTAATGGCCGGGTTCATGCCAACGGCCTACATCCAGAGGAAAAGCAGCCCTGTAAAAGCTGAAGCCAATTTTAGCGATTTGCATATATCCTTCTGATAAAAAGCGCCATAGCCCCAAGACCTACCAGCACAAAACCGGCAAATACTAAAGGACGACCAGGATCATTTACGATCTGTATGCCGGCGTAGGGTTCACCATCCGGTGTTTTGTCGATCAGAGTGTTATAAAAGTGCAGACCGCCCCACTGAAACGGGCTGTTTATTTCGGTCGGACCCTGTGCCAGCAGTCGCTCGTTCTGCATGAGTCTGAGATCCACGCGAATCCGGCGCAGCACCGGATTCTGAAAGGCAACGAGCTTAAAAGCATAAGGGAAAGCTGCCGGCAGGTTGGCTTCTCCGGAGGTAGTTGCCGTGCCCACTGATTGCCCATCCTTTGAAATCGTCAGGGACAGGTTCTCTTTATGCAGGTCAAGAGAGTCAACCCGTACTTTATAGCGGTCAAGATCGAAACTTTGACCGGTCTTGAGGGTGTTAAGCGCAAATTTTTCTTCTCCTCGCAAGACCCCGACTTTTACTGGAATCGGAAAAAAGTCGCGATTGATCTTATCCACGAACAGTTGATAGCCTAAACCGGAATCTTGTTCCCGATCCCAGCGGAAGGCCTGGTCGGTCATCCCTCCCTCAAGCACATTGACCGTTGCCACGTATCCAAAGGAGGTTAGAAGTGCGCCTGACATGATAATCAGGACGCCGCCATGCATAAGCAGGACGGGCCATTTAATTTTCTTCCAGCGTTGTACTGAACAAAGCAGCAGGTTCAGCATCAAAAGGCCAAGCAGAAATTTGAATACCGGGTTGGAATACCATGAGCGCCCGATACCGAAAGTACCGGGAATGATAAACAGCGTTATGATGCCGAACAGCACCAAGGCCAAACTGCCACCACCCAGAAAGCGGTACATCCGCACATACCAGCTATGGTTCGGCTGCGGTTCCACGCGGGTCAGATCAGCTTTTTGGCCTTCAGAAAATCGCGTGCTATCTTGCGCGGTTTTTCGTCAGCCTTCAGCGATTTTAGCATTTTGGTATAGGTCTCTTCGGTAAGTGCTCCGGACAGCTTGTTAAGCAGCTTTGGAAGGGCCGGTAAATGACCGACGGTATCTATAGAGATAACCGGGGCATATGAATGGCTGGTGCCAAAAGGATCAAGCCAGACCAGATTAAAGCTTTTACGGTACTCTTTTTTTACCAAGTCATAGGCTTGTTTAGAATGGTCCTCTTTACGATCCAGGATTTGAAGGGCATGGCCGGTATTCTCCACCAACATTCCGACCTCCCCTTTTTTAACGGCATTGTAAAGTTCGGTGCTGTCCTTGAACTGCTGGATCTTTACGGTTGTGCCGGTTCGCTCGGTTATCAGCTGCGAGATGATTTCAGCCAGGAGTAATTCATGGGACGAGCCGGAGGTCCCGACAAAAAGTGTCTTTCCCACGCAAGCCTCGCTCTGTAGAGCAAAGCAGAAGGTTAGCATTATAGCAAAAAAATATTTCACAGCGCCCCCATTTATCCAGGCTCTCCAGCCGCGGCATCTTTAGCTGGTAAAGCTTTAAACTGCATCCGCAAAACTAAACATTAAAATTATAGGGGAAACAGAATGTTAATAGCAACAGCTTTTTCCCTGGCTGCGCCTATTAAGCTCTTACTCATCTCGGTGTTTAAACTGCCGGCGTTGGACCAGACCGGTCCCATACCTACTCCGGCCCGACAATCTCCAGGTTATTTTCATGCTTGCCAGGCTCGAGGTTGATTTCCCGATCAGTTTTTAAACCATCTGGTGGAGGAAAATGATCGCTGATCCCCAGATAATAATGACCAGGCGGGAGGTAAAGAGTGAAACCGCCACCGGCATCGCTCCAGGCCGATATATACTCCGGCAACCCGTGCACTGTCGGGTCCTGCCCGGCAAAGACATACCTTTCAGGTAGCGCTGAACCTTTTTTACTGGTTATTCGCCCGCTGATTTTCTGGTAGTCGCTACGGACCTTTTGCTTTTGTCGCACCGCTTCCCGAATGTCTACGACAATAAAGTTCTGTTGTAATTCAGCCGAATCCTGGGTTTCAAGTATTTGCGGTTCCCCGGAATGCCGGTCCCCTGGAAGCAGAGGGCCGAATTTATCGCCGCTTCGAACCCTGGCCACAGCCCAATAGTTACGCCGCTGCAAGATCAGCCTGTAACGACCATCCTTTCCAGTGCGAGGTGAAATGAAGTCGGCAGGGCGGCGGATGATCTCGCTGTCATAAACGAATAGCTCGGCACCGGCGACCGGTTTGCCGTCAATATCAGAGATCTGTCCTGTAACAACCACGGTTTCATCGGTTGCAGCGTTGGCAGGTGGGTATCCAGCAATCAGAAACAGGAACAGTAGCAAAGGGATTGTCTGAAGACCTTTAATCATGGTGCCATCCATTTCAAAAGAAGCGGTTCACGGCGGTATGGTTCATATAAAACGTTGCCTATGCCAGGCTCAGTTCGCCCGTCGAATACATACTGTAATGGGCTGCCGCTGCCGGTCCCCCACCAGTTCCATTGGGCCGATACATCCTCATCGTTAAAGTCGCCGATCCGAACTCCATAGCTGGTGTTGCCGGCCAAATTATTGTCGTTGATCTTTAGGCCGCTCCCCTTTTCACGAACAAAGATGCCGGTCTCGTTATCAGTGATCAAATTCTCTCTGATGACGGCGTTACCGCGATAAGAGCGGATGCCGATAGTATTGCCGGTAAACACCGAGCGGGTAATCAGCATCGGGCCGCTCCGGAAGCGCATGCCGCCATAGTTTTTCCTAAACAGGCTGTCGGTTACGGTCAGATTGGTAAAGTGACTATGCAACCCCCAGGTAGCGTACTCGAAAAGGCAATAGGCAACCCGGCTTCCCTCGGAATATTCAAGTATGATTTCATCCCAAGAGGCTTCATCTTTCGGGTTGCTGGCCGTGAAGGTGATGCGTTTATCGCGGCTGCCTTCGGCAATCAGCCTGCCCTTGATGGTCAGGCCCGTCCCCTTGGCAAAAAAGACTCCACTGCCGGGGGCGATCCTCAGACTGCTGCTCTTGGGTACGGTTGCGGTTGAATCAACCTGGACAGCACCGGCCCAGAATTGGTCCCCGGAAATATCCTGTAGCGGCCAGACAATGTGATGTGGCGTTTGGCTGACCGAGGTGGCTGTCAATCGACCTCGCCTCGGGTCGAGCTGCTTATCACCAATAACCTTTTCTGGCGCATCACCGCCCCACCAGTTGTCAGGTGCAGTCAAATCAGCGGTTCCTTCGTAATCAATTGCAAACAGACCATTAGCGGAAAAGTTGTTGGCACCAAGCAAGCCCGTGAAGGAAAGAATACCAATGCCCCGTTGGCCGTTGCCGGCAAAAAGGTTGCCTTGCACTGTTGCGCGAGTCTCTTGGATGTTCAAGCCATTGAAACCGTTACTGGTAAAGAAGTTGCCGGAAAGCTCCAGATTATCGACATTCTTCAGAGAAAAACCAATCTCGCTGTTGGCGGAAATGACATTATGGCTGAAGCCCCCCTGGACGGTATCGGCCACCATCACACCGAAGCGGTTACCGGCTACAAGATTTTTGGTCAGGACAGCGGTTGAGTCGCGCAGACGGAGCCCCTCCTTGATGTTGCCGACAAAACGGTTACCTTGAGCAGTCAAGTGAACCCTGAAAAAATTGGCTCCGTCATAGTTGCCAGAAACTTGATTGTCAGAGAAAATAATGGCCGAGTCACGCCCCTGGATCCCGCTTTTGTTGGCGTACAGCCAGCTGTTTTTTAGTTCAACAGCTGATTCCTGAAATTGAATCCCCCGGTAATTGTCCCGGAAGATTGAATTGGTAATCGCCAGGTTGGAAAAGTGGAAGTGAGCGCCGCGGTAGGCATTTTCGATTTGGCAGTATTCAATCAGGTTTTGGCTGCCATCGCTGTTCATGATGTTGATGGAGTCCCAATCACCCATCTTCGGGTTCTTCTCGGCCGAGCGAAATACAATCGGTGCCTGGCGAGTCCCCTTGGCCACGAGCCGCCCCTGAATCAGCAGACCATTTTCGCCGATGCCGTCGTTGTTGGTATCTTTTTTAGTGAATTCAATCAAGGTGCCGGGAAGTATTATCAAACGCCCCTCTTCAGGGATGCGGATAATGCCATTGACCCGGATCCGGCCTTGCCACACCGTCTCTCCTGCCAGCGCTTCATCATTGTATTCCTTAACCAGAGGTGAAGTTGCTGCGGTATATACTTGACCGGGCGGTACTGGCGCAGCAGCAGCCTGATAGAAATCCTTCTTGCGGTTACGCTCCACCAAGGAACTTTGACGATCAACAATTGCACCGGAAAGAATGAATAGACCATAATCATTTTCCTCGATGCGGCTGCTGTTAAGATTCACATGGGTCCCGGCTCCTTGAGCCACCAAACCGTAACGATTTGCTGTAAGTTTTGTTGCGAACAGGTTAAGGCTGCCAGCGAAAACTTGTATGGCGGTGTCTGCATCGCTGATCCGGCTATTTTTTATGTTGGCAGTGCCACCGTCAATAATTATTCCTGCCCAACCGCCGGTCTTAGCGGCAGCAGAGAAAGTCACCGGAAAGCGATCATTCCCATCTATCTTTAAATTTCCGCGAATTGTTATTTCAGTTAAAGGCGAGAGGTATTCAGGGTCGGTCTTGGTATTTTCGGCAACGGAAACAGTAACACGCGTGCCGGCAGTTAGTGTCAATGTCACCCCGGGCGGTACAAGAACATCTTCATTTACGTTTATGTCCCCACTCCAGACGGTATCCGTGGTCAGAATAGCCGCATGTGAACAAAGACTCGACCAATGAATTAAAAATAAGGCGAGGAGATAAATCGGGATTCTATGAATTGATGAAGGCATTTAGTTAAATTGCTATTCTTGTTTCAAAAAGTCAACACTTGATAAAAAACATTGTTAGCAGCAAGTTTATGGATTCTAACATTGAGGTACTTGACAGGACAAAGGCCTTCAAGTCCGAGGCAGTTCAATCCGATGGAAGGATCTTCTTTTATAACTGATCCTCAGAACAACATAACCAGTTTGGAAAGTTCACCGGTTTTGGTAGATGGGCAGTGGAGGTGCTTTCATTTTGCCGTCCAGCATTGCCCCGGACCCAGTAGGGGTAGGTACGATTATTTTTTTTATTTTGAGGTTGATTCCTTTGGTCCGTTCCCCTTTTTTCAATAAGATCCGCGTTTGATCAGCACCTTCTTCAGGAACAATTAACAGATCCCCTGGAGAAGGCTGGCCACCACCATAGCGGCTCGTTACCGTCAGAGAGTATTCGCCGCCGTCATTGGTCCGCAATTGAAATTTTCCGTCTTTGCCTGTCATATATGAAGCAAATACGAGATGGTTTTGAAAAGCGGCCAGGACTATTGCTCCTTCGACAGGTTTCTCTTCTGAATCCGTTATAATTCCCTCCACAGCCGTGATACCCGAGCTGAACTTTTGGCTTTTGCCACTAAAGATACCGGACTGAGGAAGAACTCCGACATTTACTACCGATCCGTTTTTGACAGTAACTTCTTTATTTTGTCCTTTATCATCCAGCAGATCAAAAATGGGATCTCCATCCCTGGGAGGGCCGACATCCTTGCTTTTAGGAGCCCACTTCAGCGCGCTTACAAAATAAGTACCTTCAGGAACCTTAATTGAGAATCTCCCCTCCTTGTCCGTGGATTCAATTATGTTAGGTATTCTCAAGTATTCGTCTACCGAGGGGGGGGGGCCGAGCGACTTGATATAGAGTAGCACAGAGCCGTTCCTCAAAGGAGATTTGTCCTTTTGAATAACTTGTCCTTTGATTATGCCTGAGTCCATGTCTGCTTCCCTTAGGCGATGGGCCATACCCGGCATGTTTTCAGCCGCTGCGGCTATTCGGGGAATGAGCATTGCAACGAGCATCAGAAACAAGCAGGCCCTTTTTATTAACGGCATGTTTTATTGCCTCCTTGCGTATCAGCCGGCGTTGTCGCCGTGATCTCGTTGCTGTACGGAGAGTAATCCCTTTGACCTGCAATATCCCGGTAATTCCGTATCCTGTAGGTATATGCTTTACTCGGTTCGATGCCGATACTGTCGACATAGGTACGGGCCGTCCCATTGGCAGTGCCTACTGAATTCCAAGATCCGCCGAATATCTTTACCTGAATATCAAAACCGCTGGCGTCAGTCGAGGCCTCCTCCCAGGTAAGCGCTATCTTGTAAGATCCCACAGCCGCAGCGTTAACTATTACCGGTGTTGCTGCTCCGGTCTTGTCACATGAAGAGGCTGCTACAGTGCTGGGGGCCGAATCCCAGCGGCAAACCACACTTTTGTACGCCTTGACGCTGAAACAGTAGTTGGTTGATGGTTGAAGCCCGCTGGCGGTGAATGAATTGGCAGCGACGACGGTCTTGAAGGGGACATCATTATAATCGGGTACGCATGTTATGGCCGGAGCAACAGGGGTACATTTCCAGACCTTGAATCCGGTTTGATCAGTGTTGCTGTTAGCCCACGAGACGTCGATCTGGCTATCGCTGGCTCCCGTTGAAGAGGTCAGCGCTGTGGCTGTGACACCTGTCACTGCTTGAGGTGTGGTTGGAACAAGGTTGGCAACCACGTTACTGTACCCGCTGCTAGCAGGGGAATAGTTCCAGCCATACGAGTACTGGCTGGTGTTAGGTCTTGTTATTTTTATGTTGTCTACAAGCGTCCGCATCCTCGTGCCAGGCTGTTCTCCGAAGCCTAGCTGCTGCATAACCAGCAATGTTGTTGGCGGCATATGGTTGGCATTGGATAAACTTGCCAACGGTGTGCCCCAGGTTGAGTTGCCAATCGGGTTTTTATAGAAATTAACCACATTGCCGATTTTGTTGATCCTTAACGTGCCGGAGGTATCAGTTGTCGGAACAACGGTAACTATTGCCGGTGCCCCACCGGAGGTCATCTGTATCAAATAGCAGTTTTTGTATTTGTTTCCATCATTTGGATCCTGGGCCGTTGATCTTTCGATAATAAACTGATTACCGGCAAAACCATCTGACGGTGAATCTATCCGCAGCCTGGCGTAGTAATTTCGTGCCTTGGGTGATGCCGGCAGGTTGTCGGCAATGTAACCGTCAGCCGGAATGCTATAGTCAAGCAGGATGTCATATTCATCCTTCAGTACCTCAGGGGTGTTCATATACAGCATTGCATAATTGGGCCCGGTTATTCCGGTCAAACCTGAATCCGGAACCGGGTTAGGTACAGAAGTGACAAATTCAAGAGCGGAGCTATTAAATGGATTAACAGCCGAGTTGTTTGTGGTGCTGTTGATGGATACCTTGCTCTGACCGCGAAGTGTGTCCGCATAGTCAATAAATTTCGGACTTGTGGGGACAAGTGTTTGATACTGTTCCGCCCACCAATGCCCGGTCTCCAATGTCCAGATGGCGGTCGGGCTTGGGGTGATGGTTGCGTCGCTGGCAAAGGTCTCGTTGATAACGCTTGGGTTCAAATTATCAATAATATTGTCTACATACACCTTCATATGAGTGCCGACCGGCTCCTGCTGGCTCAGATATTGAATGAAAGGCGCGTAGCTGCCGGTCACACTGGTGGCGGCGTTGGAGACGCTGCCAATTTTGTCCCAGGTACCGCTGTTAGCGGTCATCTTGTAGAAGGTCACCTCGTTGCCATTCTTACTGATCCTCATCTTGCCTGACATGTCGTCGGACAGATATATCTTTGAAGCCGTCTGCGCTGTGGCGCCGCCGGTCATCAAATAAGTTGTAAAGCCGTTCTTGATCTTGTTGGCGTCATCCGGGTCAGGTGCTGTTACCCGCTGGAGAGTATACCGCTCATTGTAGAGAGTTCCGTCGCTATTCTTCAGCGCAACAGTATCGATCCGCAGCTCGATGTAAGTATTGCTCATTGTGGGATTGGTTATCTTACCTTCATCCGGTATGACGTAGTCAAACTGTATGTCGAAGTTGTCCTTGATCAGTTGAGGGTTCTTAAGTTTCAATAATCCATAGTTGCTGCCGGTGCCCGCTACATCTATTCTTCCGGAAAGCTCAAGGACTCCGTCGTTTTGGGTTGTATTTCTTGCCGCTTTTGCCTGGCCGTGCTGGCTGTCGGTATAGTCAATTGTTTTTGGAAGGGCGGGATTATACATTTGATTTATCTCCCGCCACATGTGCCCGGTTTCCATCGTCCACGTTGCATTAGGACCAATGCTGCTGTCGTCGGTAAACATCTCATTTACTACAGTTGCTGAAACAGTCGAGTTGGAAGCGTTGGCCGATTCTTCTGCGCCAAAGCCGGCAACGGTCGGGATTATGGCAGCATAGTGCGAAACAATCTCAGAGTCGGGGAGGGCACGATTGTAGAGGCGTACCTCATCAATCACCCCCTTGACATTATTTCCGCGCCCACCCCAGTTCCCGATTCCGAGCGCCTCGTTGCTGCCGGGTATACTGAATTTCCCTCCGGTATTGGGGTACTTGACTCCATTAACAAAAAGCGAGGTCTCCCCGGTTCCAGAATCACGCTTGCCAACGACATGATACCAGGTGCCAGGCACCAGATTGGGACCTGTCGGCGAGTAGCTACATTCCCCGATTGGGGGGGCTGTGGGGGCGGTCCATTGATTTGTGTTGCAAACCACGAAAGTCGGTTGCTGCTGGTTCACCGGGGCAGTAACGGCCGGATCGTTGAGATAAATGCCATAAAGATCCCATGGTTGAGCGCCGCCGACGGTCGGTTTTGAGATAATGCGCGACCATGCACTGCTCGTCTGATATTGATACCATGTTTCCAGAGTGAGTGAGCCGGTGATATCGAGCGGTGAATTGGTGGTGGTATCCGCCACCGTTGCACTGGTGGTGCTGCCGTTCAAGCTCAAGCCATTCTTGTAACGACCGGCACTGACCACTCCATACGGCAAGACGCCGTTGTTAATAGTTGCAGTCAAGCCATTGCCGCTGTAGTCAGCGCTGCTACCGCTTATGGCTCCAGCGGTTTCATTGAACGGCCAATATCCTACCAGATTGCTGCCGAATACGCCTGTCACGCTGCTGGCGGATAGAGCGTTTGCATTTCCGTAGTAGAGGTAGATCGCAGTGGTTGTGCCAGTCTTGATCCAGACCGTGGCTCTGTCCGGATAGCCGTTGGCGGCGGCAGTGGTCTGCTCGATCCAGTATGGAAGTTCCACACCGGTGCCGGTATCGATAAAACGGATATCCTCATATGTGGTCTTCATAGCTGCGGGCCGATCAACGGTCATTCTTATCGGCAGATTTGCCTGGAAGTCGCTGATGTTAACCTTTGCACGCCTGCTCCAGCTGCCGCCGCCGCTATTGCTCGGCCCGTTTTCATTGGCGGCGTAGATACGATATGAGTAAGGAGGTCCCGGCGGAGAAGGTATAATGCTCCCGTTACACACAGTCGTATCGTTGTAGTTGGTAAAGTTCGGACCCACATACATCGGGAAGCCAGGGTCAATAGTTGAGAAGGTGCAGTTACTTCCGGTGCACCGTTCAATCTTGTACCCGGATTCGTTTGAAAGCGTGTTCATCCAGTCAAGGTTTATCTGGGTGGTATTGGCAACGGTTCCGCTTAGGGTAGTTGTGGATATCGCAGTTGCACCGACTGTAGTGGTAGCCGTTGCTACGTTACTGTAAGCGCCGTTCCAGGCATACTTTCCATTGGCATCCGCAGCATTATAGGCACGAATACGGTAGCTGTAGGTAGTATTACCGTTAAGTTGAGTAGCAGCGCTGTCACCGAAGGTGGTACCTGAGGTTACTGAGGCTATCTTTGAAGTTGTCGGATATGAACAGGCAGCATCGGCGCACAGGAAAGAGCAGCCAGCGCCAGTACAACGTTCAATTTCAAAACCGGCTTGGCCTGTCACCGTATTGGTCCAGGAGAGGTTTACATGACCTGCATCTGGTACGGAGGTTACCGTCAATATTGGGGAAGCAGGCGTCACAAGCGAGGCAAAACTCGTCTGTGCGGTGGCTATATTACTGTAGTTGCTGGTCCAGCCGCAGGCCGCTGTTTTGTAGGCGGTTATACGGTAGCTATAGTTGGTGCCTGGAACAAGCCCAAGGTCGTTGTAGCTGGTCGTGTTTGCCGCTAGAGTTACTATAGGGGAGAAGTTGGAACAGCTTACTCCGCTGCAACGCTCAATGTTATAACCAGTTTCGTCCGTGTAGAGGTCTGACCAGGCGAGGTTAATCTGAGTCTCTGAGGCTCGGGTTGCGGTTAAATTGAACGAAGGAGTGCTTGCTGCTACCTGGATCATGTCGAACCAGGCAGTATCCAGGCCGTCATTTCCGCTATCGTCGCGTGCTATGCCGCATACGACGCGCAGCAAAGCGGCATCCGACGTTGATAGCGAGGGTTTGATAGTGACAGGCAGGCTGAAGGAATGCCACTGGTTATCTTTGTTGGAAGTCGTATCGATATTGTTTGCCAAGGTGGCGTAATAAATCCGCAGGATGCCCCCGTTTGTTCCCGTATGCCACATCTTGTAGGTGGGACCATCCTTGATCACAACCGGATAATATATTTGGTTATATTCCCCTCTGCCGGTGTTCCCGTTAAATATGCGGCCGCCGGTAGAATTGACATCAGAACGGAACTGGTTTTTGTTATCGTTCTGTTTTGTCCAGACCAAACCGTCAGTAGATGTTGCGTAAAAGATGTTATAACCGGTCCAACTGCTTGGTCCGCCTTGCCCTGAATACCACATCTTATACGAGTTGGCACCATCCTGCCATATAGTGGGGGCAAGTACATGAAGGCTGCCACCCATTGGAGTTGTACCGTTTGTGCCAAGCGGAATCCGGCCGTTGCCTACTGCATCCGAGTTATCTGCATTTTTAGAAATGATGCCATCCGAGGCGGCAGGTATACTGTTGTCCTGTTTGGTCCAGGTCAGGCCGCGGTCGGTGGAGATGGCGTAAAAGATGCGCCAACTGGTCCCGTCGTACCCGGCATACCACATCTTGAAGGTTTGGCCGGTGGGATCGTTGTAGAGATCCTGTATCACTTTCGGGGTGTAGGCACCGCCACTGTCGCCTTTGCCAATGCTGCCAAGGTACAGGCGGCCATCCGTGCTGGTCTCACTAGAATCCTGGGTCTTCTGGCTTCCAGAAACCATTTCAATCTTATTGTTCTTTTTGATCCAGGTCAGGCCGCCGTCGGTGGAATAAGCGTAATAAATACGCCAATTGATCCCGTCGTGCCCGGCATACCACATCTTGAAGGTTTGACCGGCGGGATCGTAGATGTCCTTGACTACGCTGGGGGCAAAGACTTGGGCGCCGTCCCCTATAAAAGTGGGATTTGACGCGCCACTGCCGGTGGCAGTACCGAGTGGGAGCTGTCCGCTGCCGACTACCCCGCCGATATCCGAATTGGCCGGCTTGGCATTGTTCTTTTTCGTCCAGTTCAGCCCATCGGGCGATGTAGCGTAATAGACGCGCCAGGTTCCAGCATTGTTGGTGTCGCCTCCTGAATACCACATCTTGTATAGCGAACCGTCAGGCACAACAGACGTGCTCACTACCGAGCCGACATCGCCGGTTCCTGCAGAACTGCCAAGCGGCAAACGTCCATTGGTTCCGGTGGTATCCGAAGCAGCCGGTATCGTGTTGTCGTTCTTGGCCCAGATGATCATGTTGGAATCAGAAACCAGATCAAATTCAGGCGAGCCGACACCTGGGTTGTCCCAGCTCGGATCGTTGTTCAGCGCCAGACGGCAGAATGCGTAACCGTTGGTCAGATTGGCCTTGATGTTGCCGGTCAATGTGTAGCTTAGTCCAGGTGTAAGGGCAGGCAGTGCCTGACTTACAATCTCCTGGGTATTAATCGCCAGAGTACTGTTCGTCTTGGCACTAGTAGAAATCATCATACTGCTGTTGCTGCCATTTGCAGTTGCGGTGGTCGAATCAACCGTTGCCGCCGTGCTGCCAAGGGTCCAGCTGGTTGCGCCGTTATCGAAGTTGGGATTTTTGACCATGTTGCCGCCCTGAGAGGTGAGCTGCACCATGTCAAACCACGACGAACCGGTTGGAGTGGTACCGTCTGCAAAACAACGAACTGCAACAGTTGTTGCACCGGCAGGTATGGTGACGTATTCCTCCCTGTAGGTCCAGTCAGTGGTACCTTTCGGAACCGAGATACCGGGGGAGTCAATAAGAGGTGATGCATTGTATACGTCACATTGAGGATTTCCGGAAGTATGGCCGTTTTTCAAGTATCCGGACAGTTTGTAGACAGTATTCGGCACAACCGTAACCGTTTTCGTGAGATAGCCGTTATCTTTAACTTTAAGGCTATATGCACCGGAATATGCGGGTGCCTCGTAACTAATATTCGTTGCTGTGCCCCAGGTCGTTGAACCGTTTTCAAAACTTGGATCAGTAACGACATTCCCCGCATCCGGGGTGACTACGGTTACGACATTTGAATAGGTGCTGACCCAGGTCGATACCGGCTGCACCTGGAACGCTGTGCCGATCGTTGGCGGTGGCGAGATACGGGTTGCAATCTCCGCATCGGTCAAGGCGCGGTTGTAAATACGCACTTCGTCAACAGACCCGGTGATGGAATTGAAAAAGTCGGTTCGTCTCGATTTACCTATAGTAAGCGGTTCATTATTCGAATAAAGAGTTGTGTGTGCTATCATACCACTTTCAAACTTAGCTCCGTTGATAAAAATAGCCATCTTGTTGTTTTCATAGTCATATCTACCTACAATGTGATTCCATGTACCGGTAGTCAGAACATCCCCACCAAATTGCGCCAGCTGCCCACCACTGCTAGGTTGGAATATGGCAACTATCTGGTTCGTGTTATTGACCCAGATTCCGTAAGTTTCCTTTACTGGTGTTGGATCAGACTTGCACAAGACGCATGCCCATGCCAATGCGGTAATCGGGTTATGCTTATACCATAGTTCAATTGTCGCCGAACCGGTGATATTGAGAGGTGCTGTTGAAGGAACATTGACGTAGTTACCGTTGGTGCCGTCAAACTTGAGGGCATTCCCGAACATTCCGTCCGAAACCACACCATAACCAGATGTAAAACTGGTGAGGGCTCCGCTCAAGTTGTTGCCGCTGTAATCTGGCGTCGAGCCGCTTAAGTCTTCCTCAAATGGCCAGAATCCGAACATTCCGGTTGCCGGGGTCAGGGCTCTGGTGCCGAACACCGCGTTCTTGTTGCTGACAGATGTTGCGCTTGGGTTGCCGTAATACATATAAATGGAGCTGCTTGCGCCTGTCTTCAGCCAGACCACAGCTGTTGCCGGGCTACCGTAGATGATTTCCACCCAGTAAGGAAGTTCAGACTTTGTTGCTGTGTCATAGAAACGTAGGTCCGACAGATCCGTTTTCATGGCGCCAAGTGTAGCGGCAGGAATAACTACCCTGGCCGGGGCATTGGCCTGGAAGCTGGTAAAAGTCAGTGGCGCCCCTGTAGACCATAACTGACCGTTGCCATTAGTGAAACCCGAAAATGACTGTTCAACACCAAACGTGACGACAGGCTCATTGGCGGCATAACCGCGTACCCGCACCCAATCAACGTTTATGGGGTTTTGATAGCCTGTTGAACCGTTGTAGCCCCAGATATGACCTATGAAAATGTAGGGCTTGATTTCCGGGGAAGCATAAGGTGAAACGCAAGACGATTGCGGAGTTAAATAGCATGGGTATATCGGGGTCCAGGAACCGGATGTGTTATTTAATTTCTGATAATACTGGGGCGTATAAGTTGTCGGATCCTTGGCGGAGTAATATATGTCGTTTGCACCACGGTACTCAATACCTGTAATCCAGTCCTTATTGATGACATTGGCCAATGAATTGGGAGGTGCGCCACTGTCGTTAGTCATCATCGGTGAGCCAACATTCCAGGCTTTGGCGGCACCGTTCCCGCCTATTGCTTGCAGGCCTCCGGTCCCTATGCGAAGATCGGCATGGGCAAAAAACAATTCGGGATAATTTATAGTAGCAACCGTACTGCCCGTGTTGCCATTACCTGAAGTAGCAAACTGCGAATTGGACACCGTCAGTCCGCCGCCAGATCCGCCATCATTTGTCCAACGGTTCTTCATCTCGAAAACATGATTGATTGGCGACGAATTAATTACAGGTGCATTGGTATAGAGCGAGCCTTTTGTAAGGGTCATTGAATCAGTGCCGGTTATGGAGGCATCCGATACATTGACCGCAACCGTCGGGTCATAAATGATCTGATAGGTGTCACCTGTACCGATCGCAGCAGGAAATGGATTTGCCGGATCGGTGCTGATAAGCCGTCCGGTGCTGTTGGCGGTGATTTTCCTGAACTGGCCAGTATTGGCGCTGCGGGACGGATCGGCCACGGCCATGATGAGCAGGTAGTAGTTTTTATAGTAATCGGTGGTGGTCCACAGTCCATTGGAACTCAGAAAATCATCCTGAAGTGTTGTGGTGCTGTTACCGGTTGCGCCGGCCGTCCCTTTCACAATATTTACAAATGCAATAGATCTGCCCCAACTGTGGCTGGTCGGATCGTTACCGATTGCAATAGGCTGGCTCACATCCAGGCTGGTGAAGTCCTCAAAGAAATCAAATACGGCATTTGGGTTACTGACGCTTGCTGCAACCGAGTTGCCATAAAACATCATGATGTTATTGTTAGTGCCCGTTTTGAGCCAGACTGTTGGATTGTTAGTCACCGGCGGCGTACCCACTGCCATGGCGACCGGCGGGTTTGCGGCGTAACGAGAGGCAATATCAGCGCTGGTAAGGGCACGGTTGTATAATCTAAACTCGTCGATTTTGCCTGTCAGGAAGTAATTCACCCCGGCATTGGAGCCAATCGTGAGCGGAGTATTGAACACTCCAATTGTCACCGGCGTTGCGGCGTTTGTTCCCAGGGAAGTGGTCATACCGGTTGTACCGTTAACGTCCTTGACGCCGTCAATGTAGACCGCAATCTCGGCCGTGGATGAATCGATAATGTTATATGTCCCAACAATATGGTGCCAGCCAACGCTGAGAGTTGGAGTAGCATTTAAAGTGCGACCGGGGACACTGTTATCGTGATTGAGTGAATCGGTAGCTATCATTGCGCCGGCGGAACTCTTCACAAGAAAACGCATGAAACCACCGGTATCTACAAAGAGTCCATACATAGTCGCGGAATTATCAGTGTTAAGCTTGGCAGCCAGTCTGTTACCAGACTGATTTGAACCGTCGTAATAGTACCAGGCTTCGATAGACACAGATCCGGTAATATCAAGCGGTGAATTCGGATAACCTGTATCGGGAATGTTGACATAATTGCTGCTTGTGCCGGTCAGGCTCAGGCCATTACCGTATATGCTGCCGGAAACAATGGTAGGTGTATTGGTAAGAGTGCCTGTCATGCCGTTCCCGCTCACGTCCGCGGTCGTTCCGAGTGTAGTATTTGCCGGTTCCTCAAACGGCCAGTAACCAACCAGGCCTGATCCAAAAACCGAATCCCTGCTATTTACTGCTGATGCACTCAAATTACCGTAATACATGGTAATAGTATTAGCATCATTGTCTCCGGTCTTCAGCCATACCGTTGCATTGGCAGGAGAGCTTGTAGATATGCCCTGTATCCAGTAGGGAAGCTCTGCGCCAGCTGTAAAGTCGTAAAAACGAAGGTCGGACAAGTCAGATTTCATGCCCTTCACGCAGTTAGCAGGGATAACAACTCTGGTCAGGAATTTGCGTTTGTAGTTTGAAATCAGAAGCCGCTGTTTTTGCGTCCAGATTCCGCCACCGGCGTTGCTAAGCGGTGATGACGGAGAGCTACCAGTGTCCACGGCTTTGGTTTCCACCCAGTGTTTGAGTTCTGCTCCGGCTACAGTGTCATAAAAGCGCAGATCCGACAGATCAGATTTCATTGCAGCAGTTATGGCGGGGGGAATGCTCATTCTGGTAGCGAAATTGGGTTGGAAGTTAGCAATAGAGAGCGGTACCCCGGTCGTCCATGTTCCGCTACCACCTGTTCCGGGAGATAATGATGGTACTGACGCATATAGAGGATTAGGGATATCTGAGGCAATAGTTACTGTTCCAGAAGGCTCAGTGGCAGCATATGACCGTACACGCACCCAATCCCAATCCGTAAAGTAACTCTGATTAGAACCATATTCATCATAACGCCTACCAAATGCAATTGGCGCATTTGATACGCTATTGGTAAGGTCTCCTATATTTTGAAAAACCGAATCCGTATCATAATAGGTGACTTTAGGATTAATTGTAGTGCTGTTTTTTACCGCAACTGAATATAGCATTGGTGTGTTAATAGGTAACAAACCAACCATATTGGTCCATACTCCCTTATTATCATAGATACCTACACCTCCGTGGTTAAGCCATCCAAAGCTGTTGGCCCAGCTTGGGAAAAAACCACCCATCATCGCACCATCAGTTGATCTGATCGCGCTATTAGCCTTGATTTCTTGAATAACCCCTGAAGAAAAAGTAGCCTTGGAAATTATTCTTCCGGTAGTATTTGTTCCTCGAAGAGCGCTACCAGTAAATTTGAACCCCGTACTGTTTTCAACTGTCCATTTATCCGTAAAACCAGTATCTGTTAAGCTGGCATAATTGAAGTCTTCAAAAAAGGTAAATACCTCACTACCATTGCCATTGGAAATAGCAGCACTGTTGCCGTAGTACATCATCACGTTGTTGTTAGCTCCGGTCCTGATCCAGACCAGCGCCGTTCCGTCTGCCATAACTTTTTCCACCCAGTTGGGCAGTTCTGTTCCGGCTGTTTCATCACGGAATCGAAGATCCTTGAGTTGGGCAGCTGTCCTGTTGGCAACAATAGATGATGGTATTATTACTTTCGTCGAAAAATTGGGCTGGAAATTGCTGATTGAAATCGGCACTTTCCTTGACCATTGAGGCATAGTGGAATCATTTATAGGAGTTGCTATCGAAGGCGGCTGCTCGATCCCGAGTGTGACGTCCGGTTCGGTTGCAGCGTATTTACGAACGCGGATCCAGTCAACGATCATGTCCCAGCCATCATTCAATGCGGAGTTAATGCCGAACGGATAACCGAACATCAAATAGGCTGGTTTGTTCCATGTACCGACAATGTTTGTTCTGCCCTTATCGACATACGTTGAAGGGTCTTTGCTGAAAAAGCTTATGTCAGTTGTAGCACGGAACTCGAAACCGACGATTCGATCCGCCTCAACTGAGGCGTCGGTGGTGGAATAAGTTACGTTACCAAGGTTATAAGAGGCGGTGGTGCCATCGGTTGCAATTGCATTTAGGCTTGAAGCCGTAGAAGAGATACGGTTTTCCACCTTTGCATTGGTCCCGGCATTCATGCTCTGTATATATGGCGTATCGGCAATTGAAATTGCCGATGCGCCGCCGCTGGCACCGGTCCAGCGATTCTTCATCTCGAACACGCTGTTTTGTGTAGTGGTAACTATAGGCGCATTGGAGGTAAGCGCACCGTTATTCACGCGCAACGTGCCGCTGCCACTGCTATCAACGGTTATGTCGGCGGCAGTATGGGATTTGTTCCAGACCGAAGTATTGAGTGTCTTGAAATCATCAAAGAAATCGAAAACGGAAGACCCGCTGCTCGCGCTGACTGCATTGGGATTGCCATAATAAAGGTTGACGTTGTTGTTGCCTGATGTCTTGAACCAGACCATTGCCGTGGAGCCATCGGTTTTACTTTCAATCCAGTACGGGAGGACGGCCTTCGAGGTGGCGTCATAGAAGCGGATATCACTGAAATCTGCTTTCATCTTCGAGTTCCAGGGGATTGTAACCCTCGTCTGGAAAAATGGCTGGAAGTTGGCAATGGTAAGAGGGATGTAGTTTGTCCAGTTTGTTCCCAATCCACCGTCACTTGTAAAATTGCTGTTTGTAACAATTCGGTAATTGTAGGTATTGCCAGAGCAAACGGAATCGTCATTTACGCTTACATTGCTGTTTTTTGCGTATGTTATGACGTTTGACTCAATACTGAAGTTCTTGATCGTGACATTGGCGCCACCGAACCAAAGGGGTGTAGCACCGGGAGTTTTTGGATTTGCTGCTATATTAACGTCTTGGACCTTGACCCCGTTGACGTACGCTTTGAAATTACTCCCACTTTTTTCACCTCGTATGTGATACCAGGTACCGACTGTAAAAGCAGTGCCATTATCAGCATTCACGCCAAGAGAGTAAGCACCATCGGTGTTGCCTGGATCATAGCGCCAGTGAATGTGAGTATCGCTAGGCCATACCCATATTCCAGGGCTCCTGTCGCTACCACCAGCATTATAGCCGAATATTTTCGCCCAGTTGCCGTACGTGTTTCTGATCTTCATATCAAATTCGATAGCATGATAGTCATTGTCAAGAATTGATGTAGTGGCACTCTGGAACCAAGTGCCGGTGTCCATCGCCAGACCACCATCCTCATATGCTAGAGCCCCGGCACCCTTGGTCAAGTGCAGATTATTGCCGGACGAATCGTTCAGGGTGTTATTGAAGGTATAAAAAGCTTTGTAGGTTCTTTGAACCAACGAGGAACTACTGATATCCTTTAGATCGCTGAAATCAGAGCACCCTGCACCGCTGCAACGCTGGATCTTGAGGCCGCTGTCGGATACTGCGGCATCGGTGAAACTGAGGTTCACCAGAGTCGAGTTCGTGGGGATCGCTGTAAATGCGGTCGGCGGGGCAGCGGTTGTCGAAGCGGTCTCGATGTGCGCTGCGGATAATGCGCTTATGGATGTCCAGGGGCAGGTCGCCGCATACTTTGCCGCCCTTACCTGATAGGTATAGGTGGTGTTGGGAGTAAGTCCGGCATCGCTGTAGGTGTTGTTTTTGTAGTAAGGAGCGCTTCCCTTTGCCAGATCGCTCCCCACCTGGAAAAATTTGTCGGCAGTGCAGACAGTGCTATCACCGGTGCAGCGCCAAATCTGCATCACGGTCTCGTCCGCGCTGGCATAGCTCCAGGTGAGATTGATCTGGGTTTCCGAGGCCCGGGTTGCCGTCACGGAGATAGGCGCCAGAGCCGGCTGAACCGGAACAGACTTGCTAATGCTGTAATCGCTGGGCCAATCAGCCACCCACGGTTTGATCGACTTGACGCGGTAATTATAGGTACTGTTAGTACAGGTCGAGTTGTCGGACCAGGTCACCGTCGTGGGTATTGCTGTAGTACCGCCGGCGTGTTGGGCAAGAATCAATGGAAAGCCGTTATCGCAGTTGGTGCAATGATTGTCGACGTCATCAACGCATGGGCCGTTGGAGCAGCGTTCCAAGATGAACCCATCTTCGTTTGATGTGTAATCGTTCCAGGTAAGATTCACCTGGCTTCCGCTGGTAGTGAATGAAATGTTCTCGTTGAGCATGCCTTTAGGCAATGAAGTTGTTTTGCAGACTACGCCGGTGTACAGGATCTCGCCGGTAGGGAGGTCGGGCTTGACGCGATAGCAGTAATTTGTGTTGGCTGCTACAGTACGGTCATTAAATATAACTGCTGAACCTGCCCCTAACTGCGGTTGCAGTTGGCCGGAGATGCCAGCATTGGTATTATTTTTGTCAAATGTGACCGTTGGTGTGAAGTTTGCCACACTACAATCGGTTGTTCCGGTACAGCGCTGGACAGTGAAGCCGGTCTCGGTGGAAGTCGGATCGGTCCAGGTAAGCGTTACCCGGTCACTCTGAAGCGGCGTGGTGTCAAAAGCCGGAAGTTGGAGCTGAAAGTCATTTAACGGAGTTGTCCCTGTATATGCAATTGCCACTGGAATACGGGCTTTGAACGTTTGGCCATCTACCGTCCATGTGCCGTATTCCTTGGTACCCACAGTTAGGGTAGGCACGACACTGGCGTATTTGCGCACCCTGGCATTATCAAGCTTGAATGCCTGACTGGCATTGGGAAAGCCGACCTTGAGAGGTGATGTGGAGCTATAGGTACTTGTATAGATATTAGTGTACGTATCAGGGGCGGCGCCGTAATAGTAGTTGGCTCCGGTAGCAAGTAGCTCGAGCTTGTAGTACTGCCAGGCATTGGGCAGAATTCCCGTTTTCTTGTCTCCCCTGTCTTGACTGTCCTCATATACCCGGTCCCTGTTGCCGCCGCCATCATAAACAGGATAAATTGCGTTTGTATAATCAGTATAGGAAACATTGGTGCCGGTATTTTTGGCTCCGATCATCATGTAATTTCCACCGGTCTGGAAGTGTTCGACTTCGAAGATGAATGGCCTGGCAAAGTTCGCCACGCTGTATATACCCTCGTCCCAGTTCCCGGAGCCCCCGCTGGAGATCAGGGCATTGTTCTGGCTGTAATGGCTACCAACAACTACCCAGTTGGAGGAGTCAATGACCGTGCCATTAAACTCGTCATACAAATCAAAGGTGTTGCTGCCGCTGTTTATTGAAGGAGCAGCGGGATTACCGTAATAATAGTAGATCGTCTGGGTCGAATTGGCCGGAATTGTGCCCTGTACCTTCGTCCAAATATTGGGCGAAGTTGAACCGCATGTGGATTTCTTAGCCCATTGCCCGATCAATAGGGTGGTCCCGTCATTTTTGGTAAACCGGATATCCTCGCATTCGGAGGCGACCACGGCTTTTGTATCAACAACGATCCATGTCGGGGCAACAGGCGTCGTTTTAACGTCAACAACCGTATTTGATTCAACGGTTGAGTTGTCGTGGTTCCAGGAGGTGCAAGCCACGTTCTTAAATGTCACCACTTTGTAACTGTAGTAGTTGTTCGGGGTGAGTCCGATGTCGTTGAATGATGTCGTATTAGACGGCAGGTCCGGTCCCAACTGGGCATAGTTCGAGCAGCCGGCGATGATGCCGGCAGTGCAACGCATGATCTTGATACCGCTCGCCTCAGCGACGGTGGTGCTGTTGTTAAGCCAGTTGAGGTTGATTTGGGTTTCGGAAAAGACAGTGGCCGTTAGTGTATTAGGCGGCGTTGCATTGTTGGCAAGTGCTTGCTTTGTATTGGTGCTCTTCAGGTCGGACCAAGCGGAGCTGAAGGTCCCGCTAAAATTCTGCTCAGCCTGGAGTGTGCCTGTTATCGGTGTGGCCTGGCTGGCAATGGCAAGGACCTCCGGTGCCGACAGGGCGCTCTTGTAAATGCGGATCTCATCGACCAGGCCATTGAAAAATTCGTCGCTGCCAGGACGATTGGCGCCTATCTCGAACCAGTCCGCGCCTGTTGTTACCGGATTATTGGCCAAATCTACTGGGGTGCCGCTTGCTACACCATTTACATACAATGTCACTTTTTTATTAGTAAAAACAGCGGCCACGTGCGTCCAGGTGTTCAACGGCACTGTGTTATTAGCTGTATAGGCACTCTCCCACGGCAGACTATTGTTTTGTCTCCAGTTATGGGCGTAGCCGAACTTCTTATTAGTGCCATCGTACCAAAGTTCCCAGGCCGAGCCGGTTTCATTGCCGCGATCAAGGATGCCGCCACCCCCCTGTGGATTGATCCACCCCATCAGGGTAAAGTTGCTGGTCAGGTTAAGGTCAGCACTCGGCGTGTTGGTGATGGCGTAAATGCCTGAGCCGTTGAAGCTGAGTGTCTCTTCGCCACTTACCACACCACCGGCTACAATGGTGCTGTTGGTGGGGGTAAGGTCGTTGCCGTTGCCGCTGGCATCCGCCGTCTGCGCAGGGATGCCTAGATTTTCCTCGAACGGCCAGTATCCCACCAGCCCGGTATCCATGGAGGGCGAACTGCCAAATCTTGCAGAGAAGTGACCAAATACGTCATCTGCTGACATGTTGACGTTGTAGATGCGAACTTCGTCGATCAGCCCGTTGAAGAATTTATCGGTCGTGCCGGGCCGGTTAGCGCCGATCTCCAGCCAGTCGGAGCTGGAGGTTATCGGATTGTTGCTGAAGTCGTTTTTGGAGGCAACCTCAACGCCATTCAAATACAACTTTACGCTATTGTTGGTATATACGGCAGCAACGTGTGTCCATTGGTTGAGCGGCACGGAATTAATAGCTGTTTTAAGAGTGCCGTTGCCTGCCTGGCCCATGTTCTGCGTAAAGCTGAAGCTCTTGTCGGCGTTGTACCAGAGTTCCCACGCCGACTTGCCTTCCTGGCCGCGGTCAAGGATACCGCCCAGTTGTGCAGCCTTTGGATACACCCATCCCATCAGGGTAAAGTTGGTAGTCAGGTCCAATTTGTCGGAAGGGGTACTGTTGACTGGACTTTTGACAACATAGCTGGTGCCGGTGAAGCTTATGGCATTGCCGCCGCTGATGACACGTATGCCGGTGGGGGCGGTAAAACCCACCAGGTCCAGAGTGTTGCCCTTGCCGCTTATATCCGCAGTTTTGTTGGGCGTGGCGTTGTAGTTTTCCTTGAATGGCCAGTAGCCAGCAAGATTCGGGTCCGAAATGCCCGGGAACGGTAAAATGGCGTTCGGGTTGCCGTAATAAAGGACAAGTGAGTTGGTGGCGCCGGTCTGGAATACAAGCGTGGCAATGGCAGCGTTTTTGCTGCCAAAGATGTACTGCAGCTCCTTTTGTGTAGATTCATCAAAGATCCTCAAATCCGAGAAATCGGCTTTCATTTTACCGGGGATCATGTCGATGCTGACCTGTGCCAGGGCATTGGCCTTGAAGTTGGCGCCGAAGTCAAGCGGCGCCCGGTAGGCCCATGTACCGGGGATAAGGGTGCTGCTGTCATTGGAAAGCCCGCGGTTTACCGCCCAGATGCGGTAGGTGTAGGTGGTGTTGCGACAGACGGTAGTGTCGGTCCAGGAGGTTGTGCCGGCAGCGACCACCCCGACCTTGTTGAAGGCTTGAGACACATCGCAATTCGTTTTAGTATCGTCACAACGCTCAATGATGAAGTTGGTTTCGGAGCCGGTGGTGTCGCTCCAGGTGACGGTTATATCGCTGGAGCTGCCAGTTACCGGTGTTGCTGATATAAGCGATGGGGCCGTGGAGGTGGTAGTGATGGCGGCTGTCGGAGCCGAGCATTTTTCCCAGGCAATGGTGGCGGTCTTGTAGGCGCAGACCTCGTAGCTGTATTGGATGTCGCTCTTCAGCGCCAGGGTGTCATCATAGGTGATTTTGTCAGGCCCAACGATGCCAACCGGGTTTTTGAGAGGGTAGGCCGGGCTGACCGGTGTACCGCTAGCAGGATTGTCAGCAAAGTCAGTCTCCGTACAGGCATTCCCTTCGCATCTTCTGATCTTGTAGCCGGTCTTGTCGTTGTTTGTGGTTGCGTTCCAGTTGATTGTGACCAGGCCATTGTTAACAGGTGTCACTGATGAGACCGTCGGAGCTACAGCTGCTGGTGTGGTGGTATTGGCTTGGGTGGAAAGGGGTGATTGCCAGCCGGAGACCGGATCATTAATGTAGGAGAAAACCCGGTAGCCGTATTTTTTGTTGTTTTCCACGGTGGTGTCGCTGAAAGTTGTAGCGGCACCTGTTAGCTCAAAGGTAGCTGGGGTGACCGGTTTGTCAGGGATTACACAGGCATCACCAGGAGCGCTCTCGCAACGGTAGATCTTGTAACCGGTATCCCCACTGGTTTTGGTTTGCCAAGAAAGGTCTATTCTGGTGGTGTTTATGGGGGTAGCAGTCAGGTTGATCGGGGCCTGCGGAGCATCCAGGACAACCCGCCGCATCACCCAGCGATTATCGGGCTGGCCGGTCTTATGGGAGCGGATGCGGTAGCAGTATGTGCTGCCGGTGCTAAGGCCTGGGTCACTGTAGCTGACCGCCTTGCCGACACTATTGTTGTGAGAGATGTTAGTTTGGTAATCTGGTATCGCGCTCCAACCGTTTTCACCTGGTGGATCCGCAATGTTGCATTCGATGCCATTGGCAAGCTTACGCTCGATGTAAAAGCCATCTTCGCCATTGTGGGTCGTGTCGGTCGGGTTATGGATGATGCTGTAACCATCGCCGGCGCCGATGGCCACAGGGAAGGCGCTAGCCACTGTGATCAGGCGATTGACAGTGTTGGCAGTTATCTTTTTATACTGGCCGATATTCGCGTTTCTGGCCGGGCTGGCCACGCTTGTTATGAGCAGATAGTCGTCGACATAAACGTTGGCTTCCCAGAAAGCCCCGCTGGTCTGAAGGTTGTCCTGGAGTTTAGTGCCTGTGGTGTCGCTGCTGGACCCGGCATAACCTTGGGTCAGCGGCTGGGGTTCGCTGGTGGAGGTGTCGGTCCAGGTCAGGTCAATTTTTGTGTAAAAGGGCTGAACGGTGAACGGTGCACAGACCTGCAGCAAAGGGGCTTCCATCTTGTAGGCCAGGAAATCGGCGTTGCCAGCGGCGTTGGTAGTGTAGCCGGCCACGAAAACTTCGCCCAGGAAGTTAACGGTTGCTGTTGTTGCCTCGTCGTCACTTTGCAGGGATACTATGGGAGCCGCTGTGGTCTTGGCATCAAAGATAGTGGCGGCCACAAGATTCAGCTCATAATCGAATTTTACGGATATGGCGTCAGAGCTGCTGCGAGCCAGATCAGTGGTATAGCCAACCAAAGTCACATTGCCGGTGATGTCCATTACCATGTCTTTGGCGACTTCGTCGTTATCGGGGCGCGGAAGGACAGTGATCATGTCTTTGCCCATGATATTCTTGGCCACGTTGCCGTTGGCGTCGTACCTGATAACAATGAAATCGTGGTCACCGCTGCATTCATGATCAACCGGCGGCGGATAGGTCCCGGCTGTGTGGGTGGTACCGCCGATTACTATCGTGTCGTCGGCCTGGTCGTATCTTACCGAGACACCAAAGTCGTCGCCGTGGGCAAGGCCGTCATAGGTTTTTTTCCAGATCATGTCGCCCGGGTTTTTGCCGTCGGGACAGTTCGAAGCGGCGCTGCCGCAGTACTTGATAGTGATGATATCTATGTTGCCGTCGGCGTTGGTTGTGCTGCCGGTTATATAGACGTTGTTGGACAGGTCGATTGCAATGCTCTGGCCCTTGTCGTCCTTGCCGAGGCTCTGTGAAGAACTGTCAAGGCCGTTGTAACGCTGCATCCAGATCATGTCGCCCGGGTTCTTGCCGCTCGGGCAGTCGGAGGTGACGCTGCCGCAGTATTTTGCTGTGAAGATGTCAAAATCTTTGGCGATGGTTTTGCCAGCTGCGTTGAAGGTTCTATTCTGGACGTAGCCGGTGACAAGGACATTGCCTTTTTTATCAAATACCACCGCTGATGGGAAGGCGTCGCCGGTGCCGCCGTCATAGGCTACGTTTATCACGGGGGGGCCCAGACGATTCTGTTTTGCAGACCATTCACTCGGGGCGGTAATGCCTTCCCCAAGCTCCGGGTTGGCCAGATATTTAATAAGATAGACGACCGTGTAGCCAGTTTCATCATCTCTATCTTTATACGTACCGTTATAGCCGTAGCCAACTACTGCTATGCTGTTGCTGCCGTCGCCGGCGCTCGCTACTGTGGTGGCCTTGTCATTAATGTTGAACGGACCGTTGTACTGGGCCTCCCATAACAATTTTGGAGGAGGAGTGCCCCCTTCAACGTAGTCATCGCTGTATTTCATGGTGAAGATGGAGTTTATAGCGCCCAATTGGGTGGCGAGAAGCGAGTAGCCGGTCACGTAGGAAGCATTTGTGCTGTCTACTACAACGCCGACCGCTACGTCGGCCTGACTGTTTTCGTCATCATATATCTTGCTCCAGAATGATGTAGTGGTTTTGGTGGCGTCGCTGCCCACGCGGTTGAGTTTGGTCGTGAAGTAGTCGTAGGTGTTTATTGGTTGGTACAGTTCATTTGTCGCCAGATTAGTTACATAACCGGTTACAACAGGGTGATTATCGGGGCCGACCGCTATCGACTTTGCGAAGTCGTTAAAGGAGCTGGTTCCGCCATAGGTGTATCGCCATGCCGGGGCCTTTTCGGTGACGATCAGGGCCAGAGCGTGCGCCTCGACGCTTGGGTTGGATGTGGCATTATCCGCATCGTAGGCCTTAACACGGTAGTAGTAGGTGGTATTAGCTACCAGTGCCGTGTCGTTACAGATGGTTGTGGGACTTTTTATATCAGCTACCGGGGCCCAATCCACTCCACCACCCTTGCGCTCTACTATAAAGCCTGCGATAGGGCTGGTCGCGTTGTTTACCCAGGTGAGTTGAATAGAAAGGCCTTTTTCAGGGTCCAAGATGGTTTTAGCGTTAAGATCGCTCGGCGGATTGATCTTGCCGGCATCAATGGCAATCATGTAGTAGTCGTAGTCAGTTGCCGACAGATAGGCCCAACCCCCTACCAGAAGCCAGCTGTTGGCTAGGCCTATGCCGGTCGATCTGGCATCGCGGCCAATCGGACCTTCCAAAGACTTCCAGAGTGGGGTTCCACTGCTGCCGGCCAGTTTGATAGCCATGAACCGGTCAAGACCGGTGGTGGTCACGCTGTATCCGCCTATGTATATATCACCGCCTTTATCCAGGATGATCGAAGTAGGGTAGTCGCTGGAGCCGCTGCCAGGTTCCGAGTCAATTATGGTTTCCTGCTGTGCCCAGACCTTGTCGCCATTACTCCCTTTATAGCGAACGGCGTAGACGTCGTCGTTGCCGACGGCGGTGAAAATGGAACCGGTCACGATTACGTCACCGCTGGCCTCATCTATAACCATGGCGCTTGGTTCTTTATTTTTTCCCTGCAGTTCAATTTTGGCCCAGGTGGGGGTAGCGCTGCCGGTGGTTGCATTGTATTTTGCGGTGTAGATGTCCGTCTGCTCAGCACTGCCCGAGGAACAGGTGACGATTACGTTGCCGTTACCGTCGATCAAAACCTTCTTGCCTGCCGAGTCTTTGACTGTCTGATAGCGCCACTCCATCGGGATGCTGCCGTTTTTGCGCTCGGTGCCATCCGAGGCATTGTAGATCTTTGTAAAGGCGTCGAACCTGTAGAGAGGTGTGGGTTCAGGGGCTGTTTTTGTAGCAGACGCGCCGGTTACAACGACCATATATTCTTTATTGGAGTCTTTACCGACCGCCAGCGATGCTAATTTGTCGGTGTAACCGTCAGGGCCGTTATATGTGGTGACCCAGACCGGAGAGCCTTCTGTATTTGGTCCGGATGCCTTGTATTTTATGATTATGTAGTCGTCTGAGCCGCCGTTGGCTATGTTGCCGCCAATATAGATGTCGTTATTGTCGTCGGTGGCAATTGCAATTCCCATGGCATTGCGGTTGCCGGATGGGTGGTAGGTATGTTTCCAGATGATTTCGCCCTGCTTCTTGCCGGTTGCGTCCCCAGGATTGGTCTTGCACTGATTCGGGTCGCTGTTGTTGCAGTATTTTATGGTCTGAATGTCTTTATTAATGCCGTTCCAGACGTAACCGGTGATTATTATGTTATCGGACATATCGAGCGCAATAGCCAACCCGCGGTCGGAGCCTCCAGCCGGGTGACCATATTGGGCTCGCCAGTAAACATCCGGGCTAGTCGATATTTTGTAAACATCCGTGACATCGGCGTTAAATTTTACCGTCCAGATGTCGTCATCGGTGCCTCCCGAGTTCGTATAGCCGGTCATGATCATCGAGCCGCTTTTATCGACCACTACGGCGCTTGTCTTCGACTCCTGCTTGCCTTCGCGCAGGTCCGCATGTTCACGAACCTTTTGGCCGCCCTCGCCGAAAGCGGTTGCGGATGCAAACAACATCGAAAACAGCATCAGGAAACAGGCTAAAAACTTCAGCCGGTGCCTTTTAAGGTTTATGGTCATATGATCTGCAGTCAGGGGATCATGTTTCATCGGAGTGCCTCCGGGTCTGTTCACTATTTCATTATATTTAAACTTCATATTCTTCATTGATTTTTTACCGTGACCATTTGGTCTTGCTGTTCCAATAATTGTCAGGCCACCCACCAGTGGTGGGGTGGCAGTTTACATTGTAGCCCCAGCCCCCGACCTGCGCCCCGCCACTCGGGAAGCTTCCCCATCGGCCGCCCCCGTGGTCATAGCGGTAGGCCTGACCGTTCTTTTCAACTCCTCCGCGATGCTGGAAATCGAGACAATTGGTAACCATCAGGCGCGGCATGTTAGTAACATGGACGGCATGGCACTTGGAACAGGTGAACTGGTGCTGGATCTTGCTATCCGAAGTTTTCCACCCTTTCACAGCTTCGTGAATGCGATCCTTGCTCTGCCAGGTATTCTTAGTCCAGGTTTTGCCGGCGGCGATGCATCTGTCATAGTCGGTGGCATATGTCGGGTCAGAGCAAGTGGTGGTCTTGGTCAGGTCGCTCTTGGGGTGACACTGCAGACAGAGCCCGGCGAACTGGTCTTCTGTCTCGGTGATCCAGGTGTTGTTGCCGAAAGTGTTCTGATCAATTTGTACCGATTTTTTGTATCCGGGGAAGTTATCGGCGTATTGATAAGGCCAGCCGGTACTCGGACCAGGTATCGGCTGATCCTCCTTGTAGGGGGAGGTCATCCAGGTGCCCTTCAGAAGCGGGACCGCGTATTTGCGTTTGTTACCCAGTGTCGGGCTCACACCGTGCGGGTCGTGACAGGGGGTGCAAAGATGGTCGATTTTATGGGTCGGAGTACTTATTAAGTCACTGGATTTATTGTTATGACCCCCTTTGACAGCCGCGGACTTGATCGGGGTGCGCGAAAAACCGGATACGCCGATGTCGAAACGAAAGGTGTCAAAGTAGCCCCTGATCGAGGATATTGCACCAAAAGTCTCCTTATAACCCCAGGGGGTTTTGTAGGGGCTGTCCTTGATCGGCTGGCCACCTTTTTTTTCTGTGAGGTGGCAGTCGAAGCATTGGCCGGCCCCGGCGTAATAGGTGTTTATAGTTACTTGGTTCGGGTTGGCTGTGGCTTGATATTTGTATTTGTAACCGCCCAACCAGGCTTGGGTTTCTTTAAGATTGGCGCCATTCTTGGTGCCGTTGAAGGTGACATAGCTTGAGGTTACACCGGTCACCTTTGATCCGTGCGAGTTGTGGCAGTCGTAGCATTGGACGTTGTAATTACCGGCGCGCGTGTTCGGCATGGCGCTGTCTTCACCGGTGACCATGCTGAAGCCGCCGGCGTTTAATTTGGCCTGCCCGTGGGCCGAGAAAGCCTTTGTCAGGTTCTTTTTGGAGGCATTGGCTGTGCCGACATATTTGCCCCAGGTGGTGGTGCTCATATTTGAATAGCGGGCGGCAACGCTTGTCCGATCCCAGGCATACTGGCGAGGTGTCTTGCAGTCGCCGAATACGTCGGTGTTGTTGTTCTGGTCGCTGTGACATCCCAGGCAATGTGAGGTGATTTTTTCGGAGGCGTCGCGCTCAGGTTTTCCTCCTAGCATAATATCGCTGGCCTGGAAAATGCTGGCGGTCGAATTGAGCTTGTAGGTGGTTGGCCTGACTCCAGGCCCCCAGATTACCAGGTCTACTTTGGCATTTTTAACCGAGGTGTAGTGTTTGAAGTCATAGCCCTCATGGTATTGGGGGTCGATGGTGCCGGCCGGGGTGGATTCCCAGTGGCAGGCGTAGCAGTGCTTATTAATGGCAGGGACTCCCTGGACATGGTGTGACATTGCCCCCATCTGTCCCATGATATCCATACGGTTGCCGATGATACCGCTGTGGCATTTTACGCAGTCGGCTGGTTGGCCAAAGGCATTATGCTTGGGAACCGGTTTACTGTTTTTATGGCAACTGTTGCAGGGATTCTTATCAGCATGGCTGTCGGCAAAGCGGTGCTCGTGGCAGACGGTGCAGGGTCGGCCAATGTTATGGGTGTCAGAGCTACCCCTGGTAAAGTGCTTGCTTGACTGAGAGTGGCAGACATTGCAGATTCCGTTATATTTTCCGGACTGAGGAAGGGTTTCTACAGTGCGGACATAGCCCAGTCCATCCGCTTTGCTGACGAAGGTGACCTGGGCAAGCTCAACCGGCACCCCCTGGCGCGCATCAGTTACGGTAGCTACTTTGTCATGGATCATATAGATGTTTTTACGGTCAATGCCATTTGCATCACCGTGTGGATCATGGCAGTTCCAGCAGAATTTGCCCCCCTTCCAGGTGCCGTCTTTCAGGTAGGCTCGCCAGTGTTTGTAACCGAAGTGGCTGGAAGATGCGCGGGCAACCTTGGGCTTGATATAGCGGGTGTTTTCCATGACCGGGTCAAAGCCCAACCTGTATTTCTCCGGCGGGAATCTGGTTGGATTTGCCACTGTGTCATGGCAGCTGTTGCACTGGTTGCCGCTGTCGTCATCATGGCACTGCAGGCAAACCCCCATCATCATGTACTGATTTTTGATGTCGTCCTTCAGGGCGTTGCTCCATAAACCGGCCCCGCTGTTGTGTAGTCTGACATCCTCTTTTGTTTTGGCAGGAGTGCTGGTGTTTACGAAGTGGCAGGGAACGTTGTTGCTGTCTTTGTCGAGCATGCAGGATGGCCGAGGGCGGCTGGAAGATGACCAGATTCTATGTGTTGGCCGTCGGACGCCGTTAGGATAGTTTGAATTGCGCACAGTTGAGTTGTTAGCCCATTTTGCGTATCCTGTGGAGCTTGTAATGTTGCCCAGCTGAGGAGCCAGTGAGTCAAGGTTGATGTTGTGACAGCTCAGGCATTCGTAGTCTTTGCCCTCCATGTGGCAGTAGACGCATTCCTTTTCAAAGCGCCGCTCGTATTGCGTGTGCATGCGCAGTCGGAAACGGTTGGTGGTGTAATTATGCAAGACGTTATTATCGTGGCAGTACCAACAAGGGTTGCCGGAGAAGTTGGCGGCCGGGTTGTTTGACACTGGGTAGCGGCTGGTGGTGGCGCTGGATATGCGGCCATGGCCGCTAAATTCCCATTCAGTGGTGTTGATCAGGGCTTTGATGCCGTTTTTAGAACCGCCGTAGTCGTCGACATCAGGGCCGGCGGTTCCATGGCAGTAGAGGCAGGTCATGGTAGTGTTGACCGAACCGCCCCATACCGGGTCTTTGCCGGTGGGGTGGCATTTGGTATTGGAACATGATTTATCAGGGTTGTAAGTCCCGCCTATATCGGCCCGGAATACAACGGTTTTGTCCTTGTCCACGTGCTTGACAGCGTTTAAGTGTGATACCTCACCCATGCCGCCGGGAGGGATGCCTTTTATGTGACAGGTTTTGCAGTCACCGCCCTTGATGGTGGCGGCATGACAAACGTCGCAGGTGAAGTCAGTAGTGGTGTGGCGATCATGGGAATTGGCGCGTGGTTTGCCGGGGCCTTCGTTCTTAAACATTGGCATGGCTCCCATCCACTCGCTACCTGGGGCCCAGCCGGTCTTGACCGGCCAGACCTTCTTCGTGTCGTCGTGGTAGATGCCATCGTGGCAGCCGACACCAGAGCAGGAACCGGGATAATGGCCGTGGCAAGCCCAGCATTCAGTCTTCTCGCGGTTCCACGGGAAGGCGCGAATTTTTTCGGGTTTGGTGGTGCCGTCACTGTGGCAGTAAACGTTGTCGCAGATTTTAGTCACAGGATCGTAGCTTGCCGGGGGCTTGCCTTCAATATTCCATTGGGGGGCCATGACTACATTTTTCGTTCCGTTTACATGCTTGGCGCGTTTCGATGCGCTGGTGATATTCCCTTGTACGTCAACTGTTTCATAATGACAGTAGTAGCAGGGATATTTCCTGATCCATTGACCTCCAACCAGACGATGATGCCCATTTGATCTCATAACCAGATCAGGCGTACAATAAGCCTTTGCGCTTATCTCATTGCTGCTCCACTTCCCTTGTATTGCTATACAGTTTGCCTCGGTGTTGTCAGTATCTTGTGGAGGATTAGTATCTGGTCGCGATGATCTCCCCTTGTGACATGAGTAGCATTGGCTTGTTCCAGTAGCCCAATCCAGCGGGGGTCTATTGGAGGGACCAGAGTTTGCATCACTGTGGCAATAGACATCACTGCAGGACCCCTTGCGTGATGGAAGCAGCCGGGGCAGGAATTTGGGGTAATTTGTACTGCCATTGTAAAAACCACCGTTGTTCGGAGCTGAGGTGAATTGAACGGCTAGCGATCTTCCGGCACTGGTCGCGTGAGCAAAACGGTCTCTTTCAAGAGCTGCACCGAGGTGGTTGGAATGGCATTTTGAACAGCTGTTTGTATCAGGTCCGTAATAGGCATTGTGTTTTCTTTTATGGGCACCGTCTTCCGGCGGTGCACCATGGCATTTATTGCAATCATCGGGGGATTTTAGGTTTGCAACTCCCCAGTTGGGGGTAGCAGCTTCAAAATGACAGTTGACATTGTTGCAACTCCCAGGAGCAGGATTCGATACTTGTGAAAATGCTGAGGTGGAGTTTTTGTAGCTTGTTTTGAGTTGAGATTTATTGATGTTTGGCGAAATTTTGATTGACCCCTTTCTGTGGGAAGGGGTGTAATTCTGGCTGCCGGGATGACATTTAGAGCATGTGGCAGGAGTGGCATTTTGGTCCATATGGCTGCGGTGATTACCTAAGAAACCGCCGCTGGAAGGATTTCGCAACAGGATGTCCCCTGGCGAAGTATCGAGTGGACGATAGTCCGGCTCGGGACTCTGTGTCCCATGACAGCTATTACACTGCAGTGCCGCTTCGGCCCGGCCACTCATCGAAATAAGTGCTGCCATAACTAAAAACGGCAAAAACCACAGAGAAATGACCTTAAATTTGGGAAATTTCAAAATAACCTCCATAAAACAGACATACAAGCTACGTTATCTGGCGTAAATCATCGTAATCAAAACGTTATAAAGCCGAAAAATAAGGATTTGAAATAACCAGAAGATACCAGTCATAAGTAAAACTGCCGGATTTATGGCATTAAAATCAATTTTTAATAATATTATTTAATTAACAAAGTTAAAAATAGCAAAATGCACACCAATAAATGACTTTATGCCGATAAATAGCTGTTTTATAAAGAATGTTTTTCGGTGTAAAAGCAAATTAGTCAAGTATATTTAAATTTACAAATTGGAAGAAAGCTGTGATATTTTCGGGACAAAATCCAGGTGGGGGACGATGACAATCTCGGAGGACAGATGATAATCTACGGTTGGAAGCAAAACCATTTTCTAGCTCTGGTGACGCTGATCTGCGTGCTAGCGGCTATTCTGCCCGTATTAGCTCAGCCTTCTAAAATGCCTGAAAGTAAAACAAAGGTGGTGCTTCTTGGCACCGGCAATCCTCTACCCGACCCCGATCGTTCCGGACCAGCCACGGCGATCGTGGTAAATGGCAGCGCCTACCTGGTTGATTTTGGTCCTGGGGTGGTACGGCGTGCTGCTGCTGCGCGACTTGACAAGGGAATTGCCGAGTTGGATCCAACTAATATAAAGACTGTTTTCGTAACCCACCTGCACTCTGACCATACCGCCGGTTTCCCCGATCTGATCCTGACGCCATGGACCATGGGGAGGCGTGCTCCGCTGGAGGTCTACGGCCCCACCGGACTGAAGTCAATGACCGATCATATTCTGACTGCTTACCGTGAAGATATCGCTATCCGCACCCAGGGATTGGAGAAAGCACCGCCTGAAGGGGTAAAGGTCAATGCGCACGAGATCAAGGCCGGTGTGATTTACAGGGATGGCAATGTCGTGGTGACCGCTTTTCGCACCAAACATGGCGACTGGAAGGAGAGCTTCGGCTACCGGTTCGATACCGCCGACCGGAGTATCGTCATTTCCGGCGATACTATCCCGGTCCAGGCCACCATTGATGCCTGCCGGGGGTGCGATGTTCTGATTCACGAAGCTTTAACCGAAAAATTTTTGGACAACCCGATGCGTCCGAATGACCAGGGATATGATATCCGCGCCTATGCTGAGAAATACCACACCACCACCACGCAGCTTACGGAATTGGTAAAAAAAGCTAAACCGAGTCTGCTGGTTCTTCACCACAATCCAATTTCGCTACGCCCGGAAAAACGCCCTTTTGCCTCAACACCCGATGATCTGTTACAGGAAATGCGCGGTTACTCTGGCAAGGTTGTTGTAGGGCGCGATCTTGATGTTTTCTAAGGCTAGGAGGAGACAATGATACAACGAGAAGAAGATAATGAAAAACAACCTAAGGTGATCGACCGAAGAGACTTTCTAAAACATACTGCGGTTGGTGTTGGCGCCATGGCAGTAACCATGGCCCTGCCCGGCTACATGACACGAGTTGGTATAGCAGGCGAGGAAATTCCGCTCGCCCTTAAATACAAGGATCATAATGTTGTCTTTGTGAGCTTTGATGCCCTTCAGGCTGCCCATGTAGGTTCCCTCGGGTATGCTCGTGATGTCACCCCCACCATTGATGCCATGGCAAAAGCGGGATTCAGCTTTACCAATAATATGTCAGTGGCTTCCTGGACCGTGCCAGCCTCCATGTCCTGGTTCACCGGTGTTTATCCCTCAGAGCACAGGCTGACCAACAAATTTGCGGTCTTCAACCCGCCAAACAATGTTATTTCAAATCTGAAAGAGCTCTCCCCTAATCTGGTTACCCTGGCCGAGGTGCTCAAGCAAAATGGCTATGCCACCGGTGGTTTCACGGGCAATGCCGGGGTGAGCGGTGGTTTCGGCTATGGCCAAGGTTTTGACACCTACTTTTTTGAAAAAGGGAAGTTCGGTAGCATGGGTGTCAGTATTCCTAAGGCTCTAGAGTGGCTGAAAGAAAACAAAAACAGGAAGTTCTTCATGTTCCTGCATGGCTATGACATGCACGGACAGAATGTGCCTGCTGAAGGTTTCGACTACCGCTTCGTGGAGAAGGGGTATGACATGAGGTTCAGCGGTTCGGCTAAGGAGCAGGAGGCGTTGCGGGAAGAGGGATTGGAGAAGGGTTCAGTCTCCCTGAGACCCGAAGACATCAAGTTTTGGCGCGCCATTTATGACGAGAAGATTCAGCGTACCGATGCTCGTTTCAAAAAATTCCTGGAAGAGTTTGAAAAGATGGGACTAATGGACAAGACATTGTTTGTCCTTACTTCTGACCACGGAACCGAGTTCTTCGAGCATAAACGGATGGATCACGGGTTTAGCCTTTATGATGAGTTGATCCATGTCCCGCTGGTCATTAAGCTGCCTAGGCACAAATCCGGAAAGATCATCAGGGACCAGGTCAGCAGCATCGATGTGATGCCGACCATCCTTGACCTGCTGGATGTAAAGATGCCGGAAAAAGCATCCAAGCAACTACGCGGTTCCAGCCTTGTCCCTGCCTTTAAAGGTGAGGCAGTAGCCAAAGAGGTCTTTTCCGAAACCGACTATCGCCAGTATACCTACAAGCGCTCAATGATCACCAAAGATGGCTGGAAGTTCATCTATACGCTGGAGGGCAAGAACCGGGAGCTGTACAACTTGTTGAAGGATCCCCGCGAGCTGCAAAATCTGGTCGAGCAGGAGCCGAGAAGGGCTTATGAGCTGGAGCAGAAGCTATTTGCCCATTTCAAGGCGATTGGCCATGATCTTGACAGCAAGCAGTGGATAACCGGCCTGAATCCTGTATATGATTCACAAGCCAAGGGGGCTCAGAAAAGATGATTAACCGGACCGGCGCATACTCCGGTTTATTTATTCATGCTGCAATGGTTGCGTTGGTCATGTTTGTCATGTTTGTCATGTTTGTCATGGAGTGCAGCGGGGGCATCAGCAGGGCCGAGCAAGCGTTGCCCGCTCCAAATCGGCATGAATATACAAATGTAATCATGATTTCCCTGGACATCCTCCGGCCCGATCATTTGGGCTGCTACGGGTATCAGAAAGAAACCAGTCCCCAGATTGACCGGCTTGCCAGGCAATCGATCCTCTTTGAAAATGCTATTGCACAGTCATATCTTACTCCCGTGGCACAGATGAGCGTTTTTACCGGACAATACCCGCGTCTTCACGGGATGATCTCTTTTGAGGTCAACAAGGACGATGTAGCCAGACGAACCCTGCCGGAGATTCTCAAGTACTATGGTTACGAAACAGCCGCGGTGCTAAGTTCACCGGAATTTTTCATGCGATATGACACCGAGTCCGGAAAAACGGTCAACCCCAAGGATGTCTTTTCCAGGTCCTTTAATTACTTTGGACGTACAATACCTGATGATACCGGGAGCGCACGGGTCAACCCCACTGCTGCCCTTGATTGGTTAAAGGCCAATAAGGATAAAAAGTTTTTTCTCTGGATCGAGTCCGGCATGCTGCATCCACCTTTTTCTCAGACGGTTCCGGCGCCGTACAAGACCCGCTTCGACCCTCCCGGCTACACCCCTTTTTATGAAGAGTTCCCGATCCGATTAGGCCAGGAAAATGTGGATAGAGGAGTACCGACCGAGGTTCTATTCCACCTCTACCAGGGGGCTTACTATCTTGATTTTGAGCCCATTCATCGTCTTGCGAAAAATGATATTGATTTCATCAATGGCCGTTATGATGCCGGGGTGTATTACACCGACATGTTTGTCGGAGAGCTGCTTAACCTGCTGGAAACCTTGAAATTGTCCGGCAAAACGCTGGTCGTCTTCCATTCGATCCATGGCGAGAGTCTGGGAGAGCACGGCTATTTCTTTCATCACGATGTCTTTGACACGGAAGTGAAAACGGCATTGATGCTCAGGTTTCCCGATAACGAAAAGGGGGGTGCCAGGATTACCCGCCAGGTTCAAGGCATAGATATCATGCCGACTATCCTTGATTATCTGCAAATTCCGCTCAATCACGATGCTCAGGGTATCAGCCTGTTGCCGCTCATCAAAGGCGAATCCGCTTTTAAGGGCTCCGAGTATGCGTTCATAGATCGATTGCCGTGGTGGGAATCAGTGCTGGGTGGCTGGCACCTGGAGCATCAATCTGAACGTGAGGCCCAGTATACACCCTTTGAGATCAGTAGGATCAAGGATTACCGGGCCTTGTTAAATGCGAAGATCGGTGGCGGGCAATATCCACCCGAGTGTATTGCTATCCGTACCAACGAGTGGAAATTGATTTTGAGGGAAAAGAGGGAACTGCTGGAAGAGATTTCGTGGTGGCATTTTATCTCAGGTAGAAAGCTGCCTATCGAGCAGATCGAGCTATACGATCTCATTCAAGATCCACTGGAGCAAAAAAATGTCGCCAAGATGCATCCGCAGGTAGTAGAAAAGCTGAAAAGCAAACTTCTGGAGTGGGATGCATTCAATAAAAACAACCGGGCCAAAGTGCTTCCTGGCCTACCCTTACTGATTCCCTACCCATGATTGGCCGGGGACTGAAACGCCTTGGAAGCGGGTCATGGATGAGAAATCATTTTTTAGTAGTACCTGTCAGAACCGTTGTCACGCTTGCTCTGCTCCTGACTATTTTTGCTGGAATTTCAAGCGCGAGTGGTCCTATGCCCTATACTGAAGATGCACTTAACAGACTTGACAGCGCCAAGTTAAAAATAAAAGTACCCACAGATATTCAGGACGATAATGACTATAAAGTAAAAGCATACATAGGTGCATATAGAAAAATATTTGCTCTGGCCGGATATAACTACGAGCAATCCCTGATAAAAACAATCAAAGACATACAGTCTGACACCTATGTTGTAAACAAGACAACGATTACATTGAACAATCTCGCCCGGGAATTGTTAAGGTTGCACGTTAAAACCGGTATTAGCCCTAGAAAGTACTTGAGTCGGGAGTGCGCTGATTTGTTAATCGGCTTCAGAGACCTGATAAGAAGCAACATGAAAAAGTATGGTGGATGTTAATCGATATAAACAGGGACAACTAATGAAATTGCGGCATTGTACAGGAAAACTTTTGTATGCTGTGAGAGTTGTCGCACTCGCCATGCTCTTAAGCGTCTCAACTCCTGGAGACCGGAGCTGCTTGTCAGCAGCATCACCCCCCCTTGAGCAGCACCAGAACACAAACGTTATCCTGATATCGTTACAGTGCCTGCGACCCGACCATCTCGGAGTTTATGGTTATGACCGAGATACGAGTCCCAACATCGATCGCCTGTCAAAGTCTTCGATCCTCTTCGACAATACTATCTCCCAGGCCAACCTGACACCCGTATCGATGATGAGCGTCCTTACCTCCCAATACCCGCGCGTTAACGGGATGATCGCTTTTGATGTCGCTAAGAATGGAGTTCAGAGCAGGACACTGCCGGAAATTCTAAAGTACTACGGATACACAACGGCGGCAGTTTCAGGCTCACCTGAATTCTTCATGCGCTACGATACGGAATCGGGCACGGAGATCAAGCTTGGCGATGTTTTTTCCAGGTCGATCGATTATTTTGCCAGAACCCGGCGCGGTGGGGAAGGCTCCTCGCTACGAATGATCCCATCCGAGTCGCTTAGCTGGCTTGAAAAAAATAAGGATAAGAAATTTTTCCTCTGGATTGCCAGCGGCGTAATCCATGTACCGTATGCCGCCTCGGTTCCCCTCCCGTACAAGACTATGTTCGATCCTCCTGATTACACCCCGTTCTGGAACCAGTTTCCTACTGTATCCGGGGAGGAAGGATCTGCTGACGACCCGACTTACGATATCCTGATGCGGATATACCGCAACCAATATTTCCTTGGCTTTAAACCGGTTCATCGTCTGTCAGCTGTTGATCGGAAATACATCATTTCCAGGTATGATGCTGCTATACGCTACACCGACATGTTCATCGGCGAACTGGTCAACCAGCTGGAAAAAACCGGCCTGTCTAAGAACACGATCCTGATCGTCCATTCGATCCATGGAGAAGACCTTGGTGAAAGAGAGACCTATGTTCACCACTATGATCTGGCCGAACCGGTTGTGAAGAGCGCCTTCATTCTTCGTTTGCCCGGTGGGGAATATGGTGGTAAGCGGGTTCCGGAGCAAGTCCAGGGAATTGATGTTGTACCGACTGTCCTTGATTACCTGGGAATTCCTTTGGATCATGGTCTGCAGGGGAAAAGTCTGCTTCCTTTGGCCAGGGGAGACAAAGGTGCCCAGGGGACTGAATATGCCTTTATCGACCGGGTTCCGTGGTGGGAACATACATTAAGCCGGTGGTATCTGGAGTTCAAAAATTCACAGGTGAATTATCCCGCCTCAGAAAAAGCGGCCATCACAGAATACGGAGACATGTTGCGCAAAGAGTTCCCATTAAATTCATATCCACCAAACGATATCGCTATCCGCACCAACCGTTGGAAACTGGTTCTGAGGAAGAGCGCCCGTTTGCTAGAGAAGGTCTCCTGGTATGGATTCATCACCAGTAATCCGCTGAAATTCGAAGAGGTCGAATTGTTTGATCTCGTTGCAGATCCACTGGAAAAAAGAAACGTCGCCTCAGAAAACCCCGAGGTTACGGCGGCCTTAAAAGCAAAACTTCTGGAATGGGATGCCTCCGTAGAAACGAAGAAGGCAAGTTATGGGGCGGGTGAGAAGCGGTTTATCATTCCATATCCCTGAAGATCAAGTTTATAACTGCAAGCTGATGGATTTGTTTTCATGCGAGGAGGAGTGTCATGATTAAAATAGGGCATTGTTTAGGTTTATTGGGCATTTCAGCAATTATTATGGTCGTGGTCGCCGGTGTGAATTCAGCGGTGGCCAGCGACTGCATCGGCTGCCATGCTAACGTGCTTAAACAGTTGAGAGGGAATTCCCATCACATTCAAGGGACTCGAATTTCAGGAAAACACTGCTATGCCTGTCACTGGGAGGCCACAGCGACAGGCCTGATCAACCCACAGTATCATCAGGGAAACATCAGGAAAAAATCTTCGAAAGTCAAAAAAGGAAAGGTGGATCTGGTCATCTGGGCAAAAGGTGAACGACCGACCGCTTACATACCAGAGGACACAGCTGTGACATTCATCTCTTCCGCTATTGGAACCCCGGCTGAACGGGATGAAGTCGCAAAGATAACACGCCATTGCCTTGGTTGCCACAGCGACAGCAACAACAATACCCGCCCATTTTTAGGCGATACCAATATACCGTTAAAATATGCGTGGGACGGTCAGAGTATCGCTTCACGCTATTCACAAAAAGATGTGACAACCTGGGGTAAGTACTCAACTGCCGCTACAAACAAGAAACAGCGCGTCATTAAGGCTTTCTCGGCTCATGGCAACGCAGCCGCCAACCAGGGGGGCTGGAGTGCATCAAATGGCTATGATGGCGACATACCGGTTACCCGTGGCGGTGTCTTAGCCAAGAATGTTGAATGCTTTGACTGTCACAATTCCCACGGTTCAACGATATCCGGCGTTACCTCCAGCTACCGCACGTTTGATGGCACCTTTAACGGAGCCATCATCAAAGAGACATCCTCGGGCAAAAGTGGTTACCAGATTAACTACAAGCCTTCTGCCAATACCTATGCCAAGAGTAAAAATCCCTTTAATTCCGGAGCAGGGCTTTGTTTTGATTGCCACGAGACCGCCAAGCCCGGGGCTACTCCTTGGGGCTTTAACTTCACATTCGGTGTCAGGCAGGCGGTCATGGGCTACAAAGATACATTAGGCTTTGGACCAGGAAGCAAGGGATCGACCGAGCGTTTCTCAAACCGGCAGAGCCGCGAGGATGTTGCCAGTAGTCATCTGAAGGCCGGCAAATATCTCGAACATGCGGAGAAAAATCAGATCAACGGTCTCTGCACCCCCTGTCATGATCCCCATGGTGTAAGCCGTACCTTGGGAGACAAGATGCCATATGCCGTGCCGCTCCTCAAGGGCGCCTGGCTGACCTCTCCATACCGGGAAGACGGTCCCCCCTCCAGTATGCCTGTAAAAGGTGACCGTGGACCCACACGGCAAGCTGATTTCAACACTATTAATCGCCAAGCTGGAGCCAATTTCGGCAAAGGTAGTAGCGGAGCGCCCCGTGAAGCTGATTTTAATGCCGTAAATAAAGCGGCCGGTGCTAATTATGGCAAAGGCGCTAGTTCAGCCCCTCATGAGGAGAATTTCAATGCCGTGAATCGCGAAGCTGGAGCCAATTTCGGTAAAGGTGCCAGCGGTGTTCCCCGTGAAGGTGATTTTAACGCTGTGAATCGCGAAGCCGGTGCTAATTATGGCAAAGGCGCCAGTTCAGTCCCTCGTGAGGAGAATTTTAATGCCGTGAATCGCGAAGCTGGAGCCAATTTTGGTAAAGGTGCCAGCGGAGCCCCCCATGAAGGTGATTTTAATGCCGTAAACAGAACGGCTGGGGCTAATTTCGGCAAAGGTGCCAGCGAAGTCCCTCGTGAAGGTGATTTCAATACGGTCGCTTCCAGTAACCGTGATACTAGTTCCAATTTTGTCAAAGGAGGCAATGGTGCACCGCGCGAACCAATGCAGGGTATGAAATACAATGTTGACCGAAATACCTTTAGCGGCGATAACCGGATCACAGAAAATGACGACACATTCGGAGGGCTCTGCCTGAACTGCCACTCAAAGGCGAAGCTTAGCGATAAGTCCAAGGCCGGCTTGGTCCACCGCGCGGTCAAGGGATGGGGAAGCAACAAGGAGCACTCCTTTCCATGTTCCAAGTGTCACCAGTCGCACAGCTCTGGATTGCCGAGGTTGATGCAGACCAACTGCTTCGAACAAGGACCTGCAACCTTGCGAAAAAACAGCGGACTGCCATGGCTTCCATACAAGGAGGTCAAGTCCCAGGAACAGGGGGGCCCAAACTCTGCTGTCCAGGGTGGGGTCTCATCTAAAAACAAGATCGTAGGGTGCCATGTGAAGCAGTTTAGCAAATCAAATGTTTCATCCAATAAGGAAGAAGAAGGAAATCACTATAAAGAAGTTACTACATGGTAGTTTGTGTTTCGTAGATCGGCGTCTGAATACCTATTGTCTCAAGGAAAATGATCTCAAATTGTAAAAAGGTAAAAAAATGAAATGGGTTGCAGCTGTCATTACGTTTGCTATTTCAAGCCAAACGCTTTGGGCGGCCGAGGTGAAAAATTCAAGGAGCGAGGGTATGGTGATTGTGCCGAGCCTACAGGCAACGACACCCTCCGGTGCTTCCTCGGATGCGACTTTCATTGATCCCGTCACTGGTATGGAGTTTGTATCTGTACCGGCTGGTTGTTTCAAGATGGGTGATACATGGGGGGATGGTCAAGGCGATGAAAAGCCCGTACATGATGTCTGCGTGGATGGTATCAGTATGGGGAAGTATGAAGTGACCAACGCCCAGTACCGTAGATTCAAGCCGGAACATAATAGTGGTGCTTATGATGGCAATTCCCTGAACGGCGACCGACAACCGGTAGCTGACGTATCATGGTACGATGCAGTGGAGTATGCAAAATGGCTTTCAAAAAGGTCCGGGCGCACCTATCGGCTTCCTACCGCGGCAGAATGGGAATATGCAGCACGGGGGGGGACAACAGGTAGAAATTACTGGGGCGACAACCCTGCTGACGCCTGTCGTTACGCTAACGGCGCGGACCTGGCTGCAAAAAGCCAGTGGCCGGACTGGGCTGTTTCCAATTGTAACGATGGTTATAAGGTGGCTGCGCCTGTGGGGAGTTTTCTGCCTAACGCGTATGGTTTGTACGATATGATGGGCAATGCCTGGGAGTGGACCGGCGACTGGTATGATGCCGAGTACTATTTTGAAAGTCCTAGAGACAATCCTCGCGGGCCATCGTCCGGCAGCCTTAAAAACCCCCGCGGAGGGGGGTGGGGCAATGCCTCGGAGTGTATTCGGGTGTCCGACAATAATGGATTTGAACCTGACTTTCACATCTTTTTTCTCGGCTTCCGGCTCGTGTCCTCTGCAAGTCACTAATTTCTCTGGCAATCAAGCCCTCTACAGGAGACATGAATGCTGAAATGTTTTTTTATCATTATGTTTGCCCTTTTGATGGCATTACCCGCCGCAGCTGAGAAAGACATCAATAAAGGCAATCAAGGCTACTCGATGGCTAATATGGAGTTCATCTTCGTGCCCGGCGGTTGCTTCCGGATGGGCTCCGCTACTGGCAACTACAGCGAGAGACCGGTTCACGATGCATGTGTTTCAGATTTTTTTATTGGTAAATATGAGGTAACGCAAGGCCAATGGCGCAAAATCATGGACAACAACCCTTCACGCTTCAGCCAGTGCGGCGAGGACTGTCCTGTGGAGCAGGTGAGCTGGAGAAATGCGCAGGATTTTATCAACAGATTGAACATCCTTACCGGCAAGAAGTACCGGCTTCCTACCGAGGCGGAATGGGAATATGCCTGTACAGGCGGCGGCAAGGAGGAGAGATACTGTGGCGGCAATGATCTTGACGCCGTGGCTTGGCATGAAAGGAACAGCGGGGGCAGGACACATCCTGTGGGGCAGAAAAAACCTAATAATCTGGGGATTTACGACATGAGCGGCAATGTTTGGGAGT
The DNA here is from genome assembly GCA_036504875.1 of Desulfuromonadaceae bacterium. Lineage (GTDB taxonomy): Bacteria > Desulfobacterota > Desulfuromonadia > Geobacterales > Pseudopelobacteraceae > JACPFJ01. The sequence continues at coordinate 100,028 of DASXUK010000053.1, forward strand.
GGGTGCAGGACTACTGGGGAGACTACCCGGATATCCGCCAACAAGACCCGACCGGCCCAAAGTGGAGTACGAACAGCATGCGACGCGGCGGCAGCTGGCAGTACGGGCCTGATCAGGCGCGTGCGGTATGGCGTAGCAGCGGCTACACGGACGACCACGCTCTTGACATTGGTTTCAGGTTGGTTTTACCTGCTGCGCGGTAACTCGGCCCCTGTTGAAGTAGATCATTGGGTTTTTACTATCCAAGTTAACGTTTTTCAAAAACCAGAAAGTCTTGGTAAGGCAGAAAAAAATACTCCGCCTCCATTACAAATCCCGCCTTTTCCGCCTCCTGTATCGTCTTCTCTCTTGAGATCATTTTATGTGGTGGCGGCGCACCAGGTATTTCCGCCTTCCGATTAAATGAAACTATGGCAAGGCGGCCGCCGTTTTTCAGACTATCCAACAACTTGAGCAGGTACTGTCCCCGATTTTCAAAAAACAAATAGGTGTCACAGATAAAAATCAGGTCAAATGACAACTTAGGTAAAAATGGGTCGGTTGGGGTCGACAGAATGCTTTTGATGTTATTCAATACTTCTTTTTTTGCCCTCTGTTCCACATAGCGAACCATGTTTTCATCAACATCTACAGCATAAACCTTCCCGCTTTGGCCGACTTTCTCTGCAAAAAGCATCGTAAAATAGCCGGTTCCTGCTCCAATATCCGCTACGGTATCGCCTGGCCTGACAAGATGGTCAACAACTTTTTCCGGCTTTTGCCAATTGTCCCGGCGAGGATCATCCATATAGGCCGCTGGGACGGAGGAATAAAAGGTTTTACCTTCTTCTTTAGCAGAAGCGTCAGGCAAGCCTGTGACTGTTAAAAGATGCCCAGTCATGAAAAAAACGAGCAGACCGAATTTTCGGTTCATATTTGCACCAATTCCTGAAAAATAAAATGCCATGACTACAAGTCAATTAATCCGTTGCCGTTGTGACTATCGGACCGGGAGAAACAACCCTAAAGCCCAGGTAACTGCTGCAGTACTCGGGAACGGAAAAATCCCGATACGAAACTCGCGCCCCCCTTGGATCGTAGAACCAGCTTCCGCCACGGAATATGCGTTTTGATCCAGTTAAAGGTCCCAGGGGATTGCTGCGGGGGCTATTACGGTAATAGTTTTCACCATACCAGTCTGCCGTCCATTGCCACACATTGCCGCTCATGTCATACAGGCCCAGGCCGTTGGCACTTTTCAGCCCCACAGGATGTGTTGTATTGCCGGAGTTGGCAGAATACCATGCCACAGCATCGATATCGTCACTCCCAGCGAATTTTTCATTTCTTCCGCCGCTCCTTGCGGCATACTCCCACTCGGCCTCCGTCGGCAGTCGGTATTTTCTATTGCTCTTAATGGAAAGCCATTGGGCATAGGCAACTGAGTCGTTCCAGCTGACGCACACTACTGGGTGGTCATCATTCTGGGAAAAACCAGGAGACCGCCAATTTGCAAGACGCTCCTTCTTCCAGTTCCTTCCGTCATTTATATAACAACCATAACCCTTCTCGGCCTCGGTGCGATATCCGGTGTCGTTGATAAATTTCTTGAAGGAACCCCTTGTCACATCAAACTTGCTGATTGAAAAATCGCGGACGCACACCTCGTGTACCGGTATCTCCATATAATACATGTCATCAAAATTGTTACCCATCTGGTAGCAGCCCTCAGGGACCGCAACTAACTCCATACCGGTGATTTTATCTCGAGTGACTTCATCGGCTTTTCTCAACTCGGCTTGAGATGTCATTGTCAGCAGGGAAAGCAAGAGTGTAAGGATCATTATAGGCATTGGCTCTCCGGCGTATTGACTAGAATACGCTCTTTCTATTACCCATAAATGTGAATAAATCAATATAAAAAGGGTGAAATGAAGGACATGGGGTGTTGGGGAAGCGGTGCGGCGGCTGATGCTGATTTGCCAGTAAAGATTGCAAATCGTTAAATTTATATGGCATAATGTAGACCATTTTAGGTGGCAATATAGCTGATTCCGCTATAGCAATTTTGACAGGAGCCTCATCCTTATGCCCGGTGGAAATTAGCTTTTTAGTCATCTTGATCGATTCCTGAACACTACTTTTTTTTCTCGGATGGGCGCGATTGACGTGGAACGGAGAGGGATTTGAAAAAAAACAATTTGAACTTGTGGTTTATAATGATCTGCTGTATCGGTGCCATAGCGTTTGCCCATGAAGCCAAGGCCGGATCGATTTCCGGTAAGGTGATGATCAAGGATGGCATGCCTATGGCAGACGGATTGGTTTACATCTTCAACAACAGCGCCGGACCGCCCCCTTCTCTGGATTTCAAATACTGGAGAGTACCTGATGAGATCGTCAAGACTGATGGCGAAGGTAAATTCCTAGCTGCGCTGCCAGATGGGAAATACTATCTTGGTGCGATTAAACGGAAGTCAGGCGAGGATATCGGACCGCTGCAGGAAGGGGACCTATTTCTTCCTATTCTGGCCGAGGGAGCTTCAAGACAGCATGTGATAATAAATGATTCGGCCACCGATATTGGAAATGTCACGGGCGCCTTGCCTTACAAAAAATCCAGCTTCGCCACGGAAAGTGTCACCGCCATTGAAGGGAACATAACCGATTCCAGTGGTAGACCGGTAGAAAATACAATGATTTTCGCATTTACGAGCCCTGCGATGATCGGGAAGCCGCTGTTTATTTCGGAAAAAACCGGGAAAGATGGAAGATATACACTCAGGGTTTATCAAGGCGGTAAATACTATCTTAAAATCCGCAATGTTTATGGTGGTGGGACTATGAAGGCGGGCGAGATCATGGGGAGTTATGGACAGGCAGTGCCTGTGGCTGTAGAAGTCAAGACCGGAGCCACCATCAAGGGGATCAATATCACCGGGATCAGTTTTTCCGGACCAGGGGCTAATAAGAAGTAGTATTTTAATTCAGGCCGGTTGTGTATGAGGACAAACAGGAGGAACTAATGCAGAAAATTTCTGGCTACCCTATATTTTTATTCCTGTTCGTGTTTCTACTTTTTCAGTCAGTTCCGGCCTCTCTTCTGGCTACCGAATTATCGGGACGGGTCTTAACCGAAGCAGGTCCTCTGACGAATGCCAAGGTTTTCGCATACAACCTTTATACCGGCCTTGAAAGCGGAAAAGCCCCGGTTGCAACAGCGATAACCGACCTTAAAGGTGTTTACAAAATGGATCTGTCGCCTGGTTCCTATTATTTCATTGCTCGAGGTGAGATCGGGGGGCGTCCGTTTTTTGCATATCATGGCGCCAACCCCATTAAGGTGGGAGATCAAAAATTCTGGCTGGGGCTCCTCGCTAATCAGGAAAACCCTGTTGCCGAATATGCTGATGGTGTTACTGGTATCGAAGGAAACATTCTGTATAAACAAAAACCTGTAGATGGTGCCTATATTTCGATTTATTCACCCGAGAGTAAAAATTTCAAAAAACTGGGGGTAAAGACTGAATCAGTTGGCAGCGATGGCAAGTTCAAGCTGGCCGCTCTTCCCGGCCGTTACGTTGTGACTGCAAAAAAAATAGTCGGAAGCATGAGCAACCGTCCCGTCCAAAAAGGGGACCTCTACTGCTATAACTCCAATAACCCCGTGGAAGTAAAAGAAGGCAAAATAACCCGCATCGAGCTATCCTGTTTTCCTATAACCGAACGGGACTCTTTCACCACGACAGCAACCGTTAAAGAGGATGACATCAAGACCTTTGCCGAACACAGAGCCTCTTCCGGGGCCGGCATTCGCGGTCGGGTAACCGACATAAGCGGCAAACCGATTGCAAATATGACTGTACTGGCATACCCGATGGCAGCACCGGTCACCCAAATGTATTTCATGACTCATGGCACGGAATTTTCAACCATAACCGACGACTCCGGCAACTTTTTCATTCCAATTGATGAAGACGGTGATTACGGTGTGCTAACCCGCGATGTGCTTGGCGACGGTCCGCATCGCGGCGAGACTTTCGGATTTTACCAGGGAAATTCGAGATATTCGGTTGCCTTTAAAAAAGGAATGATGATTGAAAACATAGCAATCATCGCCGACAAGGTTATGCAAACGGCCAAAGAGTCGGATAATGAAAAGAAAGCCACCGCTCAGGCAGCTATCATCGGTACACGTGTTGGTACGCCGGTCCTGCTGACCGATAGCGTGATTGCCAGCGATACTGTCTGGCAGGGAGAAATTCATATCAGCGGAGTAATCTCTGTAAAGCGGGGCGCTACTCTCACAATCAGCCCCGGAACTGTAGTGAAATTCAAGCGCATAGACCGCGATAACAACAAAGTTGGAGATGGCGAAATCATGGTGGAAGGCCGGTTGATTGCGAAGGGAACGAGCGATAAAAAGATCGTTTTTACCTCTGCCGAGGAAAAACCGAAAGTCAATGACTGGTCGTATCTCCAGTTCATCTCCTCCGACTCGGGCAATATTATTGAAAACTGCCAGTTTGAATACGCTTATGCCGGTGTCATGATACATTATGCCAATGTTCGGATCAGTGACACACTCTTTCGCAATAATCGTCGTGGCCTTCACTACACCTCCACCGACATGCGCGTTGACCACTGTACTTTTATTGACAATATAGTCGGCATCTACTTCGTGCGTATGGAAGGGGATACCTGGATAACCAACAACGATATTTCCCGTAATGATATCGGCGTTCAGTTTGTTAAGCAGCATATAAATCTAGTTGATTTCAACCGCTTGGATCAGGGCAAGGAATATCCTCATTACGATGGCAACAATATCTACGATAACCGCAAATACAATGTTTCCCTAGGGGAAGATCAGGAACGTAATTTCAGCGTTGCAGGCAATTGGTGGGGCACGACTGACAAGGAAACGATCGCGGAAGCAATCTACGACCAAAGCAAGGATAAGAGTCTTGGCAGGATTTTTTTTGAACCATTTCTGAAGGCGCCGGTTCAGCACACCGGGGTGAGAGATGCTGTTCCTGAAGTAAAAGCAAAGCGGTAGTCAATCATCCAGGATGTAAAAGATGGGAGTGAACATGAAAAAAATCATTTCTTTATGTATTGTAGCCTTGTTACTCGGCATGGTTGACCTCTCCTCCGCCTGTGTCGGCCGCACTCTTCATATCGGGATTTCCAACGCAGCAAACGAAAGGCTTCTGGCCGAAATAGCCTCTCTATTGATTACCGAGAGAACCGGCTCTACCGTCCAGATTGATGTCTACAAAGACTCCACAGAACTTTATAATGCCATCAAGCAGGGAAATGTGAATGTGATATTCGAGAATACATTGCGTGCTGCGGAGGTTATCGGTAAATCCAAGGATTCAACCTTTGATCAAATCAAGAGTGATTACAGAACCAAATTGAATCTTAATTGGCTTGAATTGTTCGGCGGCTCTATTAAGTATGGACCGGTCCTGACCGCAGAAACAGTGGCCATCTATCCGGTTCTACCCAAATTACTGAACAAGCTTTCCAAGGCGTTAGAAAATGATACCTATACCAAGTTGCTCAAATCCGTTGGGTCGGCCGACAAGACAAAAAAAGTTGCGAAGGAGTTCCTGAAGGGCAAGAAATTGATTTAGGTGATAGCTCTATTGATTCTATTTTAGGTTCAGAACCGGATTTGAGAGGTTTAATAAGGTGTGCAGCAAGAAAGAGGCGCTGGTACCGAAGTCCAGCGCCTCTTGTTTACTTCTCAGCAGGGATGTACAATCGCGCTCCCCACAATTTTGGGGCGTGTATAATTCGCTTTCTTCATGGTTCCATCTCCTTTCTCTTCTATTGATTGCTGGCCGTCAATGGAAGGGTTTCTCAAGATCCTCTTGAAAATCTTTTCACCTTTAAATTTATCCCCTGCAACCGTTGGTCTTTTTTTAGAGCAACCATAAGAGGTTCAAATTCTTTAGTGACGTTCTGAAATTCTCCGTCCTCCGGACTACCACCCCCGTAAACGCTCCTTACCTTCAGAAAAAAAGTGCCGCCGTCATGGACACGCAGCAGGAACTTGCCGTTCTTATCAGTTTTTTCGGAAATAAAGATCGGTCTTCCAGTTGTATTCTTAGATAGATAGGCAAAAACCAAGGCCCCCTTTACAGGCTTGCTCTCCGTGTCGGAGACGATCCCCTCGATCGCGGTGATACCCTTGTCACGCAACACCGTGTTCGGGGACCAGAGGGATGGGATAAGTACACCCAGATTAACCCGGCTTCCTGAGGTAACGATGATAGGCCGTGGATTTCCCTCGGCATCTCCGTGGAAATAATTGAATTCATCAACTTGGGGCGGGCCCATTTCAGACTCAGGATCCTTTTGGGCAGCAGTTAAGTAATAAGTACCTCCGTTAACCTCAAATGAAAACTCCCCATTCTTATCAATGGCATTGATCCGATCAGGAACACGCCAGTATTGATTATCCTGTGGAGAAGGTGGCGGACCCATTGATTTATCGTACAAAAAAACAATCCCATTATTCATCGGGGTCTTGCCCTGGATCATTATCCTACCAGAGATAGTTGCAGCGGTACCCGGTGATGTACCTGTCTGAGCAGGGTTCTGGGGGCCACCACTGTATGCGGGAATGGCTGTTGTTAGAAAAAACAAGCATATCAAGGTAAACAGTTTCATAATTTGTCTCTTGACCGGTTGGAAATGAACTGTCTGATAACTTCCTCCCCTTCAAAAAAGGAGGAATAACCGGACACCCTTAGAAGGTTAACGTTAAGAACTTATCTCATAATCCTGGCACGATTGTAAACAGCTTGGAGTGTGGCGCCATACTCCAAGCTCCGAAAGTATCTTATTCGGTAAAGACATTTGGCCCGGCTGAGTAAGGTTGCGCGTACACCGTGGCCTCGTTGCTTTAGGGTGATACATCAGTATCACCTGACCGTACCCGATAACGATTTAATTTTCCAGGATTGATAGCTAACTTATCGGTATAGGTGCAGGTCGGATGGGTGCAATCAGCGTAGTTTAAGTCTTTGATCCTTGAAATGCTCAAGTTATCCCCCCTAAAGCCATTAAGAACAAATAAACAAATAATTTAAATTAAACAAATTATAATTATGCAGCAAAATATATACCAAATTTAATTAAACTGTGTAAAAGAAATTAAAGGGCGGCAAGGTAAAGTAAGGTAGTGAGTAAAGCAGAAAACAAGAGGATATAAGGCCGCTGGGAATTTTTGGGGTAAACTTAATAGAATCCACCACAACGAACCATTGCTCCTAAGTTGCTTAAGGCTAACACTTGAAACAGCGTTGCAATATTTATTAGCTACGGCACGCTTTGATAGAGACGTTAGTTGTTTGTATACTGAGATGGCTGGCTATATAGCCGAGGGTTAGTATGTAAACGGCTAAAAGGCTTATGAGTGGAGGTTAAATATCTGAAGTAAAGTAAAATTATGTTAATTAAAGTATTGGATATTAGGTTATGATCGTTTCCAGCTAACTGTCAGTCAGTAGACTAGATCATGCAGCACAAATGATTATTAATATCTTCTGTTGTATTAAAACAATCGATTTACAATATCTGAAGTCGAGGAGGGATTATGATTTTATATATAATTAGACATTCCGAAGCCGTAGACCTTAGTGAGACTATCCCGGATGAATGGCGATATTTGACAGAAAAAGGCAAAATAAATGCCGACGATCTGGGTAAACGTCTCGCCAGGCACCGGCTGGGTTCGTGCCAGATCATCAGCAGCCCTTTGGTGCGAGCCGTTCAAACGGCCCAGATCGTGGCTGTACGATGCGGCCGCAAATGCAGGCTGGAAACGAGCGGGTTGCTTTTATCGGATGCGGATGAATGGGAGTTGATCAAGCATCTGCATGACCATTCCGATCTGAAAAATGTCATGCTGGTTGGGCATGAGCCCCACCTGGGGCTACTGGTGGCAGCTTTGCTGAAAAGTGGGGAAGCTATTCAACTCAAGAAGGGAAGTTGCGTTGTTCTGGAGATCGAGCCAGGCCAGCCGGATAAGTCGGCCAGATTTCATTCCTATATTGTAGCTGGTAAAAAACCAGTCAAATCAAAGAAAAAGGCCTTTATCACGGCCTAGCTGTCATGGGAGGAAATCCGCTGATCGGAGCAATTAGCAGGCGCAGGTGAGGGACGGCCGAGAAGATATCCCTGTCCGTAATCGACGCCGATTGATTTAAGATGTTCCAGTTCCTGATGGCGTTCAATACCTTCTGCAATGACCTTTATGCCAATTCTAGCGGAAAAACCGACTATTGCCTCAACCAAGGCTTGTTTTATCGAAGAGGTGTCTATGTCTGTAACCATGAAACGGGCCAGCTTGACGAGTCGGGTGTTACCTGGGCCAACATCTTTAAGCCCGCGTATCCCGTCCCCCAAATCATCTATGGCAATCTTGTAACCCTGAGAGCGGTAGTGCGAGATGCACCGGTGAGAATTTTAAAACCAAAACATGTTAAGCTGTTGCAACACAATTGTAACAAAGCTATGTTAGTTTCCGTCCGGCAAATTCAGATTCAACATCGACGAGGTAGGAAGAATGGTGAAAAAAATCCTGGTGATCGAGGATGAAAAGGACCTGGCTGAATTACTGATCTTCAACCTGGAGAAGGAAGGCTTTAAGATATCCTGCTCTTACGACGGGCTGGACGGCCTTGATCTGGCACGCCGCGAAGAGCCGGACCTGATCCTGCTTGACCTGATGCTTCCCGGGCTGATGGGAACCGAGGTGTGCAAGGAGCTCCGCCGGGATCCGCGCACCGCCCACATTCCAGTTCTGATGCTGACCGCCAAGGGGGAGGAGATCGACCGGGTGGTCGGCTTTGAGCTGGGGGCTGATGATTACCTTGTAAAGCCCTTTTCGATGCGTGAGCTCTTGCTGCGCATCCGAGCGATCCTGCGCCGGTGCGAAGGACAGGCAAGTGTAGCCTCCGGCGCGCTGGTTTCAATGGGAGGGATAATAATCAATAAAGAACGGCATCAGGTGTTGAGCGAGGGCAACGAGGTGGAACTTACCACCATCGAGTTTAAGCTGTTGCTCTACCTGGTGGAGCGCCCCGGCCGGGTCTTGAGCCGGGAACTGCTGCTGCAGAATGTCTGGAGCTATAACAACATGGGCGATACTCGCACCGTTGATACCCATGTCACCCGCCTGAGAGGCAAACTCGGGGCACCGGGCGAGCTGATCAAGACCGTGCGCGGTTTTGGCTACAAGATAGAGGGGTAAATTGTCGAGAACACCGTGGCCGCCATCATCGGACCCTCCCGCTGCGGCAGGTTCACCGTACTGCGCAGCATCAACTACATGCATGACAAGACTCCAGCGGCGCGTGTAAAGCGCGTTTGATCTCTCGGGAGGCCAGCAGCAAAGCCTCTGTCTTGCCCGGACCATTGCCGTCAGGATGCATTACTGACTTGTGTGTTTTAACTCGAAAGGGGTTTTCCGATGCGTGAACATTTCAGCGCCATATACGACCAGGAACTGAATGACCTTCGTAGCAGCATACTAGCCATGGGGGGCAAGGTGGAGATGATGATCGCCGGCTCAATCCGGGCGCTAGTGGAGCGTGATTCAGCACTGGCCGGGCAGGTCATCGACTCTGACCACGAGATAAATACCATGGAGGTCGGGATAGATGAGAAATGCCTGGAGCTTTTGGCGTTGCGCCAACCGGCGGCCCGTGACCTGCGCTTCATCACCCTGGCGCTAAAGATTGTTACCGACATGGAGCGGATCGGGGATCAGTGCGCCAACATCGCCAAGCGTGCCCGCGAGCTGAATCAGGAACCGCCGCTTAAGCCTTATATCGACATCCCGCGCATGGCCCAGTGGACCGAGAGGATGCTTAAAGAGGCGCTGGATGCCTTTGTGCGCGGCGACGATGAGCTGGCCATCAAGGTCTGCAACGATGATAATTTCGTGGATGACCTGAACGTGCAGATCCAGCGTGAGTTATTGACTTACATGATCGAGGACCCCTCGACCATCTCGCGGGCCATGCGGCTGAACTATATTTCAAAATATCTGGAGCGGATCGCCGATCACGCAACTAATATAGCCGAAATGGTAATTTTTATGGTTAAAGGCAAGGATATCCGCCACACGATCGCCTAGCGGTTGTGAAGCTGAGGCGTGGATAAAAGAAAAAGGGATTAGCCGTATGGCTGATCCCTTTAAATTTATGGTCGGGATGACTAGATTCGAACTAGCGACCCCCTGCTCCCGAAGCAGGTGCGCTACCAAGCTGCGCTACATCCCGAAAGAACCATTTTTGTAGCCGGTTTAAGGGGTTTTGTCAACAGTAAACACGCAGCATCACCCCTGGATAAAGGCGGCAAATGCCGGCTGCGACAGCCTTTATCTTTGTTCAGCTAAAGAATATCAGAGAATTAGCGAAATTCATCTGACGGTTGCATCATTCGCGGCCTTGCCTTTTACCCCAAAAACTGTTTAAGCTGTTGCCATGCGCGTTGCCATTATCGCCCCCTATTCCATAGGCCCCATGCGGGGCAATATCACCACCGTCCGGCGCATTGCCCGTTTTCTCGGCTTGGCCGGTGTGGAAGTAAAGATTCTGGCTTCTGATGCCATGCCCATCCTGGAAATGGAAAGCTGCATCAGCTCCTTTTCACCCGACATCATCCACGGCTTCCATGTACGTCACTGCGGCCTTACGGCCTGCAATCTGGCTGCTCGCCATGGTATTCCGGCTGTGATCACCATAACCGGTACTGACATTAATGACCCTCAGCTCCGTAGCAATCCGGCCACTGCCCACGCAATGGCTGCTGCGGCTGCTGTTGTCTGTTTTGACGAGTTCGTGGCAGAAAATGTTGCCGGTTATTTCCCGAATGCCGCAAGCCGGCTCTCGATCGTGCCCCAGGGGATCGAACCGCTATCAGTCAAATATGAGCACTCCTTCGATATCCCTGAAAACGCCTTTGTACTCCTGCTTCCAGCAGCGTTGCGGCCGGTCAAGAATGTGGAATTCGCGATTCAAACGCTGGCTGCGCTTGCGATAGACAATGACTGGCTGCAGCTCGTTATCGCCGGAGGGGTGATCGACCCTGGTTATGCCGCCGCTATCCAGAAGATGTTGGCCGATAAACCCTTTGCCAGGTGGCTGGGAGAGGTGCCCTATCAGCAGATGGGTGATCTCTATGCGCGGGCCGATCTGGTGCTAAATTGCTCCTTGTTTGAAGGCATGCCGAACAGCCTGTTGGAGGCGATGGCCTTGGGAAGGCCGGTGCTGGCGCGGGATATTCCCGGAAATCATTCGCTGATTCAGGAAGGTGAGACCGGTTGGCTGTACAGGGATGAAGAGGACTTCAGAAGGCAGGTTTTGCGGCTGGCGGATGATGCTGCCCTGCGTGAGCAAACCGGCCGCCGCGCCAGAGAGTACGTATTGTCAAATTTTTCACCGGAGCTGGAAACGGAGAGGTACTTAAAGCTCTACAAGTCGCTGGGTTGAGAGTGAGTTCGCCATCAAAGACTTTTTAACGCTGATTCTTGTGTTTTTGATGATATTCGCGTAAACTCCTGCTTTCAACGTGGCGGAAAGACAGGTGGAACGGGAGAACCGGAAGGCATGAGTACTACCATAAAAGAGCAGATCAGAGAACTCCTTAAAAAGCACAACGCCGTGCTCTTGGCCCACAACTACATGCGCGACGAGGTGCAGGAGATTGCCGACATCACCGGCGATTCCCTGGCACTTTCCATGGAGGCTGCCAAGACCGATGCCGCGATAATCGTTTTCTGCGGTGTGCATTTTATGGCCGAGTCCGCGGCCATCCTGTCTCCTGATAAAAAGGTGCTGCTGCCGCGACCGGATGCCGGCTGCCCGATGGCCGACATGGTTACGCCGGAAGGCCTGGAGGCGCTGAAAAAACAGCACCCCGGCGTGCCGGTGGTGACCTATGTCAATTCATCGGCCGAAGTCAAAGCCCATTCCGATATCTGCTGCACCTCGGCCAATGCCCTGACCGTGGTCCGGTCGCTGTCTGAAAATGAGCTGATCTTTGTGCCGGATCGCAATCTGGGACGCTACGTGGCCAAGTTCGTGCCGGAAAAGAAATTCATCTACTGGGAGGGCTATTGTCCGACCCACGAGCGGATGACGGTCGAGGCGGTGCTGAAGAAGAAGAGCGAGCATCCCGATGCGCTGTTCATCTGCCATCCGGAGTGCGCCCCCGAGGTTACCGCCCTGGCCGATCACGCCTGTTCTACCAGTGGGATGTACGAATATTGCCGCAAAAGCCCGGCCCACAAGTTCATCATCGGCACCGAGGCCGGCATTCTCTATAAGCTGCGCCAGGAAAACCCCGACAAGGAGTTCATCCTGGCCTCTCCGGCCCTGATCTGCCCCAACATGAAACTGACCTCGCTGGAGGATGTGCTCTATTCACTTGAAACCCTGTCGCCGGTGGTCGGCGTGCCGGAGGATATCAGGCTCAAGGCCAAGGCCGCCCTGGACCGGATGCTGGCCGTGCCAAGGGATTGATGCTGTTGCCATGAATACGCGAGGTTGCTGCTTCACCCACCCCCGAACCCCCTCCCATCAAGGGAGGGGGACTTTACGAAGTAAATTATGTTACAGGGTACTAGTCTATTCGCTCCATGGCTGCATCCATTATAGTCTTTTAATATTTATTTTGCTTTCCCTCCTCTGGCCGTTTGCAGCCATTAGTGCGCAGGATCCCCCCCAAAAAAACTCCCTGATAAGAGTCGGCGGCGACCGCGATTATCCTCCCTACGAGTTTATCGACAAAAACGGTCAACCGGCCGGCTATAACGTCGAGTTGACCCGCGCTATTGCCGAAGTGATGGGGATGAAGGTGGAATTTCACCTGGGCGGATGGTCCGAGATGCGCTCGGCCCTTAAAAGCGGGAAAATAGATGTTCTTCAGGGGATGTCCTATTCGGAAGAGCGGGCCAAAGAGGTGGAATTTTCGCTGCCGCACACCATCGTGAACCATGCCGTATTTGCCCGCCGCGATTCGCCTCTTGTCAACTCATTAGGCGAACTGGAAGGCAAAGAGGTAGCTGTCCATCGTAGCGGGATCATGCATGACTACCTGGTGAAGTCGAATTTCAAGGGTAAACTTGTCCTGACCGATACACCTGCCGATGCCTTGCGTCTGTTGGCATCCGGTAAGACCGACTATGCCATTGTGGCCATTGTGCCGGGCATGTATATCATCCGCGAACTGAAGTTGACCAACCTGATCCCGGCAGTGCGCAACGTAGCCACCCATCGCTATTGCTATGCGGTGGACAAGGATAATGTCGAGCTGATTTCGCGCTTTAACGAAGGACTGGCCATCCTCAAGAAGACCGGGCAATACCAGACGATCTACAACAAATGGCTTGGCGTTCTGGAGCCGGAACAAGTTGACCTGCGCACACTCGTCAAGTACGCGGCTGTCGTGGTGGTTCCCCTGGTGCTGTTGCTGGGGGGCTTCGCGCTCTGGTCCCGCACCTTGCACCGCCAGGTAGCCCTGCGCACCGCCGACCTGACCCGCGAGATCGCCGAACGCAAGCATGCCCAAGATGAGCTGCTCTTAAACCAGCAGCAACTGGTGCAGGCCGACAAGATGGCCGCCCTCGGGGTGCTGGTATCGGGCGTGGCCCATGAAATCAACAATCCCACCGGGTTGATCCTGTTGGAGGTCCCGACCCTTAAACGCTTCCATGCCGATGCCTCAAGAGTACTGGAGCGCTACTATCAGGAAAATGGCGATTTTAGCTGTGGCGGACTGCCTTATTCGCGCATGCGGGAGGAGATTCCGCGCAGCCTTGAAAAGCTTCATGAAGCGGGCAAGCGGATCAGGCGCATAGTGGACGACCTGAAGGATTTTGCCCGACAAGGCGATAGCTCCTGCAATGAAATCGTGGATCTAAACCTGATCGCCCAGGCGGCCGTACGCCTGGTTGAACCCTCCATCCGCAAGGCGACCGGCTGCTTCAGCGCCGAGTACGGCAGAAACCTGCCCAAGCTACGCGGTAATGGCCAACGCATCGAGCAGGTGCTGGTCAACCTGATTCTCAACGCCTGTCAGGCCTTACCGGATACCGGCCGTTGCATACAACTGACAACCTCATTTGATGCGGCTCACGGTAATGCGATCTTTCGCCTGCGTGACGAAGGGAGCGGCATTTCTCCCGAACACCTTGCGCGATTGACCGATCCCTTTTTCACCACCAAGCGTGAGCAAGGGGGTACCGGCCTGGGCCTGTCGGTTTCGGCCGGGATCGTCAAGGAGCATGGCGGTACGTTGGAATTTGCGTCAACCCCCGATGTAGAGACCGTTGTGACACTGACCCTGCCGATACGCAAAGAGGAGCAGAACGCATGAGCAAGAGTGTTTATCCCGATTTCGGCATTCTTTTGGTAGATGACGAGCCGGATTGGCTCGGTTCGCTCTCGTTGACCCTCGAGTCTTGTGGCGGCATTACCAACATCACAACCTGCGCTGACAGCCGCCAGGTCATGGCGATCCTCGACCAGCAGCGAATCGGGTTGGTGTTGCTTGACCTGACCATGCCGCACCTGTCGGGGGAGGAACTGCTGGAGCAGATTAGCGAGCGGCATCCCGAGGTCGCCACCATCGTGGTCAGCGGACTGAATCAGCTGGAGACTGCGGTAGCCTGCATGAAGTTGGGCGCCTTCGACTACTGCGTCAAGACCGATGATGAAGACCGGATCGTGGGCGGGGTGCTCAGAGCGGTCAGGATGATCGAAATGAAACGGGAGTACCAGGAGATGTCGAGCCGCCTGGTTTCCCGGGAACTTCGTCATCCGGAGGCCTTCTCCGCCATCGTCACCGCTGACCGAGCGATGCTGGCTATTTTTTCCTACGTGGAGGCGGTGGCCAAGAGCCCCCAGTCGCTGCTGATCACCGGCGAAAGCGGGGTCGGCAAGGAGCTGATCGCCCGGGCCGCACACACCTTAGGCTGCCGGGGCAAGCTGGTGACGGTCAATGTGGCCGGGTTGGACGATACGGTCTTTAGCGATACCCTCTTCGGCCATGTGCGGGGGGCCTTCACCGGTGCCGAGCAGCTCCGGCGCGGCATGGTGGAGGAGGCTGGTGACGGCACCCTGTTTCTGGACGAAATCGGCGACCTGAGCATTGCCTCGCAGGTCAAGCTGCTGCGTTTGCTGCAGGAAGGGGAATATTTCCCCTTGGGCAGCGACCTGCCCAAGCGGCTCAAGGCCAGGATCATCGTCGCCACCCACCAGAACCTGCTGGAAAAAGAGCGGGGCGGGGCCTTCCGGCGGGATCTCTATTACCGGTTGCGCACGCACCAGGTACATCTCCCGTCCTTGCGAGAGCGGCGGGGGGATATCCCGTTGCTGCTGGATCATTTCCTGGAGGAGGCGGCCCGCGCCTTGGGTAAGAAAAAACCGACCCCGCCCAAAGGGCTGGCTCAGTTTCTGGCTACCTACAGCTTCCCCGGCAATGTCCGCGAACTGAAAGCGATGGTCTACGATGCGGTCAGCGTGCACCACGAGCGGATGCTCTCCATGGACAGCTTTGTCAGGGCGGTGGAACGTTCCCAGCTTGAGGCCGGGCCAACCATGGCGACGTCCCCCAAACAGAATCCCTTTGCCGGATTCGATGAGCTGCCCACCTTCAGCGATGCCGCCGCCTTCCTGGTGATGGAGGCCATGGACCGGGCCGGCGGCAATCAGACCCTGGCCGCGCGGCTGTTGGGTATCTCGCAGCCGGCGCTCTCCAAGCGTTTGAAGATGCGCCAGACTTGAGTTCTTCAGGCGATTGTATCACCTCGAACCCCTCAATCGGATCAACACTCGTGCTTTTTGCGAGTGCCGGTTGGGGGGTTTTTGTGTTTATACTGGAAAGATCATACTCAAAAAACCATTGCCAAAATAATATTGTTCAATTATGGTTTAACAAAAGCGCGGTTATGTTATATTGTAGTTTAACAACGAGGCGTACAATAACCATGAAAACTTTTGCAGTATCCGGAATTAGCCAGTCAGAAACCAAAGAACTGGCCCTGCTTGGCGAATACGTGAAAATAGCCCGTAAGCGAAGAGAAATGTCGTTACGCGACATGGCTGCCCGAATGATGGTGAGCGTCCCTACGGTAATGAATCTCGAAAAAGGCTCACCTGCCGTCAGCATGGGAATCTTTATGCGGGCACTATCGGTGTTGGACATTGGGAAAAACCTTGCCAATGAGTTGGCGCCTGAAAACGATACCATTGGCATGGGCATTGAAATTCGCCGGGTGAAAAAGATAGGCGAACACAACAACAAGCTCAAACGGAATTTGGACTTCTAATGACAACGTCAAAACAAGCAATCGTGTTCATCTACATCGCCGGTCAACCGGTGCCGGCCGGCCAGCTGACAACATTCGTGGATGGCCGCTACACATCCAGCGAGTTCGCCTATGGTTCCCGTTATATCGAGCGTTCTGACGCCATCCCGGTGGATCCCGTTACGCTACCGCTCCCACCACCGGACCGCAAGGGTGTTGTCTATCGAACCAAATCAGACTTTTCCGTGTTCAACGGTATCCGTGATGCCGGCCCGGACAAATGGGGTAGATACCTATTGGATAAGAAATATCCTGCCTCAGGGCTTGATGAATTTGATTATATCGTATCGTCTGGCACTGATCGGGTTGGTGCGCTTGGCTTCGGTGCAGATCCGCAATCAGGTATCGGCGCATGGGACGGAAACGAATTCAAAGCCGCCGCGCCGGAACGATTTCCCGACCTGACACAGATCCAGCTCGCAGTCGATCACGCCGAAGATCCGGATGACCCTGATTTTCAAAAGCTTCTGGAGTACGGGCCGTCACTCGGCGGTGCCCGACCAAAGGGTACCGTCATTTGGAATGACCGGCTTTATCTGGCGAAGTTTTCCCTCAAATCAGATGGATGGAATCTCTGCCGGGCTGAATTCGCCACCATGAAGCTCGCCGCTGAATGCGGGATGAATGTTCCTCATGTTGATATTACGGAGGTGCTGGGTAAAAGCGTCTATTTGATAGAGCGCTTTGACCGGATTAACGGCGGTCGCATCCCATTCCACTCTGCATTGACTATGACAGACTCTCACGAATCCGACTATGGTCGCCATTCATATAAGGATATCGTTGACGCTATCTCCAGGTTCAGCCCGACTCCGGAAAAAGACCGCAAAGAGTTGTACCGCCGCATGGTCTTCAATATCTTCTGTTCCAACACCGACGACCATATGCGCAATCACGGCTTGGTCTATGCAGAGAATGGACAATGGAAGCTGTCACCACTGTACGACGTGGTGCCATTTCCGCAGAGTACGAACACATGGTCGCTGGCGCTGCATGTAAGTGACCAGGGTAGAATGGCCACTATAGAGAATGCATTGACAGCCGCACCTGCTTTCGGGGTGCGGGGAAAAGATGCGGATCTCATCATTGAACAGATCAGAGATAGAGTTAGAGATTGGCGTAACCATTATGCGGCCTGTGGCCTGACAGAATTGGATATTCAGAAAATATCGAGCTGTTTCCATATAACCGACATTTAGCAATTGGAGCGGGAAGGCCCCGTTGTAATCGCTCTGGCATGGCGTGTCCCATTTAACCCCCATATCCGGCGGTTATAATCATAACCGCCGGATATGGCCATATACATCCTACTGAAAATAATGGCATTTGCAGTTGATAACCCCATTTTGCCATAACCTCCGGTTATGGCTGTTCCTCCCTCCCCCAAGCAGATCTTCACCATTTTATTCATTAATTCAAGCGTGTTATAAAAATGTTCACTATTGGCACTCTCCATGCTCTCAGTAAGGACAATATCAGTGCGGTGACTTACAGCTCCGCGCATCTCAAGCCTTACTCGGAGGTCGTTATGGCAATGTTCTGGATCCAATTTATTCTCGTACTCGGGGCCGTTCTGATCGGTATCCGCAGAGGTGGCGTCGCACTCGGCCTGATCGGCGGCCTAGGGGTTTCTCTGCTGGTGCTTGGCTTCCGCAGCGCCCCTTCCGAGCCTCCGATAGCTGTCATGCTGATCATCCTGGCGGTGGTTACGGCGTCAGCGACCCTGCAGGTAGCGGGTGGCCTGGATTACCTGGTACAGCTGACGGAAAGATTGCTACGCGCCCATCCCAAATACGTGACCATCCTGGCCCCGCTCTCGACCTTCTTCCTGACGGTCTGCTGCGGCACCGGCCATGCCGTCTATGCACTGCTTCCGGTAATATCCGACGTGGCGCTCAAAACCAAAATCCGCCCCGAACGTCCCATGGCCATTTCCAGCGTTGCTTCGCAGATGGGTATCACCGCCAGCCCGGTGGCAGCGGCCGTGACCTTCTTCCTGGGGTTTGCCGCCAAGGCCGGACACCCGGTGACGCTGATCGACATCATCTCGGTCACCATGCCGGCCGGCATTATTGGCGTGCTGGCCGCCGCTGCCTGGAGCTTCAACCGTGGCAAGGATCTGGACAAAGACCCCGAATTTCAGGCCCGTCTGCAGGACCCCGATTTCAGGAAGGCCCTGGATGCGGATGTGACTACCCTGGATAAAAAGATCTCCACCACCGCCAAGATCTCGGTGGCGCTGTTCTTCGCCGGCGTCGGTTCGATCATCCTGCTGGCCAGCTTTCCCGAGCTGCTGCCGCTGGCGGCCGACAAGAAGCCGGTCGCGATGACCACGGTGGTCCAGTTCGTCATGCTGGCCTACGGCGCCTTCATCATGTTCACCGCCAACGTCAAGGCCAAGGACATCGCCCACTCCAGCGTCTTCATCGCCGGAATGATCGCGGTTGTCTCGATCTTCGGCATTGCCTGGATGAGCGATACCTTCATCACTGCCAACAAGAAATTTCTGGTGGACAACATCGGCATCATGGTCAAGATCGCCCCCTGGACCTTTGCCATCGCCACCTTCTGTATCTCCGCCTTTGTCAAGAGCCAGGCCGCCACGCTGGCCATCACGCTGCCCCTGGGGCTGGCACTCGGCCTGCCGATCCCGCTGCTCTTGGGACTGATGCCGGCCAGCTACGCCTACTTCTTCTTTGCCTTTTATCCCAGCGACCTGGCCGCCATCAACATGGATCGCACCGGCACTACCCGCATCGGCAAGTACCTGCTCAATCACAGCTTCATGATTCCGGGGTTTATCGGCGTAGGGGTCTCGACGGTGGTGGCCTATCTGATTTCGCGAATGATCTTGTAGAAGTGCATTTGGACATGGAAATGCAAAGGCTGGCAGAACTTTATGCTGGCGGTGCCGAGGGATTGAAACAGACGAGCTTTTAAAAAAAACTTACACCTCACAGGGAGCGGCAGCGATGCCGCTCTTTTTGTTTGTGTGGTATTTGATGGGTGCTTTTGATATAAAGTTTCGACACTTGAAGCTATCAACTTTAGATCAACCAAAAGGCCTCTTGATGAAGCTCATTACCATAACTCCGGTAAAATCACTGAATAAGGCTTACCTCAAACAAAGCCTCAAACGCGAGCAGGTCGAGTTGTTCAAGGCCAATCTGGCCCGGATGTTCGAACGTATCTGCACTGATGAGCACGAAGAACATCTAAAAAATATCGTCTCAGACTTCCTAAAAGACACCTGGTACAAGACGACCAACGAGATTAACACCAGTGGCCGCGCTGATCTGGCAATTCACAACGGCACGACCTCAACCGCCTCGGTCGGTGTGCTGATTGAAGTAAAGGGAAGAGCATGACCCGCGAGGAATTGCAACAACTGATAACAGAGGTCCAACAGAGCCAGTGCGAACTTGCCGATATCGAAGTAAAGTCTGCTCATGGCGGGACTCCGCAACGGTTATACGAACCGCTTTCTGCTTTTGCCAATCGCACTGAAGGGGGCGTTATTCTTTTCGGACTCGATGAAAGCCGGAACTTTGAAATAGTGGGTGTCGGCAATGCTCACCGTTTGCAGGAAGAGATCAGCCACCTTGCCTGGACAGATATGGAGCCGCAGATACACCCTGAGTTTACCGTCGAATTGTTCGATGGGAAAACCGTTGTTGCCTTGGAGGTTTCGCCGGTTCCTGCCGACAAGCGCCCATGCCACTACAAGACCGCCGGCTTGCAGAAAGGCTCGTATATACGTGTCGGCAATACCAATCGTTCAATGACGGATTACGAGATTTTTGGTTATGTCAGCGCCCAGAGTCAGCCGACGTTTGACGAGGAACCAATCAAGGAAGCTGCGCTGGAGGATCTGGACAAGGAGAAGCTTAATTTCTTTCTGGAAAGAATCAGAAAGAACCGTCCGAAGGCCGCTTACCTTAAACAGCCGTTTGAGCAGGTTCTAACCCACCTAAGGGTTGCCCGTCCCTATGAAGGAAAGCTTCACCCCACTCTCGCTGGACTTCTGACCTTCGGATACCACCCGCAAACATTAGAATCACAGCTGGTGATCACTTTTCTCCATTATTTTGGAACGACCGAAACTGAAAAAACACCGCGCGGCGAGCGCTTTCTCGACAACAGAAAATTTGAAGGACCAATCCCGGAAATGGTTGAAGACGCAGTTAACCACGTAATGGCAAGTATCCGCAAAGGAAGTCTGATTGAGGGGCTGTATCGCCGGGATATTCCAGAGTACCCAGAAGAAGCGATCCGTGAAGCAATTGTCAATGCAGTTGCCCACCGCGATTACAGCACCTTTGCACGTGGAAGTTATGTCCAGATTCGTTTGTTCGCCGACCGTATGGAGATCCAAAGCCCCGGCGGTCTGTATGGTACGGTAACGCTTGAAACTTTGGAGGAAGAACAATCGACTCGTAATCGTACGCTGGTGCGTTTGCTTGAAGACCTGCATCTGGTGGAGAATCGTGGTAGTGGTATAAAAGCAATGTTAGGCGCAATGCGATCTGCAAATCTTGAACCGCCTCGCTTTCAGGACAAGCGGAGTTCGTTTCTGGTGACAATGCGCAATTTGACCTTGATGAATACAGAGGCTATCACCTGGCTTAATGGCTTTGCCGAGTGGCCGCTCAACGACCGGCAGCGGCTGGCATTGGTATACTTGCGGCACAATCACCAGATAACTAATTTTGATTATCAGCGGCTCACTCATGTCGATTCTGTGACTGCAAGCCGAGAACTTCGTGGTCTTGTGCAAACAGGACTTACCTCTCAACACAGTTCTCGCCGTTGGACTCACTACATGTTGAATGTACCGACTACCGATAAGGTTGAAGTGTCTTTACCCCTTCTGCCAGAAGATAAAGTATTGGATTATGTACGCTGGCATGGTTCCATAACTCGAAAACAATGCGCGGAATTACTGGATTTGAAGGATATTGAGGCAAGGAGGTTACTGCACCGGATGCGTGGCAAGGGAATTCTCATGCAGATTGGTTACAAAAAAGGGAGCAGATATAAGCTGCCGGAATAACTTGCGAAGTTCAAAAAAGTTCAAAAAAGTTCAAAAAAGTTCAAAAAAGTTATAGTAAAGCTAACGTTATTCGACATTGAAACCTGAATAATCAACTACTACCCTCAGTAAACGCAAACAACCTTTCCTAAAACCTCCGCGACTGTTGCTTTACAGCCCTCGTTGTTACAAAGATTTCTCCAAACCAATAAGCCTGAAGACAGCCCAGCCTACATCAACAACCGGGTCAGAAAGTAATCAGCCACCAGAATCAGCATGAAGGAGAGCACCACCGAGCGGGTGGTGGAGATGCCGATCCCTCGCGCCCCCCCTTTTGTGTTGAAGCCGACATAGCAGCAGACCGTGGCGATGATCCCGCCAAACACAAAGGATTTGGTCAAACCGACCATGATTTCCTTGAGTTTGAGCGCCATGCGGAGTGAATCGGTGTAGGTGGCGTAGGAGATGAACAATTTGGGGTGCAGGTGGCTGATGATGGCGCCGCCGGCTATGCCGACACAGTCGGCATAGATGGTCAAAAGCGGGACGCAGATCAGCGCTGCGATCAGGCGCGGCATGACCAGATAGCGAACCGGGTCGATGTCGAGGGTTTTCAGGGCATCGATTTCCTCATAGACCTTCATGACGCCGATCTCGGCTGCCATGGCGCTTCCGGCCCGGCCAGCCACCAGAAAGCTGGTCATCACCGGACCCAGTTCGCGCACCATTGACAGCCCCACAATGCTGCCGATGATGCTTTGGGTACCGTATTTTGACAGTTCGACCCCGGTTTGCAAGGCCAGCACCATCCCTACGAAAAAAGCCATCACCGAGGCGACCGGCAGGGTCTCGTAGCCGATGATGGTCATCTGGGTCATGATCGAGGTGATATTGCGCGGGATCTCGCGAAAGGAGAGCAAAGTCCGCCACATGAGGATTAGTACTTCGCCCACTATGCGTAAGAAGTAGAGGTTCTTGCGGCCTATGAATTCAAGAAATTTGGTCATGGTTTCAGACAAAAACCTGCCTCTCAACAAAAAACATCTAGTGAACAACCTGAATTCTTATACTACAGATGAATTGGTATCCACAACAAACTCAGCGATGTTTTTTCTTTATTAGCAACATAACCGAACAGCCCCTTTAACAGCCGGAATTCAGTGCCATCAGCGGTTGTGCTGTACGAAACCAGCGGTGACAACTCCCAGGCGCTTTCAGCACCCCGCTTCTCGCGCCAGTATAAGTTCCAGAGGAGCGAGGTGGCGCTATTGCCCTTGTCATCCCACTTGGTAATGAAAATTCTCCACAAGGGCGCCCAGTTGCGCTCCACTCCGTCGTTCCAGATAACCGCCTCTGCCAGTGCCGGAAAAGAGAGGGTCCGAAGCCCCTCCTCATCCTTTTGCCAGGCGTACAATGGCCAAAAGGCGCTGGAGGCCCGCTGCTTGCCGATCTGCGGCCAGGAATCCTCGGCGTGGCGGAAGAGAAAATACAGCAGGTTGGTCTTTTCCTGGCGGAAATCAGGGGCGTTTATGGTCTGGTGACGGTAGATCGGCCACATCACCCACTCTCGGCTGATGCCCTTGGACTGATAGCTGCTGAAGAAAGGCAGGTAGCGCTCGGTTGTGGAATCCTTGCTGCTGGCCTGGATCCAGAACGGCCAGAAATAATCCCGCTCGACAACCTCGCCGCCGGCGTCCCGCACTACGCCACAGAACGGCCAGGGTGCATAAGTGGCTGTTTTTTGGAGAGACTCTGATGAGGCGTAAAAGGGTAGCACGTAGAGATTCTTGACTGGATTGTCGGTGTCCTGGTGCAGGTGCTCCTTGATGTAAAAGGGCCAGAGGGTGAAGCTCTTTTCGTAGACTCCGGTTTTTGCGGCCTGCCCATAGAGCGGCCAGACCTGAAACCCGCTCTCGTTTTCCCCGGACACGGTATTGAAGATCGGGTAGAGCCAGTTGGTCGAGGTGGTGCCTTTGGTGACGGTGCGGCCATAGAGCGGGAAAAGCGCGAAATGATATTCGTCCCGCCAGAAACGCTCATACAGGTCGCCGTAAATCGGAAAAAAGGATTTATAAGGGCCATATTTTTCCGATTGGCCACTGATGTAAAGGGGGAAGAGCATGGCGTCGCGCTTCTCGTCGGTCGTTCCCGCCCGGCTGACATGCCTCTGAAACAGCTTCAGTACCTGGCTGTCGGAGTCGTCTCCCGAACGGCTGCTGGAGGCGAGGGGATAGAGGATGTCGCTATCCTCGGAATCAGGTGTCGATGAGGTGAAGAACAGGGGCCGGATGGCCGTCTTTGTCTCGTTGCCGTCATGTTCTCGCTTGAAGAGTGGACCGAGGATGGAAAGGTTGCTGTAACCGGTGGCAGGGCTGGAGCGGTAGTCGAATAGCGGCCAGAGGGTGACAATCGCTCCCGTGGCACCTTTCCGATGCTGCGCCTCGCCGGCCTGGCCAACAGGGTCAGCGGCCGAGCCGGACCGGTCAACGCCGATTACCAGCAGCAGCGACAAGGCTAATCCTACGTACATCTTCCTCATTGGGGCTCCCTGTATGAACAAAACAGGCTGCATTATTCCTTATCAAGCCCGGTGAGTCAATCAGGAAAGGTCTTGGCAGGCGGCGCGTTTTTACAAAAATATTACACTCAGGCATGCAGCCATGCTGTTATGATGCAATACAAATTATCAGGCCTGTTGGGAGAAAAATGTGATGCAGCCATTACAGATAGGAAAATATGTTGCAAAATATCCTCTCATTCAGGGGGGCATGGGTGCGCGCATATCCGCGGGTAACCTGGCTGGGCATGTCGCCAAGTGCGGCGGAATTGGCATTGTGGCGGCGGCCGGCATTGGCATGAACAGCAGCCGTTTCAACGGCAATAACTACTTCCAGGCGGATTCGGAGGCCTTCAAGGACGAAATTCGCAAGGCCTACGCCATTGCCCCGGACGGCATTATCGGCGTCAACGTCATGGTTGCCCTCTCAGACTACGCACAGTTGGTGAAGGCCGCCATTGAAGCCGGGGCCAAGGTGATCATCTGCGGGGCCGGCCTTCCCATGAGCCTGCCGGAGCTGGCCGCCCATGCGCCGGACGTGGCACTCATTCCGATCGTGTCTTCTTTGCGCGCGGCCCAACTCATCGTTCGCAAGTGGCATAAGTCCTTCAGCCGACTGCCGGATGCGGTGGTGGTAGAGGACCCGGACACGGCCGGCGGACACCTGGGCGAAAAGATGGAGAACATCGGTACCGGCGAGTATGATCAGTATGGCACCATCCGCCAGATCAAGGAATTCTTACACATGGAATACGGGGCCGAGGTGCCGATCGTTGCGGCCGGCGGCGTCTGGGACCGGGCCGATCTTGAGCATGCCCTGGCCGAAGGCGCCGATGGCGTGCAGATGGCCAGCCGTTTTGTCTGCACCGAAGAGTGCGATGCCGACGACGCCTTCAAACAGAGATACCTGGAATGTACGCAAGAGGACATCGGCCTGATCATGAGCCCGGCCGGCCTGCCGGGGCGGGCCATCCTCAGCAATCAGGAGAATATCCGCCAGCACGATCTGGACTATGACACTGCCTGCAATATGGGTTGTCTTAAGAAGTGCAGCTACAAGGAAACCGGTGAACGGTTCTGCATCGTTACCGCCCTTGACCGCGCTCAGCGCGGCGACGTGGAGACCGGCCTGGTCTTCTGCGGCACCAACGCCTGGAAGGCGGATCGGATCAGCACGGTTCAGGATATCTTTAATGAGCTGTTCGGCGCAGAAAAGATCGAGCAACAAAAGGCGGCTTAAGTTTTTCAGCTTTGAATTTAACTACAGAAATCAAATAACCAGGCCTGGCGGGAGACTGCCAGGCCTTTTCTGTGGCTTGACCAAAAGTAAGAACTATGATATATCAATTAAACTTGATTTAGTTAATACGGCGGAATAGATATATGCTCGATCTCCTGAAAGCCCTGGCTGACCCATGCCGCCTCCGTTTGGTGGCGGTGCTGCTGCGCGGTGAATTTACGGTGCAGGAGCTGACCCGTATCCTGGCCATGGGGCAATCGCGTATCTCCCGGCACCTGAAAATCCTGACCGAGGCCGGGGTGCTCTCCGTCAAGCGTCAGGGTACCTGGAGCTATTACCGTGCCGGTTGTAGCTCAGCTTGTTTTACCTTACTACGCCCCGCTCTTGAGCAGGGGCTCGAAGATTTGCCGGAGCGTAACCAGGATCTGGCAGCAGTGGCATCGGTGCTGGAAATGCGGCGCCGCCGCAGCCAGGAGTTCTTTGACCAGCATGCCCGTCAATGGGACGACCTGGCGCGTACTCTGTTGCAGATGCCTGACTATCAGGAGCGGCTGTTGGCCTTAATACCTGAAGCACAGACCATGGTCGAGATCGGTGTGGGTACCGGTGGTTTATTGCCGGCTTTGGCGGCCAAGGCGGGCATGGTAATCGGGGTCGATCATTCGCCGGCCATGCTGGAAGAAGCGCGGCGACGACTGGCACAGACCGGTCAGCGCGGCATCGAACTTCGCCTGGGAGAGATGACCCACTTGCCGCTATCTGACTCAAGCGTCGAGTTTGCCGTTGTCAACATGGTCTTGCATCATGCTGCCGATCCCGCCGCGGTGTTGCAGGAAATTAGCCGGGTATTAAAACCACGGGGCGGGGTCGTGATTGCTGATCTGGCTCGTCATGAACATGAATGGGCGCGGGAACAGCTGGCTGATCAGTGGCTAGGGTTTGAAGAGTATGAGCTGACCGAATGGCTGGTGGCTGCTGGATACAGGAACATTTATTGCGAGCATGTTTCCGGAGCCGATGGACAGGAAACAGTGCTGATCGTAAGGGCAATAAGAGATCAACAGGTTGATCACCATAAACCAAAAAGGAGAACGTAACTGATGTCAAACAATGACTACACCGTTAAGGACATGTCCCTGGCCGCCTGGGGACGTAAAGAGATGATCATCGCCGAGACCGAAATGCCAGGACTGATGGCGATTCGGGAAGAATTTGCCAAGACCCAGCCGCTGAAAGGCGCCCGCATTGCCGGATCTCTGCACATGACCATCCAGACCGCCATGCTGATCGAGACCTTGACCGCTCTGGGGGCCGAGGTGCGCTGGGCCTCCTGTAATATCTTCTCAACCCAGGATCATGCCGCCGCAGCCATTGCCGCTGCCGGGATCCCGGTTTTTGCCATCAAGGGGGAGACTCTGGAGGAATACTGGGACTACACCCACAAGATCTTTGAGTGGCACGATGGCGGCGCCCCCAACATGATCCTCGATGACGGCGGCGATGCCACTCTGCTCCTGCACCTGGGCAGCGATGCCGAAAAGGACCCTTCGGTGATTGCTAATCCGACCTGCGAAGAAGAGCAGTTCCTGTTTGCCGC
This sequence comes from Desulfuromonadaceae bacterium, assembly GCA_036504875.1. Classification (GTDB taxonomy): domain Bacteria; phylum Desulfobacterota; class Desulfuromonadia; order Geobacterales; family Pseudopelobacteraceae; genus JACPFJ01. The sequence continues at coordinate 126,829 of DASXUK010000053.1, forward strand.
CATTAAAAAGCGCCTGGCTGAGAAGCCGGGCTGGTACTCGGCTACCGCCGCCAATATCAAGGGGGTGACCGAAGAGACCACCACCGGCGTGCACCGCCTGTATGAGATGCACAAGAAGGGCACGCTGAAATTCCCGGCCATCAATGTCAACGACTCGGTCACCAAGTCCAAGTTCGATAATATCTATGGCTGCCGCGAGTCCCTGATGGACGGCATCAAACGCGCCACCGACGTGATGGTGGCCGGCAAGGTGGCCGTGATCTGCGGCTACGGCGATGTCGGCAAGGGCTGTTCCCAGGCCATGCGCGGACTCCAGGCCCAGGTATGGGTGACCGAGGTCGATCCGATCTGTGCGCTGCAGGCTGCCATGGAAGGTTACAAGGTGGTTACCATGGAGTACGCTGCCGACAAGGCCGACATCTTCGTCACCACCACCGGCAATATCGATGTCATTACCCACGACCATATGAAGGCCATGAAGCACAACGCCATTGTCTGCAACATCGGTCACTTCGACAACGAGATCGAGGTCGCTAAACTGAAGCAGTACCAGTGGGAGAACATCAAGCCCCAGGTCGATCACATCATCTTCCCGGACGGCAAGCGCATCATCCTGCTGGCCGAAGGGCGCCTGGTCAACCTGGGTTGCGCCACCGGTCACCCTTCCTACGTCATGTCCTCTTCCTTTGCCAACCAGACCCTGGCCCAGATGGAGATCTTCTGCAACCCCGGCAAATACGCGATCGGCGTCTACACCCTGCCCAAGGAGCTGGACGAAAAGGTGGCCCGTCTGCAACTCAAGACCCTGGGCGCCATGCTGACCGAATTGAGCGATCAGCAGGCGGCCTACATCGGCGTCAAGAAGGACGGACCCTATAAGGGCGAGCACTACCGCTACTAAGCGAAAGAACATTTCTGCTGCTTTAAAACAGACCTCCCGGTTTCAAACCGTGGAGGTCTGTTTTATTTTTTCCCGCCATTATTGCCACTACGAATCACAGTTGTCTTACCCCCCCTTCTTGCCGATGATATTTTTAGGTACTATACTTGTTTAGAAGGCTCACGATTAATATCTATTCGGAAGCTCCGGACAGAAAATAGTACAGGAAAGGAGACCGTGATGGCTGAGATCAGATGGGAAAGCGATTTTCAGTCAGCAATCGAGTTGGCGGGTAAAAACCATAAGCCTGTATTTCTCGATTTCTGGTTCGATGGCTGAGTGGGATGTGCGGCAATGAATGCGGGTCCGTATTCAGACCAAAAAGTGCAGCAATATATTGAGGATCAGTTTATACCGTTGAAAAGCCAGTGTTTTTGGGATAACAGGACCGAGCTAATGAAGCGGTTTGACATCGCTTGGACACCGACCCTGCTGGTGCTGGATCCAAGCGCCAGGGAGCATCGGCGCATTATCGGTTTTGTTCCGACCGATGATTTCATGGCACATCTGAAACTGGGCAAAGGGATGATGCTTTTTAATCGCTTCCGTTTTGCCGAGTCCAGCCATGAGTTTAACGCTGTCATAGAACAGCATCCGGATTCTTTGGTGGTGCCTGAAGCGGTTTTTTTTCTGGGGGTGGCAGGCTATTGGAAGAGCCACGAGGCCAGGTTTCTGCGCCAGGCCTATGACAGGTTGATTGAACACTATCCCCAGAGCGAGTGGGCACGTCGTGCCACGCCCTACGCACAGATAGCGCTCTAGTAAGGTTGCAGCGACAAAAAAGGGCAGGCAGGCTCCGCATTCGGAGTTGAGCCTGCCCTTTTTTATCAATTTTTTTTCTTTCTACTTGGCGGTTGTTTTTCCTGCTGCTTCATGAGTCAGAGTTTCTTTTGCCTCAGGGTCATGACCTTCGACCTGAGCGGCTTTTTCAAGTGCTTCGCGTGATATGGTGACCGAATCGCTTTTCTGGCGGGCCGTTTTTTGCTGGGCCATGGAGCCGGCCGCCGCCGCAGAGACGTTGTTGGCGACATGGGCCAGAGGGTTAATCTGTCCTGGATTGCTGATCACTGCAGTAGGTGAAAGCTGAGGAAGCGACATTATTACCTCCTTGTGTATTGTTTTTATATCGGCATCTTTTTAAAAAAATTTAGCAAATAGTGTGGATCGCTGATGTTTGATTATTTCAGCGGCCTAAGTATAATTTAAAAAATTGCCGATAATGATGAAAGGACTAAAAATGACACACTACATGACTTCGCGAGTCAATGAAATGCTGGGATTGCAGATTGCAACCATCCAGGACCTCAGCCGCAATCTTAGGGCGGATGACCTGGAGCACCTGGAAAGAGATATCTCGGCCATGGAAAGCGCCATCAATGAGCTTAAATCGATGTTGGTGAGTCTTCCCCATCAGCATGAAAAACAAAAGCCGTAATTCTTGCCTCCGGTGTTAAAAGAGAACTCTCGAATCCTACAGCCCAGAAAAGCTGCCGTTGTTCATCGACGGCTTTTTTTTGGCTTATCAAAACTGTTGTGCTATAGCTATAAGAACTGCGTCTTCAAGGAGAAAAAATGGGAAAAGAGTTATATGTCGGTCACATGTCTTATCAAGCAGTAGAAGAAGACCTGCGCAAGCTTTTCAGTGTTGCAGGCACGGTCACATCTGTTCATATCATTACCGATCCTGAATCCGGCCAGTCCAAAGGTTGCGGGTATGTGCGGATGTCAACGGATGCCGAGGCAAAGGATGCCATTGAAACTCTGGATGGAGCCCTGTTGGTTGATCGGGTAATAACCGTCAGTGAGGCACGTCCGCAGAAGCCAAAGGATGAAAGGACCCCCAGCAAAGGAAGGCGGCCCGGCCCGGCTAAGAGTTTTGCAAAAGGGCGCCCGAAACCGTGACCGCTTTTTCCGTTAAAGCCGTATGGTAGAGATCAGGGTAGATCAATGAAGCTGGTCAGTGCTTTGCATCTATGTCTGGTTCTGGTTTTCCCAATCTTTTTCACGAGCTGCTCTACTACTGAAAAGCTACCAGGCCTGACCCCGGATGCGGCTATACTGGCATTTGGAGATAGCCTTACTGCCGGAACCGGTGCCGGAGTCGACGAGAGCTATCCCTCTGTCTTGGCGCGTATCTCCGGCCGCAAGGTAATAAATGCCGGTATTCCGGGCGAGATATCCGCTGAGGGTCTGGCCCGGCTGCCAGAGGTGCTGGAGCGCGAGAAACCGGCCCTGATGATACTGTGCCACTGCGCCAATGATCTACTGCGGCATATGGACCAACGCCAGGCGGCCGATAACCTGCGGGCCATGATAAGGCTGGCGCGGGAGCGCGGGGTTTCTGTAGTACTGGTTGCGGTTCCATTACCAGATCTAAGCCTGACTCCCCCCTCGTTTTACAATGAGGTAGCCAAAGAATTTGGAATTCCGTGTGAAAATAAGATATTTCCTCGGATACTGGGTAAGCGTTCCCTGAAATCTGACTACATTCATCCCAATGCTGCCGGCTACCGGCAGCTGGCGGAAGCCTTGGCTGAGCTGCTCATGAAGAGTGGTGCGTTACCCTGATATCAAGTTACGATAAAAACTAAAAAAGGCGACCTGCGGGCCGCCTTTTTTTTATGCTGTTTTCCAATTTATTCAGTGTTCAATATATTTAGTAAACCTCCGACGGCTGATAAACAGCCTGGCAGCTACCATCCAGAGCAAGATGCCTGCCACAGCTATCGGATAGCGAACCGCAAAGATCACTGGCGTTAGAAACAGGCGCGCCAGCAACCTGAGAAATTCATGCCGGGCGATAAGGTCGGCCAGAGGAGGGCTCAGGCGGTAGTAGGTCGCTACCAAAGCCCGGCCGGGAGTATTAGTCAGCAGATAACGGTCGCGGAAGTCGCGCAGCACCTGAACCTGCGGGTGTAAATAGCTGCCGTAGGCCGCAGTGGCGATAAAACAACCGCCACCACCTCCGCCTGATGCTACAGGGGTTGCGGGTGTGGGTGCGGGTGTGGTTGAACCGCCACCGCTTGGTGTCACGGGCGGTTCGGTTACGGGAACAACACTGTTGTTGGTGCTAAATGTAGCCGTATGACCATCCAAATTGGCACTGTTCGTAACCAACAGCACCACTTCATCCGAAGCAGGATTCAACGAGCTGAACCCGGCCACTGTATAGGAACCTCCACCTGCATCGGCGGGTATCTCGCTGATGGCCCCGGCGGATTTTTTGAATACTGCCGTCTGAATGCCGCTGGTTTTTGTGACCGTTATGGTCAGGGAGGCAACTGCCGGCGTGGGGGTGAATTTATAATAGGCAAAGGAATAGTGCGGCAGGGTAATGGTCGGGACCGGGCTGCTGGATGCCGTAACCGGATAGGTTGTATAGCTGCTGATGGGTGTATAGGGATGGATCAAGTTGATTTCGTTGGTATGCGTGGTCCAATCCCCTCGCCTGTAGACCCGTTTGCTAAATCCAAAAAAATCAGCACTCAGCGAGCTGGAAAAAACCGTTTTTAAAACATCGTCAATAACGGGTGCCATAGGAATGTCCTGGCTGCCCACCGGATTTAAACCGGCCAACCTCTCCCAAACGTTTCGGACAACCACCGGGTTGTGCTGTTCGGCCAGAAAGCGGTTAAAAATCCAGCGGCCGTAACCGGCACCGGTGGTGGTGGCATTGGAATCTACCGCCAGATCCAGGTTGGCAGTGCTGTTTCTGAACCAGGCCGGTATATAGCTGTATGACTGATTGACGCCGTCATAGAGTTCATCCTCGTGCCAGGTGGAAGTGGCTTCGGCATACCAGATATCGAAATAGAAGTTGTAGCCGTATTGGATGGCGTGGTGATACTCATGCGCTGCCGTGATCTGGAGGCTCTGCAGCGGAGTAAAGAGAGGCACCCCGTTGTTAGACAATGCCTTGGTGTAGATATTGTTGGTGAAATCCTTGTCGATCTCGATATAGCTGGCGGCGGCATGGGGAAAGCTGGCTTGTACGAACTGCAATGTCGTGGTCTGGCCATAGATCGATTGAGCCGCCAAACTGCGCATATATATGTCGTACGGGGCACTACTTGCTGTGGGGGCCAAAGTCCAGCCGCGAGAAACATAGGCACTGGCAACATCTTCAAATGTCTGAGCCACTGTTTCTACCCAATCAGGAACACCGTTGGCATTGGCGTCGGTCTGTGGGGGGGCATCGGTGCCGCTCGTGGCATAGTGAATTTTGTAATGTCCACCGGTTGAGGTAAAGACAGCCTCACCGGCAAGAACAGGTGCTGAAAGCTGCTTGGCCAGCACCTGTTGGGTGACTGGTTCCAGCTTTTTCCAATCGTGACTGAGTCCATGCTTGAGCGGTGTGCCGCAGTGCGGTTTCTCATCCGTTGCTGACAGCAAAACCGCTTTTTCCAGTGCTGAACCCGGCTTTTCGCCAAAGGCGGATAAATAATAATCATCCAGTTGACCGGCAATGCCTGGCAAGGCAAACATCAACCACAAAAATGCTGCAAGCACCACTCGCAAACTTTTCATCAATCCACCATCCTTTTACCTGTCCGTAAGGGAACAAGAACTGTTTTCCCTTTTTCCACCTGTATTTCAGTCATGGCCATCCCGCAAGAAATTGTATAGTTCCCGGCATTAAGGGGAAGGGAGAAATAACCTTGCTGGTCGGTACGAGCTATGGCGATAATTTTATCCCCTGAGGAAACCTGCACTTTTGTTTGTGGACTCGACACAAAACCGCTCTGGCCGGCCAGCTTGCCGCCGGAGCTCTGGATATAGGCGATTCCGGCGATGGCGCCCTGGTCAGAAGGCAGAGTTTGCGCCGTGATTTTTGCAGGGCTGGTTGCCACCATTGGCAGCACATTTTCTCGAACCGCGATGAAAGTTTTATTTCCCGCCGGTTGTCCGGCCTTGAATGCATGGCCATCAAAATAGTAATAGGCCCATGAGTCAACTGGGCGTTTGGCAGACCCTATGCAGGTGGCAGATCCTAAAACCAAAACCACCAGCAGCCCTGTCAGAGAGAGATTTGGCAACATGGACATTAGAGGAACCTTTCGAACTTAATGAGAAACTAAGCCTATTGTGCAAATTGATAGTGCATTAAGTCAAATAGATTATAATTAATCTTGTGTTTGCTTGACAAAACAGCCACCTACATATAGATTGTAAAATTCATTCGGTTAATTTGCCTTATTATATCATATGAAACGAGAGGAGTTACATCACATGGCTGAAAAATTCATCTTCACCTCCGAGTCGGTCTCCGAAGGTCATCCCGATAAGGTCGCCGATCAGGTTTCAGATGCAATCCTGGATGCGATTCTGGCACAGGACAAGTATTCGCGCGTGGCCTGTGAAACCCTGGTAACCACCGGTATGGCGGTTATAGCTGGCGAGATCACCACCAATGCGGTTATCAACTACTCGGAAATCGCCCGCAAGACCATCAAGGAGATCGGCTACACCGATTCTGAAATGGGATTTGATGCCGATACCTGTGCCGTGCTGGTCTCGATCGACAAGCAGTCGCCGGATATCGCGCAGGGTGTCTCAGAGGGTGAAGGACTTCACAAAGAGCAGGGTGCCGGCGACCAGGGGCTGATGTTCGGCTATGCCTGCAATGAAACTCCCGAACTGATGCCGATGCCGATCCAGTTGGCCCATCAACTGGTGGAAAAGTTGGCTGAGGTGCGCAAAAGCGGCAAACTCAGTTTCCTGCGTCCAGACTCAAAATCACAGGTTTCAGTAGAGTATATAAATGATAAACCGGTCCGTATTGACACGGTAGTTATCTCCACTCAGCACACCCCGGACGTGACCCATAAGCAGATTGAAGAGCAGGTCATTGAGGAGGTGGTCAAGAAGGTTATCCCCGCCCACCTGCTGGATGCCAATACCCGTTACTTCATCAACCCCACCGGCCGCTTTGTGGTTGGCGGACCTATGGGAGACTGTGGCCTGACCGGCCGCAAGATCATCGTCGATACCTACGGCGGCATGGGTCGCCACGGCGGCGGCGCCTTCTCCGGCAAGGATCCCTCCAAAGTTGATCGTTCGGCTGCTTATATGGGGCGTTACGTGGCCAAAAACCTGGTGGCGGCTGGACTGTGTGATCGTTGCGAAGTACAGGTGGCCTATGCTATCGGAGTAGCCGAGCCGGTCTCTGTGATGGTACATGCCTTCGGAACCGGCAAAATCTCCGAAGACCGTCTGTCCGAACTGGTCCGCGAGGTATTCGACATGCGTCCCCGTGCCATTATCGAGCAACTCGACCTGCTGCGCCCGATCTACAAGAAGACTGCCGCTTATGGCCACTTTGGCCGCGAGCTGCCGGAGTTTTCCTGGGAGAAGACCGATAAGGCTGCTATTCTCAAACAGAAGGCTGGTATTTAAATCACAGCCGCACAGGTTCACATCCTTAACAGGTGTACAAGGCCGGGGCGGTTTCTAAAACCATCCCGGCTTTTGTTTGTATCCTGTTCTTTTTGTTGACAATCTGCCGGCTGCAAAACTAGTATACAAAACTTTTAAACCGACGAATGGGGGAAACATGGCACAGACATACAAGGTAGCAGTTTTACCGGGTGATGGTATCGGACCGGAAGTAATGGCCGAGGCACTCAAGGTACTGGATGTTGTAGAAAAAAAATTCAGCGTTACTTTTGAACGTACACTTGCCAATGTAGGCGGAGCCGGTATCGATAACGAGGGCAAGGCGCTGCCTGAGACAACGGTTAACATCTGCAAGGCATCTGATGCCATCTTGTTCGGTTCGGTGGGCGGCCCTAAGTGGGAAACCCTGCCACCCGACGAGCAACCCGAACGCGGCGCATTGCTGCCTCTGCGCAAGATCTTCGGGTTGTATGCCAATCTCCGTCCGGCCATCATTTTCCCCTCTCTGACCGGCGCTTCCTCGCTCAAAGAAGAGGTTATCAGCGGCGGCTTCAACATTCTGGTCATCCGCGAACTGACCGGCGGTATCTATTTTTCCCAGCCCAAAGGCATTGATGGCGTCGGTCGCGAGCGGGTAGGGGTGGATACTATGCGCTACAGCGTCCCTGAAATAGAGCGTATAACTCACGTTGCTTTCGAGGCCGCCCGCAAACGCGGCAAAAAGGTCTGCTCTATCGACAAGGCCAACGTGCTCTCCACATCGGTGCTGTGGCGTGAAATTGTTACCGGCATTGCCAAGGAATACCCGGATGTGGCATTATCACATATGTATGTAGACAACGCTGCCATGCAACTGGTCAAGTGGCCCAAGCAGTTTGACGTGATCCTGTGCGAGAACATGTTCGGAGATATCCTCTCCGACGAGGCCGCCATGCTTACCGGCTCACTGGGGATGCTGCCCAGCGCATCGCTGGCCGAGGGTACTTTCGGCATGTACGAACCTTCCGGCGGCTCGGCCCCGGATATTGCCGGTCAGGGTATTGCCAACCCGATCGCCCAGATCCTTTCAGCCGGAATGATGCTGCGTTACTCGTTTGGTATGATTGAGGCCGCTGACGCTATCGACAAGGCCGTGGCCAAAGTGCTGGATCAGGGTTATCGGACCTGCGACATTTATCAGAAGAATGAAGGCGAGAAGCTGGTTAATACAAAAGAGATCGGCGATGCAATAATTGCAGCGCTTTAAACACAAGACAAAGATCCTTCAGGATCAATCAATATTTTAAGAGGTATGACTATGAAAGTCGGAATCGTAGGTTGGCGTGGTATGGTCGGTTCGGTTCTTCTCCAGCGGATGCAGGAGGAAAACGATTTTGCCGGTGTCGAACCGGTTTTTTTCTCCACCTCCCAGGCAGGGCAGCCTGCACCCATGAATGCCGGGACCCTTAAAAGTGCTGAAGATATAGCTGAACTCAAGAAGCTGGATGTGATCCTGACCTGCCAAGGTGGTGATTATACCAAGGCGATCCACCCGGAACTGCGCAAGCAGGGCTGGGGCGGATATTGGATCGATGCGGCCAGCACCCTCAGGATGGAATCGGATGCGGTTATCATCCTTGACCCGGTTAATCGAGGGGTTATCGATGCGGCCCTGGCCAAAGGCCAGAAAGATTTTATCGGCGGAAACTGCACGGTCAGCCTGATGCTGATGGCCCTGGGTGGTCTGTTCCGTGCCAACCTGGTGGAATGGCTCACCTCAATGACCTATCAGGCCGCCAGTGGTGCCGGCGCCCCCAACATGCGCGAACTATTGGCTCAGAAAGGGGTTCTGCACGGTTCGGTTGCCGACCTGCTAAAAGACCCGGCCTCAGCGATTCTTGATATAGATCGTGAGGTAACCGCCACTCTGCGCAGCGAATCAATGCCTACCAAGGAATTCGGATTTCCTCTGGCCGGTAATGTGCTGCCCTGGATCGACCGTGAGGTGGAAGATGGTCAGAGCCGCGAGGAATGGAAAGGCTTTGCCGAAACCAACAAGATTCTCGGTACCACCCAGCCGATCCCGGTCGATGGCATCTGTGTACGAGTCGGCGCCATGCGCTGCCACAGCCAGGCCATGACCATCAAGCTGAACAAGGACCTGCCGATCAGCGAGATCGAAGATCTGATCAAAAAGGACAATCAGTGGGTCAAGCTGGTGCCTAACAATAAAGTGGATACGCTTACTTATCTGACACCGGCGGCTGTTTCCGGTACTTTGACGGTTCCTGTTGGCCGGGTGCGCAAGATGAAGATGGGGCCGCAGTATCTGTCGGCCTTTACTTGCGGCGATCAGCTGTTGTGGGGTGCGGCCGAGCCGCTGCGCAGGATGTTGCGTATCTTGATGGAGAAATAGGACCGGTCCTGCACAAGATCCCCTAGCTAATTACCAAAAAAATGCGTTCTTTGTATAGTCTGAGCGCCCCGTAATGGGGCGCTTCTATTTTGAGGCCCTATGAAAGTTGTACCCCAAAAACCCGAATTACTGGCTCCGGCCGGTTCGCTGGAATCCTTCTTCGCTGCCATGGAAAAAGGTGCCGATGCTGTCTATGCTGGTTTGCGAGACTTTTCAGCCCGTGCCCGTGCCAAGAATTTTACCTTGGCCCAGATGGAGCGGATGCTGGCCTACGCCCATGCGCATGGCCGCAAGATCTACGTTACCCTCAATACCCTGGTCAAGGAGCAGGAGCTGCCCCAACTGGTAGAGACCCTCTCGGCCCTGGCCATGATGCGGGTAGATGGGGTTATCCTGCAGGACCTGGCAGTGGCGCGCCTGATCCGTAATCATTTTCCCTCGATAGCGCTGCATGCCTCGACCCAGATGACCATTCACAATACAGCTGGTGTGCAAATGTTGGCGGAGCTTGGTTTTCAACGGGCAGTGCTGGCCCGTGAATTGGCTATCGGCGAGATCTCCGCTATCGCCGCTGCCACGCCGGTCGAAATCGAATGTTTCGTTCATGGTGCTCTCTGTTTCTCCATCTCGGGGCAATGTTTTTTCTCATCCTACCTGGGAGGGCACAGCGGCAACCGCGGGCGTTGCGCCCAGCCTTGCCGCCGGCTTTATAGCCACCGGGGCAAAGAGGGACACTATTTCTCCACCAATGACCTTTCAACCATCGAGCTTTTACCGGAGTTGATCACTGCCGGCGTGAAGTCGCTGAAGATCGAGGGGCGTATGAAATCGGCCGAGTATGTGGCCAGCGTGGTGGAGGCTTATCGTACAGTTCTGGATGCACCCGAGCGGGCCCGCAAAGAAGCGCTGGCCAGCGCCAAGGAACTCCTCAAGCACTCCTTTGGACGCACCCATACCAAAGGTTTTATGGCTGCCCAGCAACCGGATGATATTGTCAATCCCTGGCAGAAAGGGGGCACTGGTCGATTTGTGGGCCAGATCAAGACCATCCGTGGCAACCGCCTGACCTTTGAAACACGTGACAACCTGTATGTAGGCGATCGACTGCGGGCTCAGCCGAAAAGCGATATGGCCGGCCAGGCCTGGACCCTGCGCGAGCTGTTTTGCAACCGCAAAAAGGTGATGGAGGCCCGGGCCGGCAGTCTGGTGGAGGTCGAGACCCCTTTTAATTTTGCAGTGGGCGATTCGATCTATAAGGTTTCTTCCCGGGAAGCCTTTACCCTGAGCGACAACGCCTGTCAACGCCGCCTGGATTCAGTGCCGGGAAACAAGCTTCCATGCCGGCTCAAGCTTCTACTCAAAAACCAGAGGAATGATCCTTCCAATCCGCTGGAGGCCGCCTCTGCTGAAAAAAATGATTTTCTGCTCCACATTCAGGCACAAGTAGAGGATTCCTTATACGAGTTCAACTTCCCGCTTGGTCAGCTAGAACCGGCCCGCAGCGCCGATATGGCCGCCGTGCTGCAGGGGCAGTTTTCCAAGATCGGCGATGCTCCGTTTCGGCTGGAGTCGCTGGAGGCGCTTGATTTCCCTCCACTATTGATCCCGGCCGCTACCTTCAAAGAGCTACGGCGACGATTCTATGATTATCTAGAGAAGGAAGTAACAGCCTGTTTCAAGAATCAGATAACAGCGGCTCGCCAAGCCGCCCTGCAAGATATAGGAAAAATCAGCGTTACCGGCCGTGAAAGAGTGCGGAGAAACGAGCGGGAGACCCTGGCGGTGATCATGGATCTGCCAAAGGATTGGCGTTATCCCATGCAACAGGGGGCTGACTGCACCATCCTGCCGCTCTCCAAGGCTGCCATCCACCAGCTTGCATCGGTTGTCTCCCGCATGCGCGGTTCCGAGGAGCGCATCATCTGGCAACTGCCTTTTATGATTTTTGACCGCGATATGCCACTTTATCGCGATACAGTGCGTCAGCTTTATCGTCTCGGCTTCCGCCGCTTCGAAGCCGCCAACCTGTCCCATTTTCATTTGCTGCGCCCTTTCCAGGAGATCCGGATCTCCACCTGGCACCGTTGTTTCTCGCTCAACAGTCAGGCTCTTGTGGCCTGGCAGGAGCTGGGTGCCGAACTGGCAACGCTTTATATCGAGGATGATGCCGCCAACCTGGCCGACCTGCTGGCGGCCGAGGTGAACATCGAGCGGCGGGTGATTGTCTATGCACCTTTGCCGGTCATGACCACTAAAATCCGTTTCAAGGATGTGCACAGCAATATCCCGCTTCATTCGGACCGGGGTGAGGCGTATAGCGTTTCCACCCGCGATGGACTGCAGACCATTACAGCAGCACTTCCTTTCTCCCTGACGGCTCGTCATGCCGACCTGCGCCAAAAGGGTTGCAGCTCATTTTTAATTGATCTGCGGCAAAGCCCGCGTGAGGCCTGGAGCGATATTATCGCCGCCTACAAAAACGGGCGGGAGATTCCCGGCACCACCGAGTTCAACTATGCCAAGGAGCTGGTATAATGAAAAATCATCTTAGACAATTTCCACGGCTTTCATAGCATGAGCGAGGTGCCTATCAAAACCGGATTGAAATTATTACTGATCTGCCTGGTGCTGCTTTTATTGTCAGTCGGCAATTGTCTGGCAGCGCGTACGGTCGAAGGGGTGGTGCGAAAGGTCTATGATGGGGATACCATCCTGCTTGCCACCCGTGAAGAGAGTCGCCTAAAGTTGCGCCTTTATGGCATCGACGCACCGGAGACGGTCAAACCGGGTCAGGAAGGTCAGCCATTTGGAGAGGTATCCAAAAGGACCTTGATGTACAAGATCATGGGGCGCAGCATTTCAGCCGAGATAGTCGATATCGACCAATATCATCGGGCGGTGGCGGTTATCCGTTACTCCGGACGGGATATCAACCGTGAGATGGTGGCCGAAGGATTGGCCTGGGCTTATCGCCAATATCTTCAAGGCGCTTACACATCTGAATATATCACTGCGGAAGAAAGTGCCCGCGCACGGCACAAGGGGCTGTGGCGTGATGCAAACCCAACCCCGCCCTGGGAATTCCGCCAAGCCCTGAAAAAAACTAACCGCCGCCACAGGCGCTAAATAACCTTTTAATTCCTGATTACCAGATCATTTTTTTGTGCTAAATTCCGGACACGTTTAAACACCTTTATATAGCTTGCCGGAGAGGAGTAATTGGGATGAAAGTGGCTGACATCCTGATCCATCTGATGCTGGTTATCCTTATGCCGCCGCTCATGCTGGGGGTGATCAATCGTACCAAGGCTCTTTTTGCCGGCCGTACCGGTGCGCCTTTTCTTCAGCCTTACTACGATCTGTTCCGCCTGCTAGCCAAAGGCACGGTCTTCAGCCGCACCACCACCTGGGTCTTCCGGGCCGGGCCAATCGTAACCCTGGCTGCCACCCTGGCCGCTTCACTGCTGATCCCACTCGGCAATCACCTGCCACCGATCTCTTTCAACGGTGACATGATCCTGTTTGTGTACCTGCTGGTTTTGGGGCGTTTCTTTACCACTATTGCCGCCCTGGATACCGGTTCGAGTTTCGAGGGTATGGGTGCCTCTCGTGAAGTGACCTTCTCCTGCCTGGCCGAACCGGTGGTCTTTATCGCCCTGATGACCCTTTCCCGCCTTTCAGGTTCCCTCTCATTGTCCGGTATCCTGACCCATTCATCCATCGCTCTCTGGAGGACATCCGGTGCCGCCTTGATCCTGCTGGCCGGAGGGCTGTTTATCGTGCTTCTGGCTGAAAACAGCCGCATTCCATTTGATGATCCTACCACGCACCTCGAGCTAACCATGATTCACGAGGTGATGGTGCTGGATCATTCCGGCCCGGGCTTGAGCATGGTTCTGTATGGCGCTGCGGTCAAGTTATACGTACTGGGCGCTTTCTTTCTGCAGGTGCTCCTGCCGTTCAGGGTGGCGGACCCGCTCCTGGGCTGGTTGCTGTTCATTGGTTCCATGTTCTTTCTGGCAGGAATGATCGGAGTGGTCGAATCGGTCATGGCCCGCTTGCGCTTGCCGCGGGTGCCGCAGATGCTGCTTTCAGCTTGCATTCTTTCTGCCTTTGCCATGATTCTGGTTCTGAGGTAACACTATGAATTCGGCTGTTGACCAGCTACTGATCATTGTGCTTTTGATCAACATATTTATCCTGGGCACGCATCGTCCCCGTGTGGCGATCCGCGCCATCGCCACCCAGGGCATCATTCTGGGGTTGATGCCCCTTCTGATCCATCCTTTTCAAATCCATATCCTGGTCATCACGGGTTTTGTTGTACTGGCCAAAGGTATTCTTATTCCCTGGCTACTATACGGCGCTGTCCAGAGGGTAGGTTTCCACGAACAGATGCAACCTCTGTTGGGGTACTCGGGTAACATCATCGCCGGTGCCTTGGCTACTGTTCTAGCCTTTATTTTCGCCGCCCGGCTTCCCCTGGCAGCAATGCACCAGGGTCTGCTTATCGCTCCGGCCGCCATGGCCACCATACTGGCTGGTTTTATCGCTTTAGGGAGCCGTCGCAAGGCTATAAACCAGGTACTTGGTTATCTCTTGCTGGAGAATGGCATCTTCATCTTTGGCCTGCTGTTGACCAGATCAATGCCGTTTATGGTCGAGGCCGGTGCGCTATTGGACCTGATAGCCGGAATATTCGTGATGGGAATCATTATCAACCAGATCAGCCGTGAGTTCTCAAGCATCGATACCAGCCGTATGAACACCTTGCGGGAGGTGGATTGATGTTGCTGATGGCCTTGCTGGTTGCCATACCTCTAGCGGGCGCCCTGCTAGCCTGGTTGTTGCCGTCCAATAACGGCCGCCCCTTGATACTGCCGGTAGTGGCCTGCCTGCATATCACGCTGGTATTTGGACTGTGTATTGCATCACCGCCTCCTTCAGCAGATGGCTGGTTCAACCTGGACGCGATCGGCAAGGTCTTCCTGCTGGAGATCGCTGCGCTATTTACGGCCTGCGCTTTCTATGCGGTTAATTATCTGCAATACCGCAAGGAGCGGAACAATCGGATTTTGTGCATGGGGATGCAGGTTTGCCTTGCGGCCATGTCCATGGCGATGATAACCCATCACCTGGGTCTTCTCTGGTTGGCGATCGAGACTACCACCCTTTGCATGGCGCCCCTGGTCTACTTCAACCGCAATGCCCGCTCCATCGAGGCCACCTGGAAATACATGCTGATCTGCTCGATCGGCATCGCACTGGCGCTACTGGGGATTTTTTTCTTGGCCTACGCCACAGTCGTAGCCGGACTTGAGCCGTCACTGGTGCTGGAACCGCTCCAGGCCTATGCCCGGCGACTACCGCCGGTCTGGCTGCATGCTGCTTTTGTTTTCATGCTGGTCGGTTACGGGACAAAGATGGGATTGGCACCGATGCATACCTGGAAACCGGACGCCTATGGCGAGGCCCCGGGGCTGGTAGGAGCCATGCTGGCGGGTGGGCTGGCCAATTGCGGCTTTCTGGGGTTGATCCGCGTCTATCAGGTCTGCATGGCTTCCGGGGATACAGCTTTCTACTCTTTCAGCCTGATCAGCATCGGTATGTTCTCGATTGCCGTGGCGGCAATTTTTCTTCTCCGCCAGACAGACTTCAAGCGCATGCTGGCTTATTCCTCGGTTGAACATATGGGATTGTTTGCGTTTGCTTTAGGGATAGGCGGTAAGGCCCTGTATGGCGCAATGCTGCATGTTCTAGGGAATGGCTTGGCCAAGGGGGTGCTCTTCCTGGCTGCCGGCAACATCCATCGCGCTTTTGGTTCCAAGAATCGTGATGTTGCCTGCGGGGCATTGAAGCGGGCTCCCTGGAGCGCAGCGCTGTTTCTGGTCAGCTTCTTTGCTTTGACCGGCTCACCTCCGTTTCTTCCCTTTTTCAGTGAGATCACCATTTTTATAGCCGCCTTTACCAACGGCCGCCCAATTGTCGGAACCGTTGTGGTCTTGATGCTGATGGCGATTTTTGTGGGCATGTCGCTGACGGTGCTGCCGGTAATCTTTGGTGAGCCACCTAAGGATCGCCAGAGGACCAAATATCATGACGCTCCCTTGCTAATAGTTCCCCCACTGGCATTGTTGGCGGTCATGGCGCTGCTGGGTATCTGGCTGCCGGAACCGTTGTCACGAATAATAACGTCAGCAGCAGCCTTGTTGGGGGTAACCCAGTGAACAATGAAAGCCTGATGATAACCTTTCACAATGGGCAAAATGTTCCGGTCAAGGATGTCCCCGAGATCTCCTTGAACGGCTTCTTGCAAGCGCTGGTAGATATGACCGGAGCAGGTTGGCGGATTGTATCCTACTTTGGTGTGCCGGACCGCGAAGGGGTCGGCTTGTGGTGCATTCTGGCAGGCAAGCATGAACGCCTGGGAGCTCTGCGTTCATGGGTTGAAGATCGCTTGCCGAGCATCGCTACAGTCTGTCCCGAAGCGCACCTGTTTGAAAGGGAGATCGCCGAGCAGTGCGGCGTTGTGCTGGAGGATCATCCCTGGTTCAAGCCGCTACGTTATCAGAGATCCTTTCGCCGGGGACATGATGCCTGGGGGCGCTCTCAAAATGAAGAAATCATAGCCGGAGTGGGAGATTTCTTCCGCGTAAAAGGTGATGAAATCCACGAGGTTGCTGTCGGGCCGGTCCATGCCGGAATAATTGAACCGGGTCATTTCCGCTTCCAGTGTCATGGCGAGAAAGTCCTTCATCTGGAGATAGCCCTGGGTTATCAGCATCGCGGTCTGGAGCAGGCGTTCTTAAATGGTCCCCACCCGACGACCATGCTACAGATGGAGACGATTGCCGGTGATACTACCATCGGACATGCCACCGCCTATGCCATGATCAATGAGGGGCTGGCTGCCGTTGAGCCCCCGCCTCAGGCGGAATCTATCAGGGCGGTTGCCCTGGAACTGGAAAGGTTGGCTAATCATTGTGGCGACCTGGGAGCCTTGGCCGGTGATGTTGGATATCTGCCAACCATGTCATTCTGTGGCCGGATCCGAGGGGATTTCCTGAATATGACAGCTGTTTTGTGCGGCAGCCGTTTCGGGCGCGGCCTAATCCGTCCCGGTGGAACCTACTTTAACTGTTCTCCTGAACAGTCGGCAGTACTATTAAAAAACCTGGAAGCGATCAGACTGGATTATGCAGGAGCCGTCGGGCTGTTGTGGGAGTCACCTTCTGTGATGGCCCGCTTTGAGGGTACCGGTAAAATAGATCGCGCTGCTGCGTTGGCATTGGGGCTGGTCGGGCCTTCTGCTCGGGCAAGCGGTGTTGAGCGGGATGTGCGCTGCGATCATCCTTTTGGTCTTTTTCGTACCATCAAACCCTCGGTGCCGTTGCTCTCAGATGGTGATGTTCTGGCGCGGGCCATGGTACGTTGGAAGGAATCCCAGGCCGCTATGGAATTTGTTTATGATCAGCTTAGTGCTTTGCCGGGTGGGGGATCCAAGGTGTCATGCGGGAAGATGCCTGCTGATCGGTTGGCAGTGGCCCTGGTGGAGGGCTGGCGGGGTGAGATATGTCATGCAGTAATTACGGACGCCAAGGGTAACTTCTTGCGTTACAAGGTCAAGGATCCCTCCTTTCATAACTGGAGCGGCTTGGCGCTGGCCTTGCGGGATGAGCAGATATCTGATTTTCCCCTCTGCAATAAAAGTTTCAATCTCTCCTATTGCGGTTTTGATTTATAAAAAAAGAAGCCGCAGCCTCTTTTTAATTTCCAAACATATAACTCGACTGGCGGAAAATTTAGCGCCTGTACTTCTTGGTCAGCTCCATGACACGCCTGACGCGGGCTACGATCCGCACCGGCTGAACCGGTTTAGGTATGAAATCAATAAAACCGAACTCCAACGCTTTTTGCTCGTCTTCGCTGGAGGCCTTGGAAGTCAGCATGATCACCGGGATATCAGAAGTCATAGGATTGGATTTAATGGCGCGTAATAACCCGTAACCATCCATGCGGGGCATGACCGAGTCGGTTATAATTACCCTGGGCCGCTCGGAAACCGCCAGCTTAAGACCTTCCAGCCCGTCGTGGGCCACAATTACATTGTATCCTTCCTTGGCCAGCGCCACCTGGATGACGGTGGCCACAGTGGTTGAATCTTCTACTATCAAAATTGTATCGCACTCATCCCCGCCAACCGCACTTTTAAGATAATTTTTGGAAATGGCGTCCAGAATTTCCTTGCGAGTCGAGATGACCGGAATTATCTGATAACCGGTCATGCGGCTCAACATCTCCATGGTTTCAGAATCGAACGGATCGGTGATGGCCACGGCCAGCATGCTATCTTTTTGTTTAAGCGGAAAGACCAGCTTTTTCATGGCAAAATCAGACGGCAGGAGATCAAGCAGCTCTTGAGAAAAGCTGTGATTAATGAAATTTTTGATGGTCTTGAAGTTGAACTGCTTGGCAAGTGCCTCAGCCAGTTCTTCCTCAGTAATGACCCCCATCTCTTCAAGTACAACCCCGAGACGTTTTTTATCCGCTTTCTGGCGTTCCAGAGCACGCTCAAGGGTTTTCTTGCTGATTATTTCGGATTCGACAAGGATATCTCCCAGGTGCTTCATGTCGCCTGTCCCTTAAATATAAGCTTTTTTGAATCTATCCAACTTTATTAGCATACACCATTTTATACAACCCATAACATTTTAATAAATTTTTGATAATATTAAACTATAATTAAAGTATAAATAAAGTATTTATTTGAGACCCAGCTTTACCACTGATTCACAGGGGGCCAAATATCCGATGCGGATACCTCCCCAGTGTTTGCCATTAATTAAGAGCGGCATTGACATGTCGTTAAGTATTTCACCGGTGTCGCGACGATAAGTCTGTAGCAGAAATCCATCGGTATTGCGGGCGCAACGGATACCGGTACGGTCATTGAACATCCGTTTGGTGCGGTTGTTATTCTTGTCATACTCGGGATCGCCGGTGAGAGGCTTGGTATAACGCAAATTGTGGCAGGGTAGATATCCGTTGTTATCAACGCAGATGGCGAATAAGACCTTGCTGTCCTTGTTGATGACCTGCTCCTGTATCGGTGAAATAACCCTGTCAAAGAAGCTATCGAATTTTGTGGTGAATTTTTGCGGATTGGTCTTGGCGATTTGAATATAATTCCGGTCAAACAACGCTTCCATAGTCAGGGTCTTGTCCTTTATGGCGGCAGCAATGCACTTTTGAACCTGCCCCTCAATCTCCCTGATATGTCCCTTGACTGCATCATGGTAGTTGCCGACTGAGAACTTACCGACCGTGTTGTAAATTTGCTCAACTACGTCAGAGAAGGTTGCAAAAGCATCAGAAGTTACCTTCATCATGTCGTAATTCTCTGTGGCGGTAAGAGATACATGATGAATCTTTTGAGAGATATCCTGAATGGTGGCGCTCTGTTCTTCCGAGGCCGTGGCTATCTGCTCGATCATGGTCTTTGATTCATGGGCATGTTCCTTGATGTTCTTCAATTGCTGCCGGGCTTCTTCCGAGCGAGAGAGCCCGGTTGCGACCAAGGTACTTTCCTCGGTGATCATTGCAGCTGCCTTGCGGCTTTCCTGCTGGATTGATGAAACGATCCTCTCGATCTCGCGGGTTGAGTGAGTGGTCTTTTGGGCCAAATTCTTAACTTCGCTGGCTACTACTGCGAAACCCTTGCCGGCTTCACCGGCGCGAGCCGCCTCGATCGAGGCATTGAGTGCCAGAAGGTTGGTCTGGTCGGCAATATCTTCGATCAGGACGACCATCTCGCCAATCTTGGCGGAAGAGGATTCCAGCTCACGTATGGTGGCCAATGTGCTGGTCACGCTCACGCTAATCTGCTGCATAAACCGACAGGTTTCTTCCATTACAGCCATACCGTTGCTGGCGGCTGTGTCTACATCCGAGGAGAGTGTTGCGGCCCGGTGAGTATTACCGGCTACCTCGTTAATGGTAGCTGACATCTGGTCGGATGCCAGCGCCACGGCAACCGCTTTTTCTTTCTGGTCCTGCGAGATCTGCAGTGTGTGCTCGGTGCCGGCGGCTAACTCGCAAACCCCGGTACCGATCATGCAGGCCTGTTGGTACAGAACCGAAAACGTATCCCGGATTTTTGTCGTAAGTAGATTAACTTCCTGGCATACCCGGCCAATTTCATCCTCGGTGTGAATATGCAGCAATCTGGTAAGGTCACCCTCAGCCCCGGTCAAATCCCCCAGTTGGTTGTAAACCAGGGCTATCTGATGGACCACGGTTCTCTGGAAAAAAAGATAAAGAGTGGCCAGCATCGCTAAAAAGAAAGCAACACCTACTATGGACATAATGATCGATAACCTGACCGCGCTTTTAATCCCGTCCTCAAGTGAGGTAGTCAACAGCAAGCCGCCCAGGTGCTTTGATCCGGATTTATGGCAGCTGTGGCAGCGATCGTCATTTAAGAGCGGTACTGCGAGGCTCATTACCTGAATTCCGTTTCTGTTGATTCTTGCCTCTTGAGTTTTGCCGCTTGCTATGGCGCGGCGGATCTCCTCGCTTGAAGCGCTGCCATTCCATTCTTTTCCCTCAACGTTGAAAAGACGTACAGAAGAACCAGGGCCGCCTTTTTTCTGGATCTCATCCACGGTAGCGCTGTAATCCTTCATGTCTCCCTTGACCATCACAGTACTCAGGTTTTGGATAATGGTAGAAGCAAGCACTCTGGCGTTCTGCTGTTGCAATTTAAGAGTGGAGCTGTATCCCAGGTAGAGCGTAATGATGCCCATACCTGCGAAACCGATGAATAAAGTGATGGCGATGATCGCAAGGATTTTGTGGGTGAGTTTGGATTTAAACATGGCCTGGTTCCTTACATATTCAATTTGAATAGAAGAGATTTTCGGAGCTGGTTTCATTATTAGTGCAAAAAAAATTTTGTCGCAATAGATTTATAAAAAACAGTTTTAAAATGGGAATCAGGTTCCAACGCAGGATTTTTGGGGCGGGAATAAAAAAACCCGGAAAAAGTTTCCGGGTTTCTGTATTATTGAATAACCTTATGGATTAGTTGGGGTATACGGAGACCTTTTTACGATCTTTGCCCAGACGTTCAAACTTGACAATGCCCTCGATCAAGGCGAACAGAGTGTAATCTTTGCCGCAGCCGACATTGTTGCCGGGATGGATCTGGGTGCCGCGCTGACGGTAAATGATATTGCCGGCTTTAACGTTTTCGCCGCCGAATTTTTTGCAACCTAGTCGCTGCCCTGCCGAGTCTCTGCCGTTTCTGGAACTTCCGCCTGCTTTCTTATGTGCCATTTCCTTGTCTCCTAGGAAAAATTTAGTATTTAGTTTATGCGCTTATTTTTTCAATCTTAAGAACAGTCCTGAACTGACGGTGACCACGCAGCTTGCGGGAGTCTTTACGTCGTTTGGATTTAAAAACTAGGACTTTCTTGTCTTTTCCCTGAACAGCAATTTTGGCAGTCACTGTGGCACCTGCCACAAGAGGTGCGCCAACTACTATTTTGTCGCCGCCAACCATCAGAACTTCGGCGAATTCGATGCTGTCGCCCACCTGGCCCTCAAGTTTTTCAACCTTGAGAAACTCACCCTCGGTGACCTTGTATTGTTTGCCACCTGTCTTGATCACTGCGTACATATGCTGTCTCCATCCGCATCGTTTTTTAAAGAGTTTTGAACTATAGTGAAACAAAAGTTACAAGTCAAGCATAAAATTCAGATCCCATTTCCGAGTCATTCACTGATTGCCTGAGAAAGAAATACAATAGGTAGTATAGAGGATAAAAAAGGAATGTAAATTCAAGAAGCAGGGGGATGCTTTCCTTCTCCCCATTAATCCAGGAGGCTGTTAAAAAGAATGAGGTAATCACTATCCCTGCTGGTAATCTTTTTCCAATTGAGATCAGGGAGAATCACCTTGTAGCCATATCCCGTGCTTTGGTAAACCTCCTCCGGTATCCCCGATTTCATGACATGCCCTGCGCCGGCAATAACAACAACCAGTCGCTGGGGATTACGACCGAGATAGTCCTTCAGATGAAACCCCATGCTTTTATTCCAGAGCATCTGGGCCTCGCAGAAATAGAGAAAGGACTTGTCGGTGCTGGTGTGATGCTCCATGTAGGCCCCGCGAATGAACTCCATATATTGAGAGTTAACACTGCAGGTGATCCCGGCAGGAAGCAGGCGCCGCTCCGCCGGCGTCAAAGCTTTGAAACCTTTTTTGGATACCTTGCGGCTTATCTTGCGAGGTACATTGAGACCGATCAGGGGGATTTGGTTGTCACGGGCATAGAGCAGGATATCCCTGTACAGCGGCCACGGCATATTCCACTCACTATAATAGAACCTGATAAAGTCTTCCATCAAGTATTTTCCTGCCACCCACCGATCCAGTTCGGCCTGGTTTTTGGAGGTAAACATTTCCATGCCGATTGCCAGCGGCACACCCGACTGATGAAGCTTTTTGATAATCTCCAACTGCACCTTATGGGCTTCTTTGCTGTCATGAAACTCCCCGACAAAAATCAGCTTCGACTGGCTGACCTCCTTAATCATACCGTCAAAAGCAATGATCTGTCCGTCGCTAAGCCGCAGCACCTGCGTGGTGCCATGGCAGAGAACATAGCCGGTTCCGACTAAGATAATGATGAGCAGAATGAATACCAGGCTTAACTTTTTCATGGCATCGGCTTTCTGGGAAATTTAACCACACTTCCAACAGATCCCGCTGGGAACAGGCCCTTGTGGCGATTCTCCCCATTTGAAAACACCAGATAGCTGTACCTGCCGTAGTGGGTGATCTTCAATGCATACTGTTGCGCCGCCTCTTTAGAAAGAGGAAGAAATAGCGCGGAAATGCGTTCGGTGGCAGTGGCGCGCGGCATGACCATAAACAGCAGATCCCGTGGCTGGCTGTATTCATTTCCATCCAAAGCAAACCCGGTCGCTGAGATTTTAAGTCTTTCCGGTGGAGATCCCAACAAAACTGGATTTTTGGGGGTCCCGCAGAAAAATAAATCGTGTCGGCTGAGGGCGGTTTCATCAACGACTTTTTCATCAATGAGGCGGGTGCCACTCTGCCCCAGGGATTGCAGCAGAAGTTGCAAGCTATCCTTGCTGGCCCTGCAGCTTTCAGTGACTATAAACAGGAGCTGATCGGATCCCTTGATCCTGTTGACAGTGGCAGGCAGATCGGCAGTGGCTAGGATACGGAAAATGTTCACAGCCGGGTCAAGGAGCAGCCGGACAGGTCGAGTGGGGGTAGTGAAACTGAAGGGTGTCCGCTCCCCGGAAACCGGCAGAGACTTTTCAACTGTGCCGGACTCGGTTTCCAGCCGCAGGGGCAGGGGTAATTGGTAAAAAGGGGCCGGCTGTTTTAGGACCCCCGAGACCTCCCAGAGCCCGCCTTTTGACCGGTAATCAACATTTGACAGGCTAAACTGCGGCCCCCCCGGACGATTAAGCCACTGTTCTATAAAGGAGCTCATATCTTTCCCGGCCCGTCGGGAAAAGGCCTGAATGAAATCGCTCCAGGTCGCGCTTCTGAAAAGCTTCTCCCGGTAGACATCCCGAAGTGCACCGTAAAAGGCCTGGTCGCCCAAGTTATGCCGCAGCATGTGAAAGACCATGGCTGCTTTACTATAACCGATAGAGCGGGAGGCTGGATCGACCCGACCACTGAAATCGCGTAGTGGAAAATCCTTGTCCGGCGGCACCAGGGTGGCATAGTCAGTTAGAAACTGGAGCCTGGCATCGCGCCCCTGATCTGCTGCCTTCTGCTCCTTGAGGAGGTAATCGGCCAGATAGGTCACCAGCCCTTCCGACCAATTCCCCTCGCGATACTCGGCCAGCACGCCGTTACCCCACCAGTTGTGGGCAATCTCGTGAGGCAGGCTGGTATCGATGATGAAAGGTAGTCTGATGATGGCGCTCCCCAGGAGCGTATAAGAGGGAAAGCCATAACCGGTTGGGAAAAAATTCTCCACGATGGCAAACTTCTCGAACGGGTAGGGACCTAACAGTTCATTGTAGAACTGGATGTATTTAGAGGCTGCCTCCAGATAGCGTGACGCGAGATGGGCATTATCCGGATAAAAGTAGGTGTAGAGGTCAATGTTGCCCAGCCGACGTTCTTCAATCCGATATGGGCCCGCGGAAATAGTGGGGGTTCCTACTGGTCGCTCTTCTCTCCAGGTGGAGCGTGAAATCCCCTGCTTCGTTTCTCTGGAATCTCTTTTACCGGAAGTAACCGCTTCGGTTCCCGCCGGTGCAGAAATGCGAATGATACGACGTTTGGGGGGGGTCGCCGGAACAGGGTACCAGCCTGCATCACCTCCCAGAAAAACCCCTTGCGGGGTGATGGCCCCGGTTACTCCAAAGGTCGGATCCTCCTGGTTTGCAGGTCGCTCGGGGACCGAATCCTTAAATAGGTTATGGTAATTTACCGTGACGGTGACCGGTTTATGTTTTCTCTGGCTAATCTCAATTGCTAACAATCCTTTGCCGAAAGAGAATGGCACCTGCTTGCCTGATACGAGGACCTTTTCGATGAAGGTGGTTGGCGAAAGCTGGAGTTTTAGTGTCCCGTTGTCATCAGAGAGAATCATAGTGCTTTCTCCCGCGATAAGTTGGTTCTCCGGGACCAGGGTTACCGCGATCTCCTGTTGTTCAACTTTCAAATCATTTGCGGCAGCGCAGGAAAGGGTCAATAGCAAAAGCGCTAATAAGAAGAACATCCTTGGTTCAGGGCAACATCTCATAGCTCAGCGCCGTTTGCAGAACACCAGCAGGCCTATCGGAATCGTGGTAAGGACTCCGGTCAGCAGTAATGTCCAGCCGACCGCTTGGCGTTTTTCCTTGCCCAACCGGTCGGCAAGCAGCAAACCAATCCCGCCCCCCAGCATGACTCGTGTGCCTGCAATCAGTGCTAGTTCAGGAATGGTCAATGTGGTGGTTTTCATAATGCCCGCTCCTTTCCGACGCAGAGGCTTCTAGGGTTGACGTGTAAAAGAAGTATATCAAATTCTGCTTGTTAAGCTGGGCGAAGGTCCAAAAATAGAGGCTGTTAGTTGCGGAATATTCTCAGCTTGCAGGGGGATTTGTAGCATATTCGTTATGGCCATGATCGAGTCAATACGAGCCATGCGATTAAATATCAAGCGGAATTAAAGACTTATGCCATGGAGAGTGACGTGGCACGCATGTTGAACATACAAAGCATATAAACTGGCCCAGCCAGAACATTTAAAGAAGAAGGGGAACTACAATGAACAAAAAAACAATCGTCGGAATTGCAATGGCAATGGGGATACTTTCAGTAGGCGCATTATCGGCTTCAGCCGCAGACTCATGCGGTAAATGTGCTGACAAACAGGTCGTTCAGCAGTTTAATCAGGAGACCGTTGGACTCACCAGCGCTTTAAAAGCCAAGGATATCGAACTGAGGGAACAGTACAGCTATGATGGTATCGATACCCACAAAGTTGGCGCGCTTGAGGCGGAACTAAACGAGCTCAAAGGCAAGATCATTGCTGCTGCACAAAAACATGGTATCCCGGAATGCTGCCGCAACTGAGAATGCACGACGTATGAGACGGGAGCCTGACTCTCGTCTGTGCCTCCTGTATGGTTTTACAAAAAGAACCGCACTTCCCTCCTGCGACCGTAGAAAAGATTGAGGGGAGACTGTACGAGCTCCCCTCTTGTCTAACGGACAAAACGTTGCGCAAGTTCGGCAACTCTCTGTCCAAGCAGAGCAGCTGTTTCATGATCGTTGGCCGGTGGGACCAGATCCGGGCCCTGGTCATTATTGGACTGGGTCATCGCTCCCATGAAAGAACCAAGACGGTTGAGATCGGTGATGCTGGCCGTGCTCATGTTGTTTCCCGGTAGCATGCCAAGACTGATCCAGAGCATGCCGTGTTGTGCCGCAAAGATCGCCTGTTGAACCAGGGTATTAAGTTTGTCCCCGCTCTGGCTGGCTGAATTGGTAAAACCGGCGGCCAATTTATCCTTCCATTTCTGCTCCATCCAGAAATGAGCACTTGCTTCCATGAATTTCTTGAACTCTGCCGAGGCGCTCCCCATATAGGTCGGACAGCCGAATATGATGGCATCGGCATCATGCAGCAGGTTCCATTTTTCTTCGATCTCAATAACTGAAACAAGATTCACTTCGGTTTCGGTGATTCGTTCAGCGCCTTTTTTAACTGAATTCGCCACCGCTTCGGTGTGGCCATAGGTGCTGTGATATACAATCGCTATCTTTGCCATGGTCTCATCCTCCATATTGCAGTCAGTCTTCACTGATCAAGTCGGGACTGGACTTTCCACCCCGACTTGAATCGTTATCTTCGGCTACTTCTTGGTCATCTCTATTTCCAGAGTAATTGTTATTTCTTCTCCTACAGCAAACCCTCCGGTCTCAAGAGCCTTATTCCAGGCTATGCCGAAATCTTTGCGATTGATCTTGGTACTGGCGGTTGCACCACGGCGGATGCTGCCCCAGGGATCTTTGCTTTCTTTAGACGGACCTTCAACGTCAAGCACCACCTCTTTGGTCACACCGTGCAGGGTCAGGTCGCCGGTGACTTTCAGTTTATCCTTACCGGCCTTAGCCACTTTCTTTGACACAAAGGTCATCGCCGGGAATTTGGCAACATCAAAGAAGTCGGCGCTGCGCAGATGTTCGTCGCGTTTCTGCACATTGGTGTTGATAGAATTGGTGTCGATACTGACTTCCAGCTTTGACTTGGTGATGTCTTTGTCATTAATGTCAACGGTGCCGGTATGCTTGTCGAAACTGCCTTTCACATTGGACACCATCAGGTGACGGACTTTGAAACCGACATTTGAGTGGTCGGGATCGATGTTCCAGGTTGAAGCGAAAGCAAAGCCTGGAAGGGCCAAGGCGATAATTGTGCTGATTGATGTGATCATTCTTTTCATGACGTCTCTCCTTTATGACATTGATTTGATATTGAACTATTCCGACAAAAAAACACTGCGCTTCTGTATTACCCTCCTTTCAAGCCTAGTTTCTTGCACAGATTTCCCAGCAATTCCTGTTCGTTCTCGGCAAGTGAAGCCATTTCTGTAACGATTGCCGCTTCGACATCTGCAAAGACCCTGGTAATCAGCGTTGTACCAGTTTCAGTGAGATGTACGGTTAAATAACGTCGGTCTTCACTGTCACGCTCTCGTCGTACCAGACCATTTTTTTCCAAGTTATCTACCACCATGGTGATGTTGCCGGTACTCTTCAGAATCTTGGCAGCGATGTCCTTCTGACACAGGGGACCTTTATGGTATAAAGCTTCCAGCACACCAAACTGGCTGATGGTAAGCTTTGGTCCCGACAGGACACGGTTAACCCTGTTGGTAACCGATTCTGCAGCTCTCATCAGTTTGGTGTAAGTATTTAAAGCTCGGTATGTTGCGTTAGGTGTAGGTTTCATTGAAGTCTCATTTATTTTGATGTTATATAATTTAATATAAAACTATATTTTTTTATGGGATCTGTCAATCACATATTTTTTACTAGCTCAGGTAAAGGAAATTCAGTGCTGAATTCGCAATTTTATTCGGTGAAACGTGATCCTTTCTTTGAAACCTTCCGGCTTCAATAATGCTAGAAAGCGCGACAAAAATAGCCCCCATAAAAGAAACGGGGGCTATTCGGTTGCAAGCGGTGCAGTAGTTGAAAATTTAGATGTTTATTGTATGGCTACCAGAAGAAACTTTATCTGCAGTCATCCCGCCACAAGCAGTGCAGTTGGCCACACTCCGCTGCCTTTCCCAAATCAAAACAGGCGAAATTCCCCTCTGCGGCTTGAATGGCTCTGATAATTTCTGTTTTTTTCATTTTGTCTGTTTCTAATCCATGTCGAGCGGCCAATTTCCTGATATCTGAAACTTTCATGCCCGGTTTCCTCCTGAGGTCACTTGTCGCTTTCCTTGATGAAAGCCTCTTTGCAATGCTCGGAACAGAAGTAGAATATCCGACCATTTCGTTCGAGTGTACTTGTCGCGGCTGTTGACGGAATGCGCATACCACAGACAATGTCAACAACGGTATTGTCTTTTTGATAGAGGGGATGAGTTTCCAAGCGGAGGTAGGTGTCAACGAAATCCAGGATTTTATCCTCTACCCAAATTGCGAGAGCATTCTCATTACCCACAAGCGGAAAGGTCTCTTCGGCATTCCGTTGGTATTCCATCAGTACGGGAAGAATGTTCAGATCATAGCGAGCGGTAATTGAGTCGCTGGCCGGAAACAGAGCGATGGCAAACCTGACGGTTGCAGGAAACCGAGGGGTATGTGTGAACTCGCAAACACAACTGAAAACAGCCTCGGTATGCAGGACCTCAACTTTGGCATTGTCGAACTGACGTGCCAATTCCTCCATACGGGGAAGAATGATAGATTCGACTGCCTGCCCGACAATAATGCCCTGCTGTTCCCGCTGTTCCAACATTTGTTTCATATTGCTGTCGGTCTGCTGCTGTTTTCCGGCAAGCTCCTGTTGGTGCTGCTTGAGTCTATCAACAATCTTTTCTGACAGAGTGTTTTTTTCCATGGAATACCTCCTTCTCTTTGATGGAAGGTTTTCTCAATCCCTGAACATGGCATGGCATGCCATACATGCTTGCTCAACCTTTTTGAAAGCGCCCATGGCGCCGGCAAAATCATCCTTTTTCGCCAGCTCTGTTGTTAAGTTTACTGCTGTTCCCAGACTGTTTGCCAAGTCCACAAATTTTTTCTTTTGGCTGAAGTTTTTGTGCGGTCTTGATTTTTTCAGATCAGGAAGCGCTACAACAATTCTGTGTGCCTCAGACTCGGCCGCAGCAGCGTCACCTTTCTCCAAGGCAGCTTCCAGTTTGGCTGACGCAATGGAAAACATAGGCATCATTGCGTGCAGTTTCTTCATCTGTGCATCGGCTGGTGCCGTTTTGCCATGCTTCTCTGTGCCATGCCCGAACGCCACTCCCGATAATGCTAAGGCCCCCAACACCAGACACACTATGGCAATGGTGTATCTGTTTTTCATCCCCCCGCGTTTATTATTGCTCAATGCTCTTTAACCTCCAGGAACCAGACATTGTCACCCTCTGCCTGCCTGCCCAGCTTATCAACCACCTTCCAGCGCACTTTGATCGGCATCCGCTCCTTGAACTGCGCTGGGTCTTTTGGTTTGAGCACTGCTGCCATGTCAAAAACCGAGTGAAATAGCTCGCCGGAATACTGTTTTCCATCTTTGTCGAGCAACTTCAGTTCCTTTACCTCCACCGGTCGGTCGAAAAAGGCATTCAGGTCTTCAATAACCTTGGCCCCTTTATCCTTCATGGCAGTAATACTCAAAAGGCGTGGTGGAGATGGCTGCTGGACTGAACTATCATCGACACTTCCAACCAAGGTGTTTAACGAATCTTCCTTGCCTTCAACTTGGACCCGAATATCCTTGACTCCCTTAAGCTGGCGCAAGGTCAAGGCCAGCGCAGGTGCGATCGCTGGTTCAGCGGTTTTATCCAGCTCCTTGCTGAAATTTACCGAAACCGTCCCCTGATCATCATTGATTGCTATCAGACGAATACCATTGGGGAAGGAAATGAATTCTCCCTGATAAGTACCAGTATCCATACCGCCCAACAAACGCTGGATGGCGACCTTTTTCATGCTTCCCTCGTCGAAAGTAAAAAACGGAAACGGCACAACCTTGCCTGGCTCTTTTCTTGAAGGAAAATAAATCACAAAAGCGTACGCCATACCTTTATCAACCAACGGCGCGGAACCAAAAAACTTCTCATAGTCAGGGGTCGCAATCACTTTTCCAGATTGCAAAGGTTGAGAGACCGGCTCTTTTTTGTTACAGCCGACCATACCGGCAAAAGCAAAGATCAACAGTAAAATCAGGTATTTTTTCATTAGCGCTCCAACGCAAATGGGGATAGTTCATCACCTTGAACCATCCCCATTTTATTCAAGATGATGGTCTGGACTACTTGACAGTGTACCAGAACTTGGTGCTACGGACTTTGCCATCCTTCAATTGGAACTTACACATCACGCCGTATTTCCCCTTTTTAGACAGATCAAAGTCAGCACCGAAATGCCCCTGCATACCCATCAGATCCTTGGACTGGTCGGTTTTGTCTGGATTCTGCACTTTAACTTTAACCTCGCCTTCGGTCAGAGCCTTACCGGTTTTGGCATCCTTGAACTCGACCGCGATGTGATGAGTCTCCTTCATCTCCTTCGGCATTTCCATTTTCATGGCCTTCATATGTTCCTTCATGCTCATGACCTTGAAGGTCGCTTTCACGCCATCTACCACTTCTTCATGGGCCACATCCCCCTGATGGGCACCATGCCCCATATCCATGGAACCATGGTCCATGGCAGCGAAAGAGGCCACAGGAGCTGTGAGTGCAAAAAGTGTTGCGATTAGTGCGGTCATTTTTTTCATGTTACTAATTCTCCTTTTGATTGAGTGTGGTTACTTAGACGTTTCACTAAAAGCATTTGCCATGCCAATACTTAATTTCAGAAATTTCAGTTGTTTATGTCTGCTCCAAGTTTGGTTATATAGAGAATATCCAACACCGTGCGTAGCATATTCTCCATAAATCATTTCCAAGAATATTAGTGGCAAGAGCGACCACTGTAACTTCTGTCATATCGATCAGAACGGTCAGTTGAACTGTCAAATCCAGCGCAGGAGGACAATAGGGAGGCGACTAGTAAAAATCCTATCACTAAAAATGCCTTTTTTATTACCACTCCTCATATTGAATGCAGTTAGTGCTTCATACCCGAATAGTGCAGGCGGCCTTTTTTCAGATCCCGTTTCTTCATCAATACAAAGATAACTGGTGTCATGATGAGAACATGCACCGCCGAGGAAATCATACCTCCGATCATCGGGGCAGCGATCGGTTTCATCACATCCGCCCCGGTGCCGGTCGACCACATGATCGGTAACAGACCCAGCAGGGCCACCGCCACTGTCATCAGCTTGGGCCTAAGCCTGAGTACAGCCCCCTCGAAGGTGGCATCGTAGATATCCTGTTCGGTGCAGGGACCATTGATCAGCTTTTTGTCCAACGCCTCGTGCAGATAGATCACCATCACTACTCCGGTCTCCACGGCGATACCGTACAGGGCGATAAAGCCGACCCATACCGCCACCGACAGGTTATAGCCCAGGGCTGAAACCAGGTAGACCCCGCCCACCAGGGCAAAGGGTACCGAGAGCATGACCATGGAAGCCTCCAGGGCCGAGTGGAAGGTGAAGTAGAGCAGGATAAAGATGATCAGGATGCCGATCGGTACCAGCATCTGCAGCCTAGCCTTGGCGCGAATCTGGTTCTCCCACTGCCCGGACCAGGCCACGTAATAACCGGCCGGCAATTTGAGGTTCTTTTCCAGCACCTGTTTGGCCTCGGTCACAAAGCCCCCCATGTCACGGCCACGTACGTTAAGAAAGACCAGCGAACGCAAGAGTCCCCCTTCGCTGTTAATCTCCGGCGCGCCAGTGGAAATTTTCAGCTTGGTGACCAGCGAGAGCGGCACCTGAGCGCCCTCCATCCCAGCGACCAGGATACGACGGATGGCCGGGATATTGTCGCGGTAGTCTCGGAGATAGCGCAGCCGGATCGGGAAGCGGTTGCGCCCTTCCACAGTAGTGGAGAGCATCTCGCCCCCCAGGGCGGTCTCAATGACATCCTGGATGTCGCCTACATTCACACCGTAGCGGGCGGCCGCCTCGCGATCGATATCGATATCGATGTAATTGCCGCCTGTGACCCGTTCAGCTACCACGTCGGCCGCGCCATTAATCGGTTTGAGGATCGCCTCGGTCTGAATAGCCAGGTCTTTGAGCACATTCAGGTCATTACCGAAAATCTTGACCCCCAGGTCGGTACGCACCCCGGTGGAGAGCATGTTGATGCGGTTGATGATCGGCTGGGTCCAGCCGTTTCTGACACCGATCTGTTGCAGTTTGGAATCCAGTTCGGCCACGATGTCGGCCTTTTTTATTCCCGGCCGCCATTTGTCTTTCGGCTTGAGGATGATAATGCTCTCGAACATGGAGACCGGCGCCGGGTCGGTGGAAGTCTCGGCCCGGCCCACTTTGCCCAGGACATGTTCCACTTCGGGTACGTTCTTGATGATCGTGTCCTGCACCTGTATCAGCCGCTTGGCCTCGGTAATCGAGACGTTGGGGAGCGTGACCGGCATGTAGAGCAGCGAACCTTCGTCCAGGGGGGGCATGAACTCGCTCCCCAGGCTCATGAACAGCGGCACAGCAATGGCCAGGGCCACGAGGTTAAGGGCGATGGTGGTCTTTTTCCAGACCAGCACCCAACGAATTACCGGTGAATACAATTTGATGAAAAAGGTCGAGACCGGGTTGGCGCTCTCTGGCGGCATCTTGCCGCGCATGAAAAAGTACATCAACACCGGCACCAGCGTGATGGCGATCATGGCCGAGCCCATCATGGAGAAGGTCTTGGTGAAGGCCAACGGGTGGAACAGTTTGCCTTCCTGCCCCTCCAGCAGGAACACCGGCACAAAGGAGAGCACGATGATCGCCAGGGAGAAGAAGATGGCGCGCCCGACCTGTTTGGCCGAAGCAATGACGACCTCCAGCCGTTTGCCGGCGCGTTCTTCCGGCGGCATCTCGGACAGGTGGCGATAGCAGTTTTCCACCATTATAACGCCAGCGTCCACCAGAACACCGATGGCGATGGCAATACCACCCAAGGACATGATGTTGGAGGTGACCCCCATCAGCTTCATGGTAATGAAGGCGATCAGCACCGAGATCGGCAGGGTCAGCACGATCACCAAAGCGCTCTGGAAGTGCAGCAGGAAGACCAGGATCACCAACGAGACAACCACTGATTCCTCCAGCAGGTTATGTTTCAGAGTATCCACCGCCCGCATGATCAGGTCGGAGCGGTCGTAGGAGACCATGATCCTTACACCGGGCGGCAGCCCTTTTTCCAACTCCTTGATCTTATCCTTGACCCGGTGGATGACATCGTGGGCGTTCTCGCCATAGCGCATGACAACGATGCCACCCACCGCTTCACCTTCGCCGTTCATGTCGAGCATGCCACGTCGGATGGCGCCCCCCATCTGCACCGTGCCGAGGTTCTTGAGGTAAATCGGTGTGCCGCGCATATCGGCCCCGATAACGATGTTCTCCAGATCAGCCTTGGACTTCACGTAGCCGCGGCCGCGGATCAGGTACTCGGCATCGGCCTGCTCGATCAGGCGGCCACCCACATCCTTGTTGGAGGCCTTGACCGCATCCATGACCTTGCCGACCTTGATGTTGTAGGCAAACAACTTGTTCGGGTCGAGGTCGATCTGGTATTCCCGCACCAGGCCGCCGATGGAGGCCACCTCGGCTACCCCTTGGACGGTGTTCAGCTGGTAACGCACGAACCAGTCCTGGAGGGTACGCATCTGTTCCAGGTCATACCCCTTACCCTCGATGGTGTACCAGAAGACATGCCCCACACCGGTACCATCGGGACCGAGGGTGGGAACAACACCGGGCGGGAGCAGCGAGGCGGCGTAGTTCAGGCGTTCGAGGACGCGAGTCCTGGCCCAGTAGATGTCGGCCTTGTCTTCAAAGATGACATAGATCATCGAGAAGCCAAAGGCCGAGGAGGCCCTTACAGCGCGGACCTGGGGCAGGCCCTGGAGGTTGACCGCCAGCGGATAGGTCACCTGATCCTCCACCACCTGCGGCGAGCGGCCCGGGTAATCAGTGAAAACAATCACCTGGTTGTCGGACAGGTCCGGGATGGCATCCACCGGGGTTTTGTAAACCGCCCAGATACCCCAGGCAATAATCAGCCCAAATATCATCAGGATAATGACTCGGTTGCGGGCGGAATAGTCAATAATCTTTTCTATCATGGCAGCTTTCCTTATCGGAGATCGTAGGTAGTCGTCATTACATCTTCATGTCATCCATTTTCAGCGACTTCTTTGCCGGCGGCTGCTGCGCCGGTGGGGCACCATGACCTTCATGACCTCCCTGGGGTTGCTGCTGGCCAGCTGCCGGAGCCTGCCCCTCTGCTGCGGGTTTGCCTCCGGTGTGCTTGCTGTGATCCTGACCGCCGCCACCTTTCAGTTGCGATTCTGAGTCGATCAGATAACCACCGGATACCGCCACCATCTCACCCGGCTTCAATCCCGATATTATCTGAATCTTTTCGTCGGCTCGCTCGCCGACCTGCACATCACGAGGTTCGAACATTCCCGGAGAACTCTCCACCCAGACCACCTGACGTTTGCCGGTATCAATGACCGCCGTCACCGGAACAACGATTCCCTTGACCAGCGGGACCCTGATGATTGCGTTGACGAACATATCTGGTTTCAATTTGTGACCGGGATTCGGCATCTCGACCCGTGCCTTGACTGTGTGGGTCTTGGGATCGTGAAAGGGATAAACGAAGCTGATCCTGCCGATAGATTTGACGTTTTGATCGGCCGAGGAGCGGATCTCGACCTGCTGACCGACCTGCACATAAGGGACTTCATTTTCGAAGACATCGATCTCTACCCAGACCTTTGAAAGATCAGCAATATTAAAAAGAACTTCGCCCATATTGACGTACTGCCCCTGCTGGACCATCTTTTCAATGACGACGCCCGATAGCGGCGTGTAGATTGGGAGTCGTATGTTGGGCTTGCCGGCCTTCTCCAGGTCGGCGATCTGGCTCTCCTTGACCCCGAACAGCATCAGACGCTGTTTGGACGACGCCACCAAACCTTCGCCGTTCTGGGAGATGGAGGGGATCGGGGAGTTTTTTAACTGCTCACGGCTCTTGATGGCCAGCAGATATTCCTGTTGGGTAGCCACAAGATCGGGGGAGTAAACCTCGGCCACCGGCTTGTCCTTGCTGACAAAGGCCCCTACGGTGTTGACATTGAGCTTGTCGATTCGACCGGCGATCCAGGCGGTTACCTTGGCCTGCCGCGACTGGTCGTACTGCACGATGCCCACGGCATTGATCTCCTTATTGAGAACCGTCTGTTTCGCTGCCACCGTGGCGACGTTGGCCATGACTCGCTGGGTCGCTGAGAGCGAGACGTGGCCGAGCATGTCGGCCTGCTGCTTCTGCTCGGCGGTCTGGGTACCAGTGCCCGCGGCACCATCAATCTTCTTGATCAGCTCCATGCCGCAGATCGGGCAGGTGCCTGGCTTGTCCTTGATGATGAAGGGGTGCATGGAACAGGTGTAGAGCTGTTTGCCCTGGGTCGCCTTCTGCTCACCAGCTGTACTGGGATGATTCTTCTGCCACAGGAACCAACCGCCACCCGCTGCCGCAGCGAGAATA
This sequence comes from Desulfuromonadaceae bacterium, assembly GCA_036504875.1. Lineage (GTDB taxonomy): Bacteria > Desulfobacterota > Desulfuromonadia > Geobacterales > Pseudopelobacteraceae > JACPFJ01. The sequence goes on from DASXUK010000053.1 coordinate 161,970, forward strand.
ATAACCACCAGGGGGATTGCAATCTTCTTGTTCAGGGCCATGGTCATACCTCGGTATTGTGAAATTTAATGATGTTGTGAGTGTTCGGATGCCGGTGCTGCCGTAGCTGGTGTCTGCGGCTGTTCCGGCATGGCCGTCGGCGGTGATGTCATCTGCGCTGCTGGCACTGCTGCCAGTTCCGCCCCGACCGCCGCTTCGAGTTGGGCCAGCTTCATCATATACTCGGCCTGCGACTCGTACAGTTCCCGCTCATAGCTGAACAGATTCATCCTGCCATCCAGAAGCGTCAGGAAATCGACCTTATTGACCCGGTAGCTGATGACGGCCGACTCCAGGGATTGCTCCGCCTGTGGGATGATGCCTCCCTGGTAGAGTTCTATCAGTTTCCGGCGGCGGTCCATCTGGGCAAGGGTGTCGTTGATGGTAAAGGAGATCGTGTTCTTTAAGGCGTTCAGTTCTTCCGTTGCCATGCTCGTCTCGGAAGTTGATTCGGTCAGCATTGCCCGGCGTCGTTCCTGCTGGAATGGCAGATTAAAGGTAACGCCGACGGTAAACATGTTGTAGCCCGGATCACTCACCATCTCGGTCGCAACCGCTTCCTTGAACATGTACTCGAACGAGAGGTTGAAGTCGGGATAGAATTCCTTCTGGGCCAGGCGATGGGACGCCTGTCCCTTGTTTACCAGGCTGTCCAGGCTTTTTATCTGAGGCCGCTTCTCCAGAGCACTCTTGTTCAATTGCTCGGCAGAGAGCGGTAGTTGCGGCATAGTGAAATCGGCGATAGTGCCGATCGGGGTATTTCCCGGTCGATAGAGGAGGTAGTTGAGGTTGGCTTCCAGGCTCTTGCGCTGCTGTCTGAGAGTAATCTGCATGTCAAGCATCTTGGATTTTTCCAGGCCGGCTTTAAAGATATCCTGTTGCACCCCTTGGCCAACAGAGTACTTGGACTCTGCAATGGTCACAAAGTCAGCCAGGATTCTCAGATTTTTGTCGACAATCCCCAATCCCTTGTCCACGGCCCAGAGCTGGTAATAGGTCTCTTTGACCATGCGGGTCAGTTCAATCTTGCGCTCTTCGATCGCCCATTTGTAGGACTCTGCCTCATATTGGGCGACTTCCTGCTTGATGGCACGTTTGCCCCAGAACGGGAGCTGCTGTGAGATGCCGATCACCTTGGCCGATTGAGGGTCCTTGTTGAATACCAGCGGCTCCCGAGCCAGCATGTTCTGCAATTTGAACATGAACATCGGATCATCCAGGGCTGATGCCTGCTTAGCTTTACTGGCAAACATCTGCCAACGGGCCTGGGATGATTTCAATTCCGGGTTATTGGCGACCGCTGTTGCGACAAGACTAGCTAAATCTTCGGCAGGCACTTTCTTGTCTTCCGGCCATGCCAGGGCAGGTGAGAGAGATAGTAGCAACAGTAAGGCAAGTGTGCGAATATTTTTCATGTGAACTCCTGACGGTTGGCTGTCGATGTATTCGTATTACACAGAGCATGCCAATCTGTATCTACACGATATTGTTGATTTAATAATTGGAATCCAGAAGGCTTTGTGCAGAATATTCCTCACCGTCGGACAATATCCTGCATTACTTTATGGGTTATACCACATAAGAATTAATTATTGTTCGGCAAGACAATGCAATATTTTTCAATGCGGTAGATGAGCGTATGGCGAGGAATCCTTAAAAAACGGGAGCTGCAGACCAGGAGTTGCGGATTGAGCCAAAGGCTCGCATTACATGAACAATAACTGATGTCTTGATTTTATCAGCAACTCTAACAGGCACGAAGTCGAACAGTTTAGCTTCCCGGCAGACATTTATCCGCCCTGTCCAGCGGCTGAGACTCTATTGATTGTTCTAAGAATAGAGTTCACGGATTCATCTATTTTTTGATCAAGCGCGTATCGCTGATCACTGCTGTTGGCAACCTTCGGTAGTGCCGTCTCTTCTGTTTCGACAGTTTCTATAACAGGGCGACCACTCGGCAACTGCTCGAAGTGCACATGCGGGCCGGTCGATCTGCCGGTATTCCCTGAAAAAGCTACCACTGTGCCGGATTCCACCAAATCACCTGGATGAACCCGAACCAATGAATTATGCCCATAGAGTGTGCGGTCTCCGTTAGCATGTTCAACAATGACGGTGGCGCCATAACCGTTGCGAGCGCCAGCGAAAACAACTCGCCCTTTGCGGGTAGCCCGTACCGGAGTTCCGACCGGGACGGCAATATCTATCCCACGATGGAAAACAAGTTTTCCACTGCCGAACGGGTCAACTCGCAATCCCACGCCGGAGGTTATGACACCGTTCTCCACCGGTAGGTCAAAGTCAGCCCGGGCTATGGCAGGCAGAGTTATTAGGATAACTATGGCGAAAAGTGTAGATTTCATAATTCCTCTGATCCAAAGAAATAAGGGTGTGTACCTTATTCCAGCACGCCAAGGTCTTTCATCGTCACTCCCGCATTTATCAAGCCTGCGCCGCTACCACCATCCCGTCCTTCAGGTTGATCGTACGGTCTGAGTAAGCCCCGTTTTCAAGGTTGTGCGTTACCATGACAACGGTCTGGCCGGCATTGTTCAGCTCACGGAAGAGCGTCATGACCTCTTCACTGGTTTTTGAATCCAGGTTGCCGGTCGGTTCATCTGCCAGGAGAATGTGCGGATTATTGACAATGGCTCTGGCAATGGCGACCCGTTCCTGTTCTCCGCCAGAGAGCTGATTGGGCAGGCGGTCAAGCTTTCCGCCCAGGCCGACACGTTCGAGAGCCTGACGTGCGGCGGTCTTTTTTGCCGCTGAGCTTGTCTTGACAATGGCCAGCGGCAGCATGACATTCTCAATGGCGGTCAAATAGGGGATCAGATGGAACGACTGGAACACAAATCCCAAATTCTGTGCCCGAAAATCGGCCAGTTTTTCAACGGGCAGTTGATACAGCTTTATCCCAGCCATCTCGACATCGCCCGTGGTGGGATGGTTCATGCCGCCCAGGACGGACAACAAAGTACTCTTGCCGGAGCCGGACTGTCCCATGATTGTGATGAATTCGCCCTTTTCAATGGAGATGTCCACGCCGCGCAGCGCTTCGACAGAGTCATCGCCGCTGGTGTAATGTTTCTTCACGTTTTTAATCTCTATGAGTGCCATAAATTCCTCGTTTTAAAGTGCCCTGAGGGCTTCGGTTGGGTCCATTTTACTGGCATGCAGCGCCGGATAAAGGCTTGCCAAGAGGCCCAGTGTTAAAGCAAGCCCGATTGAACCAAATGCCACCGTTGTGTCCCAGATCAGGTGCGCATTCTTGCTCTCCGCCATAAACGGCAGGGCCAGTTTGGCGCCCCCCATGCCGACAGCATAACCCAAAAAACCAGCCAGCAGGCTTACCAGAGCCGCCTCCAGCAGTATGATCCGCATAATGTGACTCTTCCTGAAGCCGATCGCCCGAAAAACACCGATTTCGGTGGTCCGTTCGTTAACACTGCCCATCATCGTAACGAAGACAATCAGGGAACCGATAAAAACCACTACCCCGGCCATGGCGTAGGAAAAGCGCTTGAACTGGTCCAGAGCCTTGAGACGCCCTTCAACCACCTGTTGAATTGCCGACACCTTGGCATCTGGCAATATCTCAGCGATTTGGGTCACCATGTCGCCGATGGGGCATCCGGAGCAGAGCGCCGCCACCTCGGCCAGAGATATTTTGCCTTCTTTGCCAAGCAGTTTCTGGGCCTTGGGCAAACTGGCGAATACAAGTGCGTCGTCCTGTGAGCCGGTTTGATCAAGCACACCAGCTACCTTGAACGTCTCGGTCTTTATCTTGATGCTGTCGCCGGAACCGGCATTCAGCACCTTGGAAGCATCGTTGCCTAGTAAAACTTCGTTGTCAGCTTGGGGTGCCTCGCCGAAAATCTTCCACCATTGTTTCATCTTTAATTCGCTGGCAAAGTTTACACCAACCAGCAGTACGTCATGGTTACCAACCTTGATACCACCCAGCACCTTTGGCGCAATGGCTGAGATATTCTTGCTGTTCCTGATGGTCTTGATCTTGGCGAGATCCTCTTCACGGATTTCGCGTTGATCAAAGGTCACCCCACCAAGGCTGATACCACCATAGTTCATGGCCAGTCCGTTGCTCTGCGGGGTGACAAGGATATTGGCGCCGAATTCGTCCATCTTGTGTTCGATATCGCTCGACATGGAGCGGGTCAGGGTCACCAGGGTCACGATAGTGGCGATCCCCACCATCAGGCCAATGGTCAGAAAGGCCATTTTGGCCTTGCGGCGCTTGAGGTTGTTTATGGAAATGGTATGCAGTTTCATCAGAAGTATCTCGCCCCGTCCTTGAGGTCATCCGCCTTGATCAAAATGATGCCGTTGCTCAGCTGGTGCGGCAGATAACCAGGATTACAGCCGCCGGTGGCGTTGGGGCCGAGGCGGTTGATGGCAAACTTCTGGTTGCAGTTATTGCAGTTCAGCTTGTCTCCTTGCTGCTCATAGCCCTTTTTGGCGCGATAACAGGAATCGCAGGCATCGAAGGCGGTCTTGTAGGAGCCGTCGGACGCCTTGACCGCGAAGAAGGTGATCTCTTTGCCGCCATCTTCTAATTTATAGAAGCGGGCCTTACCGTCGGCCAGTTTTGAGACCGGCACTGTGATCGTTCCGTTGCTGGCCTTTACCTTTTCATACTTGCCCAATGAGAACGCAAATACACTAACTGCGCCAATCAGCAGCGCCACAGTAACAATAATTGCCAATACAGCTTTTTTAGTGCGATTCGTTGACATTCCGATCTCCTTTAGTTCACCTTTATTTTTTAGTGCCACAGCCGCCTTTTGGTCCACATCCACCGCAGCCCCCCGAAGATGAGGCCTTCTTGCCAATATCCCTGCCGGTTAATTGCTTGAACTGCTCCGGTGTCAGCACCAGATGAACATTGCTGCCAAAGCCAACGCTGCTGACCTTCTGGGCGAGAACCTCCGGCTTGATCATCTTGGTGTCATAGCCGACGCTGACCCAGCCACCATTCACATCCACCTCGGTAACCGCAACGCCTTTCAATGACTCAAGGGCATTTGTGATCTTGCTGGAGCAACTGCCGCAGGTCATGCCGGTTGTTTGCAGAACGGCGACGGAATCAGCGGTTGCCCCGATTCGGACGCGGAAAGCGAGTATCACCAGGAAAGTGATGGCCGTAATGACGAGAAGAGCGGTAGATATTTTTTTGGTATTCATAATAATCCTCCAAGCAGTTCCCTGGGTAAGCGTCCGTCGATGCCTGCCAGTTCCACATTCTTTATCAAATTCTGTGCCAAACCAGCCACACAACGTAACACACTGATTTTACGTATTATCAGTTACAGGGCAGGTAATTTTTGAACATGAAAACTGGGGAATATTCAAGGGTGGTGCTGAATATTCTACTAAAGGCCAAAGCCGTAATTGTCCAGGAGATGAAGTAACATTTTAGTTGACTATTTCACTTGTGTTAGCATAATATTTTTGTCTACTAGATTGATAGGATTAGTATTACATAAAGTGGAGCTTGCAATGAGCATTCAGAAAAAATTTCCCAGCAAAGCAGATGTTATCTCCCGCACTCCTGATCCTGCAGTGCGTGAGCTGCTTGTTCACCTGGAGCAAGCTGGTATCGATACCGCCTTTGATCGGTTTGATGCCCAGAAACCCCATTGCGGTTTCGGGTTGCAAGGCACCTGCTGCAAGAACTGCCACATCGGCCCGTGCCGGATTACTCCCAAGAGCCCCAAAGGGGTCTGCGGCGCCGATGCCCATCTGATTGTTGCTCGCAACATCCTGCGCTGGACTGCAGCCGGGGCTGCCGCCCATGGTGCCCGGGGACGGGAGGTAATGCTGGCCCTCAAGGGGGCGGCGGACGATACCCTTGACCTGCCGATTCTCGGGCCGGAGAAAGTAAGCGCCACCGCCAAGGCCTTCGGTATCTTTGCAGAGGAAAAATCGATCAAGGAAATGGCCGGCGAAATCGCTCTGATCCTGCTGGACGACCTCTGCCGCACCCTGCCGGGACCGCACCGGACCCTGGAGGCCATGGCGCCGCCGGAACGGATTCAGGTCTGGAAGGAGCTGGACATTCTGCCGATCGGTGCCTATCACGAGGTGTTCGAGGCGTTGCACCGCACCACCACCGGCACTGACGGCGACTGGGAGAACGTGGTCCGTCAGATGCTCCGCTGCGGTCTCGCCTTTGCCTGGAGCAGCGTGGTCGGGTCGGCTATCGCTATGGATTGCCTCTACGGCCTTCCCAAGCGGAGCCGGATCAGCACGAATCTCGGGTCCATCAGCGAGGACACGGTAAACATCGCTGTGCATGGCCACTCACCAGTGCTGGTGGCTGCCATCGTCAAGGCCAGCCGGCGTAGTGACCTGATTGATACGGCAAAGGGAGTCGGTGCTTCAACGATAAGACTCTACGGCATCTGCTGCTCTGGCCATTCGGCCCTGGCCAAGTTCGGCGACATAACACCGCTGACCAATGCCATGGGGGCGGAACTGGCCCTGGCCACTGGTGCCCTGGACCTCTGGGTGGCCGATGTGCAGGATGTCTTCCCCGGCATCATGGACGTGGCAGCTTGCTTCCACACCAGGGTAGTGACCACCAGCGATTCGGCCCGGCTTCCCGGCGCCGAACATATCGCCTTTGACCATCACCACAGCAATCTGGATCAGGCGGACCAACTGGCCGAACGGATTGTGCGGCGCGGCATCCAGGCCTATGGCGAACGCCAAAGCGGTAAGGTGTTTATACCCAAGGCCCGCATGGAGGCAGAGGTCGGCTTTTCAGTGGAAAACATCCTGGCCTCCTTCAGCGGCGCCGACGTTTTACTGGAGCACTTGAAGAGCGGCCGGATCCGAGGGGTGGTGAACCTGGTGGGGTGCAACAATCCCAAGGTGGTCTTCGAGGAGGCGGTGGTCAAGGTGGCTGACGAACTGATCGCCCACGATGTGCTCCCGCTTACCAACGGTTGCGCCGCCTATGCTCTGCTGAAGCTCGGCTTCTGCCTGCCGGAAGGTCTTGCCGCTGCCGGACCAGGGTTGAACGAGGCTTTGACACCCCATCAACTGCCGCCGGTCTGGCATATGGGCGAATGCCTGGATAATGCCCGGGCATCGGCCTTTTTCCGGGCCATCGCCAATGCCTCGGGAGAGCCGCTCAAACGTCTGCCACTGGCCTTTTCCAGCCCCGAGTGGTCCAACGAAAAGGGGCTTGGCGCAGCCATGGGGTTCCGACTTCTGGGGCTCAACTCCTATCACTGCATTGCCCCGCCGGTGGCCGGCTCGGACAAGGTCTCCAAATTCTTCTACGAGGATACCCTGGAGCTGCTCGGGGCGGTCATGATGGTCGATCCGGACCCGGTAGCCCTGGCCAGAAGGATCATTGCCGATTTTGACGAACGGCGGGCCGCCATCGGCTGGCAAGCAAGTGCCGCACCGACTACAAAACGGCTATCAGCACTTCAGAAAGAAGAAGAACATGTCCATGCCCACCGGCACGGCCATTCGCATAACCATCACCACGACACGGAGGAACATACCCATGAATAAAGCTCACCTGCAACAAACCCGAACCATTTTGGCTGTGCTGCTGCTAGCACTGCTGCTGCCGTTCGGCAAAACCTGGGCGGCAGCGCTACCGACCTTCAAAATAGGTTATCTGCCCATTACCCATTCACTTGCCGTGGTGGTGGCGGACAAACTCAGCGCCGATAAATATAAGCAGTTGAAGCCGGAACTGGTAAAGTTCAGCTCCTGGCCGGAACTGCTGGATGCCTACAACTCCGGTAAAATACAGGCTGCATCGGAACTGCTGGTGCTGGCCCTGGCCGGCGCCGAGCGGGGAGTCCCTGAATCGGTGGTAGCCTTGAGTCATCGCCACGGCGATATTCTGACTGTGGCTAAGGACATCAATTCCGTACGGGATCTGAAGGGAAAACGGGTGGCAATTCCTCACCGGATGTCAGTACATAACATCCTGCTGTCCCAGGCCCTGAAAAAGGAGCATCTGACGCTCAAGGATGTGGAGTGGGTCGAGTTACCTCCGCCTGATATGCCGGCAGCCCTGGCGCGTGGAGACATCAAGGGTTTCATTGTGGCGGAACCGTTCGGCACCAAGGCGATTCAAGCCGGTTTTGGCAAAAAATTACTCAATGCCAAGGACATCTGGCCTGACTACATCTGCTGCGGCCTGGTCATGAATCCGGCCTTCAAGAAGCAGTTTCCGGCGGCAGCAAAGGAATACGTGGATAGCTTTACCGCTGCCGGCCGGTTCATTGACACGAACCGGAAAGAAGCGATCAAGATCGCTCGCCAGTACATGAACATCGACGAAAAAGTGTTAGAGCAGTCCCTGGGTCTTGACGTTACATATGGCGACCTCCGGATCAAGCGTGGCGAAGTGGAGCAGCTGCAGAAATACGCCCTGGAATTGAACCTACTCAAGAAACCGGTCAATCTGGACAGCATCCTTGATCTCTCCCTGGTGGCCGCGCCGGCCAAGAAAGGGAAAAAGTAATGCGAAGATTCACCTCCATCCTCCTGCCAACCCTCACCTTCCTGGTGCTGCTGGGGATCTGGCAGGGGGTGGCCCGACTACAAATCTACCCGGAGCACCTCTTTCCCTCCCCATTATCGGTTGCACTCGGCATGGTGGAGCTGTTCCGAAGCGGTGAGCTCTGGCAGTACGTCTGGGTCAGCCTACTCCGCTTCGGAGCCGGCTACGGTGCAGCCGCGCTTCTGGCGCTGCCGCTCGGGCTGCTGTTCGGGCGCTGCCTGGTGCTTTGGAGCGCCTTTGATCCGCTGGTGCAGATCTTGCGACCTGTTTCGCCAATTGCCTGGTTCCCGCTGATAAGCCTCTGGTTCGGCATCGGCAATCTGCCGGCAATAGTGATCATATTTCTGGCCGCCTTCTATCCGATCCTGCTTTCGACGGTGGCGGCTGTTCGCAACGTGCCACCGCTCTACCTCAAGGTGGCCAACAACTTCGGGGCTTCCCGGACCAAGATTTTCCGGGATGTAATCATACCGGCGGCATTTCCGCAGATAACCGTGGGCATGCATATCGCCATCGGGTCGGCCTGGGTCTTCCTGGTTGCCGGTGAGATGCTGGGGGTCCGCTCCGGTCTTGGTTACCTGATCATCGACAGCCGCAACAACCTGCGTACTGATCTGGTCATTGTCGGTATTATCCTGATCGGCCTGTCGGGTCTGATTATCGATCGCATCATGGGGATTGCCGAAGGTTGGGTAAAACGTCAGTGGGGTGCCGCATGACAGCACCGCATTCGACCAAGATATCGCTTCAGAGCGTCGAGAAGCGCTTCACAACAGCCCAGGGTAATGAGCAGGTTGCATTGAGTTCTGTCGATCTGGAGATACAGGCTGGGGAGTTTGTCTGCCTGGTCGGCCCCAGCGGCTGTGGCAAAACCACCCTTATCAACCTCATGGCAGGCTTTGAAAAACCTTCGGGCGGTACAATCACCATCGACGGCAAGCCGGTTACCGGTCCTGACCCTGACCATATCATGATCTTTCAGGATTATGGCCTCTATCCGTGGCGCACCGTCCTTGGGAATGTCCTGTTTGGCCTGCAGGCCAGGGGGGTATCGGCTGGCGAAGCACGAGCCAGGGCGTTGGCGACCCTGGAACTGGTGGGGCTGCGCCAAGCTGCAGAAAAGCATCCTCATGAACTTTCCGGCGGCATGAAACAGCGGGTCGCCATTGCCCGTGCCCTGGCAGTGGAACCGAGCGTGCTTTTCATGGATGAGCCGTTCGCGGCACTGGATGCCTTTTCCCGGCTGCACCTGCAGGATGAACTGCTGCGCCTCTGGCAGGAGAAGCGCCCGACCGTGATTTTTGTTACCCATGATCTGGATGAGGCCATTGCACTTGGACAGCGTGTAGTACTGATGGCCCCGGCGCCCGGTCGGATCAAGCGTATAATGGAAATCAGCCTGCCGCACCCGAGGGAGCGTACCCGTGACGACTTTGCGAGTTTTCGCCGTGAGCTCTTCAGAGAATTCCACCTGGTGCATCAACTGGCCTTGCAGGAAGCCGAATACTCGATCTAGGGAGACGGGAGCTTGTAGCCTCCCGTCTCTTGGCGGAGGTGTCAGGATCAAATCGTAAGGGACCCAGTCGAGAAACGGCAGAACAAGTTCTAAGTTCGTTCACGATGGGGAGCCAAATTCACAATGACCGTTTCTCTCACGAGAAAACGGTCATTTTTTTTATTTGAAACTTTGGCGATTATTAGTGCGTTGCTTGCCATTCTTCCAGAACGAATTTCGAGTCAAAATTTTCAGATAAGGCCCTATCTCGGAACACTGCTGAGATTGTATGTGCTCCCGGTATACCCTCTTGTCAACGTACATCTGCACAACAAAAGGGTTTTTCACCCCTTGCTTGATTTTAATATACCTATCTATAAACTTGAGAACAGCGTACAGTCACCAAACTGACCTATCACCCGAAATCATTTCTCCAGTCATTTAAACCCCCTCTGTATTCCGGTCATCTCCATCCACCTCGGTAGTCAAATCCTCTGGAACCTCCGTACAGTTCCTTTCTGATCCCTCCGTCATGTGAAATTCTTCATCCTGGCTGGACGCTCAGACTACGCAGTCAAGTAAAGGACACATAGTGGGCATTGGCACTCTAATCGGTTATTTTGCAAAACGAGATGAAGCCCGGAGAGCGCTCCGTGAACTGGCACGACAAGGCTTTCGCCGCATTGCCCTGGTGCATAGGAGGCTGGACGGTAGAGTCCATACCACAGATCCATTCCTCTGGCGCCGTGCTCGGGGGGTAGTCCTGGCTGCCTGCCTGTTCGGAGCAGTTGGCGGAATCGTCGCGCTTCTGCTGAAGCTGCTTCCAGTCCGGGTGATTTCCACCCCCCTGACGTTGATCCTTGCGTGTGCCGCAATCGGCGCATTGGTGGGTTTCTTGAGGCTACGACGCTCCAAATATGGGGTCCAGCCGGGGGTCATGCGTGATCATGCCCGCTGGCTCATTTCCGGGGAATCGGTTTTAATTCTCCAGGCGCCGGTCGGATCTTTACAGCGCCCGGTGGCCCTGCTGCGGGAAAGCAGCGATATCCCTCCGGCGCTGTTCGTGATGCATCCCAAGCGAGAGCGGCGGGCAGAGGCGCGGGGTCCCGCGGTAAAGCTCTCCCCGACACAGATTCAGGAACATGCCCAGCGGCATGCCAGAGAGCAGCAGGTTGACCCCAATCCGCCGCGTACTGCCGAGCTGCTCAAGCGTCTCAAGCAGTCCCGTTACTGGGTCCGACAGGTCTGTGCTGATCTCACCGCCGCGAGCCGCCTGGAACAGAATGCCACGCCAGCTGCAGATTGGATCCTGGATAACGAGTACATCCTGGAAGGCAATGCGCGTGATGTCTTGCTGAACCTTCCCCGACGCTATTACAAACAGTTGCCAACCCTGGCCTCTGCTCCCCACCGGGGGCTGCCATGCATCTACGGTCTGGCCAAGGATCTTGTTTCCCATACGGAATTGCGCCTGGACCGGGAGAATATCCTGGCGTTCATCGAAGCCCACCAAACGGTGCGCAGGCTGACCATCGGCGAACTGTGGGCCATCCCCCAGATGCTGCGCATCGCTCTGATCGAAAGCATCCAGAGTCTGGCCGTCACCGCCCTGGCCGATCTGCGCGAACGTCAGTTGGCCGATTTTTGGGCCAATCGATTGATCGCCGCCAATCGCCGCGATTCCAACCAACTCTTCGCGCTGCTGGCAGAACTTGCTAAAGCAGAGCCTGGTCCCAGCCCGTATTTCGGCAGCCAGCTTGTCGGCCTGCTCTATGACGAGGCCGCGGCGTTGTCGCCGGTCCAGAGCTGGCTTGAACGCACCCTCAAAACCCCTCTGCACGAGATTACTCTGCGTGAGCAGAACCGGCAGACCAGGGAGCAGTTGTCCTGCGGCAATGCCTTTACCAGTCTGCGCCAGCTTGCCCTGCTGGATTGGCGGGAGATCTTCGAAAAGCTCAGCCGGGTTGAGCAGACGCTACGCCGCGATCCAGCCGGGGTCTATGCCGGGATGGACTTCGCCACTCGGGACCGCTGTCGTCGGACGATTGAAGAACTCGCCCGCGCTGCCGCCCTACCTGAGGAACAGGTTGCGGAGCATGTTATCAGTTTGGCAGCGCAGGCCAAGCTTGAATCAAAAACCGATGAACTGCTCAGCCACGTTGGAACCTGGCTGGTCGGGGAGAGACGGGCTGAGCTGGCCCGGCTGCTGGTATGCCGTGAAACGCGTCGTTACCGCCGCCTGGAATGGATCTATCGCCATCACGCCGCTGTCTACGCTCTCGGTATCGGCGGTTTCACCGCACTGTTTCTTTCCCTGATCGCCCTGTTCTGCCCCTTTGGACTATCACCTGCTATCTACCTTGGAGTGACGCTGCTCCTGCTAATTCCGGTCAGTCAACTGGCCATCGAGGTGGTCAATTACCTGATCACGCGCCTTCTGCCGCCGCGGCCGCTACCCAAGATGGATTTCGAGGAATCCGGAATCCCGGATGCCTTCCGCACCTTGGTAGTAGTGCCGATGATGCTGGTAAATGAGGAAACGATCCGGGCCGAGGTGGAAAAGCTGGAGATCCGCTACCTGGCCAACAAGGAAGCCAACCTGCTCTTCAGCCTGTTCACCGACTACACTGATTCAGATGCGCTTTCGCGTGAAGACGACAGCCGGCTGCTCCAGATAGCTAGCGCCTGTTTGAAAGAGCTCAATCAACGTCATGGCAGCGAGCGTTTTTTCCTGTTCCATCGCGAGCGCAGCTGGAGTGATTCCGAGCAGAAATTCATCGGTTGGGAACGCAAGCGGGGCAAGTTGGAGGAACTTAACCGCCTGATCGACGGCACGCGCCTCGAAACTGCACCACCCATAGTTTACGTGGGCGATGCGGATCATCTTGCCGACGTGCGCTTTATCATCACCCTGGACAGCGACACCCAATTGCCGCACACCACGGCCCGCAGGATGGTCGAGACCCTGGCGCATCCCCTTAATCAGCCCCGCTTTGATGCGGCGGGTAACATTGTGGCCGGCTACACCATTATCCAACCGCGCGTAAGTCCGACCCTGCCGAGCACGAGCGTCTCGATCTTCAGCCGGCTTTTCAGCGATGCGATCGGTATCGACCCCTACACCCAGGCCGTATCTGATGTCTATCAGGATTTGAGCGGTGAAGGGTCATACCATGGCAAGGGGATTTACGATGTGCGCGCCTTTAGCCGCGTGCTCTCGGAGCGGTTCCCGGAAGAGTGGGTGCTTAGCCATGACCTGATCGAAGGGGCCCACGTCCGAGTGGGGTTGGCCAGCGATATAGAGCTTTACGATGAATTCCCGCAAGGCTACCAGAGTTACAGCAGCCGGGCCCACCGCTGGATTCGCGGCGACTGGCAAATCGCCGGCTGGATTTTTCCAAGCGTCCCGCAGGCTGCAGGCGGTCGCGGTGCCAATCCGCTCTCCCTGCTCAACCGCTGGAAAATACTCGACAACCTGCGCCGCAGCCTGTTGCCCGCCACCAGCCTGAGCCTGCTGCTGGTCTGCTGGTTCATTTCCCCAAGCACCGGCGGGATTGCCAGCCTGATGGTCGGCATGCAACTGCTTTTTCACCCCTTGGCGCAGCCCTTCACCATGGCTACCACCCGCAAGGGGTTGAAGTACTTTTCGCCCTCCAAACTGGTACACGATCTGTTGCGGGCGACTGCCGACGCTGCGCTGCTGCCGCACCAAACAGCTGTGTCCCTGGATGCCATTGCCCGGGTCGGGTACCGTCGTATGATCTCCCGTCGCGACCTGCTGGAGTGGACGGCCCAGGCTACCCATTGGAGCGCCTCCCGTAGGCAACCGCTCTTTGTCGCCAGCCTGGCACTGGGGAGCATCTTCAGTGCCGTCATGGGCTGGGCGATCTGGAATATGATGCCGGCCAGTCTGCTGCAGGCTGCCCCCTGGCTCGCGGTTTGGTTTCTCTCGCCGCTGCTCGGTTGGCTCCTGAACCTGCGCCCGATTGAACAACAGCGGACCCAAGCGCTGCCGGAAAGCGACCGTCGTTTCCTCAGACAGATTGCCCGGCGGACCTGGCGCTATTTTTCGTCCTTTGTCAGCGCCGACACATCCTGGTTGCCCCCTGATAACTATCAGGTCGCCCACCAAAACCGCCTGGCCATGCGCACCAGTCCGACCAACGTCGGTCTCTGGCTGACCAGTACCCTGGGAGCCCATGATTCCGGCTACCTGACCATTAACCAGGTTGTTCAAAAGCTGACCGACAGCATGGCAAGCATCGTCCGCCTGGAACGCTATCAAGGGCATCTCCTGAACTGGTACGATATCCAGACCCTGGCTCCGCTCGAACCGCGCTACGTATCTACCGTTGACAGCGGCAACCTGCTGGGCGCCCTGTGGGCCCTGGAGCAAGGGCTGGACGAGCTGTTGCATGCCCCCCTCCTGGATGGCAAGGCCTTTTCCGGTCTGGCGGATACCGGGGAAATCCTGAAGGGGAGCGTAGCTTCCCAAGGCATTCTTGAATTTTATCACCATACCCTCAACCAACTCCTGGCTACGTGGCATGTTCCGCCCTCCGGCATCGTCGATCTCCTTCGTCTGCAACGGCTGATGCAGGTCAATGTCAGGTCGGTCTGTGCTGCTGCAGCGGCTTCGCCGTGGGCGCAGGAGCTTGAACAACAGGTTGCTGACTGGGTTCATAACAGTGACAGCTATCTCTCGTGGATCGAGATCCTGGCTGAAAAAACCGAGCAGGAGCTGGCTCTGTTGGGGCCGGAGGCCGTGCTCGCCATTCGCCAGGACCTGTTGCAGGCACCATCGCTCTTTTCTCTTGCCCATGGCGTGATTCAATCGATCCAGATCCTCAAAGCGATTCGGGAGGAGTCTCTTCAGGCCGTTTCACCGCTCGCCCCATGGCTCGATCGGCTCATGGAGGCGTTTGGCACCAGCCAGTGGCTGGCCGGAGAAACTCTGGGGAGGCTTAAGCGGTTGATCATTAGCGTCCGCGAGCTGTCGGACGGGATGAACATGCGCTTTCTGTATGATTCCAAGCGCAAGCTGTTCGCCATCGGCTACAACGTCAGCACCGATCGTCTGGATCTCTCCAGTTACGATCTCCTGGCCAGTGAGGCGCGGCTCGGCAGTTTCGTCGCCATTGCCCGAGGGGACGTTCCACTCGAACACTGGTTCTCCCTGGGGCGCCCTTACGCAGCCATCGGCCGGCAGCGGGTGTTGCTCAGCTGGACCGGGACAATGTTCGAGTATCTGATGCCGCTCCTGTTCCAGTGTTCCTACGGTAGCTCGCTTTTGGACAAGGCCGCCCGGGAGGCGGTGGCGGTCCAGATCGCCTATGGCCGCATGCGGCGTGTGCCGTGGGGGATTTCCGAGTCCGCTTTTGCCGATCTTGACCTGGACAAGACCTATCAGTACAAGGCCTTTGGTGTGCCGGTGCTCGGCTTGAAGCGCGGCCTGGAGGAACAGCTGGTTATTGCCCCTTATGCCACATTGCTGGCGCTGAACCTGGCGCCGAAAGAGACCGTGCAGAATCTGAAACAACTGGCCGGGATGGGACTGTTGGGTGATTACGGTTACTACGAGGCCATGGATTTCAGCCGGCAAACGCGGCATAAGGCCCAGAATTCTTTCAAACGCGGTGTGATCATCGAGGCCTATATGGCCCATCACCAAGGCATGGCGTTTGTGGCGTTGACCAACTTTCTCCACGGTAACCCGTTCCCGCGCCGTTTTCATGGTGACTCACGCGTACGTGCCTTTGAAGCCCTACTTCAGGAACGCATCCCGACCCTGCCGCCGTTGCACCTGGTTTCGACGCGGCCGAGCGAACCGGTGCTTACGGGCGTTGACCTGGTAGCGCCGGCAGGAAATACCTTTACCACCCCCCATACCACTACCCCCAAGACGCTCTTGCTCAGCAACGGGCGCTACGGTTTGATGATCACCAACAGCGGTGGTGGCTACAGTCAGTGGGGTGGTCAGGAACTTACCCGCTGGCGGTCGGATCAGACCTGTGATAGTCAGGGAACCTTCTGTTACATCCATGAGGTTGATCCGGATCGTCTCTGGTCCAGCACGTATCACCCGGTCGGTGGGAAGGCTGAAGGATATTCGGTCGACCTCGCCCTTGACCGGGCCATATTCCGCCGCGCCGATAACGGTGTTCACACCGAAACCGAGGTGATTGTCTCGCCGGAAGACGATGTGGAGGTGCGCCGCATTAGTTTGGTCAATCGCTCCACCCGCACCTGCCGCCTCAACCTCACCAGCTATGTTGAACTCTCCATGGCGCCCCACAACGCAGACCGCCAGCACCCCGCCTTCAACAAGCTCTTCATCCAGACCGAAGCGTTGCCAGAGCAGCAGGTTCTGCTCGCCTGCCGGCGACCGCGCAGCGACAACGAGCTGCCGCTGTATGTGGCCCATTGCCTGACGCTTGAGCACTCAGGCGGTGATAACTCCCATAATTCCAATACCTCCCATAAAGAAGCATTTCAGTTCGAAACCGACCGGGGTCGCTTTATCGGCCGTGGCAGAACCTTGGCCAATCCCATGGGGGCGGTGCAGGATCTCGGCAACAGCCAGGGGTTTGTACTTGATCCGATGCTCGGCCTGCGGCAAAGTCTCACCCTGGAGCCGGGCCAGCGCGCCCAGGTCTCACTAGTGCTGGCCAGCGGGGTAAGCCGTGAGCAGGTCCTGCTGTTGATGGATAAGTATAGCGACCCCCATGCCACTCAGCGGGCTATGGATTTTGCCTGGGGCTCGGCCCAGCAGCAGTTGCAGGTGCTGCGCATCCAGCCCGACGAGGCACGCCGTTTCCAGCAGCTGGCAAGTCACCTGCTGTTTCCCAATCAACTCTTGCGGCCACCCGCGGAACGCCTGGAAGACAATCGCAAGGGTCAGGCCGGGTTGTGGCCCTACACCATTTCGGGCGACCTGCCGATCGCCCTGGTTACCATTAGTGAGGTGCGCGATATTAGCCTGGTCCGCCAGCTGCTCCAGGCCCACACCTTTTGGGGAATGCATGGCCTGGCAACCGACCTGGTGATACTCAACGAGGAGGCTGGAAGCTATGAACGACCGCTCCAGGAACGACTGGAACAGCTGATCGTGACCCATACCCTCTCGCTGAAGGCTGATCGGGCGGGGGGAATCTTTCTGAAGGGCGCGGCGCAGATTCCGGAGGAGGATCTCCGGCTTCTTAAGGCAGCAGCCAGCGTCGTGCTGGTGGCGGCCCGCGGCACACTACCCCAACAATTGGGGATGCCGGTGGAGACGCCCAAACTTCTGGAAAGGCTGGTCCGCAAGCGTGCCCCCCGGGAACCCTCAGCCCCGCTTCCCTTCATGGAGTTGAACTACTTCAACAGCCTGGGAGGCTTTACCCAGGATGGCCACGAATACGCGATCTATCTCGGCCCGAACACCAACACCCCGGCACCTTGGGTGAACGTGATTGCCAACCCGACCTTCGGCACCCTGATCAGTGAAACCGGGTCAGGTTTCACCTGGTATGGCAATAGCCAGCGCAATCGCCTGAACGGCTGGTCGAACGATCCGGTGCTGGACCCGGCCTCGGAGGCGTTGTTCATCCGCGACGACGAGAGCGGCCGGTTCTGGTCGCCGACTGTGGCGCCGATCCGCGAGGAAAGCGCCTATCGGGCCCGGCACGGCGCGGGCTATACGGTCTTCGAGCATAACAGTAACGGCATTGAGCAGGAGCTGACCCTCTTCGTACCTGTGGATCAGAACGGGGGTGAGCCGATCAAATTGCAGCGCCTGCGGCTCACCAACGCCTCAGCCCGCAGACGCAGGCTCTCGGTCACCTATTATGTGGAACTGACTCTGGGCGAGAATCGCGAAACCTCCCAGATGCATATCATCACCAATTGGGATGAGGAAGCCCAGGCCTTGCTGGCGCGGAACCGCTACCACCCCGAGTACGGAGAGCGGGTCACTTTCGTAGCCATCACCCCCCAGGTTGACTCATACGGCGGCGACCGCGCAGCCTTTATCGGTCGCAACCGCTCGCTGGCAAACCCGGCCGCTATGGAATTGATCCAGCTGTCACAACGGACCGGTGCCGGTCTCGACCCATGCGCAGCACTGCGGGTCAGCCTTGATATGGCCCCGGGCGAACAACGTGACATCGTCTGCATGCTGGGGCAGGCCGAGTCGTTGGCGCAGGCCCGTGAGCTGGTGCTCCGCTATCAGGAGGATCAGGCCGTGGAGGAGGCGCTTGATCAGACCAGGGGCTGGTGGGATGAACAGCTCGGTGCAATCGAGGTACACACCCCGGAGCTGGCCGCCGACCTTTTGATCAACCGTTGGCTTCAGTATCAATCCTTAAGCTGTCGCATCTGGGGCCGCTCCGCATTTTACCAGTCCGGGGGAGCATTCGGTTTCCGCGATCAGTTGCAGGATGTGATGGCCTTTCTTTACTCCAGCCCCGAACTGGCCCGTGATCAGATCCTGCTGGCAGCCAGCCGGCAATTCACGGAAGGGGATGTCCAGCATTGGTGGCATCCACCCAGCGGCGCCGGGATCCGTTCGCGTATTTCCGACGACCTGCTCTGGCTCCCGTATGTGGTTGCTCACTACGTCCGGACAACCGGCGATGCGGCCATCTTGCTGGCGGAGGTTTCCTTTCTTAACGCACCCCCCCTGGCAGATGATCAGCACGAGCTGTTTTGCACGCCGGAGGTCAGCTTTGAACGGGGCACGATCTTTGAACACTGCCGGCGCGCAGTCAGCCGCGGGCTGACAGTCGGGCCCCATGGCCTGCCCTTGATCGGGACCGGAGACTGGAATGACGGCATGAACCTTGTGGGCGCGGCGGGCAAAGGGGAGAGCGTCTGGCTGGCCTGGTTCCTGTGCGATCTGTTGCAGGGGATGGTCGAACTGTCGAACCTTGTGCAACAACCGGAACTGAGCCAAAGCTACCACAAGGAGAGAAATGACCTGATTCAGCGTGTCGAACAGGCCGGTTGGGACGGGGAGTGGTATCTGCGGGGGACCTTCGATGATGGCTCCCGGCTTGGCTCCTCGGCAAACAGCGAAGCCAGAATCGATTCTCTGCCTCAATCGTGGGCCTGGCTTTCCGGCGCAGCCGACCCGAAACGCGCTGATCAGGGCCTGGAATCGGCCTGGCACCACCTTGTACGCCAGGATGAAGCGCTGGTACTGCTCTTCGAGCCACCCTTCAACACCTCGGAACCGTCGCCCGGCTATATCAAGGGCTATCCTCCCGGGGTGCGCGAGAACGGCGGTCAGTACACCCACGCCGCCATCTGGATGGCCATGGCCATGGCCCGCAAGGGTGATGGGAAGCGGGCGGTGCAGCTCTTGCGCATGCTCAATCCGATCGAACATGCCCGCGATACCGAAGCGGTCTGGCACTACGGGGTGGAGCCGTACGCGGTCGCGGCCGACGTCTACAGATTACCGGGGCGGATCGGACAGGGTGGCTGGTCCTGGTATACCGGTTCGGCGGCCTGGATGTACCGGGCCTGGGTTGAAGAGGTGCTGGGCTTACAGGTGCGAAGCGGGCAGCTGCAGGTGAATCCGGTCATCCCGGTAGCCTGGCAAGGTTTCAGCCTTAGCTATCGGCATGGTGAAACGATTTACGCGATTCAGGTGGAGAATCCGCACGGCTTCGAGCGCGGTGTCGCCTGGGTGGAGATGGATGGGCTGCGCGTGACTGGCGGCGTGATCATGCTGGAACGGGGCCTGGTGAAACATCAGGTCCGCGTCCGGATGGGAGATCCGGAATTGCCGAAAGTGGAGGTGCCAATCGTAACGGATGGCGATAGTGTGCCGTTAGGCCTTTCAGTACCAGGCATTTGAGAAATATGCAGGAAACATGATTATCAAGCGAGGTAATGTCATCAGCCTTGCTGGGAGCGATTGAATGGCAGCAACCGGAAACAATTCGCGGAAGCAAATTCCCATTCTGTCTCAGTAGGTAACCGATAATCTTTACCGCTCTTGGCGTAAAGCTTATCATATAATTCTGCACGTCGTCCCAACTTACCTGCTTAACCGGACATTCGTCGCAGGAGTTAAAAAAATGCTATGAAACAATGATGTCCGCACATCATTGCTGAAGTAAAGAACCAAGAAGTACCTCCCAATAGAATCAAAACCTTATTCTGATATAATTAAATAATTAAAGCATTATTGACTTCATCATCAAGCATTCCAGGTCGCGCTCACGAAAAATGCCTGGACAAAAAAAGGAGGTTTCATGAGCACAAAAATGAACAGGATCCACATCTTATTTAGTATTCTCGCCAGTTCGGTGCTCGCAGCCGCAGCATGGGGAGAAGGTATGACTTTCCCGGAAGGCACTGCGACTCCGTCGGAAACCTGCGGAGGGTGCCATAAGGCGATCTACCGGGAATTTGCCTTCGGATTTGGAAGCGATATCCATTATAAGCCGACCACCATACCGACCAAACCGGGTGACAAAATTGTCATGCCTGCCAAGGTGTCGGATACCGCAACAGCCCATGCTTTCGCGGGGGTGGAACCATATCCCATTCATGCCAGGGAAGCTGAGGAGGAAGGAAAATCATGCAATGTTTGCCATTTCCCGGAACCTTTTGCAATTCCAGACATGAGCACCCTGGAAATGGTCAAACCAAAGGGGAGGCCAAAGGGAAAGGAAGCAGGCGGATTGACCTGTGCCAGTTGCCATCTTACCCCGGAAGCTAAAGTGCGGGGGCCTTACAGTGTGAAAGGTCCGCATGAGACTGTCGCCGATCCAGCCATTCAGACATCGGCCATGTGCGCCTACTGCCACAGCATGGGCAAGCGCGTGGCCGGCAAACAGACACAGACGTTCCTTGAGTGGCGCGACGATTTCAATAAGCCCGGCCTTGGCAAACAGCACTGCCAGGACTGCCACATGCCGAGGACGATGCGCAAAATAGCTGAGGATTCTGACCTTCCGGAGCGGGCCGTCGCCAGGCACCTCTGGACCGGTGGCCGATCACAGCAGCGCCTTGCCGGAGCTCTCAGCATGGTCATCAGCCAGCCTGAGGAAGGTAAGCCAGGCATGGCCTTGCACGTCATCAACATAGGAGCGGGTCATTCTGTGCCGACGGGATCAAACCGCAGAGGGATTTATCTCAATGTTGAAATAAAAGATAAAAAAGGGAAAAAGGTTACCCAAAAAGAGTGGATGTTCGCTCCCTGGTACGGTCCTCGTCCCGATGACAAGGCATTTTTGGAAGAGGACAAGAAACGCCCCGATGCGAAAGCTGCCACGCAGGCCGATGCCCAAGGCCCTCATGAGCCGATCCTCCGTGCTGGTGAGGAACGAGTACTTCCCTGGACCCCTGACCTGAAGTCCGGGGAATACACCGTTAATGCCCGTTTAATCTATGACCTGAACCGTTATAACGACCGGTCCTTCACCGAAGATCAGACGGAAATCAACAGCACCACCCTCAAAATCAAAGTGAAGAAATGATAAGGACATGTGTTTCCATCTTTGCTGTATTGCATTTCTTCTCCTAATCACTGAGGGGCCTGCTTTGGCAGGCCCCTCTTCTTACCGATGATACCGGGACTCCTGGTAATCTGGACATTGAAAGGAGAAAACTGTGAGATTATCTATCAGAACAGCTTGGCTTGTTATCGCCACACTCCTGGTTATCAACTCGGGAAGCCAGGCGGCGGAGAAAGCCGCGTCATCGGCAAAGACCGGACGGATGCAGTGGACATTCGATTCCGATCCGGTGGGTGGACTTCCGGCTGGAGCGCATGTTTTTAGCGGAAAATGGGCCGTGCGCGCTGAGGCCGATGCGCCGAGCAGGCCCAACGCCTTGTGCCAGACAGGGACGGCGCAATATCCGGCTCTTTCTTTAAACGAGAAGGTATACGGCGATGTTACCGTAACAGTCCACTTTAAGCCCATCTCCGGCAGTGAAGACCAGGCGGCCGGAATTCTCTTTCGCATCCAGGACAAGGACAATTACTACATTCTCCGCGCCAACGCCCTCGAAAACAACGTCAACATTTATAGGTATAAAGCGGGCAGTCGCAGCGCCATCAAGGAAGGATCAAAGAAGGTCCTCCAAGGGCAATGGCAGGGATTGCGGGTGGAAGTAAAGGGTAACAGGATCCGCGGTTTTATCAACGGCGAACTGGCTGTAGAAGGGACTGACGATTCTTTCAAGGCAGGCAAGGTGGGGCTCTGGACAAAGGCCGATTCGATTACCTGTTTCGATGATGTCGTGGTCTCTGCTCAGTGAGTCGTAGCTGATTCATTTCCAAAAGAAAGGATTTTGCCATGATCACACTGAAAATGGCCGGTGCAGCGCTGATTTTGGCCTTGACGGTAACGACCCAAGCGATGGAGATGGGACTTCCCGATGCGGCAGTGATAGAGAAACTGACCGGTCTGAAGGGGAAGGCAAACGAAAAGGAAGGCGTTTTCAAGGTGCAAATGCCGCGGTCGGATATAAAGCTGGAAGTGGCAGACACGAAGGTCACCCCTCCAATGGGACTGACCTGCTGGGCCGCTTTCAAAAAGGCCGGGGAGACAACGATGGTGATGGGGGACATTGTGCTCCTGCAAGACCAGATTGACGCGGTCATGGACGCCGCACTTAATAATGGCCTTGACGTAACAGCGCTGCATAATCACTTTACGTTCGACAATCCCCGCATCATGTTCATGCATATCGGAGGTACCGGAAAAGAAAGGGATCTGGCTGCTGCGGTGGGAAAAGTCTTTGCAGCGATTAAAGAGACCGCCGGAGGAAAAGGCAGAATTCCAAAGGCGCGGGTAGACCCGGCAAAGTCAAAACTGATGCCAAACAAGCTGGAAGCCATTCTAGGCAAAGGAGAATTCAAAGAGGGCATTTTCAAAGTCACCATCGGCCGGACAACGAAGATGCACGGCCATGAAGTGGGTAAGGAGATGGGTGTCAATACCTGGGCTGCGTTTGCCGGAACCGATCAGCAAGCGGTGGCGGATGGCGATTTCGCCATGCTTGAATCGGAATTGCAGGATGTGCTGAAGGCCCTGCGCAATGCCGGCATCAGCATCGTTGCCCTCCACAATCACATGACCCGTGAAGAACCGCGGATCATGTTCCTGCACTTCTGGGGCACCGGGAAAGCAGAAGAGCTGGCCAAAGGGATAAAAGGGGCACTTGCCAAAACCGCAGTCGGTAAACAATGAATAACGCAGCAGGGAAAGATTGCACCTTACTTGCCTTGGCACTGTATTTTCTGCGGCTCGGGTCTTCCGGTTTCGGAGGCCCGATTGCCCTTGCGGCGTATATGCAGCGGGACTTGGTGCCGAGAGGCTGGCTGACGGACCAGGAATACGCCGAGGGGCTGGCGTTTTCCCAGATGATGCCGGGACCGCTGGCGGCGCAGCTCGCCATGTGGATAGGCTTCCTTCGCCATGGGACTCTTGGCGCTTCACTGACCAGTATTGTATTCATACTCCCCGCATTTATAGTAGTTCTCCTGATATCGATGCTGTATGTCAGGTTCCGGGGACTCCCGGTTGTCCAGGCGCTTTTTTACGGAATCGGTCCGGCAGTTATAGCGATTGTGGCGTTGTCGGCGGCGCGGTTGGCCTGGAAGACGGTCCACCGTCAACTATCCATGTGGGCGATTTTTACAGTCACCGCCATCGTGACGGTGGTCACACGTACGGAGATCGCCGCATTGTTTCTAGTTGCCGGAGTTATTGGGTACCTGCTCACTAAAACCGGAAGATCAGCACACCTTTCCATTGTTGCAGTTGCTCTCACTAGTGGTGCGGCAGTTCCCGCATCAAAACTTTCAGGTCTGTTATTTTTCTTTCTCAAAGCAGGCGCCTTCACATTCGGCAGTGGACTGGCCATAGTGCCTTTTCTTCACCAGGGAGTCGTGCTGGGGCACCGATGGCTGACAGAGCAGCAATTTCTCGATGCCGTGGCCATTGGTATTATTACTCCCGGGCCGGTGGTTATCACCGCTGCCTTCGTCGGCTTCCTGACAGCGGGCTTCTGGGGTGCTGTCGTTGCAGCAGCTGCTGTTTTCCTGCCGGTATATTTCTTCGTGCTTTTCTTGGGGAGATATATCATCAAGCATCGGAGGAACGAGAGGCTGCAAGGATTCATAAAAGGGGCAACTGCTGCAGCCTCAGGAGCCATAGTGGGGGCCGCAGTCGTTTTGGGAGAGCAATCGATATACGATACAGTAACGGCCTCAACGGCTGCCGTAAGTTTCATTCTTTTGATATTGAAGATTCCAGAACCGGCTGTGGTGGGAGCAGGGGCACTTGCCGGAATGTGGGCTAAAGGTTTCTTTGAATAGCGTACCTGGTGGCCGTGCTCGCGACATAAGCCTGAAATCGCATCAGGAGGCAGCTTGCTGAATAATAAAACTGAACCCCGATGGCCGGCATTACTGGCTTTACTAGCGGTTGGCGGGCTTTACTCTGCACTCCCTACTTCCCTTTTAGTGGGTGGACAGAAATGGCTTCTTTTGGCACTCATTGTGGTGCTAATGATTCCCTCTGTGATATCCCACCGAACGGGAAAACATCTCTTTAATCAAGTGCTCGGTTACCTCCTTAATTCGGTAGTGACCATGGCTATGATTGCCTCGCTCGTATTGTTGATTAAAGCGCTCCCTTCACACATTGAAAATTCGGAGCAACTATTACGGTCAGCGGCAGGGTTATGGCTCTCAAATATTCTTGTTTTTGCCTCGTGGTACTGGCGTCTTGACGCAGGTGGTCCGTATAAACGCGACATTAGGCTTGGCCATACCGAAGGAGCTTTTCTGTTTCCCCAGATGACGATGAATCAAGGGGGCAAGAAGGTGCAAAAATGGTCACCTAACTTCATCGACTACTTGTTTCTTGCGTTTAATACGAGCACAGCCTTTTCTCCAACAGATGTGCCTGTGCTTTCACGATGGGCGAAGATACTGATGATGACGCAGGCTATAATTTCCCTCCTCGTCATAGCATTGCTGGCAGGTAGAGCGGTCAATATCCTGTGATTCTTGGGGCGCTGATGCTATACGAATTTTGAAGATGAGCCCAAGCTCCTTGCTGGCGGTTGATAGAAATTTTTTGCTGGGTGCAAGTTGCCGGTAGGGTGATGAGAGACAGGATCGACTTTGTTATCAATTTTACTAATGCCATGATTTCAAACATACGAGAATTGCTGCCCGGAAAATTATCTTTACATTAAATACGACCGGTCGTATATATCATGCATGGCTAAATCTCAAAAAAAAGGCGATGTTCGGTCGCGGTTGCTTCAGATAGGCTTGTCCACAATGGCTAAGCGTGGCTATCATGGGACCGGAATAAAGGAAATAGTCGATACTGCTGAGGTGCCGAAGGGATCATTTTATAATTATTTTAAAAGTAAAGAAGACTTCGGCATCGAGATTGTTCGTTGTCACTCAACCGAATTTTGGCAAGCATGGGCTGAATGTTTCGACCACAAATGTGATAATCCGATTGAAGCGCTACGTAATTGTTTCGGAAAGATGCTTGTCGATTATGAGGAATGTTCTGTATGGGCATTCTGTATAGTCGGAATTCTGGCGGCTGAAATGTGTGAAACCAGCAAAATTTGCCGGATCACCATGCACGAAGTAATAAACGAGTGGCGCAACAACCTGGCTGCCCACATTCGCAAGGCACAAGAGCTTGGTATTGCCAGGAGCGATGTGAGTGCCGAGGATTTGGCTACCCTTTTCTGGGCCGCATGGCAAGGTAGTCTTGTGCGTGTAAAAATCGAGAACTCAACCGCGCCTGTCAAGCAATGCTTTACCTTGATGTTTGATAGAATCATGAGCAAATAATTTTTTTCATTTTTTTGAGACGACCGGTCATATTGTGTGTCGATATTAGGGGGTTGTAACACAGCTATGGCATTAAGACGGGAACCTGAAAAACATGCCAACCACGAAAGATGGCTGGTCTCCTATGGCGACTTACTGACGCTTATGCTGGCAGTCTTCGTGGTTCTGTATGCGATGTCCCAGGCCGACAAGAAAAAGACCGAAGAGGTCTCGAGATCGATTCAAAGTTCCTTCGGCATGGCGACAGCCGATTCTTCTTCGCCGAAGATCAACGTTATCTCCTCGACACAAATCAACCCCATTCCTGACATCAAGTCGGCACTAGCCGTTACTCCCGGAAGCAAAGCTCGATCCGGTTCATGGCGCACAAGGCCCAAGGCTGCCGAGCCTGATTTTCTACAGATCAAATCGTCCATAGAGGCTTTTCTGGTCAAGGAGGGGGCACAGAACAAGGTAAATGTCGAGTTAACTCGCCGGGGGGTAGTTGTGAGCTTGAAGGAGGCCGGTTTCTTCAACTCCGGCAGTGCTTTCTTGAAAAAGGAGTCTGAGGTAATTCTTTCAGCGATTGCAGAAGCTCTTAATCGTTATTCAAATACATTCAGAGTAGAAGGACACACCGACAACGTACCGATTCATTCGGGAGAGTTTCGTTCAAACTGGGAGCTTTCCACTATGCGCGCCACGAATGTGCTTCACTACCTGATTGATGCAAGCGGCATTTCTCCGGAGTCGGTATCAGCAGTTGGATTCGGCGAGTACCGTCCGATTACAGATAATGACACATCAGAAGGCAGGCAAAAAAATAGACGAGTCGATATCGTGTTGCTGGCTGGTGAAGCAGAGGTGGCCGAACCCGCGCATAATCTTCAGCTGGATAAGGTAAGGATAATAACCTTGAAGCAATAACAGGCATTTCGACGGCAAGGCGGTGTAGAAGTAGTAACCGCTAGTCAGTGAGGAGTGTCTTAGAAATAACGAACATTCACTCCCCCTTATTTGATTTTATAAATATTTACACATGCAAGATCTATTGAGACTGGCCTGCCCTCTAAATCTTAAACATCCTCCTCTGAGATACCCATCCACAATCAAAAAGTTCCTCTTTTGCCTGATTCCTTTACATGAAATCTTTACATGAAATATGACACCAGAAAAAAAGCATAAAGTGTCTCCATAAAAAGGCATAAGTTGTCATTTTTGCCAACGTATGCCTTTAGTGTCACTACAACCATAAGTTGGCAGAGTAGAAAATCATAAAATGGCAAAAAGGAACCGCACTTTACCCTCAAAGGGTAGTGCGGCTCCATTTTTAAAAACAATAAAATGGCGCAGAGTGAAATAAAAAAGGCTCTTCGTCGTTTCAAGTGGGTTGAGCATATAGCTTGTTGAATTTGAGCTTGCCAGCAATGAGGTAGGCCATGGAAATCATGTTCTGTGGGTTTCGATATCCTCTGGCCCTTGCTTTGGCTGATTGGATCAGGCTATT
>DASXUK010000054.1:0-12478 GCA_036504875.1 Desulfuromonadaceae bacterium
ACGATGCATATCTGGTTGACACCTGCCCGGCCTGCGCCTTCAGCACCTTTGGGGAGGAGCGCTTTTCAACCTGCCCCACCTGCGGGGTGATCGTAAAGACTCATGTTGAAAGACAGCGGGAAGAGCAGACCCGGTCTCGCGATCAGGAGCTGCTAGCCAAAAAATATAGCTGCAGTGATGCGCCGGCCCCGGCAGAAGCCGAATCCTCGCCGGTCGCCGACTTCGTTGATAATCTCCACCCTGTGACATTGATCGGCTGGGGCTGCGCCGCGGCTGCAGGTGTTATCCTGGCAATAGGTTTATGGGGACTGATTGAATATAACCCGGCTGAAATCCAGGCGCAACTGACGTCCCAACGGGAAGAGCCGGTATCGGCCTGGTATGTGTTCAGTCACCATGGGCTAATGCCCTGGATTGAGACACTTTATGGTGCTGCAACACTGCTGACCGCTTTTTTCTTTATAAAGCAAAAACTTATCTCGCTGCAACTGCTCACATGGCTTTTTCGGGGGGCGATGGCGTTCATTCCTGTTTATCAGGTGGCAAGCTTCATCGTTTGGGTATATCAGCCGATCCCCCATTCGATGCTGGGGTACTTTATCGAGATCGTCAACATACTGTTCATGACCGCTTTGTGGGGTATTCCAATCTTTCTCCTCCATCGCTTTCTAGAAGACAAGCGGGTGACATCGGTAGTCAGACAGTAATCGATCGAGCAGGCTTAAGCGCTTTATAATTCCCACTAAACCTACTCATACTATTTTAATACCATGCCATCATGACCCCCCAAGGTCGCACTATACAGACCAAAACCGCGTAAAATGTTGATTGGACCGCGGACGGGGACCTGCTATAGTAACACTTCATGCAACTGACCTTTACGATACCTATAACCATTCTCCTGTTTTTTACGGCTCTGCCGACCCTGGCCGAAGAGATCGTCATTAATGCCGTGGGCGACATTATGCTGGCCGGACGGTGGTCGCCGGTCCTCAAGAACAAAGGGTATGGCTTCCCATTTGATGGGCTACGGGACGAACTGGCCAAAGGGGATATCAACCTGGCCAATCTGGAATCACCTATTGCCCGCTCCGGCAAAGAATTCACCACCAAAAAATACCGTTTCCGGGCCGAGCCTGAGCTGGCCCAAGCGCTTTACCAGGCTGGATTTCAACTGGTTACTCTGGCGAACAACCATTCCATGGACTTTGGTGATCAGGCGCTGTTTGAGACCATGCAGAATCTGGAGAGCGCCGGGATCACCTGGATCGGTGCCGGCGCAAACCTGGCTGAAGCCCGCAAGATGGCTTTGTTCAATGTAAAAGGGGAAAAAATCGCCTTTTTGGGCTATTCACTGACTCAGCCGGTGGAGTTCTTCGCTAATGCGCAGCGTCCCGGCACCATGCCGGGCTGGGAAAAACATGTTAAAGCCGACATCGTCCGCGCCCGCAAAGAGGCTGATTATGTGATTGTTACCTTTCACTGGGGCACGGAGGGGAGCAGCACGGCCCGGGCCAACCAGCGCAGTGCCGCCCACAAGGCCATCGAGGCGGGCGCTGATGCGGTCATCGGGCACCATCCGCACGTATTGCAGGGAGTGGAACGCTATAAAAATGGTATTATCTTCTACAGCTTGGGGAATTTTGCTTTTGCCAGCACAAGCAAGACCGCCGATGTGGCCGCCATGGTCCGACTACGGTTAAATGGTGCCCAGCGGGAAGCCGAGATCCTGCCGCTGGACGTGCTCCACAGCCGGGTGCGCTTTCAACCACAGCCGCTTCGTGGGAAGCGGGCCGAAGCTGTTATCCGCCAGCTGAACCAGCTGTCTGAGCCGCTGGGCAGCAGCATCGAAACCAGGGGCGACCGGTTTTACATCACTTTTTAAAGAAAAGAAGCCGCTCCACATGAAAATACTGTTCACAACACTACATGCCAAATACTCCCACGCCTCCCTGGCACTCCCCTGTCTGGCCGCTTTCTGCCATGACCTTCCCGGGCTTCAGATGGTCATTCGCGAATGGACTGTCCATGAACCAAGCGAACAGCTTCTGCGGCAGGTCATAGCAGAACAGGCCGACCTGGTGGCGTTTTCATGCTATATCTGGAACATTGAGAAAACCCTGCGGATTGCCTCGGATATAAAAAAGATCAGCCCCAACACCCTGATCGTGCTGGGAGGACCAGAGGCTTCCTTCGGGGTGTTCGAGCTGATGCACGACAACCCTGAGATTGACTTCATCATCAAGGGAGAAGGGGAAAAGTGCTTTCGAGAACTGGTTGAAACACTGCTGATCCAGGATCACCATTCACCGGAGAAAGCCGATCTTTTGCAGGCCGTGGAAAATCTTTTTTTCCGTGACGGGGAGGACATTGTCTCCGGCCCGCTCAGCAAGACCAATCTAAACCTGGATACACTCCCCTCCCCCTTTCAGGCTGGCCTGGTAGACCTGGACAAACCTCTGATCTACTATGAAACTTCGCGCGGGTGTCCTTTTTCCTGTGCTTTCTGTCTGTCATCGGTCGAGGGACAGGTGCGCTCTTTTTCAATGGAGCGGATCAAGGAGGACCTGCTGTTTCTGATGCAGCGCAAGGTATCCCATATAAAGCTGGTGGATCGGACTTTCAATTATGATGCTGAGCGAGCCGGGGAAATCTGGAATTTCATCCTGACGCACAACCTTACCAGCCATTTTCATTTTGAGATCGCGGCTGACCTGCTGACCGTCGACAATCTGAAGATATTGAAAAAAGTTCCTCCCAAAACCTTCCGCTTCGAGATCGGCGTTCAATCAACCTCAAGCGAGACCTTGGAACGGGTCAACCGCAAGACAAACCTGACCACCATCTTTGATAATGTCCGCCGCCTGCGTACCGAGACCGAGATCGAGCTGCACCTGGATCTGGTGGCCGGTCTGCCGGGCGAAGAATTTTCTGGTTTTTTAGTATCACTGCAACAGGTAGCTGAACTGAACCCGCACGAAATCCAGATCGAACCGCTCAAGGTCCTCAAGGGTTCACCGATGCGAGAGATCGCTCTGCGGGAGCAGTACCGCTTCTCGAGTTTTCCCCCATACACTATCCTGGTTACCCCCTGGCTCTCTTACGACAAAATCAGCCGTATCGAGACCATCGGAAGACTTCTGGACCTGTTCTATAACCGGGGCAACTTTACAGCCGCCTTGCGGGTGCTGCTGCAGGAAATGAACCTGGCCGGCCTGTTTGACCTGTTAGCCGGCCAAGCCGGCAATGAAAACATGTCCAGCCTGTCCACCCGCCGGGTTTATGAGCTGTTGCCGCGCTTGGCAAAGGGGATTGTTTCAGAACAAAACCGGAGGCTGTTTCAGGAAGCGCTGTTCTTCGACTACTGCTGCAATGAAATGCCAAGGATGGGGAAGTTGCCTGCTTTCATCGGCAAACGGCAAGCGGAGTGCACCTGGCCGGGCCGTCGCGAGCTTCCCGAAGGGCTGGTCTTGCCTGACAGCAGCCGGGTCAAGCTGTTCCAATTCTGTTTTTCGTGGGATTTCAGAGATAAAAACAGGTCGCAAGGTCCTGCCACAATCACCTTTGCCTATGTATCCGCGCCTGGGCAAGGACTCCAGATTATTATTTTGTAACAATAAAACCCTAGATTCCCTTTGCGCACTACCCCCGAGGTATGCTAACTTTGCACTATTTAAACCTTGGCAATGGTGATGCACAATGAAAGACCTATTTAATCTGGTTACTATCGTGGATGGTCAGAAAGACTCGGCCGCGATCGTAGAAATATTTCAGAAGATCTATGACGGCAAACTGCGCAACGACCTCAAGCTCTTGAACTTTCTCCGTGAGATGCCGGTCAGCTTTGGCGCCACGCTGGATGGGGTTAGCGAGGACAGCGTTGATCTGACGGTTCACCAGAACCAGGCCGTGATGATGAAGCAAGATAAATTCACCCTGATCCGCAGCTCGCACTTCCCTCATGGATACGGTGTCCACGCCTATGTTGCCGCGGCCAATCCCAGCAAATGCATGGCCATCCTGGTACGCTTCGCCTTTGCCCAGATCAAGGCTGACCGGCGCAATGCGATCCGGATCCAGATTCACCAAGACATGCCGGCCACCTTTGTCGGCCCGACAGGGACCACCTCCGGCAACATGTTGGATATCTCGGTCGGGGGTATATCAATAAAAGTGACCGGAAAGGTCGAGGCCGAGCTGGAAGAGACCGGTAAAATTTCCTGCACTCTCCCCACCGGTCCCCTCAATGTTAGCGCAAAGCTTTTGAAGATCGTCAACAGTGATGATGAATGCCGCGCGATTTTCACCATCGAACCGGATGCCCGCATGGAACCGATCATCTCGCAGTTTATCTTCAACGAGCAGATCGGGATAATCAAGGACCTCAAGGAAGGAATTGTTTAGCGTTACCCTTAGTACAACAGGCTTTGCTCCCGCAGCTTTCTGAATCGCTCCAAATCTTGATTCCAGCCTCCGGCAATCTTTTCCGGACTCTGTTTCTTATGTGTTAAAAAATCCCACACCTGGGCACTGCCCACCTCGATTGCGAAACCTTCCTTAACTCTGAATTGCTTTGGATAAAGCTCATAAAAGGCCTGCACAAGATGCAATCCAGCCAGAACCGGATCCAGTTTTGCCCGGTCAATCGCTGTTACACAAACCCCGGAACAGTTCTGACCTACGTAGGGATGACCCTTGGCTGTCGGGACAAATCGGCAGGCGGCCAGGGTCAGGCCAGGTATCTCAAGCGTTGCCAGCCTTCGCTCCACATCCACAAGATTGACCCAAGGCGCACCGTATTTTTGAAAGGGTGCCTCTGTTCCCCGCCCCACTGAAAGCGAACTGGTTTCGAGGATACCCAGGCCAGGATAGAGAATGGCAGCCGTCAGGCTCTTCATGTTCGGTGAGGGATTAATCCATTTCAGACCGGTCTCGTCGTAATACATGGCCCGCTGCCAGCCCTGCATGGTTATCACGGTCAGATCGCAGTTAATGCCGTACTCGCTATTGAACAGGCGGGCCAACTCGCCAACCGTCATGCCATGGCGGGTGGGGATCGGGTGGATGCAGGTGATTGCGCCACAACTGCCGCGCCCTTCCTGAAGTTGTGCGGCCGGGATGGCCCCTTCTACCACCAAGCCTCCCAGCGGATTGGGACGATCCAGGACAATAAAGGGAATGCCCTGTTCCTTAGCGGCCCGCATGGCCAGGGAAAGGGTGCCGATATAGGTATAGAAGCGGGTGCCGATGTCCTGAATATCAAACACCAGCCCATCGAGCCCTTGCAACATCTCGGGTGTCGGCCGGCAGCTGGCGCCGTACAGGCTGTAGATCGGCAGACCGGTGGCCTGATCGACTGCGGAACCGATTTTTTCGTCAGCCGCGCCCCGAATGCCGTGTTCCGGGCTGAACAGGGCCACCAGCCGCACACCCGGCGCATGATAAAGCAAGTCAATAGTACTGGCTCCGGCGGCGCTACGGCCGGTGTGATTGGTGATCAGACCGATGCGCCTGCCTTGCAGTATATCAAAGTTTCTTTCGGCCAGGACATCGATACCAGGCAGAACAGCTGCCCGGGCAAGAATGGCTGAGTAAAGGAGCAAACACGTTAAAAGGATAACAAGGGGGATCTTCATTTAGAGTGACTAAACTGGGTAAAAATTGTGTTTGTCAGATTACTGGATCATGAAGACTGTGTGAGTTTGCGAAAGGTAGTGAGCGATGAAATTAATTAAGAAATCCTTAAGGCAGTTCAATTGGAAAAGGGCGGGGATGTGAAAGCCCCCTCCCATTCGGTCGACTCCATAGGCACCTGCTTGCCCAGCTCTGCCAGAACCCGGTCGACATCCTCCTCAAAGCCTGGCATTATGGCTATACGAATGATGCCGGCCGCATTATCCACGGTGCTCATTACATTCATACCCTCATAAGCCTCAAGAATAAATTTAAGAAAGACCATGTCGCGGCGGTTGACTTTGAAATAACGGCAGATCATCTCGGCCACTTCAGTCTACCTGCCCAAGTGCTGAGTGTCGAATCCGGGTCATTCCACCACCTCGCCCTGGAGGGCGACATTTCCGGCTCTACCAGCCAGCGCACCCATCTCAAGCCGGCATCCCGGCGCACCAGCCACACGATGGGCCGCCTCAGAAAGAGTGATGCAGCGGATGCCACCGGCCGCAAAGCGTTCCAGCAAACGGACAAAGGAACCGCGGATAACGCCACCTTCCAGTTCAGCATGGATGGTCAGCACATTAAGTCCATCTTTAAGATGAGCGAGGTAATATTCATGGATATT
The DNA here is from genome assembly GCA_036504875.1 of Desulfuromonadaceae bacterium. Taxonomy (GTDB): domain Bacteria; phylum Desulfobacterota; class Desulfuromonadia; order Geobacterales; family Pseudopelobacteraceae; genus JACPFJ01. Next base: position 6,299 of record DASXUK010000054.1, read on the forward strand.
TTCCGGAGTAATCCCGTTGTCACCCAGGATTTCATCGGCAGTCGGCAAGGTGGTGGGGATCTGCAGGGTTCTGAACCTGCGCCCCTCCATTACCGGGTAAAAGGGTTGACTACCGCGGGAGTCACTGCAATAGGTCAGCCCCATAGCGTCCTGAACCTCGAGAGAATCGGGTGATACCGTCCAGCCCGGCGCTGCGGTGGTGGTGGCCCGATGACCGCAGATCTCCTCGAACAGGCCGCTGGCGCGCCCCAGCTCCATGGCGGTCAGGTGCTTGGGGAACCAGGGAAGATAATCATGCCATTTGACATGGTCCCAGCAGTGGATACCGACCTCATGGCCTTGCATTTCGGTCAGGCGCAGCACCTCGGGAAAAGAAGACGCGATCATCGGTGCCGGAAGCAGTGTGCCGTAGAGCATTGTCTTCAGGCCGTAGGCAGCCGGCGCCTTGGTGCGCAGCATCTTTTTGAGGAATCCCTTGCGGGTAAAGATACGCCGAATGGCCTTGCCGGAATTGTCCGGACCCATTGAAAAGTAGAAGGTGGCCTTGGCGCCAAGTCGGGCCATAATATCCAACAAGGCCGGCACACCGTCGCGTGTCCCGACAAAGGTATCAACATCCACCTTCAGTGCTACAATCTTTTCAGCCATAGACAATTTTCCTCATTAGCATGAATGGTCGCGAGTGTATCAAATTTGCCGACAGAGTAAAACCTGAATTGTGGACCTGCAAGGATAAGAGTGATTTCTTGACTTCGTGTGCTTCCTGAGTAAAATGCCTACCTGCAGCCGAGATTCGTTCAGTGATGAACGAATGCGGGGGACCCATTTAGTCGGGGCTAATTCCAGAAATGGATAGGGCACTTCCAAGCCCGAGCCCGTCAGCTAACCCCGTAGGCACATGGAAGGGCAACGGACAGGGCTAAGTAAGCCGCTGGCTATGGCTGGCGGCTTTTTGCGTCCTAAGACGCTCTGCGGCGCAATTGAGTTGAGTAACCGAAGTCGTCAATGGTATAAATAATATCTTCAATCTGGAGGCATTTTTTATGAAGCATGGCGAGGCCGACTCCTACTGGGGCGGAATCATCAAATCAATGGGGCTGGTATTTGGCGACATCGGCACCAGCCCGATCTATACCCTGACCGTTATCATTGCCTTGACCAAACCGACCCAGGAAAACATCTTCGGGATAATCTCGCTGATCGTTTGGACCCTGATGATTCTGGTCAACCTCGAGTACGCCTTGTTAGCGATGAGCCTTTCCCGCAAGGGGGAGGGGGGCACCATCGTGCTGCGCGAGATTTTGGTGCGCCTGATCAAGCCGGGACGCCAGATGGTCTTCGTTACCTTTCTCTCCTACCTGGGAGTTGCGCTCCTGCTGGGGGATGGAGTTATCACCCCGGCCATCTCGATCCTCTCGGCGGTGGAAGGAGCCCTGCTGATCCCCTCCCTGAGCGGGCTCACCCAGGGGAGCATCATCCTGATCGCGGCCATTATTGCTATAATCCTGTTCGTGTTCCAGTTCAAGGGTACCGATAAGGTGGCCAAAGCCTTCGGACCGATCATGGTTGTCTGGTTCCTGGCTCTGACCGTCTCAGGCATCGCATCTTTATGCTACTTTCCCGGCATCATCGCTGCCATCAGCCCGCATTACGCCATCGGGTTTCTGGCTAAAAACGGGTTAGCCGGCTTTTTCGTCCTCTCGGAGGTGATCCTGTGCGCCACCGGCGGGGAGGCCCTCTACGCCGACATGGGCCACCTGGGGCGCAAGCCGGTTAAGCGCGCCTGGTATTTCGTTTTTGCGGCTTTGGTAATCAACTACCTGGGCCAGGGAGCCTTCATCATCAACCATCCGGACTCCAAGAACATCCTGTTCGGCATGGTACAGTCGCAATCCAGCATGTGCTACATCCCGTTCCTGGTACTGACCATCATGGCCACAGTCATTGCCTCCCAAGCCCTGATCAGCGGGGTTTTTTCAATCGTCTACCAAGGCATCACCACCCGTATCCTGCCGCTCCTGAAGGTTGACTATACCTCCCAGATGCTCAAGTCACAGATCTATATTAGCTCGGTCAACTGGCTGCTGCTATGTCTGGTGATCCTGATCATGCTGATCTTCCAAAAGTCGGAAAACCTGGCCGCGGCCTACGGGCTGGCCGTCACTGGCACGATGACCATCACCGGCATCATGATGGTGATGATCTTCGCCCGTACCACCAAGAAGTGGAAGGTGCCGGTCGCCCTGTTCGTTACCCTGGTGGATTTTGCCTTCCTGATCTCCAATCTCTACAAATTACCCCACGGCGGCTATTGGTCGCTGATCCTGGCTTCGATCCCACTGGGTGCCATCCTGATCTGGACCAAGGGACAGCGGGCTCTGTATCTGGCACTGCGACCGCTTGACCTGGATACCTTCTTGCTGAGTTATGAACAGATCTACAAAAAAGGGCGCATTGTCGGCACCGGGCTGTTCTTCGTCAAGGAATGGACTACTATCCCTCCCTATTTGGTGCACTGCATCATCCGCAGCAACATCATTTATGAGCGAAACGTGTTGATCTCCATTGTCCGTACTGATGAACCCTACGGGCTGGAAAACAGTCTTAAAGTGGGACTGGGAGCCGGACTGGACGCCTTCGAAATCCGGGCCGGCTACATGGAAATCTTTGATATCGAGCAACTGCTGAAGGAAAACGGCATCAACGAGAAGGTCATCTTCTACGGCATAGAGGACATCGCCACCGCCAACCCGTTCTGGAAGATCTTTTCCACCATCAAGAAGCTCACCCCCAATTTCGTGCAGTTTAACAAGGTTCCGGCTGCCAAATTGCAAGGGGTGGTGACAAGGGTGGAGATGTAGTTCGCTACTAAAAAAACATCTGGGGCGTGACATTCACGTTCATCTCCTGACACAAAATGATATTATTAATTTAGAAATGAGAGCTAATCGGCGATGATGAACTGGGTTTTTTTATTGCTGGCCCTGGCGATTATCCTGCTGGGTGCTACCGTCTTCACCAACGGCCTGGAATGGTTCGGCAAGAAGATGAAGTTATCCGACGGTGCGGTCGGCAGTATCTTCGCAGCGGTTGGAACTGCACTGCCAGAGACCCTGGTGCCGATTGTTGCCATCCTGTTCGGCTCCGGTGCCGCCGGCCATGCCATCGGAGTTGGCGCTATTATCGGCGCTCCCTTTATGCTAGGCACTCTGGCGCTCTTCATCAGCGGCCTAGCTGTAATGCTCAATCGCAAAAAACGGGCTGATTACCCGGTCATGCGGGTAGATACCATTGTCATGCGGCGCGACATGGAATACTTCCTGGCATTGTACTCACTGGCTATAATTGCCAGCTTCCTGGGGAGCCATCCGGTCATCAAGATTTTTGTCGCCTTAGTGCTGTTTCTGATCTATGCCGGCTACGTGATCAAGACTTTGCGCGGCGGCAATGGCAACAATGCCCATGAGGTCGAAGAGTCGGATATTGATCCCTGCTACTTCGCCCCCAGATCCCATGATCCCGGCATGTCAATCATTGCCACTCAGGTACTGGGCTCCTTGCTGCTGATCGTTTGGGGATCCTACATCTTTGTGGAGAAGGTCCAGATAATCTCGTTTGAGTTGGGAATATCACCCTTTATTTTGGCCATGATCATCGCCCCGATTGCAACCGAACTGCCGGAGAAATTCAACAGCGTGATCTGGATCGGCAAAGGCAAGGACACGCTGGCCATCGGCAATATCACCGGCGCAATGGTTTTCCAAGGCTCGGTCATTACCGCGATCGGCATCATGATGACTGATTGGAAGCTTAATGCCGCGGCCTTGATTACTGTGGGCTTGACCTTTGCTTCGGTCGGGATGGCTTATTTGCAAATCCGCTGGAAGAAACATCTGACACCCGGGACACTGCTGGCGGGAGGCGCTTTTTACTTCTTATTTCTGGTCTACATATTTTTGGGTAAATACTGAGCTCTTATATTAGCCTTTGAACCGGCTCCCCTGGCTGCTTCCCCTTTGCTTCAGCTCAGCATCGATCAGGTTGAGTATCTCGAATTTCTTTAACGACCAGAGCGGCGCCACCAGGTTATCATGGCCGCCGTCGCCGGTCAGGCGATGGATCAGGATACGAGGATCGAGCCGCTCCAGACAGTCGCACACCAGCCCAGCGTATTCATCCCGTTCCATAAGTTGCAGCTCACCACGCTGGTATATCTCCGCCAGCCTGGTCCCCCGCATCACATGCAGCAGGTGCAGCTTGACCCCCGTCACTCCTAGCCGATTTATCTCGGCCACAGAAGCGAAAACATCCTCCCGCGACTCCCCCGGCAGTCCCAGGATCAGGTGGGCGCAGATTCGCAGGTTGCGAGACTTGGCACGTTCAATTGCCGCTATCGAGCAGGCGTGGTCATGGTGGCGGTTGATTCTGTCCAGGGTAACATTGTGCATGGTTTGGATCCCGAGCTCCAGCCAGAGATAACTGCTGCGGTGCAGCTCGGCCAGATAATCGAGAATGTCTTCCGAAAGACAGTCAGGTCTGGTCGCCGCGATAATGCCGATCACATCGGGTACTGCCAGGGCTTCATCAAAAACAGCTCGCAGCCCTTCAACTGGTGCGTAGGTGTTGGAGTAGGCCTGAAAATAGGCCAGAAATCTGGCAGCATGGTATTTGCGAATCATAACCTCCTTGCCGTCTGCCAGTTGCTCGGCAATGCCTAACTCACGCTTGATCCCGTGGGACCCGGAACCATGGCCCCCACAGAAGATGCATCCTTCGGTGTCGAGCCTGCCGTCACGGTTGGGGCAGGTAAACCCGGCATCAACTGAAATGCGTTGGACCTTGCAGCCAAATCTGCTCTTAAGCTCCTCAGAAAAAGCATTATATCTTTTACTTGTATTCATCTAGTTTACTCTCATGTTCTATATCCGTTGGCCAATCCAGAATAACATACTGCCGGTACTGCTGTTCAATCCCTACGGGTGCGATTGAGGAACTTGAGGCTGCTCCTTGGTTATGATTAATGTTGCCACTCAATAGTTTGATTATTCATGTCCAGATGATAAGGAAAATCCCCTAGAAAGTTCATCCCAAGTAGACCATCAAAGCCCGTTGTTGGCCCATTCGAGGGCATGATGTTAACCTCAGTATTATGCTGTAGCTTGGGCCCCACGGCCATATAATCAAGGGTTGTCCGGAATGTCTGAACCACCCTACCGTCTGCCACCTGCGACAAACGGCGCTGGGTGCTGGCCGCTTTAATGCCGAGTCGGTCAGCCAAGGCGGTCGAAATCAATGTTGTAGATGCCCCGGTATCCAGCAACAGCCACGCATCGACTGAGGTGTTCCGATAACTAAAGCGGACCGGCACCAGCACCTGGTTGTTTTTGATCCTTACGGCGGTGGTCTTGCTGCCATGGGTTGGATCGCTTCTCGTTGTACGGGTTTTTTTACGGAATTCTTTGGGGATTTTGCTTTCGTCATCAACCATAACCACGGTTCCATCCCGGTCGGTATATTGGAAAAAGTCGGCCTGGGCGACAAGAGCGAAGGGTTGAAAAAGCAGGATCTGTAATATGATCAGGAGCCTGGTCATAAGGTGCTTATACTCCTTTGGTATCCATCTAAGTCCGACTGGTCTGCTATTCACTACCGGTTCGTGCGGAAGGCTGCATCAGCTCATTAATTCTTCGGTTGAGTGTCGTTGCCGGTTTTGATTGAATTCTCGAGATTCTGGTTATGCTCCTCGCTTTTGTTCAGTGTGTTATCAACGTTTTTACGGATAGCGGTACCGTCATAGCCGACGGCAGAAGCACCTTCCAGCTTCCTGGTCTCCTCACGCCCCTGGTATTTTTCCGGAATTGGCGGCTGGCTGGAACTGCAACCGGTCAGTGTGATGATGATTAAGATGATGAACAGGGATGGTTTCACTGTTATTACCTTTCCTTGAGACGAGTTGTTGAGCGGGTAGTAAAGGTACTACTTTTAGAATTTGATGTGTTTGATTTTTTAGATCTGGGTAGCCACTATTTAAGAAAGCTCAAATCGGGTAGGAGGCGGGGTTACCCCCGCCGTCCTCCCACACCACCGTGCGTACGGTTCCGTACACGGCGATTCATGAAGTGTGTTGAAGTCGGTGAAGCCGGTCTATGAGTGATACCAGCCCCAGTTTATCGAAGTAGG
>DASXUK010000055.1:0-6354 GCA_036504875.1 Desulfuromonadaceae bacterium
ATCTATGGAAATGAAATTATAATCCGCAATTTTTAATAGCGACTTGAGTAAGGAGGCAAAACAAAATATGAAATATCGCAGTAAAAAAATGGCTTTGCCTCTTTTCTTTTTGTTGACATCAGGCGTTTTTGTGCTGGCTCTGTTTCCACCAATTGTTGCACCGGCAAAAATTGCGAACCCAATGATAATGAATGGGAGCCAGCAGCAGATTGCCCTTGAACCGGCAAAACGAGTTGTCATATTTCCGCCAATGTTGTGGAGTTATCTTACAGTTGACGAGGGTGCCGCCAATGTTTTGGCGGTGTCTAACTTTATGCACAAGGAAGTGGCGAATGGTCTCCTTGGCCGGATATATCCGGCAAGTATGAATATACCCACCGCTTTGACCAGCGGAAGCAATACAGCAATTCCGGGGGATACTGAACAACTCCTTCTTCTCAGGCCGGATGCGGTTTTTTCCTGGGCTCATATGTCGGAACCGCTAAAACAGGCCGGATTACCAGTTGTTGAGGAGAAACTCGGAGATTCAGAACAGAATACGATTAGTTTGTGGCGGTTGATAGCAACGGTGGCAGGCAAATATGATCGGGGGGAGCGACTTGTTTCCCGCTATTTCGAGAAACGTGATGCAGTCGAGCGGGGAGTAGCGGGTCTCAACGCTGTCGAAAAGCCTACGGCGGTATTCATGTGGGTGAATGATTTTACCTCTATGTTTGTCGCCGTTGGTAATAGCGCTTTTTCCAGGGGGCTTCAAATTGCCGGTGCGAAAAATCTGGCGGCTGAGTTTAAGCTTAGCCGCCTTAATCTCGAACAATTACTGATGCTGAATCCTGATGTCATTTTCTTGCATGGTACTTTTGGGAAAGAACAGACACCACAGTTCTTTTACGATCAACCTGAGTTACAACTTCTTTCAGCTGTTAAGAACAAGCGGGTCTATAAAAGTCCGATCGGAGGGTCGCGTATGGAAGGCTTGGTGGATGAGCCTCTGCTTCAGAGCTGGATGGCGGAACTTCTTTACCCCGACCGGCTGCCGAATAAATTTCGGGATGAGTGCAAGGAAACCTATCGAGAGGTCTATCGCTACGATTTGAGTGACAATGAAATTGATAAGGCGATATTCTTACAAGAAAATCTCAGCTCAAAGGGGTACAACAGATTTGTAAGATAAGGAGCTGAACCGTGAGATAACGAAAGTGAGGTAAGATATGAAACAGCCGGTGCACTATATGGGCGTAGGCATTATGAGAGAAACTTCACCATGCTGCAACCACTGCCGTTTTTGCTCGGTAGGCCAGAAAACATTTCATAACATACCTTTTGACCGGTATGAGCGGATTGTTGAACGATTTCTTACCTGGAAAGCAGAAAAATCCTTAGATAATTTCTTGGTAAGTCCAATACAGATGTATACATACGCAACTATGCCGGTTAAGCAGCTTGTACGGCGTTTTAGACTATGTGAGCTTGGTGGATATACTCCGCTGCCTTTGCAAATGAATGGACTTATTTTTATGCCGGAAGATCAATTACGCGACTGCCTGCTGGAAAAAAAGGAAGCAGGATTTACAAAGATTAGTCTGTCGTTTGCCGGAATGGGGAATTTTCACGATACCTGGGTCGGTAGACGCGGGGAGTACAAATTTTTATTAGCGATTGCCAAAATCGCCGCCGATATTGGTTTGGAGAGACTGGAGAAACTGTTTTTGACGCAAAGCACTATTCCTCAGTTGGAGCCGCTAATGGATGTCCTGAATGATATTTCCGGAACAGTCGAACGGCAGATACTTCCTTTGGTTTATTTCGGGTGGGCCAAGAATTTAGAAAATGAACGGATTACTCAAGAAATGCTGGAACAATTACCAGAACAAATTTCAAAATACGCTATGGTAGAAAATTTAAAAACAGAACAGCAATGGATTTACTTGTTGCGCAATGGATATCAAGATGAATCTCTGAACAATAAGCATCTTATGCTCAAGTTGCGCGAAGATAACATAGACAAACTGGAACAGGAAAGCTGTGATGAAATTATAACCGGTTTAAAAGCGAAGTATGACAGAGTGCATACCGCTTTGCCCGAAATGCGGGAAATGGTCGGCATGTATGGAGAGTCATCTAATTTGCGGCTGTATATGTTATCGGAATTAGAGAAAAAATGGACCGAGCGCTATTTAAAAGACAATCCGCAAATCAATATGGCGGACTATCTTTTAGGTTAAGAGCGGGTTGTTGTGGATGAGGAATTTCGAATCCAAGAATTGCTTTAGAAAAATTAATTTAACTTTAGACAAATAGTCTTATTTAATTGAACTTCTGAGTTTATTGATAATTGGAGGAAATTAAAAACGCAGATGCCTGATTGCCAAAGGATATGAGCGATTTGAATGACAAAAGATATGAATAAGGAGGAAAGAAAGACATTATAGAGGATAAGTCCAAGTTTTTTGCCGACGTGGCTATTGGTCCCTCTTGCGTCAAAGTCTGTCGGAAAATTATTGAACAACATCCAAAGGTGCTGGAGTTTTTCGTGCTGAATATTTTTTAATATATTGAGTAAATAGTGGCAGGATTTCCGATGTAAGCCTAGAAATACAAACTTAAACAAATTCAAACAAAATAAAACAAATATTATCTTCAATTTAATATTATTTTGTTCGCTCAACTTGCGGCAGTGCTGCCAAGCTTTGTTTTTTGTGGCTTGGCAACATTTTATTTTGAACAGATAATAGACTTTCTGTCCCGGCGTCCTGAGAATTGAAGATATTGCCGACATAATTATTTTTTACCTTGCACTGAACTAGGAGGTGAAGGTTTGGTTACGAGAATTTTTTTGCTTCATTGTCTGGCTCGGTCACCTACATGGAAAATAGTTTTAAGTGCGTAGGGGAGATTCTTACAAAGAAATCTCCTAGCAGAGGGTTGCAAGATCTGTGATACAAGGAGCTAAACTGTGAAAAAATTGCAAAGAAACTTTCATTCAAGAGCTGATTGGCTGATTCCGGCACTGTTTATTGCCCTTTTGGGGCTGATAGTCTTTTCTCTCACTTTAGGGCGCTATCCGGTGCCGGTAGCTGACATCGTGCAGGTTGTGCTCTCAACACCACTTAACGCTGTCTTTGATTACACCGACGTCCACCGAGTGGTGGTGGAGATTGTCCGGTTACCGCGCATCCTTATAGTAGCTTTGTGCGGTATGGGACTGGCACTCTCTGGAGCAGCTATGCAGGGGGTTTTTCGAAACCCCCTGGTTGGGCCGGAGATCGCCGGCGTATCAGCCGGGGCTTCTTTTGGCGGCGTATTGGCTATCATGCTTTCCTTTTCGCCTGTCAGCACCGTTGCCATGGCGTTCGCTTTTGGACTCTCCGCCCTGGTGATTGCCTTTTGCCTGGCTAAACTGGCAGGAAAATCCAGCACTTTGGCGCTGGTTCTGTCCGGTGTTGTTGTTGGGGCTTTTTTCTCGGCACTGACGGGTCTGATGCAATATGTAGCTGATCCCCAGACTCAGCTACCTTCTATTACCTACTGGCTGCTAGGCAGTTTTGTCGGAGCAACCTATGAAAAGACCGCCATTGTGGCGGGGGTGATGCTTTTTGCCGGGACACTGCTGCTTGCGCTGCGCTGGCGGATTAATCTGCTCTCCTTGGGCGATACTGATGCGGCGGCACTTGGGGTTAATATCGAAATGTTGCGCTGGGTGATTGTTGCCCTGGTGGCGCTTATTGTGGCGGCCCAGGTGTCGGTGAGCGGCGGTGTGGGCTGGGTAGGTCTTATTATTCCCCATTTGGCGCGGATGCTGGTAGGACCTGAACATACAAAACTGCTTCCCGCCTCTGCGTTTTTGGGAGGTATCTACCTTCTGGCAATGGACGATATTGCTAGGAGCGCCGGTAATCAGGAGATTCCTATCGGCCTATTGACTGCTGTTGTCGGCGCGCCGATATTTGCTTTCCTGTTTTGGAAAATGCAAGGAAAGGGGTGGGCTCGTGACTGAACAAGTGCTGTCTTTTGAAAATCTTGGTTTTGCTTATAAAGCCGGTCGCTGGGTACTGCGAGGCTATAAAGGCGCGGTGAAGCGAGGCAAAGTATTGGCTATTCTTGGCCCCAACGGCCGCGGCAAAACCACCTTGCTCAAACTTCTCATCGGCACCCTTGCTCCTGGGGAAGGAACCATTCAAACGTTAGGCCGGGTGGCCTTTGTCCCCCAATTGTTTCAAGTAAGTTTTCCCTATACGGTGCTGGATATGGTGCTCATGGGCCGCGCCCGTCAAGTTGGCTTCTTTTCGACACCTTCAGGCCAAGATGAAAAAACAGCTCTGCGGGCTTTAGAACGGCTCGGACTCGCCGACCTGGCGGCACGGCCTTTCGATGAATTATCCGGCGGTCAGCGGCAGCTTGTGATCTTCGCCCGGACGCTGGCGACCGAAGCCGATATCCTGATACTTGATGAACCCACCTCCGCTCTCGACCTCAAGAATCAGGGTATTATTCTGGAATGGATCGAACGGCTCAGTCGGCAGGAAGGGCTGACGGTGGCTTTTACCACCCACCATCCGCATCACGCTTATGCTGTGGCAGATTCGACCCTGCTCATGCTGGGAGAGGACGATTTTCTTTGCGGCCCGACACAAGAAGTGATGACTGAGCAGCATTTACATAGCCTCTATGGTGTTGATTTGAAACGCCTTCAATTTGAGCATAAGGGGCGGACGGTGGAAACTTTTGTACCTGTTTATGGGAGGATGGATGAGGTAGCGAGGTAGGATACTATGCAATCTGTTATAAAACACAGCGGGTTTTCCTTTTGCGTCTTTTTTATTTTGGGTGTGTTCCTATTGGCCTTATTTTCGCCTGCCATTCGCATGGAGAGGAGTTCCGGGACAGAAGTCAGGGATATGAGCAACCGGCAGGTGGCAATTGCGGTGCCGGCCACATCATGGCAATAGCAAATTATATACGTAAAGAAATCAGCCAAAATTTATTGGGACAAATATCAATTTGGAACAATTGTTACTGCTGAACCCTGATGTGATTTTTTTGAATTGTACTTTTGGAACGATAAGAGAACCAGGATTTTTTTATGATCAACCACAATGGCAGGTGCTTTCGGTAGTGAAAACCGACGGATCTATAAACAGCCTAGGGGGAGTGCTCACATGGAAGGGCCGGTTGATGAGCATTTGCTGCACTCTGGATGGCGGAACTTCTATACTCAAATGAGCTGTCCGGAACGGCTGCGGGAGCAGTTTAAAGCGACTTATCAGGAAATCTACCACTATGCAATCAGTGATGATGACACCGACAAGGCCATTTTCTTGAAGAGAAATCTTTCGTCGGCGGGATACGAAAGGTTTATATGACAAGGAACTGCCCGATAAGAATAGGATCATGTCAAGATTGCCGGATATTTGCTGGATACTATTTCGGATGACGATGTATATTCCAAATGGAGGCCAGAATGAATTTTCTTAATAACTTCTCTTATACAAAAACAACTGCTATTTCCCTGCTGCTCCACGGGACGCTGTTCGGCTTTCTGGTCATACTGGGGCCGTTTGGCTCGGTCGATCCACCTGTTGACATGGTAAACGTTGAAGTTGAAATTGTGCCTGCCAGCGTAATCGACATCGGAGATACGGCAAATGAACCGTCTGCCGCGGCGTCCTTACCAGCGAAACCAACTGTGTCCGCGTCGTCGGCTCCGGCAGCCTCACCGCCCAAGCCGGTTATGTCCGAGCCGACTCCTCCAAGGGCCATTGAAGCCGCGGCGCATACTGAGCCGCTTCCGCCGGCAATGCTGGGAGAGTCAGGCGAGACCTCGGTGGCCAAAAATATTTCGCCAGGGTCCGGGACGGTGGATGCGGTTGTTGTAGGAAGCTCAAACAAAGGCGATGGATCAGAAGATGGCGGCGGCGCACAGACTCCGGCCAATTACCTTTATGGTCCCAAACCTTCTTATCCCCAGGATGCCAGACGAGCGGGCTGGGAAGGGGTGGTGGTGCTGAGAATTCTCGTGAATACCGACGGCTCGGCAGCGACGGTGTCGGTGCGTGAAAGCAGTGGCTTTGCGATGCTTGATGAAGCTGCGGTACAGGGAGTCAAAAAATGGCGGTTCTCACCAGCTAAAAAGGCGGGAACACCGATTGCAAGTTTCCACGACGTTAGAGTCAGATTCCGTCTTGTTGACGCTTCATAACGAAGATTACATAACAGAATTTCACCCGAAAAGAGGATGATCCTATTGACTGATTTGTTAAAAGGCGGCTGGATGATGCTTCCCCTGGTCATTTGCTCTATTATTGCCGTGGCTGTCATCATTGAGCGCTATCTATATTTTAGGCGCATCAGTGCAGT
>DASXUK010000056.1:0-32864 GCA_036504875.1 Desulfuromonadaceae bacterium
GCTGTTCCCCGCACGAGCGGGGATGAACCGGCAGTACAGTGGATCGAGCGGTTTATTATGAAAAGATTCCCTGCACGCACCGCTTAAATTTGTCGCTGCTGCTTGATCCCCGCTTAGCTTCCGCCAGAGACGTAACATCCCGCTGGACATCGCTTCCTCCCCTCTGATAAAGTAACCAATTCATGAAAATAAAAAGACTTGAAATATCAGGATTCAAATCCTTTGCCGATAAGGTGGTGCTAGACTTCCAGCAGGGGGTGACCGGCGTGGTCGGCCCCAACGGCTGCGGCAAATCCAATATCGTGGATGCCATCCGCTGGGTCATGGGTGAACAGTCGGCCAAGAATCTGCGCGGCAAAGCCATGGAGGATATTATCTTCGCCGGCAGCGAGGCGCGCAAGCCGCTGGGCCTGGCCGAGGTGTCGCTGATTTTCTCCACCGAGGATGGCCGTGCACCGGTCAAATACCTAGATTTCGCCGAGGTCCAGCTCACCCGCCGCCTGTACCGCGACGGCGAGAGCGACTACCTGATCAACAAAACCCCTTGCCGGCTGATGGATATCACCGAGTTGTTCATGGATACCGGGGTCGGTACCCGGGCCTATTCGATTATCGAGCAGGGCAAGATCGGCCAGATTCTGCATTCTCGGCCGGAGGAGCGGCGCTTTCTGATCGAGGAGGCGGCCGGCGTGACCAAATTCAAGGCCCGCAAGCAGCTGGCCCTGAAGAAGATCGAAGGCACTCGCCAGAATCTCTCCCGGCTCTCGGATGTGCTGGGTGAGATCCGCCGCCAGCTGTCATCACTGCAACGGCAGGCTAAAAAAGCAGAAAAATTCCGCGAAAACCGCGATGAGCTGCGCGAGATCGAGCTGCTTTTCACGACCCGCGAATACAGCCAGATACAGCAGCAGCGGTCAGAAGCGGAACTTGAGCTGGCGCAATTGAACGATCGCATCCGTGAGGTGTTTGCCGCGGCGGCCCAAACCGATGCCCAGGCTGAAGAGGGTCGCCTGCTGCTCCTGGAAACCGAGAAAAACCTGAGCCTGGCCCAGGAGGAGATCTACCGCATCCGGAGCCAGTTTTCAGCGGCAGAAAGCGGGCTGGAGTTTCAGCGCAAGGAGTTGACGGCAGTTGAAGGGCGTTTGACACGGCTGGGGGCCGAGGCGGGCGAGCTGGAAAAACGTCTGGCCGAATGCGTAGAGCAGCGAGCATTGCTGGAACTGCGGCGCGACACCTCCTGCATTGAAGCAACTACTATGGGAGAGGATCTGCAGCGGGCCGAAGAGGAACTGGCCGGCCTGTTGGTGGCCGAGGAAGAGCTTAATCGCCTGTTGGAAGGTCGTCGCAAGGAGCTGTTCAGCGCTCTGGCCGAGTCGGCCCATTTTAAAAGCCGCCATGAAAATGCCCAGAAACGCCTGGTGAGCCTGAATGAACGCATGGAACGCCATGTCCGCGAAAGGGTTCAGCTTGGGGAACGCCTGGAACTGGCTGCCCAGCGCGGTACCTTTCTGGATCAGGAAATTATCAGGACGCAGCAGGAGCAGGAATTGCTCAAGGTTGAGCTGGCCGGATTGCGCGGCCGCGAGGAAGAGCTGCGCCTGCGTCTGCCTGAGCTGGAAAAAATCTGGCAATCCCGGCGCGATGAACTTAATCGCAGCTCTTCACGGCTGCATTCCTTGCGGGAGCTCGAGGCTCGTTTCGAAGGCTACGGCCAGGGAGTGAAAAACCTGATGAAGGCCAATGAACTGACCGGTTTCAGTGGCCTCCTGGCCGATGCCCTGGAGACCGTGCCCGAGCTGGAGGCGGCTGTGGAGGCGGCCCTGGCAGAGCGCTTGCAATGTGTGCTCTGCGCCGCTGAAAAGGATGCCCTGGCTGCTCTGGAGTTCCTTAAGGAGAAAAAAGGGGGCCGCGCCGCCCTGGGTCTGGCGGTTAGTTTGCCGGCCCAGACCGTTGTGGCGGTAGAAGGAGCTACTCCGCTGGTTGACCTGGTCCAGCTGTCCGGTCCTTTTGAAGGGCTGATCCGGCAGCTCCTGGCTAACTGTCTGCTGGTCGAAGAGCTCAACCTGGCCATTCCACTGGCGCGCAGTTACCCGCAGCTCTGTTTTGTCACCCGCAGCGGCGACATGGCCAGTCAGGGGGGGGTCATTAGCGGCGGCTCCAGCGAGCAGGTCCAGCAGGGAATTATCCACAAAAAACGAGAGATCAAGGATTTGGAACTCAAGGTGGCAGCTCTCGAACAGGAGGCCGCGCGCTTGGGCGCTGAGCGCGATGAGCTGCGCCGCCTGTCCCAGACGGTGGCAGAAGGTCTTAAAACCGCAGGGGCGTGCCTGCATCAGACCGATCTGAAGCTGACCGGGCTAAATAAGGATCGCCAGCAGGCCGGTGACGAGAGCGCCCGTATCGAGGAGCGTCTGGCGCTGCAGGAGTTGGAAGAAAACACCTTGAGTGAAGAGCGCGAGACGCTGGAGACCGAGCTTAAATCAGCTGTGGCGCGTCTGGCAGAAACCGGCAGTGCATCACAGGGATTGGAGCAGGAGCTGGCCGGCCTTAAAGTGCAAGCGGACAGTCAGCGGGCCGAGATGGCCGCCGTCCGCGAAAAGGTTACCGCCATCCGGGTGCAGGCCGCCACCCTCCGCGAACAGCACGAGGCTTATCTGCGCAGCTTGAGCGACCTGGAACAACGCTACCAGGAGCTTAATCGCCGAAAAGAGGGTGATAGCGGCGAAATGGAAAAAGGGGCCGCCGATAAAATCGTGCTCGAAAAAGGTGTTGCTGCGGCGGCTGAGCAGATGGAAGGCTTGGCCCGCCTTCAGATGGAGGCGGAAACCCGACTGACACAGATCCGGGAGTCCTATGAGTCGGCTGGGCTAGCCCTGGCAGCCGCTGAAACACGCGCTAAACAATCTCGCGAATCAAGCGACAGCGTTCGCCAGGGTCAGGCCGATCTTAACCTGCGCTTCTCGACCCTGACTATGCAGGCCGAGCATTTGGAGCGCGGGCTCCTGGAACGCAGCCGCATCAGCATGTCCGAAGCTCTGGCCAAGCTGGAGGCGGTCGAGTTTGATGAGCAAACCGGACAGGCGCGCCGTCAGGAGCTGCAGCGGATTCTGGATGAAATGGGCGAAGTCAATCTGATGGCCATTGAGGAATGCGCCGGAATGGAAGAGCGCTTTAATTTTCTGACCGGTCAGAAGGATGACCTGGAAGAATCGCTGCGCGGCCTGCAGCAGGCTATCCAGCGCATCAATCGCACCACCCGGCAGCGTTTTCTGGAGGCCTACAACCAGATCAACATCAAGTTTCAGGAGGTCTTTCCACGCCTGTTCTGCGGCGGTCAAGCCGAACTGCGCCTGACCAACGAGGAGGACCTGCTTGAGACCGGTATCGATATCATTGTCCAGCCCCCCGGGAAGAAGCTGCAGAATGTGACGCTTTTGTCGGGCGGTGAAAAAGCGCTGACCGCTGTAGCTCTGATCTTCGCCATTTTTCTGATCAAGCCGACCCCGTTCTGTCTGCTAGATGAGGTCGATGCACCGCTGGACGACGCCAATATCGGCCGCTTCAATGAAATGGTGCGGGAGATGAGCGCCATTTCACAGTTCATCATCATCACCCACAACAAGGCCACCATGCAGGTGGCGGACACCCTGTACGGAATTACCATGGAAGAACCGGGTGCTTCCAAAATGGTGTCGGTAAGGCTGCATTAGAGGCTTTGCTCGGTGAGGGTTCAGCGAGCATAACAACAAGCCTGTGCAGCACGCAATACATTAGGAGAAAACATGCCTTTTCAGAGTATATTAAAGGAGTTGGTCGAACGCACCCCTCAGTCTATAGGGGCAATCCTGGTGGATTGGGAGGGGGAGGCGGTTCAGGAATATTGCCACTGTGATCCCTATGATATACGGTTTTTGGCGGCCCACCAGGGGATTATCCTGAGCCGTCTCAAGGAGATTCCGGATGAGGTTCATGGTGGCCAGGTAGAGGATATTGTGATCACCACCAATGACAACCACCTTATAATAGGAACGATCAATCAGGAATACGCCCTGGCCATGAGCATCGGGCGCAGCGGCCCGATCTCCCTGGCATTGCATCATTTTCGCAATGCTATCGGGCGCTTGAAGAAGGAGATTTGATGGAAAAAGAAGATAAAAAGGGTTTTTTTAGAGGTTGGATAGACAAGATCAGCGGCGGTTTACAGACACCTGAAGAAGAGACGCCTGCTCCACCGCCTGAGAAACAGCCGGACCAGCCGATTTCCCCTGAGCCACCTGCGCCTGAACCCCCGGCGCCGGCTATGACACAGGAGCCGCGACCTGTTCAGGAGCAAACCAAGCCCGGTTTTTTCGACCGTCTCAAATCGGGTCTCAAAAAAACCAAGGATGGCTTGGTCGGAAGAATTGATACCCTTGTATTGGGCAAGAAGGAAATCGATGCCGACACCCTGGAGGAATTGGAAGAAATCCTGATTACCTCTGACGTGGGTGTCAAGACCACGGTGGAATTGATTCGGACCCTGGAACAGCGCCTGGGTCGCAATGAACTGAAGGATGGCGAAGCACTCCGGCAAGCTCTGAAAGATGAGATTCTGACCCGCCTGAATGCCCACCACCAACCGTTGGATATCAGTAGTTCGCGGCCATTTGTTATGTTGGTGATCGGTGTCAACGGTGTTGGCAAGACAACCACCATCGGTAAACTTGCTTCCCGTTATACAGCCGATGGCAAGAAGGTGCTGTTGGCCGCCGCGGACACTTTCCGCGCTGCGGCTGCTGAACAGCTGGAGGTCTGGGGTGAGCGATCGGGCGTGGATGTAATCCGTCACAAGGAGGGAGCTGACCCCTCGGCGGTGGTTTTCGATGCCTGCAAGGCAGCTGTGGCTCGCAACGTTGACATTCTAATCGTTGATACAGCCGGGCGGCTGCATACCAAGGTCAACCTGATGGAGGAGATGAAGAAGATCCGGCGGGTCATCGACCGCGAGATTCCTGGAGCTCCCCATGAAACCCTGCTGGTAGTGGATGCCGCCACCGGCCAGAATGCCATTTCCCAGGCTCGCCTTTTCAAGGAAGCGGCCTCGGTTACCGGCATTGCCCTGACCAAGCTGGACGGCACCGCCAAAGGGGGTATTGTGGTGGCGGTCAGCCATGAATTTGCATTGCCGGTCCGATTTATCGGAGTTGGCGAAGCAATTGATGATCTGCGGAACTTTGACCCGCAGGAGTTCACCGATGCGCTCTTCCAGGCCTAGAAAAGCCGGGGAAGTCCGTGATTTTACACAATTAGGACTTGACTTTACCGAGGTCTCTGAGTATATTAGCGTGCCTCGAAAGGAAAATGAAAACATGAATCAGGAACTGTTTGAAGCACTGGAAAAAAAGGTTGACGACCTTTTGCAGAAATATAGCTCTTTAAAGGAAGAAAATTCGCGACTTGCTCAGGATAATCAGCGCCTTACTGATGAGCGAGAAGGCCTGAAAGGCCGCATTGATGCAATTCTAGGGAAACTGGAAGGAATTTGATGCGTGGCAGCGGATCGCATTCAATTTTAAGCGGGTGCGAAATTCTATGAAGTCCGCCCATTCGGTCAGGATTCTGGGCCGTGAGATATCAGTCCGGAGCTCGGCATCGGCTGAAAAAGTCCAGACAGTTGAAGCCTTTGTTAATAATAAGCTGCAGGAGATCGGAGCAGCGCTCAAAAGCGGTGATGCACAACTGGTGCTTACCTTGGCCTTGCTTAATACCGTTGAAGAATTGTTTGATCTGAGAGCCGCTAGTGAATGTGACGCATCCCTTGATGACAGGCTGCAGGGGATTATTTCCAAACTGGAAAATGCCTGATGATATCTATTGGCTTCCGTACATCTGGGGAAGCCGGAGAGTAAGGTCTCTTAGGGAGACTTGATATATATTCGCCGAAGCACTGAATCAGTCCCGGCAGGCGTGGCATTCGCGCCCCCTATTTGCTGATACCCGAAGCACCAGAATATATCCATCATGAAAGGACGGAATCGCTCAAAAAGCACAGGAACCAGAGTACCTACCTCCATTCCACGGCACTGACGAGCCATTCCTCCGCCTTTCACCCTCCCTGATCGACCTTCCCGGGCAAATCTCCGGGCAATCGCTACACTTTTGTCAAAATGTTGATGTGCCCAAGCCGCTGGCCAAAGGCTGTTCCGGCAGACGCTAGCTCTGCTTATTAGGGATAGGTGCAACACAAGGGGATTTGATGCCTAAACGAACCCTGCGAGAGCACATGCTGACCAGGCGTCGTGCCCTCAGCCCTGATGAATGGCAAACCTCCAGCAGATTGTCTCAGCAGAACCTGCTCGCCCTGGAGGAATATCACCAGTCCGCCTGCATAGCCCTTTATTATCCGGCACGTAACGAGACTGACACCTCAGAAATCATGCTGGCGGCCTTCCAAGCTGGAAAAAGGGTGCTTTACCCGGCTGTTTGCGGTCAGGAGATGGTGCTTCGCGGTGTAACAGGATTGGCAGACTTCGAACATGGCAGCTTTGGTCTTCTGGAGCCTTGTTCGACCGGTGCCGATCATTCAGCCGAAGAGGCCGACCTGGTTGTGGTGCCCGGCGTTGCCTTTGATCTTGACGGACACCGCATCGGCTACGGAAAGGGCTTTTACGATCGTTTCCTGCGCCACCCGGGGCGAAAGGCGCATCTGGTAGGTTTGTGCCATGATTTTCAGCTAATTGCCGGTCATATCCCGGCCGAAGGACATGATATACGGATGGAGATCGTCGTCACCGACAAACGGATCATCCGTTGCAGAAGTAACCGGAGCCATATAGGTGGCCCGTATTCACATAAAGGAGGTTATTGATATGGAATTGATTGTAACGGCTGTCATTGCACTGGCAGTTGCTATTGCGGCTTTTTTTGCCGGTAGCAGGTTAAACAGGAAAGATTCGAGTTCTATAGTCAGACAAGCCGAAGAACTGGCGACCAAGGTAATAGAGGATGCGCGCCGAGAAGGCGACACTATAACCAAGGAAGCTGAACTCAAGGCCAAGGATGCCGCCATTCAGGCCAAAGAAAAGAATGAGCGGGATATGACGGAGAAAAAGAAGGATCTCCAGAATCTCGAGAAACGGCTACAGCAAAAAGAAGAAAACCTGGATAAAAAAATAGCCCTCTTTGATCAAAAAGAGCTGGATATCCTCAAGAAAGAGCAGGTCATGACCGGCAAAGAGCAAGCTCTGGCTCAGCGCGATGAGGATTTAAAAAAAGCTGCTGACGTACAAAAATCAAAGCTGGAAACCATCTCGGGCATGTCGGCTGCCGAAGCGAAAAAAGAACTGATGAATGTCATGGAGGATGAGGCCAAGCACGATGCAGCCAAGTTGATCAAGGCCATTGAAGAGGAAGCGCGCGAGACAGCCGATAAAAAGGCCAAAGAGATCATCTCCCTGGCCATACAACGCTATGCCGGTGAGTACGTAGCCGAAAAAACCGTTTCTGTTGTACCGCTCCCCTCGGATGAGATGAAGGGGCGTATCATCGGCCGCGAGGGGCGCAACATTCGAGCACTGGAAGCAGCCACCGGCATCGATCTGATTATCGACGATACTCCCGAGGCAGTGATCCTGTCCGGTTTCAACCCGGTCCGCCGCGAAGTGGCCCGTTTGTCATTAGAGAAACTGATCGCTGACGGCCGTATCCATCCCGGCCGCATCGAAGAGGTGGTGGCCAAGTCCACCGAAGAGGTCGAGCTTTCCATCAAGGAAGCCGGCGAGCAAGCCGCCTTTGACCTGGGCGTACATGGCATCCACCCCGAGATACTCAAGCTGATCGGTCGCCTCAAGTATCGCACCTCATACACGCAAAACGTCTACCAGCACTCACTGGAGGTGGCTTTCCTGTGCGGTATCATGGCCGCTGAACTGGGCATCAACGTCAAACAGGCCAAAAGGGCTGGTTTGCTGCACGACCTGGGCAAGGCTGTCGATCACGAGGTAGAGGGTTCCCATGCAGTTCTGGGGGCTGAACTGGCCCGCAAGTACGGTGAGACACCAAAGATCGTGCACGCCATTATGGCGCACCATGAAGACGAAAAGCCGGCTACCGTGCTGGCAGTCCTGGTTCAGGCCGCCGATGCGCTTTCCGGCGCCCGGCCCGGCGCACGACGCGAAATGATGGAGACCTATGTCAAGCGTCTGGAAGACCTGGAGCGGATTGCAACCTCGTTCCCCGGAGTCAGTTCATCCTTTGCCATCCAGGCCGGTCGCGAAATCCGTGTCATGGTTTCCAGCGAAATGATTACCGATGAACAATCCGTAGTTATGGCCCGCGACATCGCCAAGAAGGTTGAGGCAGAGATGACCTATCCCGGCCAGATCAAGGTCAATGTAATACGTGAAACCAGAGCTGTAGAGTACGCCAGATAAATTAGAACTACCACCCTCGCCCCCCTCCTTAACCAGGAGGGGGTGACCGAAAGCACTCCTCAATGGCATTGAAAATCCTTTTTATTGGTGACATCATCGGCAAGCCTGGCCGTCAGGCGCTTTCGCGGGAGCTTGACCGCCTGGTGGACCGTTATTTTGTCGATCTGGTTCTTGTCAACGGAGAAAATGCGGCCGGCGGGTTTGGACTGACGCTCGACGTGGTCAAGGAGTTATTCGATTTGGGGGTGCACGGCATCACCAGCGGAAACCACATTTGGGATAAAAGGGAACAGGTTCCGCTGGTTCTGGCCAACCCCAGCATTCTGAGACCGGCCAATTATCCACCGGGTGCGGCTGGCCGCGGGAGCATGGTTCTCAAGACCGCCGGCGGTGTCAAGGTGGCCGTTCTCAACCTTGAGGGCCGGATCTACATGAAAAACCTGGAATGCCCGTTCCGCATTGCTGATCGCGAAATTGAGCAACTGCGCCAGGAAACCCCGATCATCTTCGTTGATTTCCATGCCGAGGCCACCTCGGAGAAAGCTTCATTGGGCTGGTATCTGGATGGCAGGGTCAGTGCCGTGATCGGCACACACACCCATGTTCAGACCGCCGACGAACGCATCCTGACCCAGGGAACCGCATATATGTCGGACGCCGGCATGACCGGCAGCTTTGACTCGGTGATCGGCATTGGCAAGGAAGAGGCCATTCATAAGTTCCTGACCCAACTGCCGGTCAAGTTCGAGATTCCCAAGAAGGATATCCGGCTGAATGGTGTCGTGGTGGAGATTGACGAGGTCAGCGGCAAAGCGCTCAGCATTGAGCGGATTAATATCAGTTGCTAGTGTTTTATAGGAGAGTTGTATGTCTGTAGCCGAACAGATGGCCATTATCAAGCGCGGCACCGTCGAGATTCTGATCGAGAAAGAGCTGGAGGCTAAGCTCGAAAAGTCTCTTAAGGACAAAGCGCCCCTCAAGATCAAGGCCGGATTTGATCCAACCGCCCCGGACCTGCATCTGGGGCACACCGTGTTGATCCAGAAACTGCGTCAGTTCCAGCAGCTGGGCCATGAGGTCAATTTTCTGATCGGAGACTTTACCGGCATGATCGGCGATCCGACCGGCAAGTCCGAGACCCGCAAGGTCCTGACGCGCGCGGATGTGCTCAGGAATGCCGAAACCTACAAGGAACAGGTCTTCAAGATCCTTGATCCCAAGCTCACCAAGGTGGTCTTCAACTCCGACTGGCTCAACAAACTGGATGCCGGCGGGATGATCGGACTGGCCTCTAAATACACCGTCGCTCGCATGCTGGAGCGGGATGATTTCCACAAGCGTTTCACCACCCAGCAGCCAATCAGTATCCACGAGTTCCTCTATCCGTTGATCCAGGGTTATGATTCCGTGGCGCTCAAATCAGATGTTGAACTAGGGGGTACTGACCAGAAATTCAATCTGTTGATGGGACGCGAATTGCAGCGCGAGTGGGGCCAGCCTCCCCAGTGCATCCTGACCATGCCGCTTCTGGAGGGTCTGGACGGGGTCAACAAGATGTCCAAGTCACTGGGTAATTACATCGGTATCAACGAGCCGGCCGATGAGATATTTGGCAAGATCATGTCGATTTCGGACGAGTTGATGCTGCGCTACTATGAACTGCTCTCGGATCTGACCCTGGCTGATCTGGACAAGTTGAAAAGCGATCTTCAGGAAGGTGGCATTCATCCTATGGATGCCAAGAAAACCTTGGGGCGCGAGCTGGTAGCCCGCTTTCATGGGGTAGCTGCCGGCAACGAGGCGCTGGAAAATTTCGTTAAACGCTTCCGTGATAAAGAAGTGCCGACCGAGATGCCCCAGATCGAGTACTTACTGGCTAATGGCGCCGTATTACTCGTGCGGGCATTGAGCGAATCCGGCCTGACAAAGTCCAATGGCGAGGGTCGCCGGTCCATTGATCAGGGTGGTGCGAAATTAAATGGGGAGAAGGTTTCCGATTCCAACCTGGAGTTGCAAGCGCCTGGTGAATACATCGTCCAGGTCGGTAAGCGTCGTTTTTTGCGGATAGTGTTATCGTGACAAACCCCGCCTGAAAAGGCAGGGTTTATAGATGTGGTCGGAGGGCGGGTTATTATCCCGCCCTTTTTTATTTGCCCAGGAGCGGGTTAAGTATCTGATAGGCCATATAGGCCATCAGGGCCGAAGCCGGAATGGTCAGCACCCAGGCCACCAGAATTCGCTGAGCCACCTGCCAGTTGACCGCAGTTAGCCTTTTGGAGATGCCGACCCCCAAGATCGATGAAGTAATCACATGCGTGGTGCTGACCGGCATGCCGAAGTGTGCCGCGCCAAGAATAACCCCGGCCGAGGCTGTTTCGACACAGAAGCCGTGCACCGGCTGGAGTTTGACAAAATCGCGACCAATGGTCTTGATGATACGCCATCCCCCGGCTGCGGTGCCGATCCCCATTGCTACAGCACAGGCTAGCTTGACCCAGGTTGGGACGTCAAAGGTGGGAATCATGCCGTAGGAGAGAAGTGCCATGGTGATGATGCCCATCGATTTCTGGGCATCGGCAGTGCCGTGCGAAAATGCCATGAAGGCGGCCGATAAAATCTGCAGCCTGCGAAATCCTTTGTTAAGAGGTCCTGGAGAGCTATTTTTGAAGATCTTCATGATCAGTAACATGAAGAGAAATCCGATGATGGTTCCGATAATCGGGGAAACGATCAGTGCCAGGATAATTTTGTTCAGACCGGCCCATTTGAGGGCGCCCACGCCGGCATGGGCAAAAACCGATCCCATGATTCCGCCGATGATGGCATGCGAGGAGGATGAGGGGAGACCGTAATACCAGGTGATGACATCCCAAACAATGGCACCCAGGATACCGGCCAACACTACCATCTGGGTGATATTGTCCTTGTCCACGATACCCTTGCCGATAGTAGCGGCTACCTTGGTTGAGATCATTGCTCCGGCAAAATTGAGCCCGGCGGCCATGATGATGGCGGCCTTTATCGATAGTGCGCGGGTAGAGACGCAGGTGGCTATGGCATTGGCGGTATCATGAAAGCCGTTGATATAGTCGAATAAAAGCGCCGCCAGAATCACCAGCAGCAGCATCATAAAGACCGGATCAAGCATTTTTCACCACCACACTTTCCAGAATGTTGGCGGCATCCTCACACCTATCGGTAGCCTTCTCCAGTGTTTCGTAAATCTCCTTCCACTTTATCAATTGGATCGGATCCTTCTCTTCATCGAACAGACGGCTTATGGCCTCGCGCGAGACCCGGTCGGCCTCATTCTCCAGTGCATTGATCTCGACGCAAGCCTCAAAGATCTGCTCGTTGGTTTTCTTGCCCAGCATGGCAACCGCCTTTTCAACCGCCTGGCAGGACTGCAGGATGATAAAACCGAGCGATTTAGCCTCGCTAGGGATCGATTCCACGTTGTACATGATTACCCTTTGGGCGGAGGCGTCGATCAGGTCCAGAATGTCATCCAGCTTGGATGCCAGCGAATAGATGTCCTCACGATCAAGGGGAGTTACAAAGGTCTTGTTCAGTTTCTGGATGATCTCGTGGGTGATTGAATCACCCTTGTGCTCGATATCCTTGATCTTGCGCTGGCTTTCGGCTGGGTTCTCAAAGTTATCCAGCATATCCTTGAGCAGCCTGGCTCCCTCAATGATATTGGTGGTCATTTCCTTGAACAGCACAAAAAACTTCTCTTCCTTGGGAATCAGTCCGAACATCATATACCTCCATGGGTTCTGTTGAATATGAAATAAAAAAACCTTGTATTCATACCATATATTCCGGCTATTTCCCACTGAAAAGTAGGGGTCTACCGACAGTGTCTGTATACGCAAAGAGATTGCAGGATTGCCTTTACAAGCATCTTGCAGTATTCTTCTGACATTAAAACCAAAGGATATTTATGAATAATTTTCACGCCATTGTCCTGGGGGCACTGCAAGGCTTTGCCGAGGTGCTCCCGATCAGCAGTTCGGCCCATTTGATCCTGGTACCATGGTTGCTCAAATGGCCTGAATCCGGATTGACCTTTGATGTGGCCCTGCACCTGGGAACCTTCCTTGCCCTGGCAGCTTATTTCCGCCGGGATATCTTCGAGCTGATTTTTAATGCAGTTGATGCGGTCTCCAGCCGTTCACTCAACACTCCGGCCAGAAAGCTGCCGTTTTTGATTCTTGCGGCAACTATTCCGGCCGCGGTAATCGGCAAGCTGTTCGAACAACTGGTAGAGGAAAAATTTCGTTCCAACCCCCTGCTGATCGCGTCGTTCCTGATAGCCTTCGGTCTGGTCCTGGGCCTCGTAGACCGGCTGGGGCGCAAACGTCGACCTATGAATGAGATCGGCGCTGGCAGCGCTATCGTGGTTGGCCTGTTCCAATGTCTGGCGCTGATCCCGGGGGTTTCTCGTTCGGGCATCACCATCACGGCCGGCCTTATGCTCGGCTTTACCCGTGAGGCTGCGGCACGGTTTTCATTTTTAATCTCGCTTCCGATAGTGGCCGGCGCGGCACTGCTGAAGTCATTGCACCTGACCAGACACGGTATCCCTCCGGGTGAGGTGGTTCCGATGCTGATCGGCATCGGGGTTTCTGCCATCACCGGCTATATCAGCGTGGCCTTTCTGCTGCGCTTTGTGCAAAAGAGAAGTCTCAAACCTTTTGTCTGGTATCGGCTGATCGCTGGTGGCGCCGTGGTTGCGGCCATCCTGACAGGGGTCATGAAGTAAAGCCACTTTAAAATTCACCAAATAACACTGATGGTTCATGTTTTTACCTTTGGTTAACTTGATTTCTTTGTGTGCTTTGTGCCTTTGTGAGACAACGCTTTTCTGCTTGAATAAGCTAGCCTAACAGGAGGGGGACATGACCGGCGGCATTCGCGAGTGGCCGGAAGATGAGCGGCCGCGGGAAAAGATGCTCAAGCAGGGGCCAGCCAGCCTGACCGACGCAGAACTGCTGGCCTTGATCATCAGGAGCGGCGACTCAAGCAGCAAACAGAGCGCCATTGATCTGGGCCGCGAGCTGATCCGCCTGTTCGACAGCAATCTGCGTGAACTGGCCAGTGCCGACATCGGCCAGCTGACTTCGGTCAAGGGTCTGGGTTTGGCCAAGGCCAGCGGCATCAAGGCCGCCTTCACCCTGGCGGGTCGCTTCCAGGCCCGTAAACTTGAGCTCTCCGAACGCTTTACTTCCCCCCGCCAGGTATTCGATTATTTCCATTATGAATTTCGCGACAGCCGTAAGGAATACTTCCTGACCCTGCTCCTAGACGGCAAGAACCGCATCATCCGTCGCGTGCAGGTCTCGGAGGGCTCCCTTAATCAGAGCCTGGTTCATCCGCGGGAGGTCTTTAGCCCGGCTGTCAAGGAATCAGCTGCCGCCGTGATCCTCGTGCATAATCACCCCACCGGTGACCCGGCCCCCAGTTCGGAAGACATTGCCATAACCAGAAGGCTGCGCGAGGCCGGGGAGATCATGGGGATCAAGGTACTCGATCATATTATTATCGGAGATGGGGAATACGTCAGTTTTGTGGAGCGGGGTTTGCTATAGCTATGATCGGAGGAAACTGTGACTGACGAGCCTAACATTGGGGTAGGACTGGGTATGATCCGTAGGCGCCGCTGGTATTTTTGGCTGATAATCATGGTCTATTTACCGGCCACCTGGTCAACGCTCGCCTATAGCCATTCATACAGAATTACCGGCATAGTGTTCGCCATATGGTTCGTGTTGCTCTGCGTTATCATCGTCCTGCTGGCTACTGCCAAATGCCCCAGCTGCGGTAAGTATTTTCACATGCGGAATGCCTCTCTTTCCATCTACCGCTCCTGCCGGCACTGCGGGCTGAACCTCGGCACCGGCAAAGTTGGCTGAAACAGAAAATAATCCGCTCTTTGCGCTAGCTGATATACTGGCGCGATCAGCTAGTAAAGCATCCTTAAACGGCTGGATAACAACCCTGAATGACTGATGAGGCACTCCGTGGTAGAGAAAGAAGCTGACAAAAACATCGCTCGGTGGCGGCAATCTCCTTGGGCAATAGCCGGATTAACACTGGTGCTTGGTATACTTGTCAGCACCAAGCTTGCGCTCATCGATGCCGATCACCGTCTGAATAACGCTCGCAGCAAGGCTATCAGCGAACTGGCCACGGTTCGCGCCCGCCTCGAAGGTGCCGTCAATTCGGTCTTCAGTGCCACTTCCGGCTTAGTCAATGTAATCAGTTACCAAGGGGAGATCACCCCTGACCTGTTCAACTCCCTGGCCGCCCAGGCAATCAAGGCTCACCCTCACATTCGCAACATTGCCATAGCCCCCGACAATATCATCACCATGATCTACCCGCTGGCCGGAAATGAGCGGGTGATCGGTCTGCACTACTCGAACTTAGCAGAACAGTACCAGTCGGTGTTGCAGGCCATGCAGACCGGGCATCCTGTACTCGATGGCCCGGTCCGTCTATACCAGGGAGGCCATGCGTTAATCCTGCGGGCCCCGGTTTTCACCCAACGCGATGTCCAATCAGGAAACGCAACCCATTATTGGGGGGTGGTCTCCATAGTTGCAAATGTCGATGCCATTCTTGACGCCGGGGGGATTCGCTCGGCCCCTGATCTGGAAATCGGATTACGTCGGGAAAGTGTCTCCGGCACTCCCGGCTCAATGATCTGGGGGAATGGTTCCATTTTTGCCCGAAATCCTGTCAGCATGCAAATTACAATTCCCAGTGGCGAGTGGCGGATTGCCGCCATTCCTAAGGGGGGATGGCCACAGTCGTTAATCGCCTCGCCAGTCCTGTACGCCGGGCTGGTCAACAGCCTGCTCCTGGCAGGATTTTTCTGGGGTCTCGCCTCACGGCACCGCCAGGTGAAGGGTGAGAATCGTGAGCTGCTGCGCGAGATCGAGGAACGGACCAGGGCTGAGGAACAATTACGGCTCTCGCAGCAAAAATATCTGAATCTCTTTCACCTGATGCCTGACATGGTCGGCATCACCAGTTTGGATGACGGCCGCCTAATCGAGGTAAATTCGGGTTTTGAAAAGTGGACCGGCTGGAAGGCGAGCGAAGCAATCGGTCGGTCTACGCTCGACCTGGGATTGTGGGATGCGGAGACACGTGCCCAGGCGGTGACGATTCTCAGGGAGACCGGGCGACTGGAAGACTATGAGTTTGTCATGGTCGCCAAGTCCGGGGAAAAGCGCAGCGCCCTGATGTACCTGACCCCTATCAGGGTCATGGAAGAGGAGTGCCTCTTTTTTCTTGTCCACGATATCACCGCTTTGAAGCGGGCTCAGATTGTCCTGGAAAACGAGCGGAGCAGGCTGCGGATCCTGCTTCAAACCATCCCCGCCCTATTCTGGTTAAAGGATCCAGAGGGTGTCTACCTGGCCTGCAACACCCGTTTCGAACGTTTTTTCTGCGCTCGCGAATCTGATATCCTCGGCAAGACCGATTACGATTTTGTGGATAAGGAGCTGGCCGACTTCTTTCGTGAAAACGACCTGAAGGCCATTGCCGCTGATGGGCCAAGCGTCAACGAGGAGTGGGTAACCTATGCCGATGACGGTCATCGAGAACTTTTGGAGACCATCAAGACCCCGGTACGCAACGCAGAAGGGGGGCTGATCGGCGTTTTGGGGATCGCCCGCGACATTACCGAGCATCGCCGGACCGATGATGAACTAAAGAACGAGCGGCTCCGTTTCAAGAACCTGGTTGATTCTGTTGATGGCATCGTATGGGAACTGGACATCGAGACCTTTACCTTCACCTACGTCAGTCAGCAGGCCGTGCGCCTATTGGGTTATCCGCTGGAGGAATGGTATCGGCCTGGTTTCTGGTTGGCCCATCTCCATTCCGAGGACGCTGAGTGGGCTCCGGCATACTGTTCGAGCTGCACCTCCCGACGAGAGGATCATGACTTCGAGTACCGATTTATTGCCCAGGATGGTCGCACGGTCTGGCTGCACGATATTGTTACCGTAGTCGAGGAGGAGGGACAACCGCGCTGGCTGCGGGGGATCATGGTCGACACCACCGGGAAAAAACTGGAAGAAGCTGAGAAGCATAAGCTGGAGATCCAGCTTCGCCAAGCCCAGAAGATGGAAGCCATTGGACGGCTGGCGGGCGGGGTGGCCCACGACTTCAACAACAAGTTGGCGATTATCCTGGGATACGCCGAAATGGCGGCCAGGGCAGACAGCGGCTCGGAACGCTATCGGAGGTGTCTTGAGCAGATCATCCGGGCAGCCGGTCAATCACGGGACATCACCCGCCAACTGCTGGCCTTTTCCAGGCAAGAGATGACCTCTCCCCGTGTAATTGACCTCAATGATGTGGTCAGGGATTCGCAGCAGGGGCTGTGCCGTTTCATCGGCGAGGACATCCGCTTTGAGGTCAAGCTGGCCGAAAAGCTATGGCCGATCAACATCGATCCTGCTCAGGTTGATCAGATAATAATGAATCTGGTGGTCAATGCACGCGATGCCATGGAGGATGGCGGCCTGCTGGTCATTGAGACAAGCAACGTCAGCATCGATAAGAGTTTTACTTCGAATTCGGAAATCACTTTGGGTGACTACGTTCAGTTGACCGTAAGCGACACCGGCTGCGGAATGGACCGGGAGACCCAGCAGCACATCTTCGAGCCCTTTTACACCACCAAAGAGGCGGGAAAAGGAACCGGACTCGGTTTGGCGACCATCTATGGCATTGTTTCCCAGAACCGTGGCATAGTAAATGTTTACAGCGAACCGGGCACCGGCAGCACCTTCAGGATATACTTTCCCCGCAGTGACGAACAGAAAAGCTCTCCAGAGGTCGACGCCGAGCCAACACCTCAGTTGGACCTTCCGGCAACGATTCTGCTGGTCGAAGACGATGATACGGTGCGAGAGCTGACTGCCGAGATCCTGGAAGAATTCGGCTACACTGTCCTGGTTGCGGCCAACCCTCAGCAGGCCATTGACCTCTGCAGCATGAACCCGCGCCCGATAGACCTGCTCCTGAGCGACGTCATCATGCCGGAAATGAACGGCAAAGAGTTGTCGCGCAGAATTGAGACACTGCAACCGGGGCTCAGGGTCCTGTTTATGTCTGGATACACGGCTGAAGTGATTGATCAGAAGGGGATGCTGGGGGAAGGGCTGCATTTTATCCAGAAGCCGTTCGACAGCGCCTCTTTGCATGATAAAATCCGGAAGGTGCTGAACGAAACGGCTTAAGCCAGCGATAAGTCCATTAAATTAATATCGTCACAGCAGCCCCAGTGCCTCCTCGGCGGTTTTTTGGGCGGCAGCCACGCAGTCGTTGAGTCCGATGCCGCGAAAGGAGTTGCCGGTCAGCAACAGGCCACGATGGCTTACAAGTCTTTCCTCCAGCGCTGCCAGGCGCTTGGCGTGGCCAACCACGTACTGCGGGATGGCCTGTTGGTGGCGGAAGATGCGTACAAACGACGGGTCGCTGCTGATGCCCATCACATCTTTTAGATCGCGCTTTACCCGCCTGGTCACCTCTTCATCGCTCAGATTCACATACTCGGGAAAAGAGGCTCCCCCCATCATGCTGCGCAGCAGCACCTTGCCCTGCGGGGCTCGATTTGCAAACATGCTCGAGTCCCAGAGCGTGCCGAGGATGCTGCGGCCTTCTTTTTTCGGAATCAGGTAACCAAAGCCATCCAACGGGTGGCTGATGCGGTCGCGATCGTAGCCGAAACAGACCACAGTCATCGAGGCATACGGGATCTGGCACAGTATCTGGATCATCAACGGGTCGAGGTCGCCTAGCATACCTGCTGCGGCAAAGGCCGGACAGGCGCTGATAATGATGTCCGCCTCCTGCTCGCTACCATCAACGCAGCGAATCCGGTAGGGGACGCTTTTCCCTTTTTCCACGGAAACCACCGCACTGCCCGGCTGGACAATGCTACCCAGGGAGGCGGTCAGGCTATCCGTCAAAAACTGGATTCCTTCCTGGAAGGATGTCAATACCCCTCCGGGTCCGGCTGCGCTGGCGACCGCCTTGCCTTGGGCAATTTCCTGTTTTTTCTTTTTGGCCAGCCGCATCATAGCCTTGACCAGGCCGCCGTACTCCCGTTCCAGCTCCGCAATCCGGGGGAAACAGGAGACCAGCGACATGGTTTCCGGGTCACCGGCAAAGATGCCTGACACCATCGGCGCAATCAGCTTGTCCAGGGCCTCTTTCCCAAGCCGCCGCCGGCCGAAATCAGCCAGTGTTTCGTCCTCATTAACCGGGGCCTTGGCAATAAAAGGGGTCGGTTCGAGAGCCAGACGCAGTTTACCGGGCCAGGAAATCAGCCGGCTTTTCAGGAACGAGCCGGCTCCCTCAGGTAGGCGGTGCAGCTCGCCGTCACTGTAAATGAAGCGCTTGCGGGCATTGTCATTGCTGCGATGCAGATTGCCCTCCACACCGATCGCCCGACACAGGTCCAAGGTCTGCGGCTTGCTATCCAGAAAACCATTCGGGCCCCATTCGCACAGGTAGCCTTCTTCCTTAATGCTGCGGATCTTACCGCCAGCCTGCTGTTCCTTTTCCAGCAGGGTGATCTGCAACTCTCTTCCCGCTGCTTGCGCCTTGTCCCGCAGCAGCCAGGCCGTGGAAAGCCCGGAGATGCCGCCGCCGATGATGATCACTTTTTTCATGGAAACCTCACGTAAAGGTTTTTACTGAATTAATATTTATTTAATGATTTCTATCCGTCGATAGTACGTCCACGACCCGCGACTGTCAAGCAAACGCCGCGGTGATAGTTGACACATAGGCTTGGGCAGCTTACATTATGGCAATATAAGAAAGGAGGTACTGCATTATGGCCAACACTGATTATTACAAGACTCTCGGTCTTGAAAAAGGGGCATTGCCCGAGGATATAAAAAAGGCCTTTCGCAAACTGGCGGTCAAGTATCACCCTGATCGTAATCCGGGCGACAAGGGCGCCGAGGACAAGTTCAAGGAGCTCAACGAGGCCTACGCGGTCCTGTCCGACCCACAGAAGAAAGAAAAGTATGATACCTATGGCTCGAGCGGCTTCCATCAGCAATACAGCCAGGAGGATATCTTCCGCAATTTCGACTTTGGCGGCACCTTCAAGGATATGGGCATGGGCGGGAACGACGACATCTTCTCGCGCCTGTTCGGCAACGCTTTTGGACGGGGCGGTGGCGGACGGGGCGGTTTTAGGCCCGGCCCACAAAAAGGGGCCGACCTTGAGATGGAGACCGATATCAGTTTTCGGGATGCCGCCCTGGGTGCCGAAAAGCTGGTCGCCTTTCGACGCAACGGCCATCGCGAGGAGCTAAAGGTAAAGATCCCAGCCGGGGTTGATAATGGCAGCAAGATCCGTATAACCGGCAAGGGGGGCCAGGGTGAGAATGGCGGGCCCCAGGGGGACCTGTACCTGATTATCCGGGTGCTTCCCGATCCGGTCTTTAGCCGCGATGGCGGAGATCTGTCAGTAGAGCGGCAGATCACTTTTAGTGCCGCCTGCCTGGGGGTCTCGCTGGATGTGCCGACCCTGGAAGGGGATAAGCGCATCAAGGTGCCGGCCGGAATCCAGCCGGGCACCAAGATCCGGCTGAAGGGCTGCGGGATCAAGCCAATCGGTTCCAATTACAAGGGCGATCTGTATGTCAAGATCAACATCCATGTCCCGGAAAGCCTGAATGGAGAACAGAAAAAGCTGGTTGAGGAGTTGAATCGTAAAGGACTGTAAAATCCGGGGACGATTAATCAGATGCTAAAAAGAAAACTTCTTTTGCCCCTATCCTTGTTTTCCGTCTTGTCAGCCGTATTTGGTGCGGGTGGTTCAATAGCTTATGCTGCCGAGTTGCGTACCTTGACCCTGGACCAGGCCCTGTCGATCGCCTTGGACAAGAACCGCGATATAGCTAAAGCCCGCCAATACAGCAATTATGTACAGGGCCGGTATATCGAGGAGCGCGCGGCGGCCTTGCCGCAAGTCGGACTGAACGGTTCGGTGGCGCTGGCGCAGGATGATAGCCAACGAGCGCTGCTGGCTCTGGCGCCGCGCCAGTATACCCGCGCTGTGGATCTGGTCTTCTCGCAGCCTCTGTATACTTGGGGCAAGATCAATGCCGCCATCCGTGGCGCCGAGGTGGGGCTTAAGACGGCCGATGAACAGTTGCGCCTGTATCGTCAGGCTGCCTGGCGTGAGGTTTCTGGCGCCTTTTACGATGTTCTGCTGGCTAAAGAGCTGTTTCTGGCTGCCAGTGAAAATCAGGTCCAGAAAAAACGCCTGCTGGATGAAGCCCAGCGTCGTTATGCCGCTGGCGTGGCCACTGATTACGATGTACTTTCAGCCGAGGTAGCGGTGGAAAACAGCCATCCGGCTGTGATTCGCAGTGAACATGCCATCCGTACGACCCGCGAACGGCTGAGATTCCTGCTGGCCATGGAAGACCAGGAAGTGGATGTGATTGGAACGCTTGAGACGGCGCTCGAGCCACCCCAGCCGTATGAACAGGCCCTTGTTATTGCCCGCCAGCGGCGTCCCGAGCTGAACGATCTCCGTTACCGTGTCGGTATCTATCAGGAATTGGTTACCATAGCCGCAGCCGAGAATAAGCCGCGCCTTGACCTGAAAGGGGGACTGGGTTGGCATTGGCTGGAGGTCAAGGATGGTTCCACCCAGAGCGCCGACGGCTTGGCCTGGAATGTCGGTTTACTCCTCAGTTTTCCTTTTTTTGATGGTCTCAAGACCACCGGCAAAGTCATTCAGGCCAAGAGCGATCTGGCTACCAAGCAGATCGAGGAAGCCAAGCTGCTGGACTCGATTGCCCTGGATGTGCGTGACGCGGGCAACGCGGTCAAGGAGGCGGTCGAAATAGTACAAGCCTTGGCCGGAACCGTGCGGCAGGCCGCACGTCTGGCGCAAATGGCAGAAAAAGGCTTTGAACTGGGGGTTAAGATCCGGCTGGAGGTGGATGATGCCCAGTTAAATCTGCTGCAGGCCAAGAGCAACCTGGCCCGTGGGCAGCGCGATTATCGAGTGGCGCGGGTCAACTATCAATGGGCCATGGGAATCGCCGGTGAGTGATGAGGAATGCGGATTGTCCGCAATCTCGGCGTAAGTCTTCATGATCGCTTGTGCGACGTAGCGCTGTTTATGCCCTCTGGGTACTACGTCTCCGCGCAATCTCTCGACAGCCTTGATCTTGCGAACACTTCGCATCCCTTGCTAATCGGTGGCTATTTCGACTGACATTCATGCTGCACTTTTGGCAGTGATGAAAAAGAGCTAGGTCTGCCCCCCGTTGACGCCCTCCTCCCCTCTGATACACTCTAAGACAAAGGATTCAGTGGTAACGGGAAGGAAGCTAGTATGGCCGCTTCACACACGCTGCATCTGGCCGGATTTGACACGCCGCCACATCCATCGGGCGGTTCCATTTTTTTCATCGGAACAGCATCCACCATCATCAGCGGGGGTGGTTTTACCCTCCTCACCGATCCTAATTTCCTGCATGCCGGGGATCATGCCCATCTGGGCTACGGCCTCACCTCCAAGCGCTTAACCAACCCGGCTATCGAAATCGAGCACCTGCCACCGCTCGACGCCTGCCTGCTGTCGCATCTGCACGGCGATCATTGGGATCGCGTGGCCGAGGCCCATCTTTCGCGTTCACTGCCGATCATTACCACCATGCATGCTGCCAAAGCCCTTGCTAAACGCGGATTCAGCGACACCCATGGGCTGCATCCGTGGGACGAGGTCCGGCTGATGAGGGAGCAATCCTGGCTCAATATCACCTCTTTACCGGGTAAGCATGGTCCGGGAATTATCAATGCCCTGCTTCCCCCGGTGATGGGCAGCATGCTCGAATGGGGTACCGGAGAGGCCGGCCCCTCGTTCAGGCTGTATATCTCGGGTGATACGCTGCTCTACGATCAGCTCAGGGAGATCCCGGCCCGCTATCCCGACATCGATCTGGCGCTATTGCATCTGGGGGGTATGCGGGTACTGGGGGTGCTGGTGACGATGGATGCCCGGCAGGGCATCAGCGCCATCCGCATCATCAATCCGCACCTGTCGATACCGATCCATTATAACGACTACGGGGTTTTTAAATCGTCCTTGCAGGAATTCATGCAGACGGTCAAGAAGGAAGGGTTGGAAGATAAGGTTCATTACCTTAATCATGGCGACAGCTATAGCTTTGAGTTGCCCTGAGGCTGTTGCTACAGGCGCAAAAAAAAGGGGCTGGAAAACCCCCCTTTTTTGAGAAATTGGCCATCGATCCAAGGCTGATAGCGGTTAGGGGATAAAGGGGTACTGCTGGCCAGCAGTGTGTAGGCTTATAGCCGGAACTGCCCCACCAGGGACTGCTGGTCCTGGGCCAATTGGTTCAACTGGGGCAGCCGCTGCCGCGTCCTGCGAGCTCTGGGCGCTCTGGTATGTAGGTAATTCGGCATGCTCACACTGATCTCGCTGGTCGTGTTGGTCTGCTGTTCCGTGGCGGAGGTGATCTGGTTGATCGGTCGCGTCAAGGGCCGATAAGATTCAGAATATCCTGCAGGCCTCGCTTGAGCGGCACGCCTCGCTAGGTGTGGGCACAACTGCGTAATGTTTGATTCCGAAAGCTTGATCTGACTGATGACAACGGCGAGGTTGAGCGGCAAAAAAGCAAAGCCGCGCCTACGGCGTATTTAACGCGTGGCGCGGCTCTATTGATGCAGCTTCACTGTGATTAGATCTTAAATAGGTGTTATGCAATGCCCGCTGGCCCTAATTTCCTCAACTACCAATTCAGCCAGACCCGGCAGCCTTTGAGCCAACAGTGACGATAACTCCACACCGGCCTCATAAGATTGAGGGATGACGCCGAACAGCGCGATCCGTTCCGGGCAGCGCCCGCGGATCTCGGAGAGGGCCAGCACCTCCTGGATGCCGATCTGATGCGGCGACATCTTGATCGGCAGCTTGCCCAGCATGAAGTCATCCTTGTCGTAACGGTAGATGTCGCCCGGCTCACCCTGGGCCTCGATCACATCCACCAGATAGACCTGTTCCGCATCCTCCAGCATATGCGAAACCATGATGCCGAGCGTGCCGCCGTCATACAGTTCGACCTCGGGCGGAAACGTGTAATGTTTCTGCAAATATTGAATAAAGTGGACGCCAAAACCCTCGTCCGTGAGGAGCAGGTTGCCTGCGCCGAAGATCAGTGTTTTCATGAAATTCCTTTGTAGGGGCAACCCTGCGTGGTTGCCCTGATTGCTGCGGGTTGCCCTGATTACGGGCGGCCACACAGGGCCGCCCCTACCATTCAATTTACATCACCTTAACTTTGGTGATCTCTTTCCCTTCCGGGTCGATGGTGTGCACGGCGCAGGCGATGCAGGGGTCGAAGGAGTGGATGGTGCGCAGCACCTCCAGCGGTTTGTCGGCCTGGGCCACCGGATTGCCCACCAGCGAGGCCTCGTAGGGACCCAGGGCGCCTTGCTCGTCGCGCGGCGAGGCGTTCCAGGTGGAGGGGACCACCGCCTGATAGTTCTTGATCTTCTGCTTCTCGATCACGATCCAGTGGGAAAGCGTGCCGCGCGGCGCCTCATGGAAACCGACCCCGCGGTACTCCCCTTTGGGGATCTCGGTGTGGTTGGCGTAAACCTTGTCCCCCTTGGCCACAT
The DNA here is from genome assembly GCA_036504875.1 of Desulfuromonadaceae bacterium. Lineage (GTDB taxonomy): Bacteria > Desulfobacterota > Desulfuromonadia > Geobacterales > Pseudopelobacteraceae > JACPFJ01. The sequence goes on from DASXUK010000056.1 coordinate 24,123, forward strand.
TCTCCACCAGTTTGTCCAGGTACTCCAGCGAATAATCGGCCATGATGTGGGCTCGCATAGCCCGTGCGCCGAGGCGCCCCATGGTGGAGTGCAGGTCGTTTACGCCGACGCCGATCTTGGCACAGCTGTCGTCGACCAGTTTCTTGACCTTCTGGTTGCCGCCGGCATAGGCGGCAAACAACTGGGCCGGCGGGCCGACCTGGACCGGTTTGTCGTTCAGGCGGGGCGCCTTGCACCAGGAGTACTTGCCGTTCTCCTGGAATTCGCTATACTGCGGTTTGGTCTCCCCCTCCCAGGGGTGCAGGCTGGCGTTGCCTTCATACCAGGCATGCGCAACGTTTTCCTTGATGCTGCCGATCAGCTCGGGGTCCTGGTGGTTGGTGATGATGCGGGCCTTCTTGATGTCGCCAGCTGAGATGATGCCCCCCGGCAGTGCAAATTTAGTGTTTTTGGTGTCCTCGGCCATCTCGGGCACCGCCAGGTAATTGACCACGCCGCGGCCGTATTTGAACCAATCCTTGTAGATGGTGGCAATGGCCAGCATGTCGGGATAGTAGACCTTCTGGGCAAACTCGCGCGTCTCTTCCATCAGGGCGCGCATTGCAGAAATTTTTTCCATGTTGATGGTGGCTAGGTTGTCCATGTTAATGGCCGTTGCCACCCCGCCGACACACAGGTTCTGGATGTGCGGGTTCTTGCCTCCCAGGATTGCGACCGCCTGGGATGCCTTGCGCTGATAGTCAAGGGCCTTCAGATAATGGGCCACCGCCATCAGATTGGCCTCCGGCGGCAGTTTCATGGCCGGGTGGCCCCAGTAACCGGAGGAGAAGATCCCCAGACGGCCGGTTTCGACAAACGCCTTCAGCTTCTGCTGGACAGCCTTGAATTCGGTTTCGCTGTTGCCGGACCAGTCGGATATCGACTGGGCCAGCTGGGCGGTCTTTTTGGGATCGGCCTTGAGCGCCGACACCACATCCACCCAGTCCAGGGCCGAGAGGTGATAGAAATGGACGATATGGTCCTGCACCGAGTGCTGGGCCATGATGATATTGCGAACATACTGGGCATTGAGCGGTACCTCCACCTTGAGCGCATGCTCCACCGAACGGATCGAGGAGATGGCGTGGACCGTGGTGCAGACACCGCAGAAGCGCTGGGCATAGATCCAGGCGTCCTGGGGGGGGCGGTCTTTTAAAATGGTCTCAATGCCGCGCCACATCTGGGCTGACGACCAGGCGTTGGTGACTGCACCGTTGTTTACTTCAACATCGATTCTCAGGTGACCTTCGATGCGGGTGATGGGATCAAGTGTAATGCGAGCCATATGTACTACCTCCGATTGGATTATTGGGTCGTCTTCCCCCTTGAAAAGGGGGATTGAGGGGGATTTGCCTTATGGTCTAGATCAAATCCCCTCCCTAACCCCCCTTTTACAAAGGGGGGAACTGGCAAAGTTACGCCTTTTCCGCTACCCCGTGCGCCTCGTCATGTTGCTGGCGGGTATGCAGCTTCGGCAGCACCGGCAGGATCTTGACCAGCACCTGGTAACCCAGGATCTCACAGGCCACGATGCCGACCGTGATCAGCAGTTCGGCCAGGGCCGGGAAATAATGCCACCCCTTACCGGGGTTGAAACCGATCAGGTAGACGTTGAAACGGTACAGCGCCCCACCCAGCACGATCAGGGCGGCTGACACGAACAGCCAGCGGATCGACTCGCGTTTTTTTCCGCTGAACATCAGCAGGGAACCTCCACCAACCAGGAAGAACTCCAGCAGGAAAAAGCGCGAGTAGAAGTCGAACGAGAGGGCCGCTCCCAGCTGCCCGCGCCAGGCCAGGTCGCCGATCACTACACTCAGCCAAATCACCGTCAGCCAGGGAATGATGCGGGCCATGCCGGCCAGTTCTTTGGTCTCGAAGGGGCGTTTGAAGGCGTAGCAGGAGATGACCGATTCCAGGATGGCGATCGAGTATCCGATGAACATGCAGTTGATCAGGAACAATAGCGGCAGGAAACCGGTGTGCCAGAGCGGGTGCAGTTTGGTGGAGGCGATCAAGAGCAGCGAACCTAGTGACGACTGGTGCATGGTCGGCAGGGTAATGCCGAGCACGATGATGAAGATCAGCACCTTGTCAAGGCGCGGCTTCAGCCAGGCAGCGACGTCCTTGACTGACTCCAGCCGATCGCCGATCCGTTCCGGACGTTTCATCCCCATGCGGGAATAAAGCATATCCAGCAAAAGCTGAAGAGTTTTCCATTCAGTTTTTTCCAGCGTGGTCAGGACCGCCGGCAGAAACTCCAACAACAGCACGGTGGTGTAGGCCATGACACACAGGGCTACCTCGAACATGGCAGAATTGGCCTGCCATTTTGAGGGGATGAAGAAGTTGTAGGCGTTCCATGGGCGCCCCACATCCACCATGACTGAGAAACCGGCCAGACCGTAGCCGAACATACTGGTCAAAATGGCCGAGCGGATCATAGGGTGGTAGTGCATGCGGTTGCGAATGTAGATCAGGATCGCCATGGCGTAACCGCCGCAGGCAATGGCCGTACCGGTGGCCACATCGTAGGTGATCCAGATCCCCCACGGATAGCCGTCACTCATGTTGGAGACCGCGCCGATTCCCTTGATGAAACGGACGGCGATCAGGACCAGGCCGATCAGGGTCAGGACCAGCAGCACCATGAAGGAGGGGGTCAGAATTTTTGCCCGGTGGATTTGATAATCGTCGTGACTCATTTGTGTTCCTCCCCTTGTCCCTCAGGTCCGTTTTTTGGGTCCTGGTCTTCAAGCCGCCTCTTTTGGTTCCTGGCCTCTTGCCCTTTTTTCATGTTTTTGACCGCGATAAAGCAGAGCGTACTATAGAGCGCCACCGGGGCAACAAAGCCCTTGTAGATAGTGTGCTGGATCTTTTCGGAAAACTCGGCCGGAGCCTCGTCTTTCAGGACCGGCAGGCCCAGTTTGTTGAACTGCATGGCCGACAGGTAGAGGTGGTTGGTACCTCCGACCTCCTTCTCGCCGTAGATATGATTGACGTACTTGCCGGGGTTCTCCTGTAAGCGCTTGTTGGCCTCTTCCAGCAGGTCCTTACGTTTGCCGAACATGATGGCACCCACCGGGCATGTCTCGGCGCAGGCGGTGATCCCTTTTTTAAGCAGATTGGTATTCTTGCACAGGTCGCACTTGACGATCTGGGGGATGGCTTTTTCCCATTGAAACTTGGGGATGTTGAAGGCGCAGGCCACCTGGCAGTAACGGCAACCGATGCAGGTATCCTTGTTGTAATCGACCGTGCCGGTGAGCTTGTCGCGGGTCATGGCGCTGACCGGGCAGACCGAGACGCAGGAAGGCTTTTGGCAGTGCATGCAGGAATATTTGACGTATGACCACTGCTTGTCAGACTCCTTGAAGAGCTTGATCAGCGTGCGGGTGCTGCCGGAGAGATCCTGGGGTGCATCCCACAGGCCGTCACTGTCGAACTTGGCCTGCTCGTAGGAGAGGCTGCCGTAATCGCCATTCACCCGTTTGCAGGCCGACATGCAGGCCTTGCAGCCGACGCATTTGGTGGCGTCATAGAGCATGCCCATGGTTTCGTTGTTGACCTGATGACCTTCGGAGGCCCCGGCAGCGCCCCTGCCGGCCAGGAGTGCCGCACCGGTAGCGCCCATGATCTTGAGAAAATCGCGCCTACTCGGTTTTCTCATGGTCATCCCCCTTTTCCGGGCCGTCCGGGAGCTTTTTGGCCATCATGATGCCGGCGCCAATAGCGGCACCGGCCGCCAGACCGATCACACCGGTAGTCAGCGGATCAGGTCCCTTGCCTTTGCTCTTCAGATCGACCGGGGCATAGCTATCAAATGGCGTCGGCTCGTGGATCTGAACCTTATCGGCGATGGCGGTTTTAAAGAGCAGGTCCGGTTCGGTGCAGCCGATGCAGGGATGCCCGATGCCGACCGGCCAGGCCACGCCGTCGTTGAAGCGGGTGACGGAACAGTTGGCATAGGTGGCCGGTCCCTTGCAGCCCAGCTTGTAAAGGCAGTAGCCCTGGCTGTGCCCCTCGTCTCCGTAGGCCCTGGCGAACCTGCCGGCATCAAAGTGCGCGCGGCGCTCGCAATGCTCATGGATCTTGCGACCATAGGCAAACAGCGGACGTCCCATCTTGTCCAGCTCGGGCAATTTTTTGAAGGTCACATAATACAGGACCGTGGAAAGGAAGTTGTAGGGATTGGGCGGGCAGCCGGGGATGTTGATGATCGATTTGTCCTTGATGATTTCACCGACACCGACTGCGCCGGTCGGGTTGGGGCCCACGGACTGGATGCCGCCATAGCTGGCGCAGGTGCCGATTGAGATGATGGCTGCCGCTCCCTCGGACGCTTTGCGCAGCGATTCCAGGGCGGTCTTGCCGGCCACCTTGCAGTAGATGCCGTTGTCCTTGGTCGGGATGCCACCTTCAACCACCAGGATGTATTTACCCTTGTTGGCCTGCATCGAGTCATGCAAAGCTTTTTCGGCCTGATGCCCGGAGCCGGCCATCAGGGTCTCGTGGTAGTCCAGGGAGATCATATCCATGATCAGGTTCCCAACGCTGGGATGGCTGGAACGGAGCAGCGATTCGGAGCAGCCGGTACACTCCTGAAAGTGCAACCAGATCACCGCTGGGCGATTATCACTCTTCTGGGCCGCTGCGGCCACTTTGCTGACCATGCTGAAGGGTAACCCCAGCATGGCGGAGACCGTCACGCATGTCTTGACGAAATCCCGACGTGAAATATCGGGGAAAAAACCTTCCTTACCCATAACAATTCCTCCAACACAATGCAGTAGTGTTTACACAAAATTCATCCGTATACGGCAACGAACGTGCCAAAATTAATATTTTATAGCGTCATCGGTAAGTCACTGTTTTTTTTGTCTTATATCCTTGAACTTTATTCACTTGGTCTGACAGGGTATCCTAAATATTGTTTCTTTTTGTCCAAGGCTGTGTCATTTTGTCCGTTGAGATCAACAGCATAGTGCCGTTCAACGGCAACTGTTTTAGTCATAAATTGTGCGATTCGTTAAAACAGTTAATCCTGTAGCAGGCTCTCGGGGGAAACATGCCAACCATATTTGTATGTGACGATGAAGTGGAGATTCTGCGGTATCTTGACAAGCTGCTGCGGGCTAGCGGCTACCAGGCGGAGACATTCAGCCGGGGGAGCGATCTGCTGGCGCGGCTGGGTACGGCGGACAAATCACCTTGCGACCTGATCCTCCAGGATGTGCGCATGCCCGACATGGATGGTCTGCAGGTGCTGGGCGAGGTGCGCCGGCGTTATCCTGACATGCCGGTGGTGATCATGACCGCTCACGGCACCATCGATGATGCCGTCAATGCCATCAAGCAGGGGGCCTACGACTACATCAACAAACCTTTTCCCAAGGAAAAATTGCTGGGAATGCTGGAGCGGGTGCTGGACCATCGCCGGTTGGCCAGGGAAAATCTCCAATTACGGGAGGAGTTGCGCCGCAGCGTGGGGGCCAACAATGTCATTGTCTTCCGCAGCGCTGCCTTCCGTGAGGTCTACGACCTGACGCTGCAGGTGGCGGAGAGTGATGCCAACATCCTGATCATGGGGGAATCAGGCACCGGCAAGGAACTGATCGCCGGTGCCCTGCACCACAACAGCCCCCGGCGGTCCATGCCCTTTGTCTCCCTTAACTGTGCCGCACTGTCCGACACCCTGCTGGAGAGCCAGCTGTTCGGTCATGTGCGCGGTGCCTTTACCGGTGCCGTGATCAATCAGAAGGGGCTTCTGGATGAAGCCGATGGCGGCACACTGTTTCTGGACGAGATCGGCGATGTCAGCCCGGCGGTTCAGGCCAAATTGCTGCGCGTCATTCAGGAAAAGGATTTCATCGTGCTCGGCTCAACCCGGACCCGCAAGGTGGATGTCAGATTCGTGGCAGCCACCAACAAGGACCTGATGGATGAAGTCAGCAATGGGCGTTTTCGCGAAGACCTGTATTACCGGCTGAATGTGATATCGATCACCCTGCCCGCTCTACGGGAGCGACGGGAGGATATCGAATCTTTGGCCAGACATTTTCTCGAAATCTCAGCCCTGCGGATGAAAAAGGAGGTCACCTCAATCGATCCCGAGGCCTTGCAGATGCTGGTCCAGTATGATTGGCCTGGCAATGTCCGTGAATTGGAAAACGTCATTGAACGAGCCGTGATCCTGGCCCGCGGCACCAGCCTCAGTGGAGCACTGCTCCCGCTGGGGGGGCGCCGGGAAGCGGTAGCTGCGCCGATGGTGGCACTGGAGGAGGTTGAACGGCGCCATATTGCTGCGGTGTTTAGAAAAACCGCTTTCCACAAAAGCCGGACGGCCGAGATCCTCGGCATCTCACGCAAGACCCTGGATCGAAAAATCGTTGAATATAAGCTGGTTGCCGAAGGCGAAGCTGAATGAAACGCCTGCAAACATCCATACGCCTCAAGCTGACGATTGCCAGCCTGGTACCGCTGGTGGTGGCAACCACTCTGTGCTGGGTCATGGGTGCTTCGATCATTACCACCCGCATCATCAGTCAGGCCCAGCAGAAGGTGGAGACCGACCTTAATTCAGCCCGGGAGATGCTTAAGAGCGATCTGGCCCACTTAAGTGACGGCATCCGATTGACCGGGCTGTTGCCGGAGCTGGTCGACGCCCTGCATGATACCCCCAGTTATAGGCCTGAAGCGCCGTTACAGGTGATCCTCAGGAATGAACAGCTCAGCTTTCTGACCGTGGTGGACCGCTACGGCATCGTCCGTTACCGGGCTGCCAATCCGGCCCTGGCCGGGGATTCCTTGCGCAACGAAAAGCTGATCAGCGATGCCCTGAAAGGGGTCATTGCCAGCGGTATCAGCGTCTACTCGGCCGAACAGGTTGCCCGGGAAAACCCCCGGCTCCCGGCGCTGATGACGATCCCGATCAGGTCTACTCCCCGCGCCCGCATCTACACCAGAAAGATTGAGGACCGCGGCATGTTCCTGGTGGCGGCCGCGCCGGTCAAAGGGCCGGGAGGGGAGATTTCAGGCGTGGTTTATGGCGGTCTCCTGCTGAATAACGCCAATAGCCTCGTGGATCGGATCACCCGTGTCATCTTCCAGCGCGGAGAAGCCCCCAGCACAACCAGCGGCAGTGCCACGCTTTTCCTGGATGATGTCCGTATCGCCACCAGCCTAGCGGATTCTAGTGGGCAGCGGGCGGGGGGAACCCTCATGTCCGAGGAGGTCTTCGGTGCCATTACGCGTGGCGAAAAGTGGATTGATCGAGCCTTTGTGCTGAACGATTGGCATTTGTCGGCCTACGAGCCGGTACGCGATTATGGCGGCGGCGTGATCGGCGCCCTGTACGTAGGAGTGCCGGAACGGCCCTTTCTGGAGATCCGTTCGCGCATCAACATGATCTTCAGCGGGGTGCTGCTCTTTGTCACGCTGATCGGCATAGCGCTCTCGGCCTGGCTTGGCCGAAACCTGGCCCGACCGATCAAGGCGCTGGAAGAGGGGGCCCGCCGGATAGGAGCCGGAGAGCAGCTGCCGGATATCAGCATTGACAGTTCCGACGAGATTGCCCGGCTGGCCACTGAATTTAACGCCATGAAACACCGCCTGACCGCCCGTGAAGGGGATATCCTGGCCCTCAATCGGACCCTGGAGGACAAGGTGCTGGACCGCACCGCCCGGTTGGAGGAAAAGAGCCGCCAACTGCTGGTTGCACAGAAAGAGCTGGCCCAGGCTGAACGTCTGGCAAGCATCGGTCAACTGGCCTCTGGCGTGGCCCATGAGATCAATAATCCACTGGCTATCATCCGCGGTAATGCCGAACTGCTTGAGATGTTTGCCGGAGCGGATGCCACTAATAGCGATGGAGTTGCAACTATCATCAAACAGGCGGATCGCATCGAACGGATTGTCAGTGACCTACTGACCTTTTCGCGGAGTGGAATCAAGCGCGTAACTGTTTTTCACCTGGGGGAGCTGCTGGACGACATACTCGACCAGGTTGGCCATCAGATCTCGCTGGAGGGTTACACCATTAATCGCTGCTATCACACTGCAGCGATTATGGTAGAAGGTGACCGGGACCAGCTGCGGCAGGTGTTCACCAACCTGGTGGTGAATGGCCTCCAGGCGATGAAGGAGGGGGGACTGCTGGTGGTGGACAGCGCCCAAGACAATGTGGCGGATCAATGCCGCATCATCATGGCGGACAACGGCCCCGGAATTGCGGCCGAGTTGCGGAAGAAGCTATTTACCCCCTTCTTAACCACCAAAGATGAGGGCACCGGTCTGGGTCTGGCAATCTCCTACGGCATTGTCAAGGATCACGGCGGAGAGATCAGGGTTGAAAGCGAGGAGGGTTGCGGAGCGGTTTTTAGCGTGATCCTGCCGCTACGTCAGCAGCAGGATGCAAAAGTTGTGTAGAAGACTAAAAGACAAAAAGCGTATCTCACAGAGCTCACAAAGCACACGGAGAAAAGAATAAACCGATGCAATTAAGTTAGGTATTGTGCCGTTGCGTGAGTACTGCGTTTTTGGAGTAAAAATAATATGTTTTCCCACTAGTGTCCGGAATAATTGAGTGTGGTTTTATATAACAGCTCGAGTTCTTTGAAAAATACCCAAATTGTTCATGTCGTCGATTTCAAATGATTCTGAAATCTGGCACCATCCCCTGAAAATTCCGGGGGTAGGCTATGA
>DASXUK010000057.1:0-19543 GCA_036504875.1 Desulfuromonadaceae bacterium
GACGTGGCGGCATCTCACGATCCGATTCAAATTGTAGGAAAAAGGCACTCGGCAGTCCTTATCTCTGAAGATGATTGGCGGGCAATCCAAGAAACATTGTACCTCACATCCATTCCTCGTATGCGCGACTCCATTCAGAAGGGCATTAAAACCCCGGTAGAGGAGTGCGATGAGGAACTTGAATGGTGAGCTGGCGACTAGTATTTACCAAGCAGGCCCAAAAAGATGCTAAAAAGATCGCACGTTCCGGGCTGAAACAACAAGCTGAACGCCTCCTTGAACTCCTCAAAGAAAATCCTTTCTTAAATCCTCCACCGTACGAGAAACTCGTAGGTGATCTATCCGGCGCATATTCGCGAAGGATAAATATTCAGCATAGGCTGGTTTATCAGGTTCTGGATGATATCAAGACAGTGAAAGTCATCAGAATGTGGACCCACTATGAGTAAATTTCATCCCAAATCCGCTCAAAGAAAAAGGTCCAGCTCATTTTGAGCCGGACCCTTTTTGAGTACCTCAGCGAATCATATCCCTGTCCCGTCGTCAGCATACAAACTACCCGCCGGCCTGATGCCGCGTCTGAAGAGCAGGATGCTGATACCTTCCGGCGTACGATCGAATTCAAACGACAGCCTTTGCTCGTACGCCAGCAGCGCCACAGCTTGCAGCTGCTCAAGGTCCCTCAAGCGGAATAGAACACGATTGCCCTTGCCAATATGGTCGATGAAGCTGGGGGATATTTCGAACTCAATCGCACAACCTTCTGCCGACAGATCGACAACATTCCCCCCGGTAGCGCTGATGGACGTTTCACTCAAGCTGACACGCACAGGTTGGGCATCTCCGGAACTCGTCCCTTCCGGCGCAAATCCTGTCACCTGCACAGCATCATGATCTACAGGTGCCGAAATCACCATGCCGGCTGCTACAGTGGCATTGGTGTAGCGGTCGATCACAATGAAGCTGCCGGTCTCCCTGTTCTGCCGGTATGGATCAAACGAAACCGGTCGATCAAGCTCCAGTCGGACAACGCCGATTCCGTTGAGGCCGAGCGTCGGCTCCTGCTTCTGCTCCAGGGTATTGACGTCCACCACATACTGCACGGCTGTGACCCTGCCCGGAGTGACTGCCGATGCGGTTTTTACCAGGTAGAGCTGACCCGGCTGGAGCGGTTCGTCATGCATCCAGACCAGGTGCGCCTCGGGGTGCCGGGTGTAGAGCGGCGGAGCATCATTAGCGGTCAACAGGTCACCACGGCTGACATCTATCTCATCCGTAAGAGTCAGGGTTACCGCCTGGCCTGCCACCCCCTCCGGCAGATCGCCGTTCATGGTAACAATCCGTGCCACGCGGCTTGTTTGACCTGACGCAGCAACACGAACCTCGTCACCGGGACGGACTGTGCCGGCGGCAATGGTGCCGCAGAAACCGCGGAAATCGAGATGGGGGCGATTCACCCACTGAACCGGCAGCCTAAAGGGTTTTTCCCTGTTCTCCCCCTCAATCTGAACAGTCTCCAGATAGTTCATCAGGGTCGGCCCCTGGTACCAAGGGGTGTTAGCGCTCGGCTCGATCATATTGTCGCCGTTGAGGGCCGAGAGCGGGATGGCGGTAATCGAGAGAAAACCGAGCGGGGCGGCGAACTGCTGATAGTCGGCCAGGATCGCATCGTATTTCTGCTGATTGAAATCGATCAGGTCCATCTTGTTGATCGCCAACACGATATGCCGGATGCCGACCAGGGAGACCAGGTAGCTGTGGCGCCTGGTCTGGGTCAGGAGCCCCTTGCGGGCATCCACCAGGATGACAGCGACCTGGGCGGTGGAGGCTCCGGTGACCATGTTGCGGGTATACTGCTCATGGCCGGGGGTATCGGCGACAATGAACTTGCGCCGATCGGTGGAGAAGAAGCGGTAGGCCACGTCAATGGTGATCCCCTGCTCACGTTCGGCCTGCAGGCCGTCCAGCAGCAGGGCATAGTCGATGGCGCCCCCCTGGGTGCCGACCTTTTTGCTGTCCGCCTCCAGCGCCGCCAGTTGATCCTCGAACACCATCTTCGAATCCCACAGCAGTCGGCCGATCAGGGTGCTCTTGCCGTCATCGACGCTGCCGCAGGTGATGAAGCGCAGCAGCGATTTTTCTTCCTGGCTTTTCAGGTAGGCGAGGATATCTTTTTCTATTAACTCGGATTGATGTGCCATTAGAAGTATCCCTCTTGTTTCTTCTTCTCCATCGAGCCGGCCTGGTCATGGTCGATCAGGCGCCCCTGGCGTTCCGAGGTGCGGGTCAGCAGCATCTCCTGGATGATCTGGGGCAGGGTATCGGCCTCTGATTCAACGGCGCCGGTCAGGGGGTAGCACCCCAGGGTGCGGAAACGGACCGATTTATACTCCACCTTTTCACCTGGTTTCAGTTCCAGGCGTTCGTCATCGACCATGATCAGCATGCCGTCCCGCTCGACCACCGGCCTGACAGCGGAATAATAGAGCGGCACGATCGGTATCTGCTCCAGGTGGATGTACTGCCAGACATCCAACTCGGTCCAGTTCGAAATCGGGAAAACGCGAATACTTTCCCCCGGTTTGACGCGGGTGTTGTACAGGTTCCACAGTTCCGGCCGCTGGCTCTTCGGATCCCAACGGTGGTTGGCACTACGGAAGGAAAAGATCCGTTCCTTGGCCCGGGACTTTTCCTCGTCCCGGCGGGCACCGCCAAAGGCGGCGTCAAACTTGTAGCGGTCCAGCGCCTGCTTCAGACCTTCGGTTTTCATCACATCTGTATAAAGCGCGGAGCCATGGGTAAAGGGGGAAATTCCCCGGCTGACCCCATCCTCGTTGACATGCACGATCAGGTCAAGGCCGCATTCAGCAGCCATCCGGTCCCGGAAGGTGATCATGTCACGGAATTTCCAGGTGGTGTCCACATGCAGCAGGGGAAACGGTGGCGGGGCCGGGTAAAAGGCCTTGCGAGCCAGATGCAGCATGACCGCCGAATCCTTGCCGATGGAGTAGAGCATCACCGGGTTGGCGAATTCGGCCACGACTTCACGGAGGATGTGGATGCTTTCGGCTTCAAGCTGTTGTAGGTGTGTTAAATTCATATTTTCTCCGTAGTACGAATGTGGCCTTTGTGCCAGCTCTGCGTAAGTCTTCAGGATCCCTTGTGCGGCGTAGCGCTGCTACGCCTCCGCGCAATCCCTCGACAGCCTTGATCTGACGCAAAATCCGCATCCGTTAGGTTAAGACGTCTATTGAACAAGAGAGAGCCGCTTCATCTCCTATGAAGTCCACATTCCTTGTTCTCCGCACTCTCCCACCACCATCTTCCTTTTCTAGGATGGTCCCACGCCCCGATAGCCCGCGTGCAGGGGGCACAACCGATGGAACGGTAGCCGTGCTTGTAGAGGCGGTTGGTTGGCAGATTGTGTTCCTTGGCGTAATCGTTTAACTGTTGTTCGCTCCAGTCGATCAGCGGGTTGATCTTGAGAAGACCGCCGTTGGTCTCGTCCAGCTCCATGGCTTTAAGATCAGCGCGGGTAACGCTCTGATCACGGCGCATGCCGGTTACCCAGCCTTTCAGCCCTTCCAGCGCCCGTGTAAGCGGCTCCACCTTGCGGATATGACAGCACTCGTGGCGGTTGTCCAGGGACTCGCGGAAAGAGAAAAGCCCCTTTTCCCGCTCCAGCTTCTCAACCGCTTCATGACGTGGAAAATACCAGTCGATCTTTATCCGATAACGCTCGGTCAGCGCCTCGGCCACCTCATAGGTCTCTTCGTTCAAGCGGCCGGTGTCAATAGCGAACACCCCCAGGACCAGCCCGGCTTCCTGAGCGATGTCGATGATGGCCACATCTTCCAGCGAAAAGGAACAGGCCAGTGAAACCGGGCCTTGAGCGGTCTCAAGCCCTGCTCTGAGAATTTCGGCAGGAGTGGCATTTAATGCTAATTCAGGAATTGTTGTGTCCATTCATTTTCCCCCTGAAATGTGATTTTTGCGTCAGGTCAAGGCTGTCAAGGGATTGCGCGGAGGCGTAGCAGCGCTACGCCGCACAAGGGATCCCGAAGACTTACGCAGAGCTGGCGGAAAAGGCGCATTCTCTATATTTGATAATCTTCGACAAAGACCCGTACCTGCCTCGGCCTGACATACACCTGCTCTCCATGTTGCAACCCCAGATTCTGAAAATTATCCCGGGTCAATTCGGCCTCAATGAACTCACCATTCCCTTCAATAGCCAATGAAACCCTCACCGATGGTCCCAGTTTCTGGATATGTCTGACCTCGGCCCTGATCGAGGTCGAGTCCAGCTGACTGCGATCGATCTCAATATCATGAGAGCGTACATAGGCCACCGCCGGAGCATCATCAGCACCGGCATAGCCCGAAGAATCAATCTGAAGTCCCCCCAGCTCGGCCTGGCCCTTGTTCATTCTGCCATGAAACAGGTTCACGTTGCCCAGAAAATTTAGCACAAAGGGATTAGAGGGATGCTCGTAGACCTGGTCCGGGGTGCCGGCCTGCTCAATCTTGCCTTTGTTCATCACCACGATCCGGTCGGCCACTTCCAGCGCCTCCTCCTGATCATGGGTCACAAAGACGCTGGTGACATGGATCTCGTCATGCAGCTTGCGCAACCAGCGGCGCAGCTCGGCCCGTACCTGGGCATCCAACGCGCCGAACGGTTCATCCAGAAGCAACACTTGCGGCTCCACTGCCAGAGCCCGGGCCAACGCAATACGCTGGCGCTGCCCTCCCGAGAGCTGGGATGGATAACGCTTGGCCAGTCCTTCCAGTTGAACCAGGCGCAACAAGTTCGTAACCTTGTCCCGGATCTCGCTTTTGGAAGGGCGCGTTGACTTGGATCTCACATTCAGGCCAAAAGCAACATTATCGAAAACAGTCATGTGCTTGAACAGGGCGTAGTGTTGGAAGACAAAACCGACCTGGCGCTCGCGCACATGGCGCTCGGTGGTGTCACGGCCATTGAAGAGAATTTTCCCGCTGTCGGGCGTTTCCAGACCGGCAATGATGCGCAGCAGCGTGGTTTTTCCGGAGCCGGACGGCCCCAGTAGCGCCACCAGCTCACCGGAAGGAATCTTGAGGCTGACATTGCCCAGGGCGGTAAAACTGCCAAACTGCTTGCTGATATTTTCGATTTCAATGCTCATGTATCACCGTCCAGTTGTGCATGTAGGGGCGCTGCTTGCTGCGCCCGTTTTTGTATCTGTTTCTTTTCAGGGCGCAGCAAGCGGCACCCCTACGGTTTCAACTCCTGCTGTACCTTCCACTCGGCAATCGTCTTGATCACCAGCGTTATCAGGGCCAGGAAGGCCAAAAGGGATGCCACGGCAAAGGCAGCGGTATAGTTGTACTCGTTGTAGAGAATCTCTACATGCAGCGGGATTGTATTGGTGCTGCCGCGGATATGGCCGGAGACCACCGAGACGGCGCCAAATTCGCCCATGGCGCGGGCGTTGCACAGGATCACGCCGTAGATGATGCCCCACTTGATGTTGGGCAGAGTCACCTTGAAGAAGGTCTGCAGGCCGGTGGCGCCCAGCACCATGGCCGCCTCTTCTTCGTCGCGCCCCTGGGCCTCCATCAGCGGGATCAGCTCGCGGGCAATGAATGGAAAGGTGACAAAGATAGTGGCCAGGATGATGCCCGGCACCGCAAAAAGGATTTTGATGTCATGGAATTCCAACCAGGGCCCCAGCCATCCCTGGCGGCCGAAAATCAAGACATAGATCAGGCCCGAGATAACCGGCGACACCGAGAAAGGCAGATCAATCAGGGTGATCAGCAGGTTTTTTCCGATAAAGTTGAATTTGGCGATCGCCCAGGAGGCCATCACACCAAAAAAGAGGTTGAGCGGCACTGCCACGGCAGCGGTAATCAGGGTCAGCTTGACCGACGCCATGGCATCCGGTTCGCGCAGGGCGGCCAGATAGGTCCCCAACCCTTTCTCAAAGGCCTGGCTGAAGACCGCTGCCAGCGGCACAACCAGAAACAGGGCCAGAAAGGCCAGGGCAACAGCGGTCAGCAGCCAGCGCACAACCGGCGGCTCGCTGATGCGCTGATTGCCGTTCGTATTAGCTATGTTTCTCTTAATTGATGCGGCCATTGAAACCTCGAGTAAAAACGTGGTTTTCTTCGTGTCCTTCGTGCCTTAGTGGTGAAAGCTTTTTACTCCGCAAACCGTCTGCTCCAGCGCTGTAAGAGATTGATCACCAGCAGCAAGAAAAAAGAGGCCACCAGCATTACTGTGGCAATAGCAGTTGCACCCTGGTAGTCGTACTGCTCCAGCTTGGTAATGATCAGGAGCGGCGTGATCTCGGACACCATCGGCATGTTACCGGCGATAAAGATGATCGAACCGTATTCCCCAACAGCACGGGCAAAGGCCAGGGCAAAACCGGTCAATACCGAAGGTGTCATAAGCGGAAACAGCACCCGCCGGAAGGTCTGCCAGCGGTTGGCACCCAGGCAGGCGGCGGCCTCCTCGATTTCGGCATCCAGCTCTTCAATCACCGGCTGCACCGTACGCACCACAAAGGGCAGTCCGATGAAGGTCATAGCGATGATGATCCCCAGCGGGGTGAAAGCGACCTTGATGCCGTGCGGCTCCAGATAGCTCCCGATCCAGCCGTTGGGTGAATAGACCGTGGCCAGAGTAATGCCGGCCACAGCAGTGGGCAGTGCAAATGGGAGGTCCACCAGCGCATCCACTAGCCTTTTGCCGGGGAAGTGATAACGCACCAGCACCCAGGCCACCAGCACGCCAAACACGGCATTGATCAAGGCCGCCGCCAGGGCCGTTCCAAAGGTGATCTTGTAGGAGGCCAGCACACGAGGAGAAGTCACGGTAGCCACAAAATCATGCCAGGAAAGACCGGCGGTCTTAAAAACCAGCGCCGACAGCGGAATCAGCACAATCAGGCTTAAATAGAAAACCGTAAAGCCCATGGTCGGGGTGAAGCCGGGCAGCACATTGTTGTGTTTACGAAATAACTTCATGTCAGACGCCTTGGAGGATTCCGAGGAAGGTGAAAAGGGGCGTGTTATTCGCTCTCGCGGAGAAGATTTGTTTCACGCGCTTCCACTTGCTCGGGATCATGCTGAAACTGGTATTTTAAAGTTCACCACCAAGGCCCGGCTTCGGACCTTGGTGGTGCCGTCTTGGTCTTATTTTGCGGCTCCATAGATCTGGTCGAACGTTCCGCCATCGGCGAAGTGCGTCTTCTGTGCTTTCTGCCAGCCACCAAAAGCCTCGTCAATAGTGTAAAGCTTCAGCTTGGCTAGCTGGGTCGGCACCTTCTTGTCGATGGGTCGATAGTAATGCTTGGCGGCAATTCTCTGACCTTCCGGGGTGTAAAGATACTTCAGGTACTCCTCGGCCACCTTGCGGGTTCCTTTTTTGTCGACAACCTTGTCAACCACGGTCACCGGCGGCTCAGCCAGGATGCTCTCCGATGGTGTGATAATCTCGAATTTATCAGGTCCCAATTCCTTTATGGCCAGAAAGGCCTCGTTCTCCCAGGCCAGCAGAACATCGCCCAGACCGCGCTGCACAAAGGTATTGGTGGAACCGCGGGCGCCCGAATCAAGCACCGGTACGTTCTTGAAGAGCTTTGCCACAAACTCCCTGGCCTTGGCTTCGTTGCCACCTTTCTGGTGCAGGGCAAAGGCCCAGGCTGCCAGATAGTTCCAGCGTGCACCGCCGGAGGTCTTGGGGTTGGGGGTGATGACCGCAATGCCCGGCTTGATCAGGTCATCCCAATTCTTGATCTTTTTGGGATTGCCCTTGCGGACCAGAAAAACGATGGTTGAGGTATAGGGGGAGCTATTGTGGGGGAGTTCCTTTTGCCAGCCGGGCTTGACCAGCCCCTTCTCGGCAATGGCGTCGATATCATAGGCCAGGGCCAGGGTAACCACATCGGCATCCAGCCCATCAATTACCGAGCGGGCCTGTTTACCGGAGCCGCCATGGGACTGCTTGATGGTTACTTTTTGCCCGGCTTTTTTCTGCCAGTATTGAGCAAAACTGCTGTTTAAATCCTGGTACAGCTCACGCGTCGGGTCATAGGACACATTCTGCAGGGTGATATCCCCTGCGAAAACCGGGAACGCTGCTGTGATGATCAACGTCAAAACTGTCGCGATAATGGCAATCGGTTTGGCTGTCTGCATAAAATCTCCCTTTATCCATAGATTTTGTAGACTTTAATCTAAAAAAAAATATCCGGTTGAGCGAACCCCGTCAAAAGATGACTAAACCTATACTAAATACATAGAGTTTGTCAATAATTATTTTTATCTTTTATGAGCCGGCTATTAACCGTTCAGGCGGCTGTAAAGCTGAGCAGCGCTAATGGTTTCTAGACCTCTATTCTAAACAAGGCCCCTTCATCAGTATTACTGACGGTCAACAGTCCATGCATATTCTTTTCAATGATCATTTTTGCCATATAAAGACCGATTCCGGTTCCCTGTGCCTGTTCCTTTGTTGTGAAATACGGGTCAAAGATCTTGTCAATCACAATGTCGGAAACACCGCCGGCATTGTCATGTATAGTCACGACCGACTTTTCGCCCAACTTGTCACAGCAGACAGTAATGATCGGGTCTTTCCGACTACTTTCAAGCAGGGCATCTTTGGAATTATTGATTATATTCAGCAGAACCTGTGAGTACTCGTTAACGTAGCCATCCACGCTGCCGGCACCGTTACCGATAACATTTAATATGATCCCTTGATTATTCAGGGTTGCCTTGACCAGAGACAACACGCGATCCACAGCATCGGACACCACAAAGGGTTCTTTACGTTTATTGGGTCTGTAGAAGTTTCTGAAATCATCGATAGTGCCGGACATATAGTTAATCAGACTCATGCACTTCGAAACCTGTAGACGCATGGACTCGGCGGTAAGCGCCTGGTCCCTGAAGTCAATTTCCAGTCCCTGTATCAACAGTCCGATATTATTCAATGGTTGTCGCCATTGATGTGCAATATTACCGATCATCTCACCCATGGCAGCCAACCGCCCCTGGTGAATCATGATGCGGTCCTGCTCGCGATTTTTTTCAACCTCGGTGATCACCCTCTCTTCCAGCATTAAATTAAGAGCTTCAAGCTGCTGTTTCTTAACAACAAGTCGCTTTTGGGCATTATTGTGCTCGATTATCTCTTGTTCCAGAAGCAAGGTCTGCCGCTGCAGTAGCTCCTCATAGTTTTTCTGTTCGGTTATATCCCTGACACTAACAATAACGGAGGAAACTACTCCTGCCCTCCCTACTAAAGGTGCCGAGCAGATCTCAAGAAAGGTTTCTTTATCGGACTTGATGATATTGATCAAAGCATGGGGATTGCCGTCATGGAAGGCCAGTTCGACCGGGCATTTCTGAAAACCATCTGGGTAATCGTACACCTGTTGGCATTTTTTATCGATTCCATCACCAAACATCTTGATGTGAACAGGATTTTGATAGATTAAACGCAGATCGCGATCAAAAAGACTGATACCATCATTCATCGAGTCAAGTATGATTCTTGTTTTTGTACGCTCAGACTCAACCGACTCAATCGCGTAATCCAGCTTTCGCTTCATTCGCACAATGCTGGCATAACGCCAGCCAGCCATTATCAGTGCAACCGTCAGCGCAGAAGCTCCCACTAAACATACCACCACATTGGTGTTCCAATTGGACTTCGGCTTTCCCCACCACTTGCCATAAATCCTTAGATACTCGGGAGAACCGACAAAGGCTTCCGTGGCCCTTGAAAGACGATCTTGTAACGCCTGATCAGTCTTGCGCATCGCGATGCATCGTTTCCCTTCGATCACCGATTTTCCAATAGTGTGGATCTTCTTGTCCACCCCGATATCGCTGGCCAGCTTCAGAAGGGTCAGGTCATTAAACAATATCGCCTCGATGTTGCCGGAAAGCAGGTCAAAAAGCATCTTGTGAATATTATCATAGGTAATCAGCTTGAGGTCGGTCCTATCCTTCAGATAGCTATACCCGATGCTCGACCTTAATACGCCGACCACCAACCCGGGAACAACACCTGTGACCCGTGTGTTTGAATGTAGCGCGAACAGCGATACCGATATGTTATCGATGGGGGGGGTGAAGGTAAACAGCTTTTTACGCTGTTCATTAATGGCCAGGGGTGCAATATCGGCGCGGCCGTCCAGGACCATCTCCTGGATCTCCTGCCAAGGTTTTCCATAGATGTAGGTCAGCTTCAGGCCGGCTAGCCTGGCAATCTCGTTCAGGACCTCAATGGAAAAACCGGAAGCTTTTCCAGTAACTGAATTTTGATAATAGCTAGGAGGATAGTCACGAGGAATAGCGACCTTGACAGTATCGCCTTGCCAGACAGGAACAGGTTTTGCCGCCGAAGCCGGGCCGGCCGACATAAATACCACTGCCAGGGGCAGGATTATCTGTCTTAATAAAAACTTAATCATGCTGCTATGTATAAATGAAATTTAATTTCTAATCAACTTTCATCATCAGGAAAAAACCTTGACGCCCATAGCAGCTTCCACTAAAGATGAACAATATCAGGCACGCCACTTCTGCTTGTATCAGCTGACCAGATAACCTGGAGGCCGGGATAGAGTCCCGGCCTTTTTTATACAGGATAGCCAAGATGATCACTGCCGAACAAAAACCGATGCTGCGCTTTCTTGCAGTAATGACTGCCGCCTCGATGGTGGGCTTACAGGGTTATACCATCCTGTTCAACAACTATGCGGTTGAGGTGATCAAACTCGAGGGCAACGGGGTCGGGCTGATCCAGTCGGTTCGGGAGGTGCCTGGCCTTCTGGCCCTGCTGGCAATATTTGTCATGCTGGTCGTTAAGGAACATCGTCTGGCAGCTATGTCGGTGGCCCTGCTGGGCATCGGCACCGCCATCACCGGGCTTTTGCCGACTTTCACCGGCCTGATTTTCACTACGCTGGTGATGAGCTTCGGGTTTCATTACTACGAGACCGCCAACCAATCCCTGACCCTGCAATACTTTTCCGCCGGGGTCTCACCGCTGGTATTAGGACGGTTGCGCAGCCTGGCAGCCGCTTCCAGCATTGCATCGGGTATCATGATCTGGATTCTGGGGGTTTTTCTGGATTACCGGGGGACGTTTCTGGTGGTGGGAAGCCTGGTGTTTGTGGCCGGGTTATGGGGGCTGTTGCAGGATCCGACCCATGCCAGCGTGCCTCTGCAACGGCAGCGCATGGTCCTGCGGCGCAAATACCTGCTCTACTATATACTGACTTTTCTGTCCGGCGCCCGCCGCCAGATCTTCATGGTCTTCTCGATCTTCCTGCTGGTCAAGGTCTTTCACTTCTCGGTGCGCGAGATGACGATCCTGTTCATCATCAACAACACCATCGCCTGGATCTTGAATCCATTGATCGGCAAGGCCATTGTCAAGTTCGGTGAACGGCGCATTTCTTCCATCGAATATGTCGGCGTGATCCTGATCTTTCTGGTGTATGCCTTTACCACATCCAAGCTGCTGGCCGCCGCGATGTACATCCTCGACAACATCCTGTTCAATTTTGCCGTGGCGATCCGCACCTATTTTCAAAAGATCGCCGATCCCCAGGATATCTCCTCTTCCATGGCTGTAGGCTTCACCATCAACCATATCGCAGCGGTTTTCTTGCCGGCTTTAGGGGGCTATTTCTGGATGATCAGCTATCGGATTCCATTCCTGGGGGGCGCAGCGCTAGGCCTGGTTTCCCTGATCGTGGCCCAGTTCATGCGCACCCGCCACGAGCCGCAGGAAAAAGTTGAAGAGATGCTGCCGACCTATACCGCTGCCGAGGTGGAGCAGGTCTGATTGTCGCATGGCTGAGCAGATGACAAAGGAAAGATGAGTCTTCTCATTTAGGCTTTTTTCCGATCGGGCAAGACAGCATGCACTCGCTACAGGCCGAATACCCATACAGGCCGTTATGGGGTCGGATTACCTCGTTGCACTTTTCCCAGGCCAGTCCATCGTGCGAGATAGCCTTTCCGGGACAGGCCTCGATACAGGCGGTGCAACCTGGGGGGCAGAGCTTCCCGACCTCCTCACCGGTAATTCTGGTGTCCGGCGCAAGCTCGGCGTCGGTGATAACCACCGCCACCCGCTGCCGGGGACCGAAGCGCGGCGTGATCAACAGGCGGCTCTTGCCAAAAATCCCCAGACCGGCCTCCACCGCTGCATGTCGGGTAGACACCCCGAAAAGCTTGGGGTAGATGTTCATGTAATCCGGGCTCTTGCGCAGGTCCGGGTCGAAGTTGCCGATCCGGTGCGGCACCACCACCGCATGGTGGCCGTGATCGTCCAAAAGACGGCCGATATCGTAGGCCACCTGGTTGTGGTACAGATTGAGGGTGATATGGTGCAGTGCTGAGAGCAGCAGGTTAGGCCTGACAGTATCTGGCAGCACCCGCACCCCGACCACGATCACCGATTTTGCGCCAGGGAGCAGGTTTTCGGGTTGCTTCTCCTCGGGATAGTCCCGAAAACTCTCCGCAGAGGCAATGCCGACCAGATCGGCCCCCTTGGCCAAGGCGACCCGTTTAACCTCACTGGATTCCAGAATCTTCATTTTATGTTACCTTTCCGCATAGCTTTAGGTGGTTTCATAGTTTGAGACCTTAACCCCTCCCTGCTTCCCCTTAACCTAAGGGGAGGGGTACTTCAGTTCCCCATCTTAAAGGTAAGAGGGGGGTTAACGGGGATTTATGACGCTTCGTTTTGATTATCCATCCTGAACAGAGGTTAACCGGCCTAACTCACCTTCGAAAGCCGGTTCGATCCCCTTATAGAAGTATTCGTTGATCTGCCTGTAGATATCTTCAAGCCTGGATTTTGGCACCCTGCTCAGCTCAAAGTTGTTCTTGCCGTACTGGATGGCATTGTGATCTAGTTCCGCGGCGGTCATCTTCCCCTCTTCAATCAGCCTGTCGTAGAGCTCGGAGCCGGGGAGCGGGTTATAGATGTACCAGGATACCCGGTCCAACTTCAGTTCACGCGCCATGTTGAAAGTCATAGCTATGTCCTCTTCGGTCTCGCCCGGTATGCCGATCATGAAGTAGCCAAAGACTTTGGCGTATTTCCTGGCAATAGCGACAGCCTTTTCGATCTGCAGATTGGAGTAGTTCTTGTTCAACACCTTGCGGCTGGCCGGAGAACCGCTCTCTATGCCGATGTCGATCTGCGCCAGCCCCGCCCTTTTCATCAGTTTCAGCTCTTCTTCCTCGACCATCTCTACCCGGGTATTGCAGTGCCATTCGATATTAATACCCCTGGTGAGAATCTCAGTGCAGAATTCCCGGGTCCATCTTTTGTTCACATTGAGGATACTGTCCTTGAACCAGATACTGGTCAGGTTGAATTTCTCCTGCAGGAACTCCATCTCGTCCACCACCCGTTTGGGTGTTTTTATGCGCCAGTTTCTCCCCATGGTTTCCCGGACCGCGCAAAAGGCGCACTGAAAAGGGCAACCACGGGACACCAGCATGGTCACCCCCCGTCCCCCCTCGAAACCGCACAGGTTTTTCAGGTGATCGATGTAAGTCTCCAACGGGAAGGAGTCGTAATCTGGGATCGGTAGGGCATCCAAGTCCAAAAACGACCTGGCTTTCTCGCTTATGACCATATCGCCGCCGACACGGTAGCAGAGGCCTTCGATACCGTCCAGAGAGGAACAACTCTCGAGCGCATCCAGAAGCGCAGCCACGGCATGTTCCCCCTCCCCCCGCACCACGAAATCGACCGCCTTGTCCGCCAGGGCGGATTCGGGTTCCACACTGGGGTGGACCCCTCCCAACATAACCCGCGCGCCCGGCAGGGAGCTCTTTACAATCGAGGCAACTTTCAGAGCGGAGGGAAAGGTGGGGGTCATGGCGGTAACCCCGACCACATCCGGCCGGTTCGCCGTAAGGTACGCCCGCAGCTGGTCCTCATCCATGCCCAGCCCCTGCATATCCAGAAGCGAAACATCGTACCCCTTTACCTTCAGCCAGGCGACCAGCCCGGCCAAGCCAATGGGGGGCTCGAAGGGGACCACGGCCCGGTTGCCGCTCTTGATCCACTTCAGCTTGTCGTTGTAGCTGTTCCGGAAAACCCCCGCTTCCAGCACAGCGGGATTGATCATCACCAGTTTCATTGGTTTTCTCTCCGCTTGACCTCGTCATAAAAGAGCTTGTTGTCGGCGCATTGACGGCAGTAAGTCGTTTGGGGCGGGAGGTTATGTTTTTCAAGGATATCCACGATCCCCCGGGTGGTTTCAAGATACCATTGGGCGGTAGGTGCGCGATGCCCGAACAGCTTGGAGCCGGGAACCGGGCTCCATACAGTGCTAGAAAAAATCACCCCTTTGCTTGCCAGGAAATCGACCCCTTCCAGGACCGATTCGCGAGGTTCCAGGCCGGTCACGAATCCGGAGTGGACATTGCCCCGCCCGAATACCTTGACTGCATATTCCAGTGCCTTGAGCCAGTTGTCATATCCCACCGCCTTCGACTTACCGGGGCATATGGCTTCAAAATAACGCCGGTTCCAGATCTCCAGGTCGAAGCCGACCCCCTGGATGCCGGATTCGTAGAGCCGGTCGATGCTCTTGAGATCGGTCGGAGCCGTGGGGAGGGCGCATCCCGGAATTTTGTCCAGGCCGGTATGCTCTCTGATCTTGGCTATTATCTTCAGCAGGGTCTCCTCTTCATTGGCGCCGTTCAACAGGCCGCCGGTGATTATGACATGGTTGACAATACCCTCGTTGAACGCAGCTGCCGCGGTCTCGCCGATCTGATCGAACTGTTTGGTGCTGAGTACGCTGTCGTATACCTTCTTGGTGGAAACCAGGTTGCAGAAATGGCACTCGTCGCCGGTGGCAAAATAACGGCAGTAATTGCTGTAGCAGATGGCGAGGCAATCCTCACCCCTCATCTGGGCGACCCGTTTCATCGCAATCCCGTCACTGGTGGTTTTATTGTAATACTGCGGACGAGGTAGCCAATTCACTTCCGAGAGCAGCTCCCCATTCCTCTCCAGCACCAGCGTTCCCTTCTCGCGACGGACCAGAAAGGGAGAATTGCTGTTGCTCCGCAACTGGACAATGGTCCCCCCGGGAAGCCGGAGGGTGTCGGGCAATACGGCATCCGCATGAAAATCGAAGTCCCAGTCAAACAACCAATGCCCCTGCTCCTTGAAGCGCGTCCCTATTCCTTCCAGTGCCTCGGGCGCTATCCTGACACCATCGACCAGCAGATGTGCCTTGATTTCTATTTCTTCCATGTTTGCCTCCTCCATTCTATTGTAATTTGGCCTTTTCCAGATATTGGGTGTCCACCAGGGCATCTATATCCGCATCCTTTTTGAGAACCTCGGATTCTCGAAGCTGCGTCGCGCTCTTTTTGAGATCGGCGAAGGTCTTGTCGGTTATGCGCACATCCGTGATGATCTTGGGCAGGGCCGCCTTGAGTACCTCGCCCGAATATTTGGTTTCCTTGGCCAGGATCTCGACCGTCTCCCTGGCGTGTTTCTTTCTCCAGTCCGAGGCCCGCTTGATAACCTTGAGATAACGGACTGCCAGGTCGGGATATTTGGCTGCAAACTCGGAATTAACGATGATGAGTGAAAGGCCGAGCTTGTATCCGGTGCCGTCCAGTAGGATCTTTCCGATTCCGTTCAATACCGCCTCGGATACCGTTGGCTCCCAGATGGAGGCTGCGTCCACGTCCCCGGTCTTCAGTGCGATGACCGCATCACCTGGCTGCAGGTTGACCACCTTGACATCATTCCAGCCCAGCCCCTGCTCTTTGAGGACCAGGGCCAGCAGCTCGTGCGCTGTCGAACCCTTTGCGGTCGCTATCCGTTTACCTTTCAGCTCCTTGGCGGATTTAATGCTCGAGTTGGGAGGTACCAGTATTGCCAGTCGCTTGGGTCCGTGCCCGATAACCCCGATGGCCTTGAGCTTGATCCCCTGGGTATGACCGATAATGGCGGGGGTATCCCCCACAATGCCGATGTGTTGTTCTCCACTGGCAAAAGATTCCAGCAAAAGCGGTCCCGATTTGAAGATGGAATAGTTGACCTTAATGCCCTCCTTGCCAAACTCTTCCTCGAACCACCCCTTGTTCTTGGCAATCCAGAAGGGAATAAAATTCGCGGAGGTCTGGCCGGACAGATTGATGGTCTTCAAGTCAGCGTAAATGGGCTTCTTTTTAGCGGGAAAATCCCCCTTTTTGGCATCCGCGGCCTGCGACAAAACCGGCGATAATACAAAAATAAACAGCATCAGACCCTTAAACAGCGTTCTTTTCATGGTTCTCTCCTTTTTATGTTTCAGTTTTTACACAGTTGCTGGGACCGCTGCCGTGGCCTCGGGAGAGAGCGGCTAAGCCGCAGCGACGAGCGGACACCCGCTCGGATCCGCTTAGAGCACCTCCGCCGGAACCGGCATCCATCGGCATTTTGCCACCCGTCCCCGCAGGGTCCGCAGCTGCGGCGACGACGCGAACGGACGAGACGCGGCAGCAGTCTTGTCACCGGAATCAGCAATCTCATATCTCATAGGAGTCCTGGGGCGTCTCGGCCGCCTCGATATGGAACTCCTTCATCACCTCTTCCTTAAGGGTGACGAAATTATGGCTGGCGCGATGTCTGGGCCGAAGCAGGGGGACATCGATAACCTTGCGTATGGTTCCGGGCCTGCTGGACATGATGGCGATCCTGTCGCTCAGGAACAGCGCCTCCTCAATATCATGGGTGACCAGGATCATGGTTATGGCCTCCTTCTCCCATAAGGAGGCCAGCTCTTGCTGCATGTTCATCCTGGTCAGCGCATCCAGCGCGCCCAGCGGTTCATCCAGCAGCAGGACCTCCGGCCGATTAATCAGGGCCCGCGCAATGGCCACCCGCTGGGCCATCCCACCGGAAAGCTGATGGGGGTAGGCCTTCTCGAACCCTAGCAAACCGACCAGATCGAGATGTTCCCTAACCAGCGCCCCCTTGTCGGCTGAACGTTTTCCGTTCAGAGCCAGGGCAATATTCTCCTCCACCGTGAGCCAGGGAAACAGACGGTGTTCCTGGAAGACCATGCCCCGGTCCAGGTCCGGACCGACGATACTCCTGCCGTTGAGCCGAATGCTCCCCTGGTAATGATTGCTAAGGCCGGCGATCAGCCGGATAAGGGTGGTCTTGCCGCAGCCACTGGTGCCGATGATGCTTAGAAACTCACCTCGCTTCACGTCTAGATTGACCTCTTTCAGGGCAACCACCTCGCCGGTGCCGCTGGCGTAGCTCTTGTGCAGATTCCTAATCTGCAACTTGGAACGGCTCACAGGCTGGCCTCCCGGTATCCTTCGAAGCGGACCCGCCACTTGAGCGCCCGGCGTTCGATCCTTCCTATCAGGGCATCCATGGCTACGCCGGCAATGCCGATGGTCATCATCCCCACGACCATGACATCGGGCTGAAAGAGCTGCCTCCCATCCGATATCAGGTAACCCAGCCCACTGGTCGCGGCTATCAGTTCCGCTACCACCACGACCATCCAGGCCCGCGCCAGCCCCAGCCTTATGCCGGTGATGATAAACGGGAGCGCCGCCGGCACCACCGCTTTCCTGAGAACGAACAGCCTTCCGAGCCTGAGTATCTTGGCCACTTCGATATATTTCACGTCGATGTTGCGGATCCCCTCCTCGGTGCTCAGGTGAACCGGGAAAAAGACCCCCATGGTAATGGCTATGACCTTGGAGCTCTCCCCGATCCCGAACCAAAGTATCAGCATCGGTATCCAAGCGTAGATCGGTATGGTCCTGATAAAGGCGATGGTCGGATTCAGAAGCCTCCCCACCCGACGCGAAAAGCCGGAGATTATCCCCACCGATACGCCGGCCAGGGTTCCCAGTGCAAACCCTTTCATGATCCTCACGAAGCTGGCCAGCAGGTGATCTAAAAGCGCTCCGCTGCGAACCAGCGAGACGAATGTCTCCACCACCTGCAGCGGTTCGGGAAGAATCACCTTCTCGATATTTCCAAATTTGGTCGCCGCTCCCCAGATCGCTATGATGACCAGCGGCAGGACCAAGGGGCTCAGAAGATCGATTACTTTTTCCATGCGTTTCGCTAATGACCAGTTTGTTGACATTCGCTCGGGGTCCTTTTCCAATATCAGCTGGTAAGATCTGTCACCCGATCAGTGCGTTCCCAGGGCAGGTCCAGATCAAGCCGACCGAAATGACCGTAGGCAGCTGTCTGACGGTATATCGGGCGGCGCAGGTTCAATTGCTCGATTATTGCGGCCGGCCGCAGATCGAAATGTCGATTAATCAGTTCCGAAAGCTTTTCGTCGGAAAGCTGGCCGGTGCCGAAGGTCTCAACAAAGACCGCTACCGGGCGGGCAACACCGATGGCATAAGCAATCTGGATCTCGCAACGTGTGGCAAGTCCGGCGGCAACCACGTTTTTGGCTACATAGCGGGCGGCATAGGCACCGGAACGATCAACCTTGGTGGGATCCTTGCCCGAAAAAGCGCCGCCCCCATGGCGGGCCACCCCGCCATAGGTATCGACAATGATCTTTCGTCCGGTCAGTCCTGCGTCGCCATGCGGTCCACCAACCACGAATCGGCCGGTAGGGTTGATGAAATAACGTGTATTATCATCCAACAAGCCCGAGGGAATGACCGGCTGGATGATCTTGGCCAGAATGTCTTCGCGGATCTGTTCCAACCCAACCTCGGGTCCGTGCTGAGCAGAGATCACCACCGTATCGATTCTTTTAGGGCGGCCATCCTCAAATTCGACTGTGACCTGGCTCTTGCCATCCGGCCGAAGATAAGGGATCTCACCCGATTTCCGGGCCGCTGCCAGCCGGCGGGAAAGGCCGTGGGCCAAGGCAATACTGGTGGGCAGAAATTCGGGGGTCTCATCGGTGGCGTAGCCGAAGACCATGCCCTGGTCGCCAGCCCCGACCGAGTCGAGGTAGCCATCATGGCTTTGACCATTGCGCTGCTCAAATGCACTGTTAACCCCCTGGGCGATGTCGGCTGACTGTTGGTCCAGAGATACCAGCACTGCGCTGTGCTCGGCATCCAATCCGTATTCGGCACTGGTGTAACCGATCTCTGCGATTGTGTCTCGGGCCACCCGCACTGCATTTATCTGGGCTGAGGAGGTTGTTTCTCCGATGATCACCACCAATCCAGTTGTCACGCTTGTCTCGCAGGCTACGCGCGCCAGTGGATCTTTTGTCAGCAGTGCGTCCAACACCGCGTCTGAAATTTGATCGGCTAGTTTGTCGGGATGACCCTCGGTTACTGATTCCGAGGTAAACAGATACTTGGATGCGGCCATGATTTCCTCCTGTTGGAATTTTTGGCACTGAAATCGGGTAGGAGGCGGGGTTACCCCCGCCGTCCTCCCACACCACCGTGCGTACGGTTCCGTACACGGCGATTCATGAAGTGTGTTGAAGTCGGTGAAGCCGGTCTATGAGTGATACCAGCCCCAGTTTATCGAAGTAGG
>DASXUK010000058.1:0-35580 GCA_036504875.1 Desulfuromonadaceae bacterium
CCTACTTCGATAAACTGGGGCTGGTATCACTCATAGACCGGCTTCACCGACTTCAACACACTTCATGAATCGCCGTGTACGGAACCGTACGCACGGTGGTGTGGGAGGACGGCGGGGGTAACCCCGCCTCCTACCCGATCCGGAAAAAGGAGTTTCAGGATGATCCGCACAAGTGAAACAGTAGAAGATAGGCAATTCAGATTCAGCCAGAGGCAGATAGACGCTCTACCACCTCAAGATCGAGCCGCCGCGTCAGCAATGGCAGAATACACTGATATGGAGGTGGTCGGCCTTAAGCTGGCCGTATCCAAGACCGGCCGCAAATATTTCTGGCACCGCTATCGCTTTAGAGGCAAAAAGCGAATGATCAAGCTGGGGGAGTATCCGAGTGTGAGCGTGGTCCAGGCACGTCAAATGGTCCATGATAATAAAAACATGCTTGGTCGTGACTTGGACCCTGCTGATGAACGAAACCGGAAGCGAAATGTGCCGACACTTGCCGAATTCGCATCAGAGGAATACCTCCCCTATGCGAAACAGCACAAGCGCTCGTGGCAGGATGACGAGTCTAAGCTCCGGCGTGAGATTGGCCAGATGTTGGGGAAGATCCCACTTCCAGAAATTACCACCAGAGATATTATGCAGCTTCACGCCGCTATCCAGAAAAAAGCTTCGCCCGCTACGGCGAATCGGTATCTGGCTCTGCTCTCCCGGATCTTTTCGCTGGCTATTCAGTGGGGGCATCTGGAACGGAACCCGGCAAAGGGAGTCAAAAAATATAAGGAGGCGGGTCCGCGTGAACGGAACTTATCTGGGGATGAGCTGACTAGATCCTGACCTCGCTTGACGAAGAGGGTGGAAAGAGTACCTCGAATGCTTTGAAGCTTCTCCTGCTGACCGGACTGCGTAGTAAGTCAGAGTTGTTCAGTCTGGCCTGGACGGAGGTGGACCTCAGTCTTGGTACGGTGCGGCTATTGCACACCAAAAATGGCAAAATCAGGACTGTTGCCCTGAATAGTGTGGCTCTGGAATTGATGAAGGTAATCCGTGCGGAGGCGGTTCCTGGATGCCGGTGGGTATTTCCGGCAAGAAGCGGTCCAGGTCACCTGATTGACATACGAAGGCCGCTAAAGCGGGCGATGGTGAGAGCCGATCTGAAAGACTTAAGGCCACATGATCTGCGCCGTTCATTTGGTTCACTTGCGGTAAACGCAGGTGTTGATATCTATCAGGTTATGGGCCTTCTCGGGCATTCAAGTGTGGCTGTGACACAGCGAGTTTATGCACATCTGCTGCAGGGTACACTTCGGAATGCCAGCGAGGTGGTGGCGAGAACGGTTGAGGAAGCAAAAGGAAAAGCCGCCTAATTTCTGGTCAGCATCTAGAAACGAATCAGCCCTTGCCGTTCTACGGAGAGGGCTGATTCGATAACTCTGTTGCAGCTTTTTTTGTTGGACGAATTTCTTTCGTTTATGGTATCACCTAGCCTATAAAATTAACTAATTAAACAAGTGTAAAAGTTTCAGTTTTTTGCCCTCTGCGAGGTTATTATGGCTGACAAGTTCCTTTATCAATTAAAAGGTTCAGAAATTATCATTGGTCTGGTCGGGGCTGTAGGGACAAACCTGGGTCTTGTGAGTGAGGTTATTGAGGAAGAGTTGTCAAAGCTGAATTATCACACTGAAATCATACGCTTAAGTGACATATTAAAGGAGATTCCTTTATACAAGAAGGAATGCAAAGCGAATGTCTCAGAAGATGTGAGAATCTCGAGTCTGATGGAAGCCGGGGACTCACTTAGGAAAGAAACAAACGCAGGTGAAGCATTAGCTCTTCTCGGAATTAGTGCAATAAGAGAGATACGTTTACAAAAATGTGGAGCACCTGAGAAGCCCATCCCTCGTCAAGCCTATGTGTTTCAATCGCTAAAACATCCTGAAGAGGTGAAAAAACTTCGAAAAATTTATGGCGGTATTTTTACATTAATTTCAGTCTATTCACCCCGATCAGAACGAGTGGATAGACTGGCTGAAAAGATCGCTGAATCAAAGAAAAACAGCGATGCTTCACCGTACAGAAGCAAAGCTGAAGCCCTTGTGGTGCGAGACGCTAAGTCAGGTGACAAGGAATATGGACAGAATGTTCAAGACGCCTTTCCTGGCGGAGATTTCTTTATTCGGATGGCAGAAAAAGAAGCTATTCGGAAAGAGATCAGGCGTTTCTTAGAGTGTTGGTTTGGTTACCCCTTTCATACACCCAAAAAGGATGAATATGGGATGTTTCTTGCCCATACAGTCTCTTTGAGATCGGCTGATCTGTCTCGCCAAGTTGGAGCTGTTATTGCCAATGAAGATGGTGAGGTGCTCGCTGTTGGCTGTAACGAGGTGCCAAAGGCGCAAGGGGGAGCAGTATGGGAAGGCGACGAAGGTGATTACCGTGATTTCCAATTAGGTTATGACTCTAGCGCAGTTATGAAGGATAAAATTGTTAGCGAGCTTCTTGGTCGTCTTAAAGAAAAAGGATGGCTTACCGATGAGTTAAATGATATAGAAACAAAAACACTTATAGACAAAGCTTTATACGATAACGATGCACCCCTTAATGGTGCAAGAGTTGCTAGCATCCTAGAATTTGGACGTATTGTGCATGCAGAAATGTCTGCAATTATGGATGCGGCTCGACGGGGTGTTCCGTTACAAGGTGCTACATTATATTGCACTACCTTCCCTTGCCATATGTGTGCAAGACATATCATTGCAGCTGGCATAAAAAGAGTCGTCTTCATCGAGCCATATCCAAAGAGTATGGCTAAGATTCTATATTACAAGTCTATACATCTAGATGAAGAAGGAGCTTCCGACGGCTCTGTGTTCTTTGAATCTTTTGTTGGTGTCTCGCCTAACAGATACATAGAGCTCTTTTCAATGAAGAAAAGGAAGGGTAAAGATGGTACAATTGTGAAGTGGAAGCCAAGTGAGAGCTTTCCTAGTGTGAACATGATAGTACCAACTTATCTTGATGTAGAAACTATCATCACTGCACACATCAACGAGAATAGAGAAGCTTTCGGGTTGGATGCAAAAATGGAGAAGACAAAAAAAGGAGGGGGAAAATGACATTCAAGGCTGGTTGGCTTGAAAGACAACTGCAGACCGCAACCAAGACAGTAGGTGACTGGCCAGCTACAAAACGTGAGGCATTAACTTTGAACAGAGAAGGGTATTCTTGTGGTGCAAAGGCTGGAGACAAATCCGTCGGATCCGAGAAGAAGAAATGATCTGAAGAAGTCATAGAGAGTGAACGTGGGGGATAGCCAATCGGCTATTCCCCTTTTTTGTATCTGGACCGTGGATGGACCGTAGCGGATTCGAGACAACAAAAAAGGACTTAGGCAAAATACCTAAGTCCTTGTTTTGTTTGGTGAGCCGCGTTGGGGTCGAACCAACGACCACCTGATTAAAAGTCAGGTGCTCTACCGACTGAGCTAGCGGCTCAAGAGAAATGGATTTTTACAACATATTTCCGAGAGAGTCAACATTTTTTTTGCCAAGCTCGTTTTTACTTTAGTAAACACTCCAGAACCTCGACAAAATTCAAGTGAAGAAAACCTGGCGCTAGCAGCTTTTTATCTATCTCTTTATTGCTTATCAGTAGTAGAATTCTAACCTGTTTAAGAGCGGGCGCAAGCAATAAAACCAAAAAAGGGGTTGGGGTTGAGCAACAGGGTTACCATCGAGCATTGCCAGTCATATGAATATTCAAGCCTGCGGGATTGCATTATATCGCTCCTGAAGCCGTTGGGGGGGATTGAGGCATTTCTAAACCCGGGCGAGCGGGTCCTCCTCAAACCTAACATGCTGGCGGCCAAATCGCCTGAACTGGCGGTGACAACGCATCCCAATGTTGTCCGGGTTGTGGCGGAGCTGGCTAAGGCGGCCGGCTGTGAGGTCATGATTGGCGACAGTCCTGGAATTGGTAGGTTTTCAGCTGTTGCCGAACGTACCGGAATGCAAAAGGTCGCCACTGATAGCGGTGCCACTTTAATACCTTTTGACGAGACCGTTGAGGTGCAGGGAAGCGGTACCTTTCGAAGTATTGCCGTGGCGCGGGCCTATTGGGAGGCGGACAAGGTAATTAATCTGCCCAAGCTGAAAACGCACGAGATGGTAACCATGACCTGTGCCGTAAAAAACCTGTTCGGCGTGGTTGTAGGTGCTGAAAAGCCGGGCTGGCACCTTAAGGCCGGCACCTCGCGCGAGCTTTTCGCGCGTTTGCTGCTCGAAATCTACCTGTTGAAAAAGCCGACTCTGAACATTGTCGATGGGATTGTGGCCATGGAAGGTGACGGACCGGGTAGTGGAGAGCCACTCCAAATGGGTATCCTTCTGGCAGGTGCCAATCCGGTTGCCGTAGATGTGGTGGCTGCCCGCCTGGCAGCGATTCCGGCTGATCTATTGTACGTTGAGCGGGAAGCCGTCAGGATGGCGCTTTCGGGAAGCTTGTGGAGCGAGATCGAAGTGATTGGTGCTCAGTCGAGTGATTTTCAGCGTCGGCCTTTCAAGCTTCCTAAGGGGCTGGATGTCCAGTTTGGATTACCCACTTTCCTGAAGGAGGGGCTTCGCAACCATCTCATGGCGCATCCTTACGCCAGCAAAGAGCGTTGCCTTTTATGCGGTATTTGCCGGGATGCCTGTCCGCCTGAAGCGATCACGATAAAAAACAGCGCCCTGTCGGTTGACTATGGGCGCTGTATTCATTGTTGGTGCTGCCGTGAGCTTTGCCCTCATGATGCCATGGAGGTGCGCAGGGGCTTGCTGTTAAAGGCTGTTTCAGCTTTAAGCCGGGTAAAACGCGGCTCTTGAATTATTCCTCTTCCTCGCTTCCCAGCGGGATTTCCCGGTAAGCCCGTTCTTCTTCAAAACGGCGGGTCTGGGCCTGAAGTTTTTCAAGGTCTGATTTGCATCTGACGCAATGACGTGCAAAAGGCATGGCTTTCAGACGGCCTAAAGGGATCTCCTCTTCACACTCTTCGCAGATGCCGTATTCATCCTCATCGATTCGCAAGATAGCCTCATCGATGCTGTGCAGCTTTTCCCGCTCGCGATCCCCCAGGATCAGGCCTAATTCGCGGTCACGCTCAGAGGAGGCCTGGTCATAGATGTCGCCGCTTGGTTCGCCGGTGCCAAGCGTCTCGGCCCCGCTTTTTACGGTTTTGTTTATCTCACGCAGGGTGTCATCCTTCATCTGTTGAAGAATATCCCTGATTTCTTTCCATTTTTTCTTTGGTTTAGTTGCCATGTCAGCTCCAGGTGCCTTTATTCTTGTCTAGACTTGTCTAGGTAAAGGCGCAATATAATATAGTAAAAGGCATGGTTGTCAAGTTTAAACATGGGTTGATCGGTTTACTGCCGCTGCTTTGAGCCCCCCACTTACTCGACCATCTCGCCAATCAGATCGTAATCGGATGAATCAGTGATCCTGAGGGTGACAATGTCGCCGATATTCGCATTGCCGGATGTGATATAGACCAAACCATCGATATCCGGTGCTTGTCGGGATGAACGGCCTTTGAGGAGCAGTTCGGTTTCCTCACTGTAACCTTCCACGATAACCTGCTCCTGCCTTCCGATAAGAGTGCGATTCCGGCGGAAGGAAAGCCTGGCCTGGGCGCGCATCAACTTGCGATAACGTTCGCGCTTGATTCGTTCCGAAACCTGGTCGGGCAGTTCAGCGGCCGGGGTGCCTTCTTCACGAGAGTAGCAAAAAACTCCCAGACGGTCGAATTGTGTCTGCTCTACAAACTGCATCAGGGTGTTGAAATCTTCAATGGTCTCTCCCGGAAAACCTACGATCAGCGATGTGCGCAGGGTGATGCCCGGTATCTCGGAACGGAGTTTCGCGATCAGGTCCCTGATCTGCTGTTCGCTGCTGCGCCGTTGCATGCGTTTCAGAATCGAGTCGCTGATGTGCTGGATCGGGATGTCGAGGTATTTGCAAACCTTGGGTTCATCCCTCATAAGCGTGATCAGGCTATCGGTAATGCCGTCAGGATAGGCGTAGAGCAGGCGGATCCAGGCCAGTCCCTCAATGGCGACCAGGCGGCTGATAAGTGTTTCCAGGGTGGAACCATCAGTGAGATCGCTACCGTAACGGGTTATGTCCTGGGAAATGACGTTTATTTCTTTTACTCCCCGGGCCACCAACCTCTCGGCTTCCGCCACCAGGGAATCAATCGGACGGGAACGGTAGGCGCCGCGCAGCTTGGGTATGATGCAGTAAGAGCAGCAGTTGGAACAGCCCTCGCCGATCTTCAGGTAGGAGTACCAGGCCGGAGAAGAATTAAGTCGTGGCAGGGTTTCGTCATAGATGTAGTCAGGGTCACCGATATAGCGCAGTTGATCCTCGGTACCTGATTTTTCGGCCAGAATCTCGGCAATACGCGGGTAATCGCCGGTGCCGATGAAGATATCCACCTCGGGCAATTCCTTGGCGAGCTCTTCCTGGTAGCGTTGGGGCAGGCAGCCTGATACGATCAGGGTGTGGCAACGGCCGTCATGCTTGCGCTCGGCCAGATCCAGAATCGCATCGATACTTTCTTGTTTGGCCTCTTTGATGAAGGAGCAGGTGTTGACGATGATCACATCGGCATCCTTTTCATCGGTGGTGATCTCATAATCCTGTCGGGAAAGCACACCCAACATGACCTCGGCATCTACCAGGTTTTTGGGACAGCCCAGGCTGACCATACTGACCTTCTGTTTTACTTTTTCGCTCAAATTATCCTCACACTTATTTTAAAAAAATGTATCACCTTAACTGGACGAACAGAACTAGCCGTAAAAACTTACTCCAGCTGTTTAGCTCTTTGTGCTACTCCCTGAAATTAACAAATTGCATCTCAACTCCCAGGTCCTGACCCTTGAGGAGCTGAATCGTATCCTGCAGGTCGTCGCGGTTTTTACCGATTACCCGCACCTGATCGTCCTGGATCTGCGCCTGAACCCTTAGCTTGCTATCCTTGATGGCAGCGATGACCTCTTTACCCTTTTCCTTGGAGATGCCCTGTTGGACCGTGATGATCTGGCGCACCAGGCCGCCCGAAGCAGGCTCGACCTTGCCGTACTGCAGGGCCTTGATCGAGATGTTACGCTTGATAAACTTAGACTGCAGTACGTCTATGACAGCCTTCAGCTTGTAGTCGTCATCGGCCAGAACCTTGACGGCATCCTTCTCTTGGATGATCTCGCTCTTGGACCCCTTGAAGTCATAGCGTTGCCCGATCTCCTTGATGGCCTGGTTGATGGCATTCTCAACTTCCTGCATGTCGACCTTGGATACAATGTCGAAAGACGGCATGATAAACCTCCATGTGGTTGAATACTACAAAGGCACAAAAACACAAAGAAAGGCGGGTAAAAACTCGGCTGATCCAACCATACTTGGCAAAGGATCTCTCTGTGTCATTGTGTCTATTGTGGTCTTGCAAATCCTACGGTTTTACTACTTCGACCCCCGCCGGGACTTTGAAGCTGAACCTGGCGTTTTCTATACCCTTGTTGACCCGGGCATTGCTGTAATCTATGCGGGTTTCATTGCCGCCGATATCAAAAACCACCGACGCTACTATAGGGAAGGTGTCAGGCACATCCCCGCTTTTGAGATAGCGTTCGACAGCAGCACCGGAGATGGACAGGTGCAGCTTGGCCAGCACCGGAGAAGGATTTTTAGGGATCAGCTCGAGCTGGTAGTTGCCGTTTTTATCCTGTTTTTCCTTGGCAAAGGCGATGTTGAAATCACGGGATACATGTCCTAACCCTGTCAGATAAGCCAGGGCAATATTATTGCCCCCTTTAAAAGTTTCACTTACCGGAGAAACCATTACCTGCTTGTTTTCAGGCAGATAGAACCAGACCTGTTTACCGTTGGAAATAATCTGCTGTTTCGGCTTGGTGTAGTTGAAGCGGAACATGGCAGTGGATGAGGCTGGTCGTTTCAGCAACACTTCACCGCTTCCGCGCTGTTCCTTTTTGATAGCGGCGATGACGGTTTTCTGAGTAAAATCGGCCTGTACATCCTGGAGCGTGGCATAGCCCTTTTCCAAAGTGGCCACCACAGTCTTCAAGGCGACCGTGTTGTCTGCCGCCAGAGAAGGAAGAGCCGCCAGAGCCAGAAAAAGAAGACCAAAGCTTAATCTATGCATGATGCTCATGGAAACCTCAGTGCGGCAGATTTTGTTCTGACGGCCGGATGATTTGAACCCCGCCTGGAACGATGAAGTTGAAGGTGTTATCCGGCATGTGGCTGTTGACCTGGATATTGGTCAACTCCATGGTGGTGCTGTTGCCCTGTTGGTCGTATATGGTAGTGGAAAGAATCGGAAACGG
This sequence comes from Desulfuromonadaceae bacterium, assembly GCA_036504875.1. Classification (GTDB taxonomy): domain Bacteria; phylum Desulfobacterota; class Desulfuromonadia; order Geobacterales; family Pseudopelobacteraceae; genus JACPFJ01. The sequence continues at coordinate 8,385 of DASXUK010000058.1, forward strand.
ATCAGAGTTTAAGGTGACCGCGCCGAAAGTGGGCTGTGTGCCAAATGGGGAGCGCGGTTGCGGGCTAGGCCCCTGTGTCCTGGGGGATGGCGCGCTGTTGGATGCATTTAGCGGGGTTTTTCCGCTGACATAAGCCAGGACGCTATCCCGATCTACTACTATCAGCATGCGTCTTGTGCTGAGCATGGCGCGTCTGGGTGTCAGTTCAAGTACATAATTTCCGACGCTATCGTACATGCCTGAGGCAAAGGCGATCTGGAAGTCTTTTGAGATCCGGCTCAGGCCATAAAGGAAGTTGATCGACCTGTCACTGTTGGGGCCCAAGTTATTGCGTTGATTCAGAAAGCTGATGTCGCTCAGGATTACCTCTCGGTTTTCAGGATGGTAGATCCAGAGAATATTGCCATTACTGACAATCTCTTGAGCGGCAGGCCGAAAATATTCGAAGCGATACATTAGGGGAGAGCGTTCATCCGGCAATCTGACCGTCATTTGTCCTTCGGCGCGCATTTCCTGCCCCTTGGCTAATGTTGTGCGCTGGAAGAAATTGGCGGCGAAATTACTAATTGGGGCGGCACCATTGCCAACCGGTTTGAATGACTTCTCAACGGTGGCGATGACATCAGACAGTCCCACCTTTACCGGTGCGGCGGCCAGTCCCTGATTGGCCCAGGCGCACAGGCAAAAGCCTGCGAACAGGGAGAAGAATCTTTTCATTTGGTCCTCCTTTTGGCACTTGTAGGCCTGGCTGAAGAGGTGAGGCGACTATGATAAAATGTTTAAATTATGCCTGAATTAGCACTAACGAAGAATAATGCCACAAGCCTGCTGCTATCGCAACCGCTTTTGAAAAATTCTACTCTGTAATAGGAATTATGCGCAGTGAGGATTTGGGGAGCAATAATTTCCGCCCATGTTCTTGCCAACCAGCATGGTCGCATCGATCACGAAAATAATCCTTCCATCACCCAATATTGCTCCTCCGGTAAGGGGTAACATGCTGGAAAGCGGTGGGCCGAGTGGTTTTATGAAAATCTCGTGCTGTCCCAGAATTCGGTCAGTCACTAACCCGATAGGGAATCCGCCGGCGCGAGTCACGATTGTGGGTATACAGGCGGCTCTGGTCTTGGCTGTCGGCTGCCCCAGCAGTTGGTTCAAGCTTTTCAGGGGAACTGAAATGGCGTCCAGGGCGCAGAATCTTTGTCCATCCACTTCCTGAATGTCCTTGGGTGCCAGCTCCAGGGCTCTATCCACAGCATTGACCGGAAAGGCAATGACTAATTTCCCGCATTCGACCAGTAGGGCATTTATGATGGAAACAGTGATTGGAAGCCTTAATGTAAAGGTGCTTCCCTGGCCCGGTACAGATTCAATGGAAAGGTTGCCTCCCAGGTTGTGCAGCGAGCTGCGGACCGCATCCATTCCTACTCCGCGGCCGGAAATGTCAGTCACCGTTGCTGCTGTTGAAAAACCGGGTGCACAGATCAGCATGAGCGCTTCCTGGGGTGTCAGTGACGCAGCCTGAGCGCTGCTGATCAAGCCCTTTTCAATTGCCTTTTGGATAATCAGGCCGGAATTCATGCCGCGCCCGTCATCGCTTATGACGACATTCACATGGTCTTTGTCACGTGTCACACAGATACTGATCATGCCGTTCGCAGGCTTGCCGTCTGCAACACGTTGAGCGGGTCTTTCCATCCCATGATCCACGGCATTACGAAGGATATGCACCAGCGGCTCGGCAATCTCTTCCAGGATTCCGCGATCCAGCTCGATCTCTGTACCCTCAATATGAAAAGCGATCTCCTTGCCTTGCTGGCGGGCCAGATCCCGTACCAGGCGCGGTAAACGCTCCGAGACAAAGGTAAAGGGTAGCATTCTAGCTTGAAGAACTTCGTCACGCAGATCGCGCAATAACAAGGTAAGCCGGTTGAGTGGCTCATTCAGCTTCTGTGGGAATAAGCGGGCCTGGTCCGCCAGTTGGTGGCGGGTGGTGATGAGTTCGCCGGTAATATTCACCAGCCGGTCGAGCACTTCTGTCCTGATACGGATGTTTTTGAAGGAGTCGGAGTGGCGGAAAACCCCCGGCTGGGAGCCAGTCTGAGCGGGAGTTTCAATTGCAGAGGGCGCACTGTCTGGGGGGGCTGTAGCCTGTGTGATTGATTGGCTGGCCGGACTGAATTCGGTAAGGCGGCTGATAAGCGCAGGATTATCCGACAACTGATCTTTACCGGATTCAATGATTGAGATCATCAGACTTAAGGCGTCATTTCCCTCCAGCAGCAGATCAATCAGGGCTGATTCGATGGTGAGCTCGCCGCTGCGGACCTTGCTCAGCAGGTCCTCCATGGCATGCGCAAGTGCGGCTAGCGGTTGAAATTGCATGGTGGCAGCCATGCCTTTTAAGGAATGAGCATGTCGGAAGAGCTCGTCAACGATGCTTTTATCGGCGGAATGGCTCTCCAGTTTAACGATGAGTTCGTTGGAAGACTTGATGTGCCCTTGGGATTCAGAGAGAAACAGATCCCGATAGGGAGATAGATCCATTTATCAACCCTCCAGGCCGGAAAAGACCTCAATGACACTTTCAGGAGTGATCGGCTTACATATGAAGGCCGTGGCGCCCAGATCAAATGCTTTCTGAGTGACCGGCTCCTGGCCGATGGCGGAACAAATCACCACCTTGGTAAGAGGATTGGTTTCAAGGATTGATACGAGGAGATCCAGGCCATTGGCATCTGGCAGAATAATGTCCAGGACGATAATGTCGGGCTTGAGCTCGTGCAGGTGTTTAACGGCTTCAATGCCGCTGGCAGCCTCTGCGATGATTTGAAAACCCTGACCTTTAAGGATGCCACACAGGATATTGCGCATAAAGAGCGAGTCGTCGACGATCATGACAGTTGCACTCATTGTGGACTCCGTTTTATTCCTGTTTTTAAAGGAAAATGTGCGCATTAACCATTAAGCTTATTCAAGAGCAGCTCATTTACCAGTGCCGGATTGGCCCTTCCCTTGCTGGCCTTCATAACCTGACCGACAAAAAATCCGAACAACTTATCCTTGCCGCTGCGGTATTCAGCCACCTGCCCGGCCTCGCGCGCCAAAACTTCATCTATGATCAACTCAATGGCGCCGCTGTCCGAGACCTGCACCAAGCCCTGTTCCTCAACGATCAGCCGAGCAGTTTTACCGCTTTTCCACATCTCTTCAAAAACAGTTTTGGCGATCTTGCCGGAAATGGTGCCGCTGTCGATCAGCTTGAGCAGTTCCGTCAGTTGCTGCGGATTAACCGGGCACTCTTCAACCCGCTTGCCCGATTCATTCAAGGCGCGTGTGACTTCGCCCATAATCCAGTTGGAGATAGCCTTGCCATCCTGGTGGCAGGCAACACATTCCTCAAAATATTCGGCCAGGGCGCGGGTGGCGGTCAGCACCTCGGCATCGTAGTGGGTAACACCAAATTTGGAAACATAGCGCTGCATTTTCTGCTCAGGCAATTCAGGCAGCTCTTCTTTAATGCGCCTGATCCAGTCGTTATCGATCACCAAAGGCACCAGGTCCGGATCAGGGAAGTAGCGATAGTCATGGGCCTCTTCCTTGCTGCGCATGGAGCGGGTGTTGCCGCTATTCGGATCAAACAGTCGGGTCTCCTGAATAACCTGGCCGCCATCCTCGATCAGGTCGATCTGTCGCTCGATCTCATGCTCTATGGCCAGCTTGACAAACTTGAAGGAGTTGACGTTCTTGATCTCGGCACGGGTACCTAGTTTATCAGCGCCAACCGGCATGACCGAGACATTGGCATCGCAGCGGAAACTGCCTTCCTCCATGTTGCCGTCGCAGATTCCGAGCCAGGTCACGATCTGGTGGAGTTGCTTCAGATAGGCTACCGCCTCGTCGGACGAGCGCAGGTCAGGTTCTGAAACAACCTCCAGAAGCGGCGTGCAGGCCCGGTTCAAGTCGACACCCGAGCCTTCTTCCAATCCGGCTAAATCGCCATGTACAAGCTTGCCGGCATCCTCTTCCATATGAATGCGGGTGATGCCAATTCGCTTTTGTTCGCCATCTGCTTCAATGTCAAGCCAGCCGTGCTGGCAGATCGGATCCTCGAACTGGCTGATCTGGTAGCCTTTGGGAAGATCGGGGTAAAAATAATTTTTACGGGCAAAAATACTGCGGGGCGTGATGGAGCAATTGGTGGCCAGGCCGGCCTTGATGGCAAAATCGACTACTTTATTATTAAGCACCGGCAGCGCGCCGGGCATACCCAGGCAGACAGGACAGGTTTGAGAATTTGGCTCTGAGCCGAAAGAGGTGGAGCAGCCACAGAAAATCTTGGAATCAGTCTTGAGTTGAATGTGGACTTCCAGTCCGATAACAGGTTGGTATTTCATGAATTCTCCGGTTAAGTGCCAAGAATCGCCCGTCTTTGACCAGGCGTCTCCGAGAGATTAATATTTATAAAGGTGCCTTTTTTTTATGCCAGTCCGTGGCTTGTTCAAAGGCGTGCGCCGCGGCCAGGATGGTTTCTTCGCCAAAAGGTTTACCAATCAGCTGCAGTCCGATCGGCAGATTATTGGAACTCAGGCCGGCCGGTAGTGACAAGGCGCAGGTTCCGGCCAGGTTTACCGGAATAGTAAAGATATCCGACAGATACATCTGCAGCGGGTCATTAACCTTTTCTCCCACGCGGAAAGCGGGGGTCGGGGCCACCGGTGTCAGGATCACATCCACCCCGGTAAAGGCCTGTTCGAAATCACGCATGATCAGGGTGCGCACTTTTTGGGCCTTCACATAATAGGCGTCATAATAACCGGAGGAAAGGGCATAGGTGCCGATCATGATGCGCCGTTTGACTTCGGCCCCGAAACCCTGGCTGCGGCTCTTGGTGTACATGTCGATCAGGCCGGTCGAATCCTCGGCACGGTGGCCGAAGCGGACGCCGTCATAGCGGGCCAGGTTGGAACTTGCTTCAGCGGTAGCAATTAGATAATAGGTTGCCACGGCGTAGTCGGTGTGGGGCAGCGAGATATCGACAAACTCGGCGCCCAGGCTGCGGTAGGTTTCGATGGCGCGGGTCAAAGCCGCCTGTACATCCGGATCAAGGCCGCTAAGAAAATATTCCTTTGGTAGCCCAATTTTCAGCCCTTTGATATTGCCGGTCAGGGCGGCGCAGTAATCAGGCACTGGTGTGTTGACGCTGGTAGAATCTTTTTGATCGTAACCGGCTATGGCGCCCAGCATGATGGCGCAGTCAGTTACATCGCGGGTCAAAGGGCCCACCTGATCAAGGGATGAGGCATATGCAATCACGCCGTAGCGTGACACCCGGCCATAGGTCGGCTTGAGCCCCACACAGCCGCAGTGCGAGGCGGGCTGGCGAATGGAACCTCCGGTGTCGGTGCCAAGGGTGGCTATTGCCTGGCGAGCCGCAATGGCTGCGGCTGATCCGCCGGATGATCCGCCTGGAATGCAGTTCAGGTCCCAAGGGTTACGGGTACTGCCAAAGGCGCTTGACTCATTGGATGAACCCATGGCGAATTCATCCTGATTCAGTTTGCCCAATAGAACAGCCCCGCGCTCTTTAAGCTTTTCATAAGCCGTGGCGCTATAAGGAGGTAGGAAATTTTTCAGCATCCGCGAGGCACAGGTGGTGCGAATACCCTCGGTAAGCAGGATATCCTTAAGTGCCAACGGGATACCGGTCAGAATATCCATCTCCCCGCTGGCTATACGTTGATCGGCCGCCTTTGCATCGGCCAGGGCCTGCTCGGGCGTGACGGTTATAAAGGACGCGACCTGCGCTTCCACAGCCTGAATACGATCCAGCAGATTGGTGGTTACCTCGACACTGGAGACTGTCTTTGTTTTCAGTTTTTCGTGTAATTCATGGAGTGTCAGTTCGAAAAGTTTCATGGATATATTACTCCGCTATTCTTCATTGATCAGGCTTTCCACCAGTAGCGCCAGGCGTGATGAGTCTACTTGTATGCCTGACTTGTGGCGAATAACAGGTTTTGTGTTACTCTATTACTTTGGGAACGCGATAAAAACTACCAACACTATCCGGAGCGTTCGCCAGGGCCTTTTCCACTCCTATGGAAGGGGTGGCCAGGTCGGTGCGAAAGGCATTTTCCATGGGAACGGCATGGGAGGTGGGCAGGATGCCGTCGGTATTCAGCTCTTTCAGCTTTTCAACATAATCAAGGATGTTGTCCATTTGAACGGCAAAAAGCTGTTTTTCCTCTTCACTCAGCTCAAGTCGAGCCAGTCGGGCGACATGTTCCACATCGGCAACAGTAATCTTCATGTTTGCAAACTCCATAGGATAGGTGCTCTTACAGCCTTGATTTTGTAGCATGAAACATAGGTGTTTGACAACCTTGTTCACCAGAACTAAACAGGAAAATGTTTTTTTGCTTGACACCCCAGGATTCTTTCAGTAATTTATATCTCTTTTCAAGAAAAATATGGCCCGACCCGTTGGGCTGTGCACGCTATGTGAGGGATTATTATGAAAACCGAAGTTGCAAAAGCTGAGAATGTAAAAAGGGATTGGTACCTTGTTGATGCACAGGATATGGTGCTTGGCAGGCTTGCCAGCCAGGTGGCTAACATATTGCGTGGTAAAAACAAAGCCATTTACACCCCAAGTGTGGATACCGGTGACTTCGTTATCGTGGTTAACGCTGAGAAAATCGCCCTGACCGGTCGCAAATTGTCCGATAAGGTCTATTACAACCATTCAGGTTTTACTGGTGGTCTCAAGGAAATTACTGCCGGTAAGCTCCTGGAGAAAAAACCCAGCGATCTGATCAAGCGCGCCGTAAAAGGGATGCTTCCCAAGAACAAGCTGTCCCGTCACATGCTTAAAAAGCTTAAAATCTATGCTGGCAGCAGTCATCCCCATGACGCACAGCAGCCTAAGAATATAGCACTTTAATACTCCGAGGAGAGCACGAATATGGCAGCAGTCAGTTTTTACGGAACAGGTAAGCGTAAGAGTTCGATAGCCAGGGTCTGGCTCAAGCCCGGCGCAGGAACTATCACCGTCAACAGCAAGTCTCTGGAGGAGTATTTTGGTCGCGAGACATCCAAGATGGTTGTGCGTCAGTCGCTGGAACTCACCGAGAATATCGGCAAGTTTGATATCTTTGTGACGGTACAGGGTGGTGGCGACTCCGGCCAGGCCGGCGCTATCAGACACGGCATCACCAAAGCACTTTTGGAAACCGATCCTGAATTACGCGGCACACTCAAAAAAGCTGGTTTCATCACCCGTGACTCACGCGTCAAAGAGCGTAAGAAATACGGCCGCAAAGCAGCCCGCGCACGCTTCCAGTTCTCCAAGCGTTAATAGTTGGTTTACAGACTGGTCTTTCAGAGGGGGAAATCCAAGATTTCCCCCTCTTTTTTCGTCTAAATCCGAAACAGATCAGCTGTTGACTTTCTATAATCACACCTGCTAGCTTTAGTCGTAGCCAGCTAATCCAAACAACCATCACAAGCTGGAGGTTCCCAGCCGTAGTCATCAGGAGGTTTAAATCATGTTGAATGTCGCCATTGTCGGAGCCAGCGGGTATACCGGGCTGGAACTGATCCGCATTCTCTACTGTCACCCCGAAGTGGCAGTAACCTGCCTGACTTCAGAACAGAGTGCCGGCAAACGCATCTCGGACATCTTTCCCAGTTTACGGGGACGCTGTGATCTGGTGTTGGAAAACCTGGAGCCGGTGCGGGTGGCCGAGAAGGCTGATATCATCTTTACCGCCCTGCCGCACAAGGCCGCCATGGAGGTGGTGCCGACCTTCCTCAAGCTGGGCAAGATCGTGATTGATCTTTCGGCTGATTACCGTTTGTCAGATGCGAAGGTTTATGGTGAGTGGTATGAGCCGCATCTTAATCCTTCCAATCTCAAGAAGGCGGTCTACGGGTTACCGGAAATCAGGCGTGCCAAGATCAAAGGGGCCAAGCTGGTGGCTAATCCTGGTTGCTATCCGACCAGCATCATCCTTGGACTAGCGCCGCTCTTGAAAAAGGGGCTCATTGATACTCGGGGCATTATCGCCGATTCAGCCTCCGGCGTCAGCGGTGCCGGCCGGTCGGCCAAGGTCGATAGTCTTTACTGCGAAGTAAATGATGGTTTCAAGGCTTACGGAGTTGGCGGGCTTCACCGGCACACGCCGGAGATCGAGCAGGAGTTGTCGCTTCTGGCCGGTGAAAAGCTGACGATCACTTTCACACCACATCTGGTGCCGATGGACCGCGGCATCCTCTCAACCATCTATGCCATGCCCAAGGCTGCCACTACCACTGAAAAGCTGGTCAAACTTTATCAGCAATTTTATGACGGCGAACCTTTTGTGCGGGTGCTGCCGGCTGGTTCACTCCCCTCGACCGCCTTTGTGCGCGGCTCCAATTTCTGCGATATCGCACCGGTAGTGGACACCCGCAGCGGCCGAATCATCATTCTATCGGCCATCGACAACCTGGTCAAGGGCGCCTCAGGGCAGGCGGTCCAAAACCTGAACCTGGTGTGTGGCTTCCCGGAAAATCTGGGCCTGGAGGGGCTGGCTTTATTTCCTTAAGAAACAGCCACTAAATGTCATTCATTCCGACTACAAAACAAGAAGCACTCCAGCGCGGCTGGTCTGAGCTGGATGTGATCTTCGTCTCGGGTGATGCCTATATCGACCACCCCGCTTTTGGTGTGCCTCTGCTCGCTCGTTGGCTGGAGGCACATGGCTTCCGGGTCGGCATTATTGCTCAACCGGACTGGCGCTCCAAGGAGCCGTTCCTGGCGCTAGGGCGGCCACGGCTGTTTTTTGCCGTTTCGGCCGGTGCCATGGACTCGATGGTGGCCCATTACACGCCGGCCCGCAAGCTACGTCACGATGATGCCTACACCCCTGGCAACCGCCACGGCTCCCGCCCCAATCGCGCCACTATCATCTATACATCGCGTCTCAAGGAAGCCTATCGAGATGTGCCGATTATTATCGGCGGCATCGAAGCCTCCATGCGGCGCTTTGCCCATTACGACTATTGGGAGGACAAGGTCCGGCGTTCGCTATTGTTTGACGCCAAGGCCGATCTCTTGATCTACGGTATGGCTGAACGGCCGCTGTTGGAACTGGCCGAACGGATGCGCAGCGGCGAGTCTTTGGCTGATATACGTAATCTGCGGGGGAGCGTTTATATTAGCCGGAAACAGCCTGAGCCTATCAATCGCTCGGCCAGTGGTCCAACCCTCCCAGAAAACCAGGACTACTGGGTTGAGGTGCCTTCTTTCGAAGAGGTATTCGTTGACAAAGCAAAGTTTGCCGAAGCCTTTTGTTTGGCCAGCCAGGAACAGAATCCCCATTGCGCCAAGACAATCATCCAGCGCCACGCCGAGCGCCTGCTGATCTGCAACCCGCCGGCAATGCCTCTTTCTGAGCCGGAGCTGGACGTGGTCTACGCGCTGCCGTTCGAGAAGGCGCCTTATCCCGGCTATCAGGAGCCCATTCCGGCCTGGGAACAGATCAAAACCTCCATCACCAGCCATCGTGGCTGTTTTGGTGGCTGTGCCTTTTGCGCTATTGCCATGCACCAAGGCAAACAGATCCAGTCCCGCAGTGAAGAGTCAATAATGCAAGAGATTGAGGCGCTGACTCGCAAGAGTTGGTTCAAGGGAAGCATCAGCGATATCGGTGGCCCGACTGCCAACATGTATGGAACCGCCTGCGGTAATGCCGAGGCGCAGAAAGGGTGCCGGCGAGAAAGCTGCCTGTTTCCCGCCGTCTGCAAAAATCTGATAACCAGCGATAAACAGGCAACTGCGCTTTTGCGTAAGGCGCGGGCCAAAGCCGGGGTTAAAAATATTGCGGTGTCGTCGGGGGTGCGCTATGACCTGATGGAACGTCAACCGAATTATTTTGCGGAATTAATCGGATATCACGTCAGCGGGCTGCTCAAGATTGCGCCGGAACACCTGGCTGAACATGTCACCGACTTAATGCGCAAACCGGGCAGGAAGTCATTTGAGGATTTTCTGAAGCGTTTTAACGATGAGAGCGCCCGGATTGGCAAGCGTCAACAGATCGTACCCTATCTTATCTCCGGCCATCCCGGTTGCCGCCTTTCCGATATGCTCGAGTTGGCCCTGATGCTCAGGAAGCTGGACATGAAGGTGGAGCAGGTGCAGGATTTTACCCCAACCCCCGGCACGCTCTCGACCTGCATGTTTCATACTGGTATCGACCCGGGCAGCGGAAAAGAGGTCTATGTGGCCAGGAGCGACCGTGAAAAAGGGCTGCAAAAGGCGCTCTTGCTGTGGCATCTGCCGGATGAACGGCGCAAGGTGCTGGAGGCACTCCATGAATTGGGACGCGAGGATCTGGCCGGATTACTGATAGAAAAAAGTGGTGGGGAATCAGGTACAAAATCCTCGACGACTAAAAAAACACCTTCTAAGAGCGGATCTCTTACGAAAAAGCTACCTAAAGGAAAATATAAATGAGCTTTGGTAAAGGGATCTAGCAGTAGCCCTTCAATCGCATAAAAAAAGCCCACTGATTTCTCAGCGGGCTTTTTGACAGGTATCAAAAAATACTACGCTTTTTGGACGTTGGAGGCCTGAAGCCCTTTGGGGCCCTGGGTAATCTCGAAGGTAACAGCATCACCTTCGGCGAGGGATTTAAAACCATCAGACTGGATCGCTGAGAAATGGACAAAAACGTCTTCGCCACCCTCCTGCTCGATGAAACCAAAACCTTTTGTGTCGTTAAACCATTTTACCTTACCCTGTGCCATTTTTCCTGCCTCCTTTTTTCTCTCCGGGTCCTTTGCCGGATCTGGTGGGGTTACCGCTTAAGTTTCCGGAGTCTGATGCAGGAAAACCGCCAAGCCTGGTCAAACATTTTACTTCAACGTTCTGCAAAAACTTCCGAAACTTGCTGCGCGTGTCATTTATCATAGTGATAAATCAGGTGTCAAGCAATTTAATGTACTAAGGCGCCTTAATTTCGTTACTCTTGTTCTGTAGTTTTTTGACAAGTTCAGGGTAGCCGTTAGCAGTAATAATACGATTGAATTGGCTGCGGTAATTGGAAACCAGGCTGACCCCTTCAATAACCACATCGTAGACCATCCATTTATTGCTTTGCTTCATCATGCGGTAATCAAGGGTGAATTCATCTCGTTTTGCAGTCACAACCTTTGATTTGACCTCGGCGTTGTCACCATCCAGATTTTCCTTGATATAGACTATCTTTTCATTATTATAAGATTCAATTTTATCAGCGTAGGAATTCTCCAACAGCGTGGCAAACAACTCTACAAACTGGTTTTTCTCAGCCGGAGTACGTGCCTTCCAGTGCTTGCCTAAAGAACGTTTGGCCATCTCCGAATAATCGAAGATGTTACTGATGGTCTTTTTCAGTATTTGACGACGTTTTGGAGTATTTTTCTTAAGTTCCTTATCCGAGACGATTTTAACAACCTCATCAACCGTCTTTTTAACCTCTTCGGTAACCGTTGCAAAGGCATTTCCGGCAAATAAAATTCCCGTTAAAACTATAATTGCATATCTCTTCAACATAACTCCTCCGATTATTTGGCACCTGCCAAGGGTGGCTCACCGGTCCCATAGTCGAGGTTGGCCCGGGCAATGCGATAGTTGTAGATGGATTGGAAATATGAGGCCCGCATACGGGCATAGGACTGCAATGCTTCAAAAATTTCCTTGGCCGGTCCGACCCCGAAATCAAAATTGGCCAGGGCGGTTACGGCCCATTTTTTTGCATTGGTATAGGCAGATTTCGAAGCTGTGATACTGTTTTCAGCCTCTTGCATCTCTAGATAAAACTTTTTGACCTGAAGAGGAATGTTGGCATCGGCATACTCTTTGGTGCTGAGCAAGCGGTTGTACTGGGCCCGTTCTCCGGCCACTTTGGCGCCAGTAATCCCGAAATCAAGCTTCCAGCGTGCACCAAGGGCGACGCCACCGTAAGTATGCTTGAAAGTGTCGGTAATATAGGGATTGTTTATGCGGTTGCGATCATCGGCATAGGCCCAGGATACCAGCCCGCCCAAAAAAATGTCCGGGTAGTAGTTGGCCCTGGCCGCTTCCACCAGTGCTGAACGGGCCTTAAGTCCTTCAGCGATCTGCTTGAATTCAGGGCGTCTTGAGCGGGCTTTTTCAAGGAGGGATTCATAATCCGGAGCAGTTTCCCCGTCCATTGTAAGCCGTTCATTGCTGATATCCAGCTGGGCATCAGCAGGCAGACCCAACCGGGTTTTAAGTGCCGAAATAGCCAGGGATTCACCCTTTTTAGCCTCTTCCAGGTATTTCATCACCTCGCCTGAGAAGGCATCCAGTTTATAGAGGTCCATCTCATCGATCGTGTCTGATCCCTGATCAAGAAATTTCTGAGCAGTGACACGGGCGTTATCAAGCTTCTCCTTGACCTCTAACACCAGCTCCTTCAGCTCTCGTGCCAGCATCAGACCAAAGTAATATTCCTTTACCTTGAGTGCGATCTCGTTGGCGCGCTGGTCCTTTCGTGAGCGGTCAACAGCAATGCCGTGGGTGGCGGCTTTCATGTTTTCGGAAATTTTGCCGAAAGTATACAGTGGTTGGATAATCGTGGCATTGGCGCTGGTAAACCAGGTCAGCTCACTGAATTTGAAACGCTTGTCAGTAGCGAAAAGATCAGCTGCGCGCGCCTCTGGGGCTGGGCCAAATAACGCCAATGTTTCAATCTGCGGATAGCGGTAAGATCCGGCTTCTTCCAGCTTGCTGGAGGTAAGATCGATGTCAGCCTGGGCCTCCCCGAGCTCGGGGGCCGATTTAAGAGCGCGGCGTACGCACTCATCCAGGCCAAGTACAAGGCGCTCGTTGGCGGCCTCTTCCGCGGCATGACCTACAGAGAAGGGGGCAAGCAGCGTGCTGACGAATAAAATACAAAATAAATTTTTCATGGTAATCCCTGCCTAATCTACCTTTCCATGAATGAATTTGCTTACCAACTCCTCAATATCTAAAGATGATTCTGTCTCACGGATCTTATCATTTTCTTTAAGATAGCGGTCCGATCCGCCGGGCTTAAACATGATGAATTTATCTCCGATTATGCCGCTGGTACGCACTGCAGCAATGACATCGTCAGTGATCTTGACTCCGCTTTTTATTTTGAGATAGACCAGCGCTCGGTCACCGCTTTTGGGATCAAGCATGATCCGGTTGACTTTGCCGATCTCCACTCCGGCCAGCTCGACGCGCGCTCCCGGCTTCAGGCCAGAAACAGAGTCAAAACCGGCAGCTACGGTGTAGTAGTCTCCCCCGCCGATAATTTCCATTTTGCCAAGCTTGATAGAGAGATAGCCCAGGCAGAGGATACCGATTACCATAAAAACACCGACCACCATTTCCAGTTTTGCCATGTTCATAATAACACCTAAATAACTTGATTTGCTTTACAGAACGCAATAAATATAAGTTTATTTAATATTTAATTTATACAAGCTGAATTGGACCGTCCAGGCTGCCGCTGATAAACTGCTTCACCACTGGATGGGTGGAGTTCATAATTTCTTCGGCCGGGCCGTACTGCAGGATCTCTCCCTTGTAAAGCATGGCTACATTCTGGGCGATATCGAATATCTCCGGGATTTCATGGGAAACGATCACAGCTGTAAATCCAAACTTTGCATGGGTCTCTTTGATCAGTTGATGAATGGCCCGTTTGATGATCGGATCCAGACCGGTTGTTGGTTCGTCAAAAAGGATGATCTTGGGGTTCAGTAACAGTGCCCGCGCCAAGGCCACCCGTTTTTTCATGCCGCCGGAAAGCTCGTCCGGGAACTTTTTTTCGACATTTTTCAAGCCGACGTTTTCCAGGGCCGAAAAGACCCGGGTGCTGATTTCGTCCCTGGAAAGCTTGGTTTTCTCCTGAAGCGGAAAAGCCACATTTTCAAAAACGTTCATCGAGTCGAACAGGGCTGCATTCTGAAATAGCATGCCAAACTTTTCACGGATGTGGTTCAGTTGTGAACGCCGCACAGTAAGGATGTTTTCGCCTTCTACCTCGACGCTACCGCTATCAGGTCTTAAAAGGCCGATCATGTGCTTGATCAGAACGCTCTTGCCCTCTCCGCTCGGGCCGATGATGGCTGTTATCTCCCCGGCCGGGATATCAAGGTTCAGCCCGTTGAGGACGGTCTGAGAATCGAAAGATTTATGGATGTTGCTCAATTTTATCATCTTACAAGAGCACCGAGGTCAGGAAGTAGTCCCATACCAGAACCAACACAGAGGTCAGTACCACCGACTCGGTGGTGGCCTTTGACACCCCTTCGGCGCCATGGCCGGCAAAAAAACCTTTGTAGCAACTGATCCAGGCGATAATCACTCCAAAGGAAAATGATTTAAGGATGCCGGAGTAGACATCCTGCCACAACACCGCCTTTTCCATCTCATAGAAGTAGGCCCCCGGATTGACTCCCAGGAGTTTGACCCCCACCAGCCATCCACCGTATATGCCGACCACATCAAAGATCGAGCATAGCAGCGGCAGAGCGATCATGGCGGCGATCAGCTTGGGTGTGATCAGATATTTGAAGGGGTCCAGGGCCATTGTTTCCATGGCATCGATCTGCTCGGTAATGCGCATGATGCCGATTTCAGCCGTGATGGCGCTGCCGGCCCGGCCGGTAACCATCAGAGCTGTTAAAACCGGCCCCAGCTCGCGGATCAAAGATAAAGCCACAGCCGTTCCCAGCATCCCCTCCGAACCGAATTTCCTAAGCGTGTAATAGCCCTGCAGGCCCAGCACCATGCCGGTGAAGGCTGCGGTTAAAAAGATAACGAACAGGGATTTGGCACCGATGAACTTGAGTTGTTTGAGGATGTATAAAGGACTGCCGGGCCGGCGGGCGGTTACGTAAAGGGAATAGATGAGAAACCATCCCATTCGACCCAGTTCGCGCACGAAACCAAGGGTAGAATGGCCTATGGATTGGACTAAAGCAGACACGATGCAACCTCGATAAAAAATAAAAAAGATATATACATCAATAAATTGGAAAAAGTAAAGGAAAACGTGGGAAGGATGGAATTATAGCAGAAGTGAAGTCACCGCCAAAGTCCAGAACAAACTGTATTATCAGGGTTAAATAATCTCTTCCAGTGTCCCGCCCGGTTTCAGTCTAAAGCGATTGCCACGCCATTCAACACCATTTCCCAGAAACGCCAAGGCCCAGGCGCTAAAGGCCAGCATGTCCCGTAGCGGGATCAGCCAGAGCCAGTGTGGCAGCAGCATGTCACGAACAAGTCTGCGGCTGAAGATGGTAGTGACGATCAGCCGCACGCCATAAAGGCAGCCGATAGCGGCCAGGGCGCCCGGAGTGCTGGGGGCGATAAAGGCTGCAGCCAGGGCGGCTGGGAAGGGCAGGGTGATGCCGGAAGCCAGATAACCACCCGGCCGGCTGACCCGCATAGTGCGCGCCCAGCGTAGTTGCCGGGAAAGGACTGCCGGCAGACCTTCAGCCTTCATCATGCTTTCCACAAAGCAGCGGTCCAGAGCAATCTGCCAGCCGGCGCGATGCACCTTATTGCCGAGCTGGTAATCATCTGCCAGATAATCTACCAGCGCCTCAAACCCACCGATCGAGGCCAGGGCCGACCTGCGCACCGCCATCGATGCCCCCAGGGCAAAGGAAAGACCTTCCAGCTGTAGCGCCGTCATGACGTTAGGGATCATTTCGGCCGTGAAACCGGAGGCCTCGACAGCAGTGGCAATGCCATGGACCGTGGAGGTTCGGTAGAGCGAGGTCACCAATCCTATTTTTGCATCACTGAAATGGCTGGTGACCGAGCTCAGATAGTCGGGGCTGACCCGGATATCGCTGTCACAAACGATGATGATCTCATGCCTGACTTGCGGGAAGGCGTTGATCAGGTTGGAGACCTTGTAGTTTGGCCCGTGAATGGCGGGGTTGATCGAGAGCGAAATGTCGTGCTCTGGAAATTCGTCAATCAATTGTCGGATAACCGGGATAACCGGGTCATCGATGGAGGCCACCGCGAACAGTAGCTGAATTGCACCAGGAAAATCCTGTTTGCAGAAGGAGGCAAAGTTGGCATAGCTGTCCTCGTCCATGCCTTTAACAGGTTTTAGAATAGTAACGGCGGGAGCAGATTGAGAAAGGTCCGGTTGGGCTGAGTTGAAGAAGCGCCGGGCGCAGAACAGGGTAATCAAAGAGTAAATCAGTGCCGGCAGAATGACTATAAAGGGGAGCAGGGTCCGCATCATTTTCCAACTCCCTTTTGAACGAGGATCAGATAGGGGGCATCAGTTGCCACATTTAGTTGTCCCATACGCCAAACATGCCACTGGCCTGGTTCGAGTCGATCGGCCCAGGCCTCGACCATCCGGCCTTCGCAGGCCCCGCCGGCATGTCCGGGATAAACGGTTGCCGTTAGAATGCCTTGGGGCAAAAGCAGTTGCAGTGCCTTTTCAAGGGCGGCCAGAGTGGTTTCGGGGCGGGTGATGATGCTGCGGTCGCCCCCCGGTCGGTAGCCTAGATTGAAAACTACTGCATTAAGTGTTGCCGGAACATATTCGGAAATCTTTTCGTGTCCGCAGTGGAGCATTTTTACCTGTCCAGCCAGGCCGGCCCGGGCAAGTCGATCTACAGTAGTCGAGATAGCCTCCTCCTGGATATCAAACGCCCACACCATGCCGGTTGCGCCTACCTGATCAGCCAAAAAAAGCGTGTCCTGGCCGTTGCCGCAGGTGGCATCCGCCGCCTGCCCCCCCTGTTGTAAAAACTGGCCCAGAATGAGGTGCGCCAGTGGTACCGGGCCGCGCAGGGTGATAAGATTTGTGGGGCTGTTGATGGTCATGAGTAGCACAGGTTAGCAGAAAGCGGCTCGGTTCGTCACCTGAAATTGTTTGCATTGAAGGCCGCAAACAAGGTAGAAAAGGCATATGATACGCAAAGGAACCATTACTGGAGCCGCCTCCGGACGTCGTCTGGACGATGCCGTTGCGCTGCTCTTTGAGATAAGCAAATCCGAGGCTCGCCGGATCATTGACCGGGGTGGTTGTGCCGTGAACAGCAGCATGATCCGGGTGGCTTCCCGGCCGGTCAAAGCAGGGGATATCATCGAAATCGGAGTCATGGAACCGGGGCGCTTCCGTGAGCTGATTCTGTTGCCGGAAGCGCTGCTGTATGAGGATGAAAATCTGATCGCGGTCAACAAGCCGGCCGGGGTAAATACTCAGCGCACCCCCTATCAGCTCAAGGGGACACTGGAATTCTGGGTGTCAGAGTATTTTCGCCAACAGGGCAACAACGAGGCGGCTCGGGTGGTCCACCGTCTGGATCGCGGCACCTCGGGTGCCATGCTGTTTCCCAAACAGAAACAGGCTGCGGCCTGGCTTTCCAAGCGCTTTCATGATGGTCTGATGGAGAAGCGCTACCTGGCGTTGGTGAAGGGTCGGCCGGAACAGGATGTCTGGAACGGGGTCGGTGCCATCGGTAAAATCGGGACCTCTCGCTACAGTGTCATGGCCGAGGGGCGCTCTGCCCTGACAGAGTTCCGCTTGCTGGCAGCGTCAGAGGATTATTCCCTGGTCGAGGCCCGCCCAATAACCGGACGCACCCATCAGATCCGCGTACATCTGGAGGCATCTGGGCTGGCAATTATCGGCGATGCAACTTATGGCGGGGAACCGGCGCCGAGGATGATGCTGCACTGTGCCGGGCTGTCATTTAAAGATGTAAAAGGCACTGAGATTCACGTGAAGGCGCCCCTGGATGATGTTTTTCAGTCGTTTATGCGTAAGCTGGGCCTGGAGGTCTAGATCATTCCTGGAAGTAACGTATAGAAGGATCTGCTAAGATGTTTTATGGCAGCGGAGGCACTCTGTGTCTACGGCTCTCCGTTTCAACAGGCTGTCCCGATCCTTGGGCTGACCCTTTCCCATAAGTTTTTCTCCCACCTTGTGACACCCAAAGCAATTTTGCCCCTGGAGCGCCGTGTGCATGGCCACCATCTTTGGGTTCTTACTATGGCAAACCTTGCATTCATAGGCACTAGCTGTATTCGTCCAAAGAAGGGATGCCACCAGAATCACCGCTGTCTTGTATGCTGTCTCCATACATCCTCCATAGGTATATATGTATATATTTTTTGGCAAGTCTAGCCTCCTGTTTCATTTATTTGCTTGATGCCGGTCAAAAAAAGTCATAATCCCTGTTTTTAAGTCTGCGGCTTGGTTTCAGTTCCAGAAAGTAACGGATAAGGCGGGAGCTGGAAGTGCCCTGACCTGCCCGGTAAACAGTGGCGTGAATCAGATGTTTGGGGCTCCTGCAAGTTCTGTTTTTGTTGTTCCTTTGTCGTTCCGCTGTTGTTGAGCTTGTCCTGGAGGTTTATAAAAAAAACCTTTCCAATGCAAAAAGGTTTGTGGTAGTTTTTCAGCCTCTCAGCACACTCCGTGAATGCCATTTCAGACGTTTAAGCAGGATACCCTACTCGCCATGTCCAGGATAATCTGTATCGCCAACCAGAAAGGCGGGGTCGGCAAGACCACCACCGCCGTTAATCTGGCCGCCTCACTGGCTGCAACGGAACGGCCGACGCTACTCGTAGACATTGATCCGCAGGGCAATGCCACCAGCGGAGTCGGGGTGGATAAGACGCGCCTGAAGCATACCATTTATGACGCACTGATAAATGAGGTCGAACCGCGGGGGCTTGTTGTCGATACCGGTCATCCCTTTCTGCACATTCTGCCTGCCAGCGCAGATTTGGCAGGCGCCGAACTTGAACTGGCCACCGTGACCGGGCGTGAACAGAAGCTCAAATTTGTTCTGGCCTCGCTGGCAGAGCATTACCACTATATAATCATCGACTGCCCCCCTTCGCTTAATCTGCTGACTATCAATGCCATGACGGCGGCCAATACGGCGCTGATTCCAATGCAGTGCGAATTTTACGCCATGGAAGGCCTTTCTCAAATCCTGCACACAATCCGCCTGATTCAGAGGGGGCTTAATCCATTCCTTAAGATCGAGGGGATTTTGCTGACCATGTATGACGCCCGCAGCAATCTCGGAAAAGACGTGGCCGAGGAGATCCGTAGCCACTTTCCCGGCCAGGTATTTGAGACGGTCATACCACGCAACATACGTCTGGCCGAGGCACCTAGCCATGGCAAACCGGTTATTTACTATGATATTACTTCGCGGGGGGCTGCCAATTATCTGCAGCTTGCTCGGGAGATCCTCCAAAAGGAGACAGCCAATGCTTAAAAAGAGTGGTCTCGGCAAAGGTATGGCGGCGCTCCTGCAGGTAACGGAGACGGCAGAGGAGGGTCCCAAAAACTATTTTCTGTGCCCGATCGAACAGATCCGCCCCAACCGCAATCAGCCGCGCAAGTATTTTGCCGCTGACAAGCTGGAGGAACTAGCTGCTTCAATTCGTGAACAAGGCATAATCCAGCCGATAGTGGTTACAAAAAAAGATGGTTTTTATGAAATCATTGCCGGAGAGCGTCGCTGGCGTGCATCTCAAAAAGCTGGTTTACACGAGATTCCGGTAGTTATCCGCGAGGCCAGTGAAGATGCGGTGCTGGAACTGGCGCTGATTGAGAATATCCAGCGCCAGGATTTGAATGCTATTGAAGAGGCGCAGGCCTATCGTTCACTGGTGGATCATTTCGGTATTTCTCAGGATGATGTTGCCAAACGGGTCGGCAAGAACCGCACCACTATCACCAATGCGCTGCGCCTGCTCAAGCTGCCTGATGAAGTGCAAAAGGATATTGTCGAGGAGCGGCTAACAATGGGTCATGCCCGGGCTCTGCTAGCCTTGGACAGCCTGGATCTGATTGAAAAAGCGCGTCATGAGATTCTCCAACGCCAACTGAGCGTAAGATCCACCGAAGACCTTGTGCGCCGCCTTAAGATCAATCCTCGTCCGGCGCATAACAAGCGCCCCCAGCAGCCCGACCTTTTGATGGGAGCCCTGGAGGAGCAGCTTCAAAAACGTTTCCAGTCGCGAGTGGCAATTCGTATGTCCGGATCAAAGGGGGGCAGGCTGGAGATCCATTTCAGTGACTCTGACGAACTAACCCGCATCATTGATCTGCTCGAGGTTTGATGCAGATTATCGCAATCTGACTCCTTGATTTCTCAAGTTTAAATTTTAATTTTATTGACACATGGCTGTTTCCATGATAGCTAATCTCTGTTTTACGCCCAGCTCAATGGGATACAATATACAACTAAACATACCTGCAAGGGGTAGGTCGTGATTGAATTAAATTTAGCGTTTTTTGTCCAGCTGATCAACTTCGGCATTCTCGTTCTCGTTCTCAATATCTTTCTGTATAAGCCGATCCGCAAGGTTCTCGCCGAACGCCGCCAGGTAATTGACTCTGCCCGCGACAAGGCCGCCTCCGTTGATCTGGAGGTTCAGCAAAAGATGGCACTCTACGAAGCCAAGCTTCGTGATGCCAAAGCCGAGGCAGCTGGACGTAAGGCTGAAGCTCTGAAACAGGCCCAAGTCGAAGAAACCGTTGTGCTGGAGAAGGCTCGCAAGGAAGCCTCCGACACCATTGGCACGATTCGCAGCAAGGTGGCCAAAGAGGCTGCTGATGCCAGAGCTCTCCTGGCTACACAGGCCCAAGCCCTGTCAAATGATATCTGTGAGAAAATCCTGGGGAGGAGCCTGTAGTCATGTTTAATGTCTCTAATCGCACCAAAAAAATAGCTCTCTCAGTACTGTCGGTGTCCGCACTGGTTCTGGCAGCATCGTTTGTGTTTGCCAGCGAAGGCGCTGAAGGTGCCCACCATGCTGATCATGCTGCTGCTCAAATGAAGGATTTTGGTTGGCGAGTATTCGATTTTGCAGTTCTGATCGCTATCGTGGTCTGGGCGCTGAAAAAGGCTAATGTCAAGGGCGCGCTGTCTGACCGACAGGCCCAGATTGAAGCCAGTCTCAAGGAAGCCCGTCAGGCCAGGGAAGCTGCTGAGGCCAAGCTGGTTGAGTATAGCGGCAAGCTTGATCAGGCTACCAAGGAAATCGATGAGCTTCACGCGGCTATTATCCGTGAAGGTGAGCAGGAAAAGGGGCGCATTATTGCAGAGGCTCAAAAGGCCGCCGAGAAGATCGCCGCCCAGGCAGCCCAGTCTGCCGAGCAGGAGGTTGTCAAGGCCCGCGCCGAGCTGCGAGCCGAGGCCGCCCGTCTGGCAGTCGAGGTTGCCACCGGCAAGCTGGCCGGCACCATCCAGAAGAATGACCACGACCGATTTGTCGGTGAATATCTTGACAAGGTGGTACAGATCCAGTGATTAACAATACAATTGCAAGAAGATATGCCAAGGCGCTGGTTCAGCTTGGCTCCGAAGAGGGGCTGGTTGATCGCTTCCGTGACGAGCTTTCCGCCATCGGGCGTCTGTTTGCCGAACATACAGATTTACGGGCCGCTTTTGCCGATCCCGCCTTAACCCTTGACCAGAAGAAGGTCATGATGAATGAACTGATCGTCAAGGCAGCCTGCTCAGAGTTGGTCGGTAATTTTCTGCTGCTCCTGGTCGACAAAAATCGCGTGGCATCCCTTGGACAGATCGTTCAGACCTATGAAATACTGGCCGATGACTTCTCCGGTGTGATTCGCCCGATCATCAGAACCGCTTTCCCTCTGGATGGCAGCCAGGTAGCTTCCATTCAGAGTGCACTTGAAAAGAAGACCGGTAAAAAGGTTGTTCCCCAGGTGACCGTCGAACCAGGTCTGATCGGTGGCATTGTTACCCAGATCGGCGACATCGCCTTTGACAGCAGTGTAAAAACTCAGCTTAAACGGATTCAAGATATATTACAGAAGGGGTAAAAGCTTCCATGGAAATCAGAGCCGAAGAGATCAGCGAGATCATCAGGAAACAGATCAAGGAGTATGGTAAGGAGGTTGAGGTGTCGGAAACCGGCACAATCATCTCCATCGGTGACGGTATCGCCCGCATCCACGGTTTGGCAGGCGCCATGGCCGGCGAGTTGCTGGAGTTCCCAGGCGGCGTATCCGGCATGGTCCTCAACCTTGAGGAAGACAACGTCGGTGCTGCTATTCTCGGTGAATTTTCCGAGATCAAGGAAGGCGACACAGTCAAACGTACCGGCCGCATTACCGAGGTTCCAGTTGGCGATGCCTTGATCGGTCGTGTTGTCAACGCCATCGGGCAGCCAATCGACGGTAAGGGCGCCATCAACACCAGCAGCTTTAGCAAGGTGGAGATTAAAGCCCCCGGCATTGTTGACCGTAAATCGGTTCATCAGCCGATGGCCACCGGCCTCAAGGCGATTGACTCAATGGTCCCAATCGGACGTGGCCAGCGCGAGTTGATCATCGGCGACCGCCAGACCGGTAAAACTGCTGTTGCAATCGACACAATCATTAACCAGAAGGGTGGCGATGTTGTCTGTATTTATGTCGCTATCGGTCAGAAGCGTTCCACGGTTGCTCAGGTCGTTTCCAAGCTGACCGAACATGGCGCAATGGATTATACCATCGTCGTTGCTGCAACCGCTTCCGAGTCAGCACCACTTCAGTTCATCGCCCCTTATACCGGCGTTACTATGGGTGAGTTTTTCCGCGACAGCGGCAAGCATGCACTGATCATCTATGACGATCTTTCCAAGCAAGCTGTTGCTTATCGTCAGCTCTCCTTGCTGCTCCGCCGTCCGCCAGGACGTGAAGCATATCCGGGCGACGTATTCTATCTCCATAGCCGCTTGCTGGAACGTGCCTGCAAGTTGTCCGATGCCCGTGGTGCAGGCTCATTGACCGCGCTGCCGATCATCGAGACGCAGGCCGGTGACGTTTCCGCCTACATCCCGACCAACGTCATCTCAATCACCGACGGCCAGATTTATCTGGAATCGGACCTGTTCTTCTCCGGCGTACGTCCGGCTATTAACGTCGGTCTCTCGGTATCCCGCGTTGGTGGTTCTGCACAGACAAAATCCATGAAACAGGTTGCCGGTACCCTGCGTCTTGACTTGGCACAGTATCGTGAGATGGCAGCTTTCGCTCAGTTTGGTTCCGATCTTGACAAGGCTACCCAGATGCAGCTGGAGCGTGGTGTGCGTCTGGTTGAGATTCTCAAGCAGCCGCAGTATCGCCCGATCCCCAACGAAAAACAGGTTCTGGTTATTTTTGCCGCCAACAACGGTTTCCTGGATGATTACCCGGTTTCTGCCCTCAGGAAGTATGAGACGGAATTGTATGCTTTCTTTGATAATCGTCAGGCTGAACTGCTTGCTGAACTTCGTGATAAAAAAGCCATTGACGACGATATGAAGGGTAGAATCATTGCCGCTCTGGGCCAGTTAAAGAAAGAATTTACCGCGTAAACAAGGACGGTTTGAGATATGGCAAGCCTTAAAAGCATAAAAAAACGGATTGTATCCGTAAAGAATACGCGCCAGATCACCAAGGCCATGAAAATGGTTTCGGCTGCAAAACTGCGCCGTGCCCAGGAAAATGTAGTGGCGGCCCGCCCGTACGCAAAAAAGCTGGGTGAAGTGCTGCAGTCATTGTCGGCAAACCTTGAGGGTGATCTTCACCCGTTGCTTGAAAAGCGTGAGGCCAAGAAACTGCTTCTGATAGTTCTTACCTCGGATAGAGGTCTGTGTGGCGGTTTCAATACCAACCTTTGCAAGGCTGCTGACCGCTATATTAAGGAACGCTCCGGTTCTTACGAGCAGATCAGTGTAATGACAGTTGGTCGAAAAGGTAATGAATTCCTTAGAAGTCGTTATAACGTATATAAGAATTTTTCAAATATTCTTGCTAAACCTAATTATCAGGTTGCCGCCATGCTGGCCCAGGAAGTAATCGATGGTTTTGTGGCCGGAGAGTACGATCAAGTCGAACTTCTCTACAACTCCTTCCGTACAGTTATGACCCAGGACATTACGTTCCAGCAGATGCTGCCGGTTGTACCGGAAGAAGTGGGAACATCAGACGAAACTCCAGTCGAGTTTATTTATGAACCATCTGTTGGTGAACTGCTGGCGGAGATACTGCCCAAAAATATCGAAGTGCAGATTTTTAAAGCCATGCTGGAGACGGTGGCCGGTGAACACGGGGCACGTATGACGGCCATGGATAGTGCATCGAAGAACGCCAACGAAATGATCGGCAAATTGACCCTCCAGTACAATCGGGCGCGTCAGGCTGCCATTACCACGGAATTGATGGAAATCATCTCCGGCTCTGAATCGATTAAAGGCTAACCCCGCAAAAGGGATAAGTGCGTTAACGAAATAATTTTCTGCAAAAATTATTTCTAACTTACTAATAACAAATACGTATCACTATATGAGGCCTCACGGCCGCAGGAGGACATTGTTCCATGAGTCAGAACACAGGTAAAATTTCGCAGGTCATCGGCGCTGTTATAGACGTCGAATTTGAGCCCGGCAAACTGCCGGAAATCTACCACGCTCTGCGCGTGACAAATCCGGCCATTGATGACCGTGAGAACAATCTGGTACTGGAAGTTGCCCAGCATCTTGGTGAAAACTCGGTTCGTACCATCGCCATGGATTCTACCGATGGCCTCAAACGTGGTCAGGTGGTTATTGATACCGGTAAACAGATCTGTGCCCCGGTTGGCGCTAAAACACTTGGTCGCATCATGAATGTTATCGGTGAGCCTGTTGACGAAATGGGACCGATTGGCAATGAAAAAGAATACGCCATCCATCGTGAAGCACCTTCATTTGAAAATCAGTCAACCAAGGTAGAAGCCTTTACAACCGGTATCAAGGTTGTTGACCTGCTCGCACCGTATGCTCGCGGCGGTAAGATCGGCCTGTTCGGTGGCGCCGGCGTTGGCAAGACGGTTTTGATTATGGAACTGATCAACAACATCGCCAAACAGCACGGTGGTTACTCGGTTTTTGCCGGTGTTGGTGAGCGTACCCGTGAAGGGAACGACCTCTGGATGGAGATGAAGGAATCCGGCGTTCTCGACAAGGCCGCCTTGGTTTACGGTCAGATGAATGAGCCTCCCGGTGCCCGCGCCCGCGTCGCCCTGACCGCCCTTTCGGTTGCAGAATATTTCCGTGACGAAGAAGGTCAGGACGTTCTGTTATTCATCGACAACATTTTCCGTTTTACCCAAGCCGGTTCCGAGGTGTCCGCCCTTCTGGGGCGTATTCCTTCCGCGGTTGGTTACCAGCCTACGCTGGCTACCGAGATGGGTGAGTTGCAGGAGCGCATTACCTCTACAAAAAAGGGTTCCATCACTTCGGTTCAGGCCATCTATGTTCCGGCCGACGACTTGACCGACCCGGCACCGGCTACCGCCTTCGCCCACCTGGATGCTACCACGGTTCTTTCCCGTCAGATCGCCGAACTCGGGATCTATCCGGCAGTTGACCCGCTCGACTCCACCTCGCGCATCCTTGATCCGCAGGTAATTGGCGAAGAGCACTATGCTGTGGCACGTTCCGTTCAGTACGTGCTCCAGAAGTACAAGGATCTCCAGGACATCATTGCCATCCTTGGTATGGACGAGCTTTCCGAGGAAGATAAACTGGTGGTTGCCCGCGCCCGTAAAATTCAGCGCTTCCTGTCCCAGCCGTTCTTTGTTGCTGAGGCCTTTACCGGTTCTCCTGGTAAATATGTTGAACTAAAGGATACCATCAAGGGCTTTCAGGAAATCGTGGCCGGCAAGCACGACAGCCTGCCCGAGCAGGCCTTCTACATGGTCGGTTCGATTGAAGAAGCCATTGAAAAAGCCCAGAAACTGGCTGCGGTATAATCAAATAAACATGTAGGGGCGCTTGCGCCCAGCGGATTTATTCCGCTTCTACAAGGAATGATATATGGCTGAAAAGATGAAACTCGAAATAGTCACCCCTTACAAGAAGGTTGTTGATATGGAGGTTGACGAAGTTACTGCAACCGGTAAACTGGGCGAATTCGGAGTTCTTCCCGGACATGCCCCCTTTCTGACCTCGCTCAAGATCGGTGAATTGATCTACAAGGACAATGGCATTATCGAGCATATGGCACTTAACTGGGGCTACTTTGAGATCCGCGATGACAAAATCATTGTTTTGGTTGAAACGGCCGAAACAGCCGAGGAAATTGATGTTGAACGTGCCAAGGCCGCCCTTGGCCGGGCCGAAGAGAAGCTCAAGACCCTTCCTCCCGAAGACAAGCAATTCAAAATCTATGAGGCTGCTCTTGAACGGGCCATAATCCGCATGCAGGTGGCCGGTAAGGCTTCCCGTAGGTAGAGGATCTATACACTCAATGACTAAACCTGAAGAGCGGCAGCGATGCCGCTCTTTTTTTATTTTAGAGCTTTCTTAAATAGTGGTTACCCAGATCTAAAAAATCAAACACATCAGATTCTAAAAGTTGTATCTTTAGCATGCTACCCGCTCCACAACTCGTCTCAAGGAAAGGTAATAACAGTGAAACCATCCCTGTTCATCATCTTAATCATCATCACACTGACCGGTTGCAGTTCCAGTCAGCCGCCAATCCCGGAAAAATACCAGGGGCGTGAGGAGACCAGGAAGCTGGAAGGTGCTTCTGCCGTCGGCTATGACGGTACCGATATCCGTAAAAACGTTGATAACACACTGAGCAAAAGCGAGGAACATAACCAGAATCTCGAGAATTCAATCAAAACCGGCAACGACACTCAACCGAAGAATTAATGAGCTGATGCAGCCTTCCGCACGAACCGGTAGTGAATAGCAGACCAGTCGGACTTAGATGGATATCAAAGGAGTATAAGCACCTTATGACCAGGCTCCTGATCATATTACAGATCCTGCTTTTTCACCCCTTCACTCTTGTCGCCCAGGCCGACTTTTTCCAATATGCCGACCGGGATGGAACCGTGGTTATGGTTGATGACGAAAGCAAGATTCCCAAAGAATTCCGTAAAAAAACCCGTACAACGAGAAGCGATCCAACCCATGGCAGCAAGACCACCGCCGTAAGGATCAAAAACAACCAGGTGCTGGTGCCGGTCCGCTTCAGTTATCGGAACACCTCAGTCGATGCGTGGCTGTTGCTGGATACCGGGGCATCTACAACATTGATTTCGACCGCCTTGGCTGACCGACTCGGCATTAAAGCGGCCAGTACCCAGCGCCGTTTGTCGCAGGTGGCAG
>DASXUK010000059.1:0-43688 GCA_036504875.1 Desulfuromonadaceae bacterium
TTCGTTCTGAGCCAGGATCAAACTCTCCAGTTTATACTGAAAAATCTGTATCTGTTGAAACTCAAATTGCTTGCTGACAAATTTAAAACCACAATCAATTACTGCTATTCGGTTTTCAAAGACCAGATGTGTGCAACAGAAGGAGGAATATACAGGGCAATCATTCTGTTGTCAATATTTTTTTCAATGCCCGCTGTTTTTTTTCAGACCACAAAAGTTTTTTTCGGACCCGCAAACAAATCGGATGCGTTGTATAACAAGACCTGCTAGATATTGTCAAGCTGTTATTTTAAAGTTATTCAAAGAAAAACTGTTTTCTATTTTTAGTACTATGACTATACAAATTTAACTGTTTACTCATTAATAATATAGTTGCTAAATTCCAGAACGTTATAGTAGATATTCAGCAGAAATATAATTAAAACCTGTATAGGAGCTTTTTGTCATGCGTATGTTGGCTGTTGCGACATTCCTCGTTATGTCGTCCAACTTTGCGGGGGCGGATTCCCGCAACGATGCCATATCAACTATTATAACGCTTCGTAATTCCGGTGTCGAGCACGCAGCTCCCGAAGAAATGCGAAGTATTGATTCGGCCTTCCTGATAGCGGAACAGTATTATCAGAATAAAGAGATCGATGTGTCTGAGCGCTATTTCCTACTAGCTATACAAAAGGCGCAGGTTCTGTTGGCGAACCTGGCAGCAAGACACCCCGGAAAGCTTGCAGCAGAGGATGCTTCTACACCCCCGCCGGCATCAGTACTTCCGGCAGTGGAGCCGGAAGTTAAATCCCTGGCCCAGCCAACCATACAACAACCCATACAACCCACGCTTTCCCAGCTACAGCCACAGCCTTCCTCGGAAGAGGAACCATTGCCCACATCGGACAAACTTGTAGGGCACATCAGCACCTACACTGTCAAAAGAAATGAAAATTTGCGCCTGATCGCAGCAAAACTCGGCGTCAGCCGACAGCACTTAGCCAAAACCAATCGCATGGACCCCAATGCCCCACTTAAGGCTGGTCAAAAGCTCAGGTACAATAACCTCAAGATCATTCCTCAACGTATGACAAACGGAATTGTCATTAATATACCGGATCGCACCCTGTACTATTTCCGGCAGGGTAAACTGGCGGTCTCTATCCCGGTCGCGCTGGGCGTAACCAAAAAAACAGAGAAATTCGACTGGAAAACGCCTACTGGTAAATTTAAGATAGTTGCCAAACAAAAAGATCCGACCTGGATTGTCCCGCTTTCAATCCGTTCCGAGATGGAGGATGAAGGCAAGGAGGCGATAACCTCCATTCCGCCGGGCCCCACCAATCCGCTCGGAAAATATGCCATTAAGACCTCAATACCGGGCATCATGATTCATAGCACTACGAAACCTGGCTCGATTTACAGCTTTGCCAGCCACGGCTGCATAAGGGTCTATCCGGAGCATATGGCAGAGATTTTCAAAGAGATTAAAGTCAATACAATGGGAGAGATTATTTACAGGCCGGTAAAACTGGCTGTTACCGAGCAGGGGCGGATATTCATGGAAGTTCATCAGGATGCTTACGGCAAGACCGCCGGTCTAGACGCTGAAGCAAAGCAACTGATAAAGAAAAACAGGCTTACCGAACTGGTCGATTGGTCCAAGGTGGAGTCACTGATCAAGCTCCGATCAGGCATCGCGGAGGATGTTACCCTTTAGCTGCCAGATCATCATATGATTGAAATTAAAAGGGCGCTCATCATGAAGCGCCCTTTTCTATACTAGTAATCACGAGATTTAGGGGTAGAGGTTGGAGCCCCTTCACTCATAGGAGGAGGGCTCGGTCCCCTTTATAAAGCATTCCATTACCGCTCCCGGGGTGCCTTCTTTGGCAAGCTTACCTGTGTGAGGGTCAATCAGTACAAAAGACACATTCTCCGGTGCTTCAAAGTCTTCTACCGGAATCCCTGAAACCGACTTCTGCATAAACTCGGCCCAGATCGGAGCGGCTGCCTGGCCGCCCGAGCCACCCGCCCCCAAAGAGCGCTCCTGATCATAGCCTACCCAGACACCAGTTACCAACTGCGGGATATACCCGATAAACCAAGCATCCTTGGAATCGTTGGTTGTTCCGGTTTTGCCTGCCACCGGCCGGCCAACAACCGAAGCGCGGTAACCGGTACCGCTGGATACGACACTCTGCATCAGGTTGGTTATAACATAGGAGGTCTCCGGGGCAACCACTGGAACCGGAATCGGCGCGGGGGTTTCCTGTAAGACAGTGCCATTATTATCGGTAACCTTGGTTATGAATAAAGTCGGCAGTAAGACCCCCTTATTGGCAAATACAGCATAGGCGGAGGTCAGCTCCATCGGCGATATAGATGCTGCACCGAGGGCTAATGCCAGATTGGCCGGGATCGGCGAGCTAAAGCCGAGTTTTTTGGCATACTCAGCAGCATAGGTTGCTCCGATCTGCTCCATTATCTTTACACTGACGATGTTTATGGAATTTGTCAGGGCCTCGCGCATGGTGACCGGCCCGCGGAAGGTGCCATCATAGTTTTTGGGTTTCCACATCGTTCCCGAGCCATCCGGGTACTCGACCTCGGAGTCCTCGATTATGGTGGCCGGCGTCAAGCCCTTATCCAGAGCGGCGGCATAAATTATTGGTTTGAAGGCTGAACCGGCGTTTCTTTTCGCCTGGATGGCACGGTTGAACTGACTCTTTCTGAAATCATAGCCGCCGACCATGGCCTTGATGCCACCGGTGCGCGGATCAATGGCCACTAAAGCCGCCTGTACATCAGGAGTCTGATCCAATGCAAATTGCGCCCCTTCTTTATTGACCTCGGGGGAGACCACCGAAACCTCGATAAGTGAGCCCAGGGTCAGGGATTTATTACCCTTTTCCGGTTTACCGTAGTTGTTAATCATGCCCACCCGGCCGGCCCAGGACATGTTTTTCCTACTTAAGACCCCCGTGCGGTCCCCTACCCTGACAAGGGCCTCACCTTTTTCCGGGCGAAAGCCAACCACCACACCTTGGTAAGTCTCTCCGGTTTTAAGCACAGCCGAATCAATACCCTCCTCAATCTTCGAGCAGAAGGAATCAACATCGCTGTCTTTAAGATACTTGACCGGCCCCCGGTAACCTTGACGTTTGTCAACGGCTTTGAGACCGCTTCTGACACTTTCATAGGCAGCCCGCTGCATACCGGCATTCATGGTGGTGTAAATTTTCAGCCCTCCCTTGTAGAGCTGGTCCTCACCATACTTCTCCTCAAGCTGGATACGCAGATGCTCCAGGAAATAAGCAGACTGGTCATGATTCACCTTTTTCATAGGATGAATAGATATATCGGCCTTACGTGCGTGTTCGGCCTCGGCCTGGGTGATGTAGCCCTCCCTGACCATCCGATCCAGCACGTAAGCCTGCCGTTCGCGAGCCTTATCCAGGTGTTTGATAGGGGAATAGGCATTAGGGGCCTTGGGAAGGCCGGCCAACATGGCCATCTCGGCCAGATTCAGCTGTTCAACATTTTTGCCGAAATAGGTCTCGGAAGCAGCCTGGACCCCATAGGCTCCGCCGCCTAGATAAATCTGATTCAGATAAAGATAAAGAATTTCATCCTTGGTAAGCTTCTCCTCCATGCGCTGGGCCAGGATGGCCTCCTTGATCTTGCGGGAAAATTTCTTTTCCGGCGTCAACAGCATGGATTTAGTCACCTGCTGGGTGATTGTCGAGGCGCCTTCTTTCTTCCGCATGGAAATAATATTCTTTACCGCAGCGCGCAGTATACCGAAGTAATCAATCCCTTTGTGGGAGTAGAAATTTGCATCTTCAGCCGCCACAAAGGCTTGTATCAGTTTGCGCGGCATCTGGTTGACCGGCACCACGATACGCCGCTCAAGATAGAACTCACCCACAAGGCTGCCATCATCGCCATATACCTGCGAGACAATCGGTGGCTTATAATCAGCCAACCGATCTACCCGGGGTAGTCGGGCGAGAAGATAAAACACGTAACCGGAAATACCCAATATAGTGACAATCGCTAATGTCACGATAAAAAGCAGCGCTGAGGCAAAAAATTTTCCCTTGCCAGTCTCTGATGATTGCGCTCGTCTATCCATTATGAAATCCTTTAGTTTGCGGCTGGTTAGCGGTTATTGCATACTTAGGTGTGCAAATTTGAATCAGGTTAAAATAGCGCACATCAATTGATTAATTCAAGCAGAATAACAGGAGTATATATAGCTTGCTAAGCTAAGCTGACTGGTTATAATCAATTCTAATGGAAACAGCCTAAATGTTTCCTCTTGAAAACCTGCAGGAGAAACCATGAAGTTCTTAACTAAGCGCAGCGTCAACACTACCCTCAACATCATCACATCCCTGCTTCTCGTCGCGCTTTTCCTGGCGCTGGCTTTCAACAGTTACCGCAGGGAACAGGCCTTGATCCTCATGGGAGCTGTTGCTAATGCTCGAGCTATCTCGCATCAGATTATAGAAACCCGCGACTATCTTGCCAAGAGCGTCACCACAGAGCCTGAACACAACTACAAACTTGTTCCGCAGGTGGTCGCCACCAGCATTGCCAGGCAGCTTACCAGCGGTTCCCCCTATTATGTCCGCCAGGTTTCATTGCGCTATCGCAATCCCGACAACCGCCCCGACCGGTTTGAAACTGACAAACTAACCTATTTCAGGGATGTAAAGGCCGAGGAAATTTGGCAGGTGGCGGATGAAAAGGGTAAAAAATCGCTCCGCTACCTGTTGCCGATGAAAGCCGACCAATACTGTCTGACATGTCACGGAAGCTATGATACCGCCCCTCGATTCGTTCAGCAACGCTTTCCCCGCGGTCATTTTTCCTACGGCTACAAGGCCGGAGAGGTGATCGGGGCTGTTTCGGTATCGGTCCCGATGGAGGAACTTTACCACCGGATCGGCTCCAATTTCAAACGCGACCTCATCTATGACGGCATGGTTTTGATCTTCTTTATGCTCACCACCGGCTGGCTCATTCGCAGAACAATTCTGACACCGATGAAAACGGTTGCTACACATATCTCTGATGTGGCAAAAACCGGGAATTTTACTACGCGTCTTGAAAAGACCGGCACCAGCGAGATCAGTGAATTGATCGGTTCTTTCAATGAACTTATGTCAGAACTTGACCGCAAGACCCTGCAGAGGATGGAATCGGAAGATCGCTATCGCAATTTTATAGAGATTGCTCAATCACCCATTATTACCTTCATGGCTGATGGTAAAATAGTGATCGCCAATCAAAAGTCTGAATTGCTGTTTGGCCTGACCAAGCAGGAACTGCTGGGTCAGAGCATCTTTGAATTCATGGAAAACGGCGAGGATTTGAAGAAGGCTGTGGAAGATTATTTCAGCGCCGGCAGCAGCAAGCTGATCGGCACCACCACCCTGCAAAAGGTCAGGGATGTCTGCGGACGGATCATTCAGGTGGAGATGGTTATTTCCGTCTCGCAATCTGACCAGAACCAGATGTTCAGTGCCATATTGCGTACGGTGAAGTGATGCCGTTGCCTACGGGCCTGAATGCACGCTAGCCCCGTCCCGAGAGGCTAGCGTTGTGGCTGGAAGGGTGTCAGGCAGTCTTGAAGGCCGAGGTGAGGGATTTCAACTCGTCGGCAATGCCATCGACGGTCTGGGCCGAGCTGTTGGTCTCCTGCATGGAGCCCATCAACCCGCGACTTGCGTCGGAGAGAGTGGTGATGCTGCGCGAGATATCATCGATTGTCGCCGACTGCTGGGTGGCGGTGGTTGCGATCTGCCCGGACATCCCCGAGATCTCCTGCACCTGGATGACGATCCGCTCGAGTGCCTCGCGGGCCTTGAGTGCCAGGTCGGTCCCCTCGGTCGCGTTCTGGATCCCCAGCTTCATCGAATCACCCACGTGGGCCACCTCCTTCTGGATGGCTGTGATCATTGCCGATATCTCTATTGTGGATTCCGCCGTCTTTGAGGCCAGCTTGCGCACCTCGTCGGCCACCACCGCGAAGCCGTGGCCCTGCTCGCCGGCACGGGCCGCCTCGATGGCGGCGTTCAATGCCAGGAGGTTGGTCTGGTCGGCGATGTCATTGATGGTGCCCACGATATCTCCAATTTTCTGGGATCCTTCGGAGAGATTTGTGACTAGGCTGGCGATGCCATTGACGGAAACCGCGATCCGCTCCATTCCGACAACGGACGCGTTCACCACCTGGTTACCCTCGTCGGCCACCTTTTGGGCCGTTCCTGCCCGATCCGCCACGGCCCTGACGTTTTGGGCGACCTCGGCGACCGAGGCGGACATTTGCTCGGTGGAGGTTGCGATGGTCTGTAAGTCGTCGGTCTGCTTTGTCACGATCGACGCCATCTGATTGGCCCGGGATGACAGCTCGTCGGCGGCGGTTGAAAGCGACTGCGAGCGGTCTACGATGGTCCGCACCGCACCGTTCAATCCTTCGGCAAAACTGTTGAGCGAACCGCACATCCTGCCGATTTCGTCGGCCGAGACATGCTCGATCCGCTGGGTCAGGTCGCCGGCCGCCATCTCTTTCGCCATGGATTCGGCACCTTTGAGCGTTGAAACAATGGATGATGCCACCCGCCAGCCAAGCACGATGGTCACTGCAATGACAATTCCGCTGACCAACAGGATGACGTAAAGCAAGCGCCCCGCCGCAGACACCGAGTTCTGGACCGCTTCGAGCATCGCCTTCTGGTTTTCGCCCACATTTTTGACCTGTTCTTCACCCTTGACCGACTGTTCGGCTGCGATCTGCTTTGCCTTGGCCAATGCCTGGGCCATGGCAGCGTCGCTCTTGAGAACGTTTTTCTTCCCCTCGATGATGCGGGTGACTGAGACGGCGGCGCCTTGTAAAGCGCCTGTCGCCGCTGAAACCGCAGCGGCTTTCTTCGTCTCGTTAACGGCGGTCAGCGCCCGCTTCAGCAAGACCAGGGAACCGTTGGCCGAGGTAAAGCCCGATCCGATCTTTCTGTTGACATCGTTGAGCTCGGCCTCAGTAGTCGCAAGCATGGCCAGTCGTGTCAGCGAACCGATCTCCTTCACCCCTACCGACACCGCATTCCCCAGGTTAATGATTTCGCCGGCCCTGGCCTGGAATCCCAAGGCGGTCGAAAGGCGCTGGCGGTCCTTCGAGATCTGGATTTCCATGGCATCGGACTGGTTGGAGAGCTCCCTGGACCGCTCCTCGGTGAGGGTTACAACCTGCGATTTGCGCTCGCTGAACTTCGCGGCGTCGATCTTTGCCTCGAACAGTTCCAGACGCGCCGCAATCAGGCCATCCTCCCTGGAAAGCAGGGAGATGATATTGAAAACTCCCTCCTTGGCATCCTTTATGATTGGTGGGTCCCCTTTTTCCTGGGCGATGGAGTTGGTAAGCTCGCTGACCGACTTGATCTTCTCCTTGAGCGGCCCTAGCTTGAATTTATTGCGGACCGATTCGATCTCCCCGGTAATGACGGCGAGGTCCCGGTAGCGGTTCTGCAGCGTGAGAAGTCGCTTGATAACGCTGTTGGTCTGAAGATTGGCCTGATTCGAGCGGTCCACGGAACTGAGCGATTCAACCCCCAGCGACGAAACCCCCTTACCGATGGTTGCCATGCCGGTTTCGACGGTGGCAAGCTGCGCGTTAGCCTTACCGCTCTCCTCGCGGAATGTCCTGACGTCCTTCAATCTTTCGTTGGCTGTTGTGACCACCGTGTCGCGTATGCCGCGAAAAATGCCCGGCTCGACGCTGTGCTCCGCGTTGCCTCCCTGCTGAATCCCTTTGGTCAGTTCCTCCATCTCCTTGATCCGCCGGTCGATGGAGGAGGCAAGTTCACCCAGCTCCCTCTCTTCGCTGGTCAGGCCGAGTCGGAAGAAATCGGCCGAGACCTTCTCGACGGTCTGCTGGAGTTGAAGAATCTTGAGATGCATAGGTGCGGATTTCCCGGTCAGGACCGAGATCTGCGATTTGATGCTGGTGACGGCATAGACGCTGATGCCGGTAACCGTGGCGATGCCGATGGTTGTAAATACGACGCTCAAGGTAAGTTTTTGACGTACATTCATAAATTTTGCTTTCTGATAAGAGACGCCCCTTCAAGGTGATGAAGGGGCGTTCCGGAAGGATGGATTATTTCAATGACGCGAGAGGGACAATCTTCCCTCCCTTGACGATGGAGAGCCAGACCTCGCTCTGCCCCTGGTGGTTGTCGGGGGAGAAAGTAAGCTTGATACCCCCAAGATCGTAGCCTTTCATTTCTTCGAAAGCTTTTATGACGGCATCTGGCTGTACCGGTTTACCGGCCTTTTCGATGGCGGCCACCAAAGCCTTGGCGGAGACGCAGCCTTCAAATGAGATGATATTGAACCCAATGTCCTCGGGATATTTGGTGATGGCCTCCTTGCATTCTTTAGTGATCGCCAGGCTGACGTCATCAAGGTGAGGAATTACTTGGGACATGACCACCCCTTCGGCAACCGCGTCACCGGCGACCTTGATCAGACTGCCGCCGCCGCCGAACGAGCCGGTGGCGAAGACCGCTTTGAGCCCTTCCTTGCGCGCCTCCTGCATGAAGGCACCGCCCGGGGCGGAAACAGCACCGATAAAGACAACCTCGGGGTTGCCGGCCATGATCGCGGTCAGGGCGCTCTTGACCGCGGTTGTTCCGCGCTCGTAGGAGCCCTTTGATACCAGCGTCAGATTATTACGCTTGAGCGCCTGCTCCATACAGTTGAGCACGTCCTTGCCGAAGGTATCGTTCTGATAGAAGACGGCGAAGCGCTTGAATCCCTTTTCGGCCACGAACTTGTCAACTACTTTGTCAACCTCGTCCTGGTGGGAGGCGCGGATGTTGATGACCTCGCGGGTGACCGGCTTACGGAAATCAGCCGCCCCCGAGCGGGGTGCCACGAAGGGAATCTTGTATTCCTTGGCCAGCGGTATGGCGGCGACACCGTTTGAAGTGCCGACCGTGCCGATGAAGGCGACCGGCTTTTGCTCCTCGATGATCTTCAGGAGTACATCCACGGTCTTGTCCGGTACATACTGATCGTCACCGTTCACTAATTGAAACGTGTTGCCGTTGACTCCCCCCCTGTCGTTTACCGATTTGAGATAGGCGTCCACACCCACCTTGATGCCCCTACCCGCCGCCTTGTTCGGCCCGGTCTGGTCATTCGACATGCCGATCTTGATCACATCCGCGTGGGCAAGTGTGCCTGCCAGCAACAGGGTCGCGCCCAGTGTCAGAACTTTCTTCATAGATTACCCTCCATGCATGGAAATTGTTGCTTGATGAGAATTCTGTATGCAAAGAACTTTATAATATATATCGGCAAAAGAAGAAATATTTTTTTGACAAAATCAATGCAGAAATGCGGTTATGGCGGCGTGTTATGATGGTACTGTTGCACAGTTGCACTAAACTTTTTCTCAGGAACTCAAACGTTTAGTATTTGGAATATCTACTGAATCGCCATCAAACCTATCATTAACCTGCACTAAATGCCGGCCTTTTATGCGTATCCTATTTTTCTGAGAAATCTTATCCTCCGCGATAACTTCACAAAATATTCGTCCCTTGAAGATTGACGCAGTTCAACACCCGGCGATGCGCAGTTTGCTGAAGGAGTGATAGAGCGGTTCCAGCAGACTGAAACCAGTAATGAGTTCCTGCAGAAGTTCCCTCTCATAAAGTTGGTTGCCACTCTGCCGGTTGCAGACCAGATAGACGCTCTTGCTCTGGTGCCAGGGGCGCAGATGTTCAGGGACAACTGGGTTGATCACCCGTTTATACTGCTCTCCCTCGACCACAAATCGATCCTGATCAGCCAGGAAAGCGACCATCCGCTCGAACTCAGCCGGTTTCTGTTCGATCAGCCGGCGCAGCCTGTCCATGGTCTCCTTTGAGGCGGCATAAAAGCCCATGCCATAGCGCCAGGTATCCACGCCCAGCTCGAAGAAAAAGGCCGGGGCATCCTGCCACTCCGAAAGCGGCCTCTTGAAGGCCAGCCAGAGGGTACTCTTGTAGGGGGACTTGTCGCGGGAGAAGCGGGTATCGCGATGGATGCGGGAGATCACCCGGCGCGGTTCAACGACCAGATCCGGGTCGATGGCGAGCATGAGCGGGGTCAGGCCGGCGGTCAGGGCACGAAGCGGTGAGAGCAGATGCTGTTCGTACGCACTACGGTGCGCCTCGAACCACGCCTTGCTGTTGTTGGTCTTGAGGTCGCGCAGGAATTCAAGCGACGTAAGGCTGAAGCCGTGAAACTTCTCTGCATCATTTTCCATCTCAAAGAATCCTCCTTTGGGTGGGCGGTTGAAAACGGCACGTTATTCCTGTATCTTGTTTTTCCCACAGCACCTTGCCTTTTGCAAGTCACAATAAGATTCCGCCAGGAGGATCACATGCGTCACATCAAAGTGGATCAGGAAAAATGCCGGCATGACGGCATCTGCACAGCGGTATGCCCGATGAGCATCATCGAAATGAAGGACGGTCTTGTGCCGCAGCTGGTAGCGGGGCTGGAGGATCTCTGTATTTCATGCGGCCACTGCGTGGCGGTTTGTCCGCACGGCGCCCTGTCTCTGGATGAGATGCAGGTGGCGGATTGCCCTCCCATAAGAGCGGAACTGGCGCTCGCTAGCGAACAGGCGGAGCAGTTTTTCCGCTCACGCCGGTCGATTCGCACCTACAGCTCTCAAGCGGTGGAGCAGGAGAAGCTGGCCCGGCTGATCGACCTGGCCCACTATGCCCCGACCGGCACCAACAGTCAGCAGGTGCAGTGGCTGGTCATCAATTCACGGCAAGAGCTTCATGCCATGGGCGCCATGATCATCGACATGCTCCGTTCTCTGATCAAGGCAGGGCATCCACTGGCTAAGGCGTACCGGCTGGAGCGTTCCGTGGCGGCATGGGAGGCGGGGAAAGATCCGGTTCTGCGCGGTGCACCGGCGCTTGTGATTGCCCATGCTCCCGCATCGTATCCACTGGCCCAGATGGACAGCACCATCGCGCTGACATTCCTGGATCTGGCTGCACCGACGGTCGGCCTCGGCGCCTGTTGGGCCGGGTTCTTCATGATGGCGGCTGCGCAGAGTCCTCAGTTGCAGGAGGCCCTCGCCTTGCCTGAAGGGCATGCCTGCTGCGGGGCACTGATGATCGGCTATCCGAAATATGCTTATCACAGGCTGCCGACGCGGAAAGAGCCCGCCGTCAGCTGGCGGAAGTAGCACCTACCCGGATAAGTCTAAACCGTAAGCGTGAAAGGATGTACTTGTCATTTAGTCTGGAAAAAGCAGTGCCATGGGGGCGGTAGACCCCTCACCCGCCGCTTTGCGCCGCTCTCCCCGAGGAAGTGGGTTTCTGCAGTTCTGAATGATCTACGAAAAAGGCCGGTTCCATTGGAACCAGCCTTTTCTTTTAGCTGGAGACAGACATCATTAGCGCTCACCGGTGTCGTAGCCGGATCCTTCCTCTGCGACCAGAGGATATTCTTTCGAGGGCAGGGAGTAATCGCTATTTTCCTGGGATTTTCTGTGCCTGTTGAGTGCACGGACGATCTCGATGAGGAGCGGAATATCGCTACGGTTGAGTTGGTTCAATTCCTTGATGAGGACGGACATTTTCCTTGGCGCCGCAAGATTGATCACCTTTCCGGGCCGGAGAAGCGAGGCAAGTTGTTCGTCTTCTTCGCGAAAAAAGGAAGCAAGGGGAATGGCAAGGGCTTTGGAGAGCTTCATCAGCATCTTCAGGGAAGGAAGCTGCTCCTCGCGCTCGATCTTGCCGATATACGTATAATCCAACCCCCCGCTTACCTTTGCGGCCAATTCTTTTTGAGTGAGCTTTCTCTCCATTCTCAATCGTTTCAAGGTGCTTCCAATTCCTGCCGTCAAAAAAAACCTCCTGATGCTGCATGAATCTTGCGTTTCCTGATGCCAGAGGAGTTTGATTGTATACCTTCAACTGAACCGTATGTCAATTATGGAACTAAATAGGACTTATAGTCATTTTTATTTGACATTAAGCCATATTTATCTTATTTTGCTAAAAAATCGCCAGAGACAGACGTGAACAAACTCCGCTTGCTGAAAAAGCTGAATGATGAGGGATTATTCGAGTGCCTGACCGGCGAAGAGTTGCATGCCTTTCTCATCATGATCGCCTGGAGTCGGGAAAACGGAGAGGGGAAAATACTTCCGGGCCAAATAGGTCGTGCCTTCGGCAGGGATTTTTCGCCCGAAAGATTCAAGGGAATCTGCGCCAAACTGGAGGAGAAACATCTGGTCGTGATAACAACATCCCAACCAAGACATGGGACCGGTCTCGGCGTTACCTATCGCATCCTTTTCGCGAGCACTACGTGCTGATCGATGCGAAGTCCAAAAACAAGTAATGACCCGGAGTATGCATAGCAAGGCTAATCGATTATCACAGGGAATGCATATGGAATGCGCGGTTCGTAACCATTACACCGATTCAGAGGCTATTGATAAGACCGGCATTCTTGTCGTGGACGATGACTGGGACAGCCGGCGGATGCTCGCACTTTGTCTTGCGATGGAAGGGTTCAAGGCGACCTGCGCTGCAAGCGGTGATGAAGCGCTTATATTGTTGAAATCGAGTCCTTTCTGTCTCATGCTTACCGACTACAACATGCCTGGCATGGACGGGCTGAGGCTGTCCGAAGAGGCGCTGAAAGCCCATCCTGGACTGGTCATCGTAATGATGACCGGAGCCTCTTTGAAGCAACTTTACCTTAGAGCCGCGAGATCGGGAATCTCTGCTGTTCTTGCCAAACCTTTAAACATCAAAGAACTGTTCAGCATAATCCGCCTGGAAAACAAACGGCGAATTACACTATTGGGCCCGGCAGGTCTCCAGCCTTGATTATCAATAACGGCCTCGGCGTCCCCCGGTTTTCGCCTCATTTTTCCGTTTCCAACTCCGCCAGAAACTCCGTCACGCCGAGCACCCGGCCGTACACGCTCCCCAAGGCGGCCAGAAAGGCGCCCTGCACCTGGGCGGCCGGGATGGTAGCGCCGCCAAAGCTCAGGTCGCGGGTCGCCATGGTGTCATGCAAAAGCACGTTCTGGAAACCGAAATCGAAGGCGGCGCGGGCCGTGGCGTCCACGCACATCGAGGTCATCATCCCGGTCAGGACCAGCCGTTCGATCCCCAGCCCGCGCAGATGTTCCAGCAACGGCGTCTCGCGGAAGCTGTTGGGGTAGTTCTTGACGAAGACCGCCTCTCCCGGCAACGGCGCCAAGCATGAGTGGATCTCGACACCGGAAGTATCGGGGAGGAAGAAGGTGGCGGTAGGGCGGGTCGAGAGATGCCGGATATGGATCAACGGCAGAGAATGGTCGCGGAAGTATGCAAGCGCCTCTTTAGCCCGCAGACCGGCCGTCTCGGCCCCGAGGAGTTCCATGCGGCCGCCGGGAAAATAGTCGTTCTGGATGTCGATGATGATCAGTGCGGTTTTCATGGTCGATTCCGTTCTTTGTGTTAGTAGGTTTACAACGCTCCCAGCAGATACCAATCCGGCACACTCCAGAGGTTCTTCCGCAACTCGACCAACTCGTTCCCCGGATAGACCACGAGGCCGATACGCGCTGCTTTCGGATGCTCGGCTAGGAACGTTTCCACGCTCCTGCCGTCGGAAACGGTGACCCGCTCGGAGGACCTGGTTTCGATGGGGATGATTCCCCGTTCCCCGGCAAGGAGGAAATCCACCTCCAGGCCGGCTGGTCTATACTCCGGGCCGATGGTTGCCAATCTTCTTATCATCATGACATCGGTGCCTGACAATTGTTTTCCACTTTTCCGGTGCCGTTCGCCTTAAATCGCTTAAATATATTTCGTGGTGTTTGCCGACCCGCTGGCTGCCATTGTCTTCTATGAACTTATGCACCTTCTCGATTGTCGGTCCCTCCTTCGAGAACGGACCAATATGCAGTATTTGTGCAGCCTTGCCTTCCTTGAATGTTTCAAACCTGACCAAAGGCAATGAAACAGGTTTCTTTCCTTTCCACTTCTGCCATTGCTTTTTCAACCATCTTACTTGTAATGAATGCCGACCTCGCCGTCAACCATGAGGAAGTTCATTTGCGGAATTTCGACAATATCGACATTCTTGTCAGAAGAGCTGTAAAGGTGCTTAAGTTGTTTTTTGAAGTCTATTTTTCCCATCGACATCTCCTTTCTAAAGCCAAGCCGGACAAGCTGAAACCTCAAAAACTTGTTTCATGCAACGACGCGACCCATCATGCTCCCCATACCATCTCACTTATGATTTAGTAGCCATTTTCAATTGATCGGTAAACCGTTGCCAGGCCTCATCCAGATTCATGCCATACGCCTGATTGAATGACCCCTCGAATTCCTTGCCGTCCTCGATAGCCAGCAGAAATAAGCGGAACCGCTCCAGATCGTAATTCCGCAACCAGGCGACGAACATCCCGCTCTGCCGGTAGAACAGGGGTGGTTCGACCCCGTATGAATTGGCAAATTTCTTGAAAAAGAAACTCCCGCTTGCTTCCGGTTTCAAGCCCGTTCCCGCCAGAATGGCCCTTGCCGCTCCGGCCTCGCTCATCTTCTCCGCCCCGCCGCCCCCCGAGACGGTTACCGCCAGACCTTCCTGAAACCATGAAGGGAGGTTGGCGTTGTAGCCGTAGATGCCCAGTTGCTGACCAAGGTGCAGATGGGACAGTTCATGGACAAGTATCCTCCGGATACGATCAGGCTCTTTCCTGAGTTTCCCCGAGAGGAACACCTTGATGATGACCGTCCCAAGTGCCTGTTTTGACACGCCGGTAAAAGCGGCAAAACTCTCCTCGTCCCTGGTGACATAAACCTGCACCGGCTTCGCGAACGCCCGGTACTGCTCCTTTTCCACCGTGGCGATGGCATCCGCCAGATCCGCGGCAACCACCACGGCCACGTCATCGGCGCCCGGCTCAGAGAGGACGCGCCTGTCTGTTGTCATCGGAACAAAGTGATCGGTGGATTTCAGCGTGGAAATACTGCTCCGCAGCAGGCTGCAGCCGGTGATATTGGCGGCCAGAATGAACAGGACAGCTAATTTTGCTGATGCGGCAATCCACCCCGTTCCTTTTGTCCTCATGCTTGGCTCCGTTCCTGCCTGTATTTATCCATGACCGGCGACCAGGCATCCACGGCCTTTACGGCGGCCTCCCTGGTAAAGACCGCATGGGGGGCATGGCTGGGAATGGCGATCGTCTCCCCGGCCTTGACCCCGATGACCTTATCCCCCTGCTCGAAATAGAGCACCCCCTCCAGGACCATGGTGATCTGCTCGCTTTCATGGCTATGGCTTTCGAACCGGCAATCGGGATCGACCTCGAAGTAGGTGAGCATGGCCTGGTCGAGGTAAACGGCCCATTGCCTCATCCCGGGGACGTCCTCCGCGAGACAGAGGCTTTCCTTGGGGTAGTAGCGCATCTCATGATACAGGGCTGTTCATAAAGGATCCTCGGTTGTTTTTGTCATTTCCCAAAGAAATAGCGCAGAGCCAAACAACGCCGAATGAAATCGCAATATCGGCAACATTAAAGACCCCTGTACGCAATGAGCCTATGCCGATATTCATAAAGTCGATAACGCGACCTTCGTTTAAAACACGGTCAATCAAGTTACCAACGCCGCCTCCGATCACAAGGGAAAGGGAAATCATTTTGGCTTTGGAATTATTTGGTGAGACCAGAAGGTAAACAAGCATGCCTGCCAGAAACACCCCGACAATAAGTGTGAATACCCAGAATCTTATGTTCTCGGATGAACCGGCCCCAAGGCTGAGAAAAGCCCCAGGATTCTCGGCATACTGCAGACGAAATATGTCGTTTAAGAAAGCGATTGGTTCTGAATTTGCCAGACCCTGCCGGGCAATGTTTTTGGTTACCTGGTCACAGCCGACACAGGATAATAAAACGGGCGCAATCAAAAGAGTCCTTTTTACCAGTTTCATATTAGGTCCCCATTTTTCTGATTATTTTAGACTTGTCAATTAACCTAACTCAAAAAATCAAAGCCGTTCCCCGGAAACCTGTACCTGCCGTGACAATGCATAGTAATCGCCATCGCTTGCCTAATCGCCATCGCTTGCCGGCCAGCTGTCCAGTTCGGCCAAAATGGTCTCAAACGATTCTTCGTTGATCGACATGAGTGGACGAAAAAATATTTCTATTCAATCCTCCGGAAAATGCCGCCGGACAATCCCTTTGACCTCAATAAGCCATTCCTTCCTTTGCTCGAGGGTGCTGGTAACAATGATGCCGAACGTCCTGCGATAGAAGTTCTCCACTCCACACAGGCCGAAGATACAGTTTTTCCAGATCGTTTCCAGAGGGTCGCCAAACTCCTCCATCTCCCGTTCTTTCCCGGTATTGGATGTATTGAACACCAAAGCGGCCCTGGCCCGCAGCAGTCCTCTCGGTACCCCTTCACCGCTGTCCTCCTCGACAAATTCATAGGCAACCCCGGGGCGGATGACCCGGTCCACCCACCCTTTGAGAATCGCAGGCGGCTGGCCCCACCAGTTGGGGTGAATAATGATGATGCCGTCCGCCGCGGCAATCTCGGCGCAATGCCTTCAACAGTCACATCCAACAAGGCATCCTTCGGGATCTCCCCAGCGGAGAGCAGAGGATCAAATCGCTCCGCGCAGAGGTCATGAAAATGCACTTCATGGCCGTCATGCCGCAAGGTTTTCACTACCGTAGCTGCAATGGCGTGGTTAAAGCTCCCCTTGTCGGGATGGCCGAGAATCACGGATATCTTCATGGCTGCCTTCCCACCCTATTATTTGATTCCTATC
This sequence comes from Desulfuromonadaceae bacterium, assembly GCA_036504875.1. Lineage (GTDB taxonomy): Bacteria > Desulfobacterota > Desulfuromonadia > Geobacterales > Pseudopelobacteraceae > JACPFJ01. The sequence goes on from DASXUK010000059.1 coordinate 16,852, forward strand.
CCTTTAAAAAACGTATAACAGAAGGTGCCCTCAGGCTCCGCTGCCTGGCAAAGGGCGGCAATCCCATTATCCCAGGCCGCCTCATCCATGAGCCCGGCAGCTACGGCCTGCTCCTTGACCCCTTTCACCATGGCGATAAAGGTCTTCCTGGTAAATCCATCTACCAGGGATGGCCTGCTGGAATCCACATAGACGACTCGCGGCGACACAAGGACTTCTCCAAAACCAGCCGCCGTAAGGAGCGGAAACAGTTGACGGCCGATCAGAGAATTCCCTCCTGCACGGGCCTGGAGATCAATGAGACACTGGATGGTCTGCCTTGCTTCCATACTCTCCGGGTGGAAGTAGGTCGATCCGTGATCCCCTTCGATGACCGTGATCGAGCCGCCGGTTTTCAGGACCCTCCGTAACTCTGCCAAGGCCTTGACCGGTTCCCGAAGATGTTCAAGCACGAAGCAAAGGAAAACATGATCAAAACTCTCGTCCGCAAAGGAGAGATTGAAAATATCCTCATGGCGGAAGGTGACATTAGCAATCCCTTCGCTTTCGACTACAGCCCCTGCTTTGCGGAGCGAATCAGGGGAAATGTCCACTGATGTGATTGATGCACCGGGGCTGTTCCTTGCAAGGATGACCGTCTGCGCACCAACGCCGCACCCAGCTTCCAGGACCCTGTTCCCTGCCGGATATCCGGTGTCATGATGGAGCAGGTCACTGAGCGTGCTCGCCTGATCGCCCAGTCGCTCAGCTTCATGTTCATGGTAGCCGTGTACATAACTCTCCATGCGGTCCCTCTCTTTCTGTACCCGATTTTTGCTGGTGAATTCTTGTCTCGGTTAGCTCCCTGCAAAGGTGAGTGATAGACCGTAACACAGCGCGGAAGTCGCCTAAAAGCGCAGTTGTCCACACGCTGAGGCGCCTTCACATTGCTCGCATAACATCTGTCACCGTCACCTCAGGGTGATGGTACCGTTCGTAGTTCTTCGTCTTCTTTCCATACTGAATGCATTCTTCGGGGCACCACTGGATGCAGGCGAGGCACTGTTCACAGCTACCGTGCCAGACAGGTCTTCCCGCTTCCAACATGATGTTCTTGACTGGGCAGACCCTCTCGCAGATGCCGCAGGAGGTGCACTTGCCATCGATATGAAAGTTCTTGTCCAATGTCTTCACAAGGTTGTAGGTCATCTTGTAAAATCCGGTGAAAAGCACTCTCTGCCACAAGGGGCCTTGCTCTAAAAGCCCCGATTTCCGGCTTGAGATATACGATGCCGCGACATTGATCTTTTCCGTCGCCGCATTGAATAGCTTCCGCTGTACCTCAACCGAACCAGGCCCTCCCCAAGGAATATAATTCCTCGGAAATTCAATGTCGAACCCGGCGGAAAGAGTGAGGCTGTCCTTGGCCATGAGTTCCTTGAGCTGAATGAGAGTGCGCGATACCTGTCCGCCGTTGACCGCGACGGCGAAATAATAGACACCGGGCCGTTTTTCCATCGATTGAAGAAAATTACGCACGAGTCTCGGGACGCCCCAGATGTGGACCGGAAAGACGAGACCGACTGTATCGGCTTTGCTGACGTGCGAGCCATGATTCATCCGGTGCATCGGTACGAGCTCCGTGTCGCCGAGCTTCTCAGCGAAGGCGCGTGCTGTCCAGAGAGAATTGCCGGTGCCGGTGTAATGGTAGATGACTGTATGCATGGTCGTGCCCCGTATGAATTATTTTTTTGAGAACATGGTCGATTAGGCGCTTGTTGATTTAGCATATTTATCAAGCTCCTCTGCAAACCAAACCGCAGACAGCCCCATGAGACATCGACCCATTCGTGCCAGCTAATCATCCCCATGCGCCTTGCCGATCCAGATGTTCAAACACGGATTGCGGGACTCGGAGTCGCCCTTACTGGAGACGGGCGCCGTCGGCGATCGACACAGCGTGCAATACCGCCAATTATATCAACGAGGGTTGAACGCTTGATCCTTTCTCCATCCTGGTATCCTAGTGATGCCGATATTGCCGCGCTGGCGGTCGCGATAGCCAGGCAGCCTTTCTTCGCTAGAATACGAGCGCCAATTGGACTCCAGACATTCGGCAGAACGAGCATCTGATCACTTGTATGCAGTGACAGCAGAAGCTCGGCTTTTTCTTTTTTGGATTTCAGGATCATGTTCCCTCCATTATCGAAATTAAATCAGGAGCAGCAACCACCCCCTGGGGCGCGAAGATTGCGGTCGCGCAGCCACTCGTTGATCAATCCCGAGGCACAGCCAACCCCAGAATCGACTTTTATAGCCGCAACCGGACAGTTCCTGGCACAGGCTCCGCACTCCATGCAGGAATCTATATCGGTGATCTTGATTTTTTTATCGGCCTGCGAAAGAACTTGATGAGGGCAAACCTCCAGGCAGCGGCCACAGCCGATGCAAGCTGCCTGATCAAGTTCCAGAGTGGCTACGCCCCGTAGATAGCTGAAACCTTTCATTTAGTATCTCCTTTTAAAGAAACTTAGCGACCAGAAGCATCAGAGCGCTTACAACAAGAGCGCCCCCCATAGCCGGGATGGCAAACCGCATCTCTTTTTTAACACCCGAGCGGGAGGTATAGGGGGTGCAACCTGTAAAATTGAGCGTGTAAAAGGCGCTGACCGCCGGCAGTGCCAGAAAAATTGCCATAACTACCGGGATACTCCAACTGCTGCCACCAGCCAGCATATAGAACAGCATGCTCCATGCCACTCCCACCACGGCCCCTTTCACGGCAAAACTCCTGCCGGGCAACCAGGGAAGCAGAAGCGGCCCTGCCACGATCCCTGCCAAACAGGCGCCTAGCCATCCCTGCAAGGCGGTCAGACCTGCCCCTGGGCCACTTGTCACGGCAAATAGCAGGAACATACCGCCACCGGCGAAAAGAATTGATTTCAAAGCCAGGACCAACTCGACCGGGATCAGCACCAGCCGTTCGTAAAAGGTAAAGGTAAGCTCGCGCATGGCCGGGGAGGTGGTTTGGCCCTGCCCCAGGAACTCTGGCAGGTCTTGGGCGCGAATGGTTGCATAATGAATCATGAAACCGCTACGCCGAACTACCTCATAGGCTGATACACCCGGCGCACCGAGGATCGGCAAGAGCAGGTTGCGATGACTGACAACCCCGGTCAACCCGGTAGCAGCAATTCGTTGCACCAGTTCATCTGTGCCGAAAGTACCTTTTCCGGCCGCGCACCAGACATTAATCCCAAAGGTCTCCAGCACCAACAGCCAAACATCATGACCGGTCAAAGAGCTACGCACGCTGTCAAAGCTCATCTTGTAGTTGGCAGTTACCAGGACCGGGGCGTCTTCGGTCGGATTTCCTATCGCGTACAGCCCGGGAGGTATCATGTAGTTCATCCGACCGATGCCCCAGCGAGCCTTGCATGCACCTACCCGATCAGAGAAGTTTAGTTTTGTGGAAATTTTGGCCACTCTATCGGCGCCGGTCAGCAGCCACCCCTGAAAACCTGGCACGCGTTCGTCAATCTCTCCGCCACCGGCAGAGACAGGCGGTCCTCAACAGGGAGGCTTATCCAGGCCATTGCCAGCCGCGCCGGCACAACCGGGAGACTCCTCACCAGGATTAATTTTTGAGACTTTCCTGAACTCTTTGATTTTCATGTTATCTCCTAAATTAATTGCAACATGCAATTTTTTCTTCAGACGTACAGCAGGCCGCCTTGGCCACAGCAGCGTTCAAAAGCCCCAGAGAACGGACAACTGTTTCCCGTTCAAAATCGGTCATGGATGAAAAAATATGTTCTATCTTTGCTGCCATGAAGCGATCAATCTGCTCCAGTACCCGCCTGCCTTCAGCGGTCAGACCAAGCAGGCTTACCCGCCGGTCCTCCGCAGAGACCTGCCGAACAAGCAGCCCTTTGTTCTCAAGGGTCTTGATCTGGCGGCTAAAGGTTGTAATATCGATCCCCAGTTCCTCGGCCACCCGCTGCATCGGCGGGGCTTCCAGTCGGCCGACTTCGAACAGAATATGACTCTGTACCATGGAGACCTGCTCTCCGCAGCATTCATCGCAGCAGGATGCATTTAAGAGCCCGAAGCGTCGCACGAATATTTGGAGTTTTTCCCTGACGGATTGCATTAATATTCCCCTTTGCAAGATCATAACATTTTAGTTGCACATTACAAGTTGTTTCGTATTAAAAAAATACCTTTAACAGATATTGATCTTCTTTTATCTTTAACGCTCAATAAAGGTGAGTAGCTATCAGCCGGAGACATGGCTGACCCCATGCCCGTCAACACAGTCGCAAGACTCGGGGCTGGGACGATATAATTGCAAGCAAGACCTTTATCCAAGCGTAATACGCCGTGGGTAAAAGTCTTTTTTATTACCCCGGCGAAGCAAAAATCGGCGGAGGCTGCAAAATGTGATATCTTTGCGCATTAGCGATGATGAAAAAAAAGAGGCTTGAAAAACTGACCCCGATCCAGCTCCAAAACATTCTCCGAAATCATGAGGGAGACCATTGAGCTGTGGGCATCCAAACGACGCCAGCTCTGTTTGTATTAACTGTTCACAATTCTATAAAGGAGTATTATAAATGGAATGGCTGATGAAGCCGCAGGTCGCAAGACCAGCGTTTTGTTGAACACGGAACGCCATCCGACCATCAAGATGCTGGCGCTCAGCTTTCTGATTCTGATCGGAGTGGCACTGATCGGCGATGGACTGGACATGCACATACCTAAGGGTTATATATATCACCGGTCAAGCTTCACGCCCCGATGGCTGATTAGCAGCTATGGGCCTGCACTAGAATTTAAGTAAATAACTAAAGGAGTTACAACGATGAAGAAACATGTATTTCAGGCACTTGCAGTACTGTCGGCGGTTCTGTTCCTGAGTATCACTGTGCTCGAATTGAATGCCCACGCCAGAGCCGGCGGTGGGCGATCTTTCGGAAGTAGCGGGTCGCGCAGCTATTCCAGGCCGGCTAGTCCTTCTTCCCAGCCCTATCAGTCCCGGCAGGCTTCACCGGCCCCCAGCCCCTTCCAGCAACCTATGGGAGGCGGTGGTTTCATGAGAAGCATGGCCGGCGGACTAGTCGGGGGTATGCTGGGGGGCATGCTGTTCAGGAGCTTGGGTTTTGGCGGCTCGGGCGGTATGGGCGGTGGAGGCATCGGCCTGTTTGAGATTCTTCTGCTAGCCGGCATCGGTTACCTGATCTATCGCTATATTAAAAAAAAGCGATCCGAAAACCCGGTCGCCTTTAACGGTCAGGGAGGATATCAGGGTGGCACGGTAACCCAGCTTTCCAATTACCAAAATGCTGAGCTGACTGGCGGCGATGTGGATTCCGGCTTGGCCCATATCCGCCAGATGGATCCCTCTTTTGACGAAAATCGCTTTAATGATACCGTTATGGACATCTTCTTCAAAATTCAGGGTAGCTGGATGAATCGGGATCTCGCACCGGTAGCCGGCCTGCTGACCGATGAAATCAAGCGGATCTTCCAGGAAGACCTGGATCGTTTGCTGCGAGACAAGCAGATCAACCGCCTGGAGAACATCGCTGTCAGGAACGTCGAGATAAGCGAGGCTTGGCAGGAGTCCGGGCAGGATTATATCACTGCTGCCATTTATGCCAACCTGCTCGATTACACTACCGATGACACCAGCGGAGCTGTAGTGGCCGGCAGCAAGACCGAGCCGGTCAAATTTGAGGAATACTGGACCTTCACCCGGCCGGTCGGCAACAATCCCTGGCGTCTGACAGCAATCAACCAGAAATAGCCGGGCTTAAGAAGGGCGTCTCATCTGAGGTGCCCTTTTTTATTTGCCTACAATCGGGCGATCTTATAGCTGTTGGTATGCAAGTTATACGGTATCATTTTATTAAGTTTCTCCGCTGAAGAGGTATTCGTGCCCTATGAAGCGCTGCAAGACATAGAGATACTCTTCGGGCTGGCCCTGGTGACAGTGATCCTGTTCCAACGGTTAAAGTTGCCTTCCATTATCGGTTTTCTGGTCACCGGCATATTGGCCGGGCCGCATGCTCTGGCTTTTATAAAAAACACCCACCAGGTCGAGCAGATGGCCGAAATCGGGGTGGTGCTTTTGCTGTTCACCATCGGCATGGAACTCTCCCTGAAAGAGCTGATGCGGATCAAACATCTGGTGCTGTGGGGAGGTGGCCTGCAGGTCCTGGTTACCATTCTGGCAGTAGCCCTGGCAGGCATAGCCTTTGGTTTCCAAGGGCGCCAGGCGATCTTCTTCGGTGCCTTGGTGGCGCTCTCCAGCACCGCTATCCTGATGAAGCTGCTTTTAGATGCCGGCCAGGTGGATGCCCCGCATGGAAAACTGGCCATGGGCATCCTTATTTTCCAGGATCTGTGCATCGTGCCGTTGATGCTGCTGACCCCCTTGTTGGCAGGTAGCGGCAACGGCCTGCAGGGCATATTGATTATCTGCGCCAAGGCCGCCGCCGTAATCCTGGCAGTCCACTACGGCGCCCGTTTCATGGTGCCGTGGATCTTTAAACAGGTAGTCAGCACCAGAAGCCGTGAACTCTTCATCCTGACCATCATTTTCATCGGTCTCGGCACCGCCTGGCTCACGGCTTTGGCTGGGCTTTCGCTTGCCTTAGGGGCCTTCATCGCCGGCCTGGCCATCTCTGAATCCGAGTACAGCCACCAGGCCCTAAGCGATATCATTCCTTTCCGGGAAGCCTTTATGAGCCTGTTCTTCATTTCGGTCGGCATGCTGCTCGACCCAGCCATAGTGCTCAAACAGCCAGTCCTGATAATATCGCTGATAGTTTCTATTCTGCTGATCAAGACACTCATCACGACCGGAGCGGCCATGGCGCTGGGAGTTCCGCTGCGAATCGCGATCATTGCGGCGCTCTCCCTGGCTCAGATTGGAGAATTTTCCTTTGTCCTCTCCCAGAGCGGAGTCAAGTTCGGGCTGCTCGACCCGCAGATGTACCAGATATTTCTGGCGGCCTCGATCGCCACCATGGGATTAACCCCGGCCTGCCTGAAATTCGCCGGACCAGTGGCTGATTTTTTTACCGGCATCCTCCCGTATGATTGGACTCGCGGCCGTGGTGTGCTGGCCGGGAGTCAAAAAAAGAAAAAGTTGAGCGATCACCTAATCATCGTCGGTTACGGGGTGAACGGCAAAAATCTGGCCCGGGTTCTGACAAGCCTCAAAATTCAGCACATTGCCGTAGAAACAAATCCCTTCACCGTCCGGAGCGAGAGCAAAAAAGGGCAGAGGATCCTGTTTGGCGACGCTTCCCAGACCGAGGTGCTGGAACATGCCAATATCGACAAGGCCCGCGGCATGGTGATTGCCATTTCGGATGCCGCTGTCAGCCGCCGGGTGGCGGCCCTGGCCCGGCAGATGAATCCCTCCCTCCACATTATCGTCCGAACCCGCTACATCCTGGAGGTTGAGCCGCTTTACAAGCTGGGGGTCAATGAAGTCATTCCGGAAGAGTTCGAAACCTCGGTGGAAATCCTTGCGCGTGTGCTGAGGAATTACCTGGTTCCACAGGACGACATCGAGCGCTGTATCGCCGAGGTGCGCAGCGACGGCTACGAAATGCTTCGCTCAATGAGCAGGCGCCACAGTCATGCCGTTGGCATTAGCGGCTACCTGTCTGGCGCCGAAATAGCCATGCTCCAGTTGAAAGAAGGGTCACAACTGGTCGGAGAAAGCCTGCAACATGGAACTATCAAGAACAGATCCGGCGCAACCGTGCTGGTTATCAAGCGTGGTTCCGAAGCCTTTCTGAATCCTGCTCCAGCCTGGGTGCTTGAACCGGACGACTGGGTCCTGTTGCTGGGAACACCCGACCAGCTGGCAGTTGCCGAGGAGCTTTTTGAAACACCCCATCCACCCAAGGGAGTTTAACCATGAGACAAAGGTTTATATTTGTGCTTTTCGCGGTTGCGATACTGCTCGCTTTTGCTTCTTCACTGATAGCGATCTATACCGACTGGCTCTTTTTTGTAGAAACCGGCTTCACTGGCGTCTTTACAAAAACCATTTACGCCCAGACTGGAGCCGGGCTGCTATTCGGCGGGCTTTTGTTCATCTTTGCGCTGATCAACCTCTTGTTCGCCAACCGGGGCTCCTTCCCTGTCAGTGGCATGTTCATCCAGGGGGGCGGGATCTACCGGTTGGACAGACAAGAGGCGGCTCGGCTTGCCAAGCCACTCGGGCTACTTGCCGCAGCTGTCCTGGCGCTGCTGACCGGTCGCTGGGGGGCGCTGCAGTGGGAAGAGCTGCTCCTCTTCATCAATCGGGTAACCGTTGGAATGAAAGACCCGGTCTTCAGCAAGGACCTCGGTTTTTTCCTGTTTAGCCTGCCGTTTCTGGAGTTGCTGAAAGGCTTTGCCGGCTTTATGCTGCTTGCTACCGCAATCATGGTTGGCGCGGTTTACTATCTGAGGGGCGGCATTTCGATCACCGAACTCAAAATAGGGGTTGATGAGAGGGTCCGGCGGCATCTGGCAATCCTGATCGCGATCTTCTCGTTCATTGTAGCGGCCGGGTTTTATTTGGATAGCTTCGAGCTGCTTCTCTCCGGTAACGGAGCATTCCATGGCGCCGGATACAGCGACGTTCATGCCCGTATTCCAACCTACCGGCTGTTGACCTTCCTGACCCCGATTGCCGGGGTTCTGCTGGCGGCAGGGATCTGGAGAGGAGCCTGGCGCCTGGCCCTGGTGCCGCCGATTCTCGTTTTTGCCGTGTACGGGCTGGGATTGATGGCTTATCCGGCACTACTGCAGAAATTCAAGGTGGCACCCAATGAGTTGGCCCTTGAGATGCCTTACATAGAGAACAACATCAAGCTCACCCGCCTGGGGTATAACCTTGACAAAATCGAGACCATCCCTTTCGATGTGGACCAGAAGCTCTCAGCAGTCGACATCGCCAACAATGAAGCCACCATCAAAAATATCCGGCTCTGGGACCATGCCCCGCTGCTCAAGACTTACAGTCAGCTGCAGCAGATCAGGACCTATTACAAGTTTTTCGACGTTGATAACGACCGCTATCTGGTAAATGGCCAGTACACCCAGGTCATGCTTTCACCGCGCGAACTTTCCTATGACGATCTACCCAGCCGGAACTGGATCAATGAACACCTGATCTTCACCCACGGCAACGGGCTTACCTTTGGTCCGGTCAGCCGGATCAGCAAAGAAGGGTTGCCTGAGTTTTTTGTCAAGGATATCCCGGCCGTCAGCCTGGCTGACATCAAGATTACCCGGCCGGAGATCTATTACGGCGAGTTGTCCAACGAATACGTGATTGTCAAGACCAGGATACCGGAATTCAGCTATCCCACCGCAAGCGGTGATATCAACACCACCTATGTCGGCAAGGGAGGGGTCGCCATTGATTCCCTGGCGAAAAAAGCGCTGCTGGCGGCCCGTTTCAGGACCGAAAAGATACTGCTCTCCTCGGACATCACCGGCCAGAGCCGGATCCTCTACAAAAGAAATATCAACGAACGCGTCAGAGAGGTGGCCCCCTTCCTCCGTTTTGACGCCGATCCCTACCTGGTCGTGACCGGCAACGGACGGCTGGCCTGGATCATTGATGCCTATACCTATTCAAAGCGGCTGCCCTATTCAAAGCAGCTCAAGGGGGGCATCAACTATATGAGGAATTCGGTCAAGGTGGTGGTGGACGCCTACGATGGTTCGCTAAACTTTTACATCAGCGATCCGGACGATGTCATGGCCCGAGTGTATGCCAAAATTTTCCCTGGGCTCCTGCAACCGCTGGCAGCCATGCCGGAGGACCTGCGCAAACACATCCGTTACCCGCATCATTTTCTCCAGCTACAAGCGGCCATGTTCAGCGCCTATCATATGACCGATCCCAAGGTTTTCTACAACAAGGAGAACCTGTGGGAGATCCCGGCCTTGGGCGAAAAACCGATGGAGGCCTATTATACGATCATGAAACTGCCGGGAGAGAAAAAAGAGGAGTACATCCTGCTGCTCCCCTTTACCCCTTCCAAGCGGGACAACCTGGCGGCCTGGTTCACGGCCCGCTGTGATGAGCCCAATTACGGCAACATCCGGGTCTACACCTTTCCGCGTGACCGCCTGATCTACGGACCGAAACAGATCGATGCCCGCATCAACCAGGACTCGTTCATCTCCCAGCAATTGACGCTCTGGAACCAGCGCGGCTCCGAGGTGATCCGCGGCAGCATGCTGGTGATCCCGATTGAAAAATCGCTGCTTTACGTGCAGCCGCTCTTTCTGGCCGCCGCCGACAAGTCCGGTCTTCCGGAGCTGAAGCGGGTTATCGTTGCCTACGGGGATCAGGTCGTGATGGAGGAAAACCTAGAACTGGCCTTGCAACGGCTTTTTACAGGAAGAAAGCAGGCAACCGAAAGTGCCACGCCAGCCACAGGCACGGATACGAAGGGTCCACCAGCAATGTTGGCCAAGGAGGCCGTCAGTATCTTTGAAAGGGCGACCCAGCTGCAACGCCAGGGTGACTGGGGCGGTTATGGTGCTGAGTTGCGGAAGCTGGAGCAGGTTTTGCGGCGCATGGCGCAGTAACAGGAGAACACAGCCATGTCGTACTGAGCATCTCCATCATGGTATTAAACGACCAATAATCACTACACAAAGATTGCCATCAGTGAAAAAGATGTCGCCAGCAAAATTGCGGCCTGAGAGTGGCTCAACAAATCTGTTCTTGTAGTAAGCTGTTACTTTGCCGCCAAGAAGCAGGTCATTGAAAAGCGCCTCTCGCTCGGAGTCTATATCCGGTTTCATCTTGTGCATCAATCCCCATTTCATTCCCGTATCCAGGCTGATCGTGCCGATAAAAACGCGGCTGTTGACCGTTGTTACCAAATCTGTTTTCCAGAGCCGCACATGGTGACGTTGGCGCACGGTGTGCGCCGGAGTCGGTTTTTCAAATCCGAAATCATTGATTTTACCGTTCCAGAATGAAGGGGCAATGGGTGCGGTTGGATAGCTTTCATTGCCGAGGAGTGTTTTTACAGTTCTTGCTACGGTACCTATGGTTACCGGATCGGCTGGTTGCCAGCCAGCAGCCTTGAAAGCGCTCACCAGTGAGCCTTCGTCCCTGGCAACAACAATGATGTTCAAGGGTTCCTGTTGCTTGCCGGTTATGGATTCAGTGAAGCGGGGGAGCCGGTAACGATCGAAACCGCTGACGACATCCATGCTGACCGGCTTTGTCGCCCCAAGGCTTTCTGCGCTGTTACGTGTCGGTTTGTAATGTAAGCCACTATGGATAAAGAAGATCAATTCGACGATTATGAGAGCTGCGGACGTTAGCCTTACCGAGAACGGCGGGCATTCCGATACTTGCATTTCACTCCTGGCAAAAAGATGACTTTCAACCAGGCAGATACCAATTATGAGCCACAGGAACCCGAGCAAATAGCCGCTGAGCACATCGCTCAAGAAATGGACCCCCAGGTACAGCCTGCTGAAGCCGATTGCAAGAATAAGAACACTGCCGCCAAACAGGAGGTTCAGCCTAATGTTCCATTTTTGCGCCTGCCGCCACAAGTAATACACGATGAAACCATAAAACGCGGCGGCGATGGTCGCATGACCGCTCGGGAAGGAAAAGCTTGCCTCGGTGAAGACACCGATGCCCGGCGGCCGCTGCCGGTGGAACGCTACTTTTCCGAGCAGGCTGAAGACGCCGCTTCCCGCTAATGTTATCCAGAACGGCAGGATGAATTCACATTTTTTCCGTATCCAGAAAAGAACCGTGCAGAGCGTTGCCACACTGAGAACAACCGTGGCCTTGCCCAGCAGGGTAATCCAGAGAAATCCTTTGACCAGCAGCTCGTCCCGATAAAAATAGAGGAGATTACCAAGCCGTGTATCAACTGCAACAATCGGGTCAAAAGCCAGAATATCTTCGATGATGCCGCCAAGGAGCAGCAGGGTGTACAGGAAAGCGATGCCCAGCAGGGTTAACGGCAGACCGGAGAAGCGGGTCCTGTCCAGCCTGGCATTGGCGAACGAGAAGAAACGGGGATGACGTGCAATTAACATTGCCACGTCGGGATTGGTGATGAGGGCCTGTTTAACCGAAAACCATAGTGACCGGCATAAATCCAACAACTGCCTACCCTGTTTCACGATGAAACGCCTGAGCAGGTTGGCGCAGAAGAGGACCAGAATCAGCGCCGCCAGAAAGATGCCGGCGCGGCTTGTCCAGACCTCAACCAACTGCCACGCCTGTCCGAGAAAATAACCGGCAAGGAGGTGGGAAGCGGCCCAGGCGAAGGCACTGAGGATATTCCAGAGATAGAAACGCTTGGCGGCCATCCCAGATAGTCCGGCGACAAATGGGATAACCGCCCGGACAAGACCGATGAAGCGCCCCAGAAATATGCTTTTGGCACCATGTTTACGAAAGAACTGCTCTCCTGCCTCCAGGTAGCTTACCTTGAGAACCTTGTTCGTTTCTTTGAACAATCCGGTTCCACGTTGTCCAAGCAGGAAGCTGATCCCATCGCCCAGGACCGCGCCGATGGCGGTAAACCAGACGAGATCGCCGAGATCAAAATATCCCTGTGCTGCCAAGGCTCCGGCGAAAACGACTAAAACGGCCCCCGGAACGATTACGCCCACCAACACCAGTGATTCCAGCAAAGAGATGAACAGGACAAGCCAGTATCCCAGTATGCGGAAATGCTCTATTTGGGGAAGAAGGTTGTTGATGATTTCCATTGGGGCTGTACTTTGTCTGAATCGAAATGGACCTGACTGATGCGGATAGCCAAAATTTGTCGCGACAGCTAGCCTATCTTAACAGCCAGCATCGATATGGACCCGCCATCGACCCCTTCGATCGGAAAAGTGACTGTTTCGCCAGACTGCCTGGTCGCGATGACGTACAGCAGCGGCAAATAGTGATCAGGCGTAGGAACAGATAGCAGCGCATCCGGCCCGAGGGTTTCGTAATCGATCAGCGGCTGGTATTCGCCGGTCAGCAGCATTTCCTTCGCCTTCGTTTCAAACCGGACTGCCCAATCATATGGATCGGGCATCTGCCGGCCCCAGGCATAGGCATGAAGATTGTGGACCAAGTTCCCGCTCCCCACGATCAGGATCCCTTCGTCCCGCAGCGGCGCAAGCTTCCTGCCCATCTCAAAATGAAAGGCCGCCGGCTGTGTCTTATCAATACTCAACTGCACGACCGGGACGTCGGCATCAGGATAGACATGGCGAAGCACGGACCAAGTCCCATGATCGAGCCCCCAGAAGTCGTCGAGCTTGACCGGCAAAGGCGCCAGCAGCTCTTGCACCCGGCTGGCCAGTTCAGGATCGCCGGGCGCAGGGTATTGCACTTCATAGAGCTCTTGTGGAAAACCTCCGAAATCGTGAATGGTCCTGGGCGCCGTGTTGATCGTAACAGCTGTTCCCGGCACGAACCAGTGAGCGGAGATCGACAAAATGGCCTTCGGCCTGGGGGTCTGTTCTCCTGTGCGCCGCCAACCCTCGCTGTAGCTGTTGTGCGTCACAGCATTCATGGGATTGCCGTGTCCGAAGAAGATCGCCGGCAGTTTTTCAGACATTCAGGGCTCCTTTTTCTACCCTTTTAGCTTCAGGGCAATAGCCGCTACATGTGCTCCTTGAAAACGGGCACCGGCCAGCTCGTTTTCGCTCGGCATCCGTTCCCCTTTGCCCCCGGTGATTGTGGATGCACCATAGGGGCTGCCGCCGGTGATTTCCGATATATCCATCTGTCCCGCAAAGACGTATGGCAGACCAACTACAACCATTCCCTGATGAAGCAGGGTTGTATGAAAACTTAAAATAGTGGATTCCTGGCCGCCATGCTGGGTGGCGGAGCTGGCGAAAACACTGCCGACCTTGCCGACCAGTGACCCTTTCATCCAGAGCTGGCCGGTGGCATCCAGGTACTGGCGCATCTGGCCGCACATGTTGCCAAAACGGGTCGGAGTTCCGAAGATGATCGCATCGGCATCCGTCAGGTCGCCCACTGTAGCAAGCGGGACATGGGACATTCCCTTCTGGGCTTCCAGGGCCCCCATCATCCCCAGCACCTCATCGGTGAGCGTTTCCGGCACGCGTTTGATGATCGCCTCGCATCCGGCTACCTCACGGACACCTTCGGCAACCGCTTCGGCCATCTTGTAGATGTGCCCATACATACTGTAATAAACTATCAATATTTTACACATGTTATGTCCCCTCCTTTCAGATAACCGTGCACGGTGTATGCTCCGGCCCGACAGCATCAGCTTCCATAGTGGGGAACTACTCGCTATAGTATACTTTTGTATTCAATTAAATTCAAACAACTGCGTTTTGAAATGTGGTCCTAAAGCAGTTCTGCTCAGGACAACCAGCTTATATTCTTCAACGGCACTCCTTCCTTGTAGTACAGGGCTGGTGTCAGCAACACAAAGAAGATGTGGACATCCTTATAATTATAGTGGCTGAACAGGTCATAAAGATTTGCAGCAATGGCGTCATGTTTTTCCTGCGTCCGCTCAAACATTGATATTTCCAGGGAAGGGGGTGTAGCCGTTATTTGCGTGATACTAAGCAGTTCAATCTTGATAATTTCCCGCGGCACAGCAGCTACGCGGGAGAATTCATCCACAAGCACGGGCAGCACCTGCCGTAAAAACTCTTCGCCGAACCCCTTGAACCTCAAGTAAGGCATTGACTCGCTTTCCCTCCAACAAACAGCCTTCCTGATTGAAGGTCCTGTGTATCAGGTATAGCTGCCTGAACCAACGGGTAGTAAGCCTCAAGCGGCACTTCGATTGCGGAGCAGAGTCTGATAGATACATCTTCCAACACCGACAACATTTCTTCCGGTCGCCGAACAGCTGCGGCAAGCCTGAGCGCTGTTTCCCGGATGGCGCCGGAAGCAACCTGAGAAATTCCCTCGTTCGTTTCTGCTGCCAGCAACCGTTGCAGGCACCTGGCGATGGCCAGAGCCGCCAGTCCCCCCTCCACGATAGCGCTGAGATCGTCATACATCTTCCCGGCATTGGCGAGCAGGCGCAGAACCCTGTGGTGCGTCCGGGCCCGGCACTTCTCCGCCACCAGCAGGGAATCCGTTGCAGCCATCAAGGCCAGATCGCGGACAATGGCGATCAGGAGCGAGCGCAGCCGCCTGGCCGGATCTATCGGCAGCAGGAAGCGGAAGGCAAGAATGGCGACAGCGATCCCCCCCAGGACGGCGAACCCGCCCGCCACAAAGCTGCCAGGCGCGGGAACGGCAGGCAGACCCGGCTGCATGACAAACAGGAAGAAGAGCATGGCGTCCATGGCCCCCAAGGCTGTACGGCGATGGGACAGGGCGATGATGCCGGCCATCAGAACAGGGACGCTGATGGCCCCCTGCAAGAGTGGATCGCTTATCCCCGGCAACAGTACCAGCCGACCGAGAAAAGCTGCCGCAACCCCGACTGACGCCCCGCAGAATATATGGTTGAGCATGACGGCCGGTCGATCGTGCGTGGAGAAGATGCTGACCATGATTGATGCAGCCATCAGCATCAACGGGCCTTCTCTCCAGCCGGTAAGCTGCCAGGCTGCACCCACGGCAGCGATGGCAAATGCGGCGCGCAACGCCGCCCGACCAGCCTCCTGCCAGTCGCGGTGACAGATGAACGGGTTGCTGGCCGGCCTTTCAGGACTCGCTGCGGTCAGGTCCCATTCTTCGATGACGAGCTGCAGGGCGTTGACCAGTTCAGCCAGCGTCTCGCTCAGCAGGGGCAGGTGCGCTCCAGCCTCGGCCAGAACCGTCGTAAAATCAGCAGATTCTGGTCTCGATCCATATTCATCCAGATGCCGGGCAACCTCCTCCATGTGTCGGGCGAGCGGTTCACGCCAGGAACCATGACCGGAATCCAGCCGGGCCAGATGATAACCGGCCAACTTGCCGGCTTCCAGCAGGGCGAGCAGCGAGACGATCAGGCTTCTGATATGTCGCTTCCTTTTTTTGAGGTCCAGAGATCCTGCCCAGGCCGCATCCAGCGCCCCCTCGATCTCGGCGATCTCCACCAGGGTATCCTGGCGCTGCGCAAACAGCTCCTGTTCTTGGCCGCCGCGCACCAGTAGCGCCAGCCACTCGATCTCCGCCACGCTAACCTTGGCCAGCCGGTCCAGCAGTTCGCGTTTCGAGCGGCGGTGCGTAAAGAGCAGTGTCACGGTGGTCGAGACGACAATCCCGATGATAATGCAGGCGATTCTTCCGAAAACCAGTTCGTTCAGGTGCGGCGGATTGTTGTAGCCGGACATGGCAATCACGGCACCGGTGCAGCCGGCCACCATGGCGCCGTAGGAGCGGAGGCCGTACAGCAGGTTGCCAGTGCCGACGCACCCCGCCAGCCAGAGGGAAAGCAGGATCGTGAGCATGGCCGGCGAACGGGAGGAGAGAAGCATCATCAGTCCCGCCACTGAACCCATGGCCGTGCCGACCAGCCGGTAAAAACTCTTTTCCAGCAGCAGTCCGCGCGTCGGCTGGATCACTATCAGCGCCGTCATCGCCGCCCAGTAGGGACACTCCAGCCGCAGCATAACGGCTGCTGCCAAGGCGGCCAGGGCGGCAATGGTTCCGCGGGCTGCGAGCAAGATGCGCGGCCATTCGCGCCGCAAAAGACAACGCAGGTTATGGAGCATCATCGCTTCGCCCGTTTTCGCACATTATTCACGGTTGATTCCAGACGTAGGATGACATGTGCCATCTGGGAAATTTCGGCATCGCTGAAGGACCGAGCAGTTCATTTTCCAAAGCCGAGACGATCTCCAGTATTCGAGCAACAGATAAACGTCCTTCCTGCGTTAGCCGCAACTGTTTCGCGCGCCGGTCCGCTACATCCTCCGAACGCTCCACCAAACCTTTCGCCACAAGCGTATCCAGGAGGCGGACAATTGAGGGGCCTTCAATGCCGACGGAAGCCGCCAGATCCTTCTGGCGAATCCCGTCTCCCAGGAGGTGGAGGTGCAGCAAAGGGCGCCAGGTAGCATCCGTGAGCCCGCTCGCCTGGACCTCGCTGTCCAGAACCTGCCGCCAGCGGCGTGTCAGGCGCGCAAGATGGAAGAGGAGATTGCTGCGATCGATCTTCGTGTTAGACATTTTCATAATAAATAGATAGCATGCTATTTATTATTTTGCAATCTATTCAAAAATGTTCTGTTCATGCACCCGAAGCAAATTTGGAACTGAATGTTGACACACCAGGTAGAGCTAGGTATCATTCTTTTGGTTATGCGCCTACCTATCACTCATATAATCTCTCTGTTGCTGATTGCCCTGATACTCTGTGGCTCCGCGGTTAGCCTGTGCCATGACTTGCACTTGTCCGAAAAAGCGATCTGCACGCACGCCCCTCAGGACCTGGTGAAAAAGTCGACCAGCGAACCTTGCCCCTCTTGTCCCGATGCAGACCATTCAGAAACCCACCATTGTACATCCGTCTGCGACTGTTGCAGTCATTTGCAAGTGAATACAACCGCACTCCAGCTATTCTATGCTCCCATCGTCTCAAACCTGTCGCACCAGGAAATCTTGAAATCCCCCCGTGACATCTATCTTTCAATCTTTGTTCCACCTGACAGCCTCGCCTAATACTTCGTACCGCTAGCCCAAATACCCTCCATAGCGCACTAAAGGTGCGTTCGGGGCATGTCCGGCTATCTTTCATCCTCTCAAATTTAAAATAATTTCATATCAAAGCATGGAGGTACTTGCTTGGAACCATCATTCCTCAAGAGGCTCACGCTTCTTTTTGGGGGACTGCTGTGCCTGCTGGCACCACCCCCGGTATTAGCCGAACCTGAAATCTATACCCTGCCACAGGCCGTTGCCTATGCCTTGCGGCATAATGGCGAACTTAACGCCCTTCGCGAAGAGCAAGGTCTGCGTGAGGCCGCCAAAATCCAGTCCACTCAGTATCCCAATCCGGTATTGGAGCTGGGAGGTCGTTCCGGTTCACTCACCGGCAGCAGCTCGGAAAGCAACCTTTCCATTGGCCTTTCGCAGGAAATAATAACAGCCGGCAAAAAGGGCAAGCGATCAAGACTGGCTGTTCTGGATTTGGAGGCCTACCAATTTCTTCTGGCCGATCGGGAACGTTTATTGACCGAAGTGTTGGCCACTACCTTCCAGGACCTGCTTCTAGCCGAAAAACGACTGGAGTTTGCAGGACGGTTTATCGGTCTCAATCGCAATCTGCTGGAAGTCACACGGGAACGGCTATCGGCGGGGGATATTCCCGAGCTGGAATTGAACCTGGTCCGGGTTGAACTATCCCGGAGTGAAGAAAAGAGGATCGAGATGCACCGCGACCTGGTCTCATTGCGCGCTAACCTGTCAACCCTGATGGGGCTGGGGCCGGAATCAAGCGCTGCTGTCAGCGGTTCCCTGGAGACCACGCCCAAGCCGGGCAAGTTGGAGGAGCTCTCCAAAACCGCCCTGAAGCAGCGTTCCGACCTTAAGCAGCTGGAACATGAGCGTACCAAGGGTGAAACGGAAATTGAACTGGCCCGCTCGGAACTGATACCCAACCTGACTGCCGGATTATCCTTTGAGCGGGAAACAACCGCCGGTGAGGCCGGCCGAACAGAAGAAAATTACCTGATCGGGCTCAAACTTTCGATTCCCATCCCTCTTTTCGACCGGAATCAGGCTGCCATGAAAACAGCCCGAACAAAAAAAAACGCCAGCGAACAGCGCTATATCACTGCCCGCAAGAACATTGAACGCGAGGTTGAGACTGCCTATACCAAGCTGAATTCAGCCGAGGCCACCGTGGCTCTCTATGCCAAGGAGATCCTCCCCCAACTGGAGGAAAACCTCAAGCTGGTGCAGGAGGCCTATCGTCTGGGCGAGATCGGCA
Source organism: Desulfuromonadaceae bacterium (assembly GCA_036504875.1). Taxonomy (GTDB): domain Bacteria; phylum Desulfobacterota; class Desulfuromonadia; order Geobacterales; family Pseudopelobacteraceae; genus JACPFJ01. Next base: position 35,769 of record DASXUK010000059.1, read on the forward strand.
TTCTGGCAGTCATCGAGGAACAAAAGAAATATTTCGAGGTCAATGACGGTTATCTGGCGGCGCTGCATAGCCGGCAGACCGCTCTAGTTAAGCTCGAAGCGGCTGTAGCAACAGATCTTAGCGGAGGTGTTCAGTGAATAAGAAAACCACCATTATCGGAATCATCCTGGCCGTTGCCTTAGGGAGCGGCTTTCTCTATCGGTTCGCCAACCTCAGCAGTGGCGGGGAACATGCCGAACATAAGAAAGCCGGCCATAAGGAAGAGAAAGAAGGGCATGAGGGGCATGACGAGCACGGCGAGTCGGGCAGCGTCAAAATGACCGCCGAAGTGCAGAAGCAAAACGGCGTAGTCATAGCGAAGGCGGAAAAACAGCGCTTGGGCGGTATTATCAGTGCCACCGGCAAGGTGGAGGCTAATGCCGACCGCATTGCCCATGTTTCACCGCGCATTAGCGGCAAAATCGTCGACGTCAGGGCTTCCCTGGGGGACAGTGTCTCCGCCGGACAAGCCCTGGCGACCCTGGATAGTGTCGAGCTGGGAGAAGCCCTCAGCCGTTACCGTCAGTCAAAGACCAAACTTACCCTGGCCCAGTCCAACATGGAACGAATCAAAAACCTGGTGGAGAAAAAGATCGCGGCCCGTAAGGACATCTTCCAGGCCGAGACCGACTTCAAGAACACACAGACCGAGTTGCACACCGACGAAGAGCGCCTGTCCCTGTACGGCATGTCAGCCTCCGACCTTACGGGCAAGGGCCACAAAAAGCCGCTTCTGCCGGTCCGTTCCCCCATCAGCGGCGTCATCACCGAAAAGCACGCTATTGTTGGTGAACTCTCTGATCCCTCCAAAAGCCTCTATACGGTGGCCGACCTTTCTTCGGTCTGGGTCATGGTTGACATCAATGAAAAGGACCTGGCCAAGGTGCACAAGGGGCAGACGGCAATTGTTACTATCGGTGCATTTCCGAACCAAAAGTTTCGGGGGCGAATCAATCACATTGCCGACATAGTTGATCAATCCACCCGCACGGTCAAAGCACGGGTCGAGGTAAGCAATCCCGGGAGAAAACTGAAACCTGAGATGTTCGCCACCGTCGAACTGGCGCTGCCTACCGGTACATCAACAACCTTGGCGGTTCCCGAAGATACCCTGCAGGATCTGAATGGTAAAATGGTGGTTTTTGTCGCGGAGAATGAGGCGGAATTCGCAGCACGACAGGTTCAGTCAGGTCGAGCCGCGAACGGTATGGTTGAAATCATTTCCGGTCTGAAGGAAGGCGAGCGTTACGCCATCAAGGGAGCATTCATTCTCAAATCGGAAATTAAGAAGGGTGAAATGAAAGACGAGCATTGAAGCTGCCCCCTGATTATCAATCATCACTATTAACAGAAGCGAGGTTCCGATGCTGGAAAAATTGATTGCCTATACATTGCGGCAGAAAGGGATGGTCATATTCCTTTCACTGCTGATTATTGCGTTCGGATTATACTCATATCTGCGATTGCCGTTAGATGCCTTTCCGGATGTCACCAACATTCAGGTTGAAGTGGTAAGCCATGCCGATGGACTCTCAGCAATAGAAATTGAGCGAAATGTAACTTACCCGATCGAGATGGCCATGCGCGGTCTGCCCGACATCGAACAGATGCGTTCGGTGACAAAGTTCGGCCTGTCGATTATTACCATCGTCTTCAAGGACAATGTGGATATCTATTTTGCGCGGCAGCTAGTGTTCGAGCGCCTGGCCGAGGCGCGGGAAAAGGTTCCCAAGGGGGTTGAGGTTGCCATGGGGCCAATCGGCACGGCCATGGGGGAGATCTACCAGTACACGCTCGAAGGAAAGATGCCGGATGACCCGCAGCAGAAGTCGGCCTATCTGACTAGCCTTCGAACCATTCAGGAGTGGATTGTCACCCCGCAGTTGAAAACTGTTGCCGGCGTAAACGAGATCAACTCCTTCGGCGGCTATTTCAAACAGTACCAGGTGATCGTGTCACCGGAAAAACTGCTGAAATATGCCATAACCGTTGATGATGTCTATTCCGCCATCGGCAGCAATAATGAAAACGTCGGCGGTAACCTCCTCGAACGGGGCACAGGCCAGTACATCGTTCGCGGGGTCGGTTTGATAAAAGATGTCAGCGACATCGAAAACATTGTCCTGAAATCTCCGGGTGGCAGTCCGATATACATCCGCGATGTGGCCCAGGTAAAGGTCGGAGAGGCGGTCCGGATGGGCGCCGCCATGAAAAACGGCAAGGATGAGTGCGTCGGTGGCATTGTCATGATGCTGCGCGGCGCGAACAGCCGCGACGTGGTGCGTAAGGTCGCGGAAAAAGTCAAGGAGATGAATGAAAACAATGTGCTTCCCGAAGGGATCAAGCTTGTTCCCTATTACGACCGAAGCGATATTGTTAAGGCGAGCGTCAACACGGTCAACAAGGCGTTGCTGGAAGGCTCTATTCTGGTGCTGATTGTTCTGTACCTCTTGCTGAACAGTTTCCGAGGGAGTTTTGTCGTTCTTATCGCCTTGCCACTTTCGCTGCTGGCGACATTCATTGTCATGAAACTGGTCGGCATAACCGCAAACCTCATGTCCCTCGGCGGCCTGGCCATTTCCATCGGCATGATTATCGACACGACCATCATCCAGGTGGAGAATGTCCAGCGACACCTGAGCGAAGAGGGAGGCCGACATCCCAAATTATTGACCGTGCTGAAAGCGGTCATGGAAGTCAGAAAACCGAGCATCTTCGGCGAGCTTATCATCGCCCTCACCTTTATCCCCATTCTTTCCCTGGAAGGGATCGAAGGGAAGATGTTCGGGCCGCTGGCCATAACCGTTGCAATCGCGCTGCTGGCGTCACTGTTTCTTTCGGTATTTGTTATCCCGGTTCTCTGCATTTTATTCCTGAAACCGCACCCGGAAAAAGAGAGCTTCATCATGAAACATGCAAGCAGGCTCTATCTGCCGCTGCTCGACTATGCCATGAACACAAAGCGCGTGGTGTTGAGTGTTGCGGGTGTGCTTCTGGTTGTCTCACTTTTTCTGGTAACACGGCTGGGAACGGAATTCATCCCGATCATGGATGAAGGCTCCTTTGACATGGATGTTTCCATGCTCCCCGGTGTTTCCCTGGCCAAGGCGATGGAAGTAAACCAGCGGGCCGCAGCAAAGCTAAAGCAGTTTCCCGAACTGGATACTATCGTGGGACGAACCGGACAGACCGGTGTCGCCCTGGATACCAGGGGGTCGGATAAGACCGGCTATGTCGGGATATTCAAACCAAAGAATGAATGGAAACGGGATATCTCCAAGGAAGAGCTGACCAACGAGATGCGCAAGTCCCTGGAATCGGTGGCGGGAATCACTTTCGGCTTCAGTCAGCCGATTCAGTGTCGCATTGACGAACTAGTTGCCGGTACCCGAGCACAGCTGATTCTCAAGCTGTTTGGTGAAGATATCAAGGTGCTTAGTGAAAAATCAGCTGAAATAGCCAAGGTGCTGTCCACCGTAAAGGGTGGGACGGATCTGAATGCGGAAAAAGTTACGGGGCAGCCATATCTGACCGTCAACATTGACCGGGCGAAAATTGCCCGTTATGGCCTGAATATCAGCGACGTGCAAAAAGTAATTGAAATAGCTGTGGCCGGTAAAGCAGCATCGCAACTGTATGAAGAAAACCGCAGCTTCGATATCACGGTTCGCCTACCGGAAGAAAAAAGGAATTCAGTTGAAGCCATCAAGAATCTGCTGATCACCACCAAAACCGGGATCAATGTGCCGCTTGAACAGCTGGCGGAAGTGAAAATGATTGAAGGTCCGGCGCAAATTAGCCGCCAGGACGGCGTAAGAAGAATCGGTATCGAGATGAACATCACCGGCAGGGATATCGGCAGTTTCGTTGCCGAGGCCAAGCAAAAAATCAAGGAGCAGGTCAAGCTGCCTGCCGGTTACTATCTCACCTGGGGCGGACAGTTCGAGAATCAGCAGCGGGCGATGAACAAACTGATGATAATCGGACCGGTGGCCATCGGCCTGATCCTGCTTCTGTTGTACGTAACCTTCAGATCGATCCGCCTGGCGCTGCTGGTAATTTCCAACCTGCCGTTTGCCTTGATTGGCGGGGTCTTTGCTCTCTTCATCTCCGGGCAATATCTCTCGGTTCCTGCATCGGTCGGGTTTGTCGTTCTGTTCGGCGTTGCCGTCTTGAACGGACTGGTCCTGGTTTCCCGCATCTCGCAGCTGCGTGATGAAGGATTGGAGCTGCTGGAAGCAATCAGGAAAGGAAGCCTGGACCGATTGCGTCCGGTACTGATGACTGCATCAATCGCCATTTTCAGTTTGATGCCGATGCTGCTGGCCAGCGGGACCGGCTCTGAAATACAAAAACCGCTTGCAACGGTTGTTGTTGGTGGATTGGTTACATCAACCCTGCTTACGTTGTTGATAATCCCATCGGTTTACAGTTGGTTTGAAAAGAGAACTGACGAGGCAGAAATGTAAATAGTCCTATCTACGACAAGACCTCACCGAAAGGAAATTCTATGAAAGAGATAAAAGCAATCATAAGGCCATCTAAATTATTGGAAGTAACCGAAGAACTCCATGAGATTGAAGGATTGCCGGGCGTTACCGTGTCAGAAATCAAAGGTTTCGGCAAAAGCAGGGCCAAGAACGCCAAGGATAAGATCGTCTTTGAAATGGTGGAATTCATTCCACGCATACAACTAGAAGTTGTTGTAGATGATGATATGGTTGATGAGGTCGTTAACATAATTCAGAAATATTCTCATACCGGCAATACCGGGGATGGGAAAATCTTTGTCTCTACAATCGATGAGATAGTAAAGATACGAACAAATGAAAGAGGAAGAGATGCAATTTAGTTATCCACTTAAAGGAGCGCAAAGATGAAAAAAATTACACACGCGATATCTTCTCTGGCTGTCTTTGTAACTATTGGCTGGAGCGTACACCCATGTTTTGCCGAAGTAGTGCCTACCGGCGCCTATCAGGATGCAGCCTTGGAAATTGCCGGCGCTACAAAGGCAGTGATCGGCTATGCCGATCTAAACATCTATTCATCGGTTAAAACGCATAAACCGGGCATCTATTCCAGTAAGGATGCTCACGGCACTCCCGATTTCAAGCTGCTGCTAAGCATCGATGATCAGCCTGTTGTTTTACAGGGACGCTTGCAGAAAGATGATGGAGAAAAACGGCATTTGCATGATCCGGAGGCCGGAGAAGGGGTCCGTTACCATTTTGATCAAAAAGTTCGCCTCAAGACAGGGACCCATAAGATTGTTGTTGTCATTCCGGAAGACGACCTGAAAATAGAAAAAGAGATCAGCATCTCGGAAGGCCGCCATTCCCTGGCACTGGAACCGATTTATGGCAGTATTCCGGTCAAGCGTCAGGCCGGGCTGTTCGGGTCGACCAGCTTCAGAGAAGGAATCAGGACGATCCGCTTGGTTCTGAACGGAAAACCGCTTTAACAGGTTGCCAACAAGAAAGGCCGCTAGAATCAGCGGCCTTTCTTGCTTTAAACCAGGGAAAATCAAACTCGTACTTCACCTTGATCCCACTCAGTTCCTCTATGGAGCTATCGTCCCAGCGCTTCATGATCCAGTTCCCGACCCATTCCTTGAAAACCAAGAGGTCACGGCAGTTCAAATAATTGGAGTCCTTGACCTCCTTATTTTGCTGCTTTATAAAGAGAAGATGAAACATTTAGCACAGACCATCAAAGCACTTTCCGATCCGATCCGCTTGCGGGTTGTCCTGTTGTTGCAGGCTGAAGGAGAATTGTGCGTATGCGACCTGATGGCGGTGCTCAAACTGCCCCAGTCCACGGTCTCGCGCCATCTGGCTTATCTAAAACGCAGTTGCTGGGTTGATAGCCGCCGTCAAGGGGTGTGGATGTATTATCAGTTGAGGAAGGAGAGTTGCCAGCTCTGCTCCGAACTGCTGGACATCCTGAAACAGCACGCCGGCGAGAGCCCCATCCCGGCCGAGGACCGACGCGCTCTGGCAATGTTTCAAAAGCAGAAGACCGGGGCCTGCGGGTAAAAAAATTTGCTTGATCGTATCCGCCTAAGCGGATATGTTTGTACCATGAGAAAAAGAATCCTCTTCCTCTGCACACACAACTCCTGCCGTTCCCAAATGGCCGAAGGGCTGGTCAACCACTTCCTGGGCGACCGCTTCGAGGCATTTTCCGCCGGCACTGAGGTCACCCAGGTCAATCCCCTGGCAACTCGAGTGATGGCCGAGCTGGGCATCGATATCTCCGGACATCACTCGAAGATCATCGATACCTTCCAAAACCAGGCCTTCGACTACGTCATCACCCTGTGCGGTTCAGCCAACGAGCGCTGTCCGCTTTTCTTCGGGGGTGTGCAACGGATTCACATTGGCTTCGACGATCCATCGAGGCTCAGCGGTAGCGAGGAAAAGGTGTTGCCGGGTACCGCCGGGTGCGAGATGAGTTGCGGATAAAACTTTCTGCCTTCCTGACAGGAGAAAATCATGACTGAACATGTTGGCCGCAGACTCTCTTTCCTCGACCGCTGGCTGACCCTGTGGATCTTTGCCGCCATGGCCTTGGGAGTTGGACTGGGCTATTTCGTTCCCGGCGTAGAACACTTCATTAACCGCTTCCAGGTCGGTACAACCAACATCCCGATAGCTGCAGGCCTGATCCTGATGATGTATCCACCCTTCGCCAAGGTCAAATACGAGGATATGCCGGAGGTATTTCAGAATAAAAAAATATTAGGGCTATCATTGGTCCAGAACTGGCTGATCGGCCCGCTGCTGATGTTCGTGTTGGCGGTGATCTTCCTTCCGGACAAGCCCGAGTACCTGGTGGGGCTGATCATGATCGGCCTGGCGCGCTGTATAGCCATGGTGATTGTCTGGAATGAGCTGGCCAAGGGCAACACCGAATATGCGGCTGGACTGGTAGCGTTCAACAGCATTTTCCAGGTCCTGTTTTACAGCGTTTACGCCTGGTTTTTCATAACCATACTGCCGCCATTGGTGGGGCTGAAAGGGAGTGTGGTGGAAGTGAGCATCCGCCAGATTGCCGAGAGTGTTTTCATCTACCTGGGTGTTCCCTGTATCGCCGGAGCGCTGACACGCCTGATCGGCGTCAGGCTGGTCGGGAAGGAGCGTTATCACAAGGAGTTCGTGCCGAAGATCGGACCGATCACCCTGGTGGCGCTCTTATTCACGATCGTAGTCATGTTCAGCCTGAAAGGACAGCTGATCGTACAACTGCCGCTGGATGTGGTGCGGATCGCCATCCCGCTTTTGATCTACTTCGTGGTGATGTTCCTGGTGTCGTTCTGGATGGGAAAAAAATTAAGTGCGAATTATTCCAAGACCACCACCCTGGCCTTTACCGCCGCCAGCAACAATTTCGAGCTGGCCATTGCCGTGGCGGTGGCGGTCTTTGGTCTGGGCTCGGGGGCGGCCTTTGCCGCCGTAATCGGCCCACTGGTGGAGGTACCGGTGATGATCGGGCTGGTCAATGTGGCCTTCTGGTTTCAACGCCGATATTTCACTACATGAGGTGGTGTAAAAAAAGGATAAAAAGGAAGGCGCAGCCTGATGGCTGCGCCTTCTTTTCTATCAACTCTCGATGAGGATGATGCCTTAGAAATTGACCTGCGAACGCAAACCAAGGACCACCGCATTATCCCGGTTGGGATCTCCCTGGGGTGCGATCAGGTACTGCACTATGCTAGAGATGGAAAGTTTCTCAAATACCTTGAACTTGTAATACCATTCCAGCAGTTTCTCCTGGGCCGGCAATCCATTTCCTGATATCTGACCGTAGGCAACAGCGGTCACGTCATCCGCCCGGCCCGGGATCAGCCCGGTGTACTGCAGACCGGCACTCCAGGAG
>DASXUK010000060.1:0-32164 GCA_036504875.1 Desulfuromonadaceae bacterium
CGGACACCCTTGCCGTCCGGCTATCGGTTCCCACCATCAGGGTCCGAAGAGGACTTGCACCTCCAAGTCACTGCTTGACCACCATAGCCAAACAGATGGCGCTTGCGCGCCACGCGCCATGCCTGGCGCACACAGAAAAAGCCGCTCTCCTGTTGCAGGATGAGCGGCTGTTTTGATTTTAGCGTAGGACGCACAATGTTATGTTTATTCAGTTTTACTTTCAAGATGATTCATTAGGAGGGTAGGCTTCCAGCCTGCGCCCCGATTTATAACATGCCCGCCACGTCCTTGATCTCGACGCTGGCCTTGCCACGCAACTCCTTGGCCCACTGGCTGAAGCGCTCCTCTGATTTCTTGCGGTAAAGCGCCTCTTCGATCTCAGCCTTGACGCTCTCGAACGGCTTCATCTTACCCTTACGGATTTCCTCCAGCTTGATGATGTGAAAACCGGCCGTGGTATAGACCAGCTCGCTCACCTCACCCGGTTTCATCGCCAAGATCGCCTGCTCCAATTCCGGCAGCATATCACCTTTTTTAAACGGTCCCAGCTCCCCACCATCCTTGCGGGCAGCCGGATCTTCTGAATAGGTTTTGGCGAGCTCAATAAAGTCCTTGCCGCTCTTGGCTTCGGCCAGAACAGCCAGGGCGGTAGTCATGGTCTTTTTGATATCAGCGGATGGCGCCTTTTCACCGGTACGAAAGAAGATGTGACGGGCGCGAAAGCTGTCTTCCTCGGTATACTTGCTGCGGTTGGCCTCATAATACTCACGCATTTCGGTCTCTCCAACCTGGATCTTGGAGCGCACCTCCATGCTGACCAGCTTGAGCTTTTCGAGTTGCTCTTGCAACTGGCTGCGGTACTGCTCAAAAGAAAGCCCCTGGCTGGCCAATGCCGCCACCAGAGCCTCCTGAGTCATGTTATTTTGTTTTTTTACATCCTCGATCGCCTGGCGAATTTCTTCCTCGCTGACCTTGATACTCAGTTCCTTGATTTTCTGATCAACCAGCTTCTTTTCCACCAGTCGATCTAGGGCCGTTGTACGGATCTGGCGGCGGCCGACATCATCCAGTTTTGATTTCTTTTCAGCCTCGCGAATATAGAACAGAGCCTCTTTGTTGGCCTCGTACAAGGTGATGATCTCGTCATTGACAATAGCGGCAATGGCATTGACTACCTTGCCTGACGCAGGGATCGAGGCTGGCGCAGCAGACTGTTGAGGTCTGGTTGTCGCCGCCGCCGGTTCTTTGGCAACAACAGTCGTCTCATTGGCCGCACAGCCACCAATCAGGAGCAGGCACATACAGGCAAATAAAATAGCCGGAGTGGATTTTTTCATATAGGCTCTTTCTTCCACGGTTTCATTACAAAAGGGTGGGCAGAAAGCCCACCCTTCCGGTTGTTTTACAGACTAGTCAGGGATTGAAATAGTTATTTCTTTTCGGGTGCAGCCGGTTTGGCAGGTTCGACAGGTTTCTGCTGCTCAGGCTTAGGCTCTTCCTTCTTACCGCCCATGGCGTTCAAGGCATCTTCCTTGACAACAACCTTGGCATTCTTCTTGAGCTCGTCCTTGATCTTCTGGAACACCTCCTGCTGCTTGGAAGGCATTACAGCTCCCTTGATCTGCTCTTTGACCTCTTCAAAAGGCCTTACACCAGCCGTCCGCTTGCCGGTCAGCTTGATGATATGATAGCCGAAATCAGATTTTACAACATCCGAAACCTGACCTTCCTTGAGCTTGGAAGCGGCTTGCTCAAAAGCAGGAACCATGGTGCCCTGACCAAACCAGCCCAGGTCGCCCCCTTTGGCAGCGGAAGAATCAACCGAGTTTTTCTTGGCAAGCTCTTCGAAATTCCCGCCAGCCTTGATCTGGGCCAGAATATCCTTGGCTTCTTTCTCGGTTTTTACCAGGATGTGACTGGCCTTTAACTGCGGGCCGGTCTTGAATTTGTCTTTGTTCTGCTCATAAAACTTTTTCAGCTCCTCATCCGAAACCTTGGACTCGGTCTCTACCTTTTTCTTCAGGAACGACTCGACAACCAGTCGTTTTCTAAGATCTTTCAACTTATCTTCAATCTCGGGAGATTTGTCAATGCCATCCTTGGCAGCCTGCTGGAGGATCAGCTCACGGATGACCATGGTATCCAACATCTCCTTGCGTCCCTGGGGAGTCTCAGCCATGGCCTTGAGATAATCAGGGAGATTTTTTACTTCACGGTTGAAATCTCCGCTTGTGATTGTTCCGCCGTTAACTTCGGCCAAAACCTGGCCTTCCTTCTTGGATTCCTGTTTTGTACCGGTGGTTGAACTGTTCTGGCAACCAAAGAGTACTGTCGCACAGAGGGCAGCAGTAAAGAATTTTGCGGTAGTGATGGTTTTCACGAAATCTCCTTTTAATTTTGCATTGAAGTAATCAAAAACTTTAAAAAAATACCATGACCCAAGGTGGATGTCAATCGGCTTAAAAAGTCGATTCAACTCTAGCGGGTTTGCTGTAAAGCATGTGCCTGGCTGCTTTAAATCCGGGCTTTCTTCATTTTTTAAGGGTCTCGGTCATGGTCAGCTCCCACAAATCCAAGGCGTTGTCATGGCGGATGATATAGAGATTGCCGTCATCGGCCATCAGCTTGAAATAGGCGTGGTCCTCGCCATACCATTGATCGATGATGTCTTCAACCTGAAAGGTGCGCCCGCCCAGCACAAATGAGGTTGGACGCTCATCAGCCTGGTAGCCGGAATAGGTTTGTACCTGCAGCTGGATGACAGCCATGCGTGCTCCTTGGTAGGTGATTGTAAAATTCTACCGAAGAGTGGCTAAACTACAATGTTGAATCAGGTGTCTGTACCAGAATCACCCGCCAGGCATGATTCGCAGCAGCACCTTTCTGGCTGTGTCAATGATATCCTCGAAGGCAGAGCCGCCCACCACACAGGTCAGGCGGTAATCGGGGGTGAACTGGTATTTTTTCGGATCGCTGCGCATCATTGAAATGATTGTATCGGGCGAAGCCGGTGTGCGCGGGTGGAAGGAGATGACGATGTTCTTACCGTCATAATCGATCTGCCGCACCAGCAGCCTTTTCAGCAGGATGCGCAGCTTCATGACCTCGAACAGGTAGGCGGTTGCCAGCGGATACTTGCCGAAGCGGTCAGCCACCTCATTTTGGACATCAAGCACATCCTCTTCGTTTTCGGCCTGGGTCAGCTTCTTGTAGATCACCAGCCGCTGGCCGGTATCCTTGACATAAGCCTCAGGGATAAAGGCCGGCACCTTGAGGTTGATCTCCGGCTCGACCTTTTCGACCATCTCTTCGCCACGTAACCGACAGATGGTCTCCTCCAGCATCTGATTATATAGCTCAAAGCCGATTTCGGTCACTGTACCGGACTGGCGGCTGCCCAGCATATCGCCGGCCCCGCGGATCTCCATATCATGAGTGGCGATGCGGAAACCGGCTCCCAGCTCAGAGATGTCCTGAATGATCTTGAGTCTTTCGCGGGCGTCAGTGGAGATCGAGCTTTCGCCGGAAATCAGCAGATAAGCATAGCCGCGTTGGCTGGAGCGCCCTACCCGGCCACGCAACTGGTAGAGTTGGGAAAGCCCGAAGTGGTCGGCGCGGTCAACGATCAGGGTGTTGGCGTTGGGGATGTCCAGGCCGGATTCAATGATGGTGGTGCAGATCAGCAGATTGGTCTCGCCGTGCATGAAGCCCAACATGACCTTCTCCAACTCGTGTTCCCCCATCTGGCCATGCCCGACCGCGATCCTGGCTTCCGGCACGATGCCGGCGATCTGTTCGGCTCGTTTATTGATGCTGGTAACCCGGTTATGGACAAAAAAGACCTGGCCGCCACGGCGCAGCTCGCGCATGACCGCCTCGCGGATCAGCTCCTCGGAAAAACGGGAGACAAAGGTCTTGACCGCCAGACGGTCGACCGGCGGGGTATCGATGATCGACAGGTCGCGGATGCCCATCATCGACATGTACAGGGTGCGCGGGATCGGCGTGGCGGACAGGGTCATGACATCCACCATGGCCCGAAACGCCTTCAGCCGTTCCTTGTCCTTGACTCCAAAGCGCTGTTCCTCATCGATTATCAAAAGCCCCAGATCCTTGAAAGCCACATCCTTTTGCAGCAGGCGGTGGGTGCCGATGATAATGTCGGTATCACCCTTTTTCAAACGCTCCAGGGTGGCCTTCTGCTCCTTGGCGGTGCGGAAACGGGAGATGACCTCGACTGTCACCGGATAGTCTTTCAGGCGCTCGTGAAAAGTCTCGTAGTGCTGCTGAGCCAGGATGGTGGTCGGCACCAGTATCCCGACCTGCTTGCCATCCAGGGCCGCCTTGACAGCCCCCCGCAGTGCCACTTCGGTCTTGCCGTAGCCAACATCGCCGCACACCAGCCGGTCCATGGGCCGGGTGTGTTGCATGTCAGCCAGGACATCGTTAATGGCCGAGAGTTGGTCAGGGGTCTCCTCCCAGGCAAAGGATGCTTCAAACTCGCGGTACATCTCGTCCGGCGGCGAAAAGGCAAAACCCTCGCGAATCTGGCGCTGGGCATAGATCTCCAGCAGTTCGCCGGCCAGTTCCTCGATGGCCTTTTTGGCCTTGCCCTTGGATTTTTCCCAGGAAACGCCCCCCAGTTTATCGAGTCCGGGTGAGCTCCCCTCCGGCCCGACATAACGCTGCACCAGCCCCAACCGGTCCACCGGCAGGTAAAGCTTGTCGCTGCCGGCGTATTCCAGGAGCAGGAAATCCCCGGCCGCCCCCCCCACGCTGATGTGCTGTAGACCACGATAGAGCCCGATGCCGTGGTCGACATGCACCATGTGATCGCCCGGCTTGAGCTCGGCCAGGGAGGAGAGGATCTGTTTCTTACGCACCTCCGAGAGCCCCCGGCGGCGAACCCTTTTACCGAATAACTCCTCTTCAGCAATGACCGCCAAATGCGAGACAGGTAGACGGAAACCGCGCGATATGTCGCCAAGCAGCAGGGTAACGTTACCCCCTCCCCAACCCTCCTCCGCTGGAGGAGGGAGCACAACCCCTCCCCCCAGCGGGGGGAGGCCGGGAGGGGGGAGCGGTGCGCCCACTATCTCGGGAAAGCTACTCTCACTGATCGTGCAGCGGATGCCGTAAGGGTCCAACAACTCTTTCAGCCGCTCGGCCTGGGGCTGCTGATGGCAGGCAATCACCACCTGGAAAGCCTGCTCAAGCCACTGCTGCAAGGTATTGGAGAGCGGAGCCAGGGCGTGGCTGGTTTCTTTCGAGACCGTTACCTTCAGATCGCTGTTATCTTGGCAGGGGATGCTAATGGACGTGCCTCCATCACCATCCAGACTTAGCCCGGACAACTCCAGGCGACTACTGGCAGCCAGAACACCTTCAAAGGCGCTACGGTCGAGAAACAGCTGGTTGGCAGGCACATGCGGCAGGCCGGCAGCGCGCGCCTTTTCCTCACCTTTGGCGATTTCTTCTTCAAAACTTTCCAGCGCGGCGCGGATCGCCTCGGGATCGATCAACACCAGAGGCGCTCCTGGGGCATAATCGAAGATAGTGGCAAGATCCGGATGCAGTAAAGGCTGGAGGAACTCGATGCCCTGAAAATATACTGCATTCTGCAAATCGCTCAGGATCTGGCGCCGCCGGTCGGCCGGGATGTCCAGATCATCGCAGAGTGTCTTTAAGCGCGGGCCAATATCCTTCACAACCGCGTCGGTCAGAAGGATCTCCCGGGAAGGGAGCAGCACCAGTTCATCCAGCGCTTGCAGTGAACGCTGGGTAAGCGGATCAAAGGAGCGGATAGTCTCGACGGTATCTCCGAAGAACTCGATCCTAACCGGCGCCGCCAGGTTGGGGGGAAAGATATCCAGGATGCCGCCCCGCACTGCAAAGCTGCCGCGATCCTCGACCAGTGGCACATTGGCATAGCCCATCCGGATCAGGCGGGCCAACAACTCATCACGCTCGAATTCCTCGCCAGCCACCAGATAGGCCGAGGCCTCATTAAACGTGCTGGCCGGAAGCACACGCTGGAGCGCGGCCGCCGCCGGCAGGATCACCACCTGCGCCAGCCGGTTCTGTAACCTGAACAGGGTATCCAGTCGGGCTCCGGATATGTCGGCATGGGGGGAAACCGCTGAAAAAGGAGCCCCGTCCCAAGCCGGAAACAGCAGCCCGGAGATCTCTCCACCACCGTAAAATCCCAGTTCGCGGAAAAATTCCTCGGCCCCCTCCTGGTCGGCAGTCAGAACCAAAAGTTTCCCGGGTTGCCGCCGAAGCAGTTCGGCCACTAAAAAGGCTGGCGAAGAGCCCTTAAATCCAGGCACTGAAACCCGTTTGTCGCCTCGTTCAAGTGCGACCAGAATATCGGCAATTCGGGAGGGGTGAGCTGTCATCAGGAGTGTTTCATCAGGTGAGATCATGTAAGGCTTTTTTGTATACCTTTTATTGTGCTGCCTGAGAAAATATCCTCAGGTCTCTTTCCGCAGGCTGGCCTTGATCTTGGGTTTACCGTTCTCGATCACCACTCGGTAAGTCAGATCATCGGTACCCAATCGTGCTACCAAAGCTGGTTTGTGTTTTTGCAGGGTGGCGGCTACCATTTCGCGGGTTAACTTGTCCACGGGCAGGTGGCAGGAGCGCCGTGCCTCACGCAACTCCTGATACACCCGGTCCAGTTCGGCTTCCCGGGACGGCTTGACAGCATCTTCGTCGCTCCTTACTCGGCCCAGACAACCATGCTGGCGTTGCCGCAAATCACGGATAAAACGGTCCCGCGAGTATTTGCCGTCCTCGATCAGACGCAGGATGCGATTCCAATGCTCACGATAGGTGTTCAAACGGGCGACCTGGGCGTTGAACCTGTGCTTGTACATGGTGTTGTTGATAGGCGTCCCGGCGTGGCGGCGAACGAGTTTTTCGACATCAGCCAGCAATTGAATCGGCTCGCGTTTTTCAAGACCGATGAAATACTGCTCATACCGGGTTACAAGATCCCCCAGCATACGTTCAAGTTGTGCCAGATCTTCAACCAGTGCCACAAAAACTCCTGTAAGGAAGAAGGATGCCCGCTTAAAAGCGCATTTGATGAGGATATAACCAAATATCTGGCGTGTAAAGCCTTAATACCTTTCTAATTTCTTGACGCAAGAAACGTCATCGAATAAACTACAGGCTTTAATTCACAGTTTATACTGGAAACTCACTGCATAACCTGTCTGATAGCATTAGAAACGAACGGGAGCAGGACAAAGATGGAAAATGTTGCAGCAGTAATACTGGCCGCCGGCAAGGGAACTCGCATGAAATCCAGGCTGGTCAAGGTGCTTCATCCGCTGGCCGGCCGGCCGATGATTGCCTGGCCGGTTGAAGCTGCACGCAACGCCGGAGCAGCACCGATTGTCCTGGTGGTAGGACATCAAGCAGCGGCTGTTCAAACCGTTTTTCAGGATCAGGCTGATGTCCGAATTGCCCTGCAGGAAGAGCAATTGGGGACCGGCCACGCCGTGGCCTGCGCGAAAGAAGCATTAACCGGTTTTAGCGGCACGATCCTGATCTTATGCGGGGACACGCCTCTATTGCAGGCCGACACGCTCACCAGCCTGCTTCGTTTCCACCGCGAGAATTCCGCCATTGTTACCGTTCTCACCGCCAAGATGCCCGATCCCTTCGGCTATGGTCGCGTTTTACGCAGCAATGACGGCGGGGTGCAACGCATTATCGAGCAAAAAGACGCTACTGCCGAGCAACAGTTGATCCGCGAGATCAACAGCGGCATCTACTGCATCGAGGCCGACTTCTTATTCAAAAATATCAGTAACATCAGCAGCAAGAACGCGCAGAACGAGTTTTATCTGACCGATTTGATAGCCATGGCGGTACAGCAGGGGTTGGTGTGCCTGGCCATGTCAACCAACGACAGCGATGAAATCATGGGGATCAATGATCGTGTTCAACTGGCCGAGGCTGCACAGATCCTGCGGCGGCGGATCAATCGCGATCACATGCTGTCAGGGGTCACCATCATCGATCCCGAACAAACTTATATTGACTTTGGAATCAGCATCGGGGGCGACACGGTTATTCATCCCAACTGCCATTTAGCCGGCCAGACCATTATCGGCAGCGGTTGCGAAATCGAACACAGTGTCAGCATCTACGGCTGCCGCATCGGCGACGAATGCCACATCAAGGCCGGATCGGTCCTGGAAGATGCCGAATTGCATCGCGAAGTAGCGGTTGGGCCCATGGCCCACTTGCGTCCCGGCACAATCCTGCATCCCCATGTCAAAATCGGCAATTTTGTGGAGACCAAAAAAGCGGTCCTGGGCGAAGGCTCCAAAGCCTCGCACCTGACTTATTTGGGCGATGCCGAAATCGGCAGCGATGTTAATATCGGCTGCGGTACCATTACCTGCAACTACGACGGTGTCCACAAACACCGCACCGTTATCGGTGATAAGGTCTTTATTGGCAGTGATGTGCAGTTGGTGGCACCGGTCACTGTAGGCCGTAATTCCCTGGTAGCGGCCGGCACAACCGTTACCTGCGATGTGCCGCCAGACTCCCTGGCCATTGCTCGTGTGCCGCAGGTAAACAAGGAAGGCTGGCGACTGAAAAAGTAGTAGGTTTATGCTTAACCTGAAAGAGGCACCCAGATTGAATCTCCTGATCAGGTGAACTAACGCCCGTGACCGCCAGTCAGAAAAAAATATCGATACCTGCCCAGATCCTGATCATTGAGGACGACGCCGGCTTTGCGGATCTTATGGCGGCGACCCTTGAGGAAGAGGGCTTTGTCAGCCATTGCGCCAGCAACGGCCAGATGGCTCTCACCTGGCTTGAAACCAATACCCCCAGTCTGATCATCCTTGACTACACCCTCCCCGACATGACCGGCGCGGCCTTTATTGAGCACCTCGGGGTACAGAAGCAGGTGCCCCCCTTTATCATGGTAACCGGCAGGGACGATTCCAACCTGGCTGTGCAGATGATGAAAACCGGCGCCTGTGATTACTTGCTCAAGGATACTTCCTTTCTGGACCGCCTTAACAGCGTGGTTTCCAGGGCGCTCCATGAAACCGAGATCCGCGGGAGACTGGAAAACGCCGAACTTTCACTTCGCCAGAGCGAGTCACGCCTGGCACGAGCCCAGAAGATTGCCCGCATGGGGAGTTGGGAATGGGACATCCAGACCGGTAATATCTATTGGTCGGATGAGCTCTACCGCATCTTTGGACTCACTCCCGGCATGCCTGAAACAATCAGCATCGATTGGGTCATGGGCCTGGTCAGCCCGGATGATCGTCCCACCTTTCGCAGGGCTCTTTTCAACTCGGCCAAAAGCTCGCAGCCTTTCAACATAACCTATCGCATAAATTCTCATACCGGCGGGGAGATTGTGGTCAACAGCCAGGGCGAGGTCGAATGCGGGGAAGATGGGGAACCTCAGCTCATCTCGGGTACGACCCTCGATATCACCGCCCGCATCAAGGCCGAAACCGAAATTCAGCAGCTGATCAATTATGACACCCTTACCGGTCTGCCTAACCGCAACCTTCTGCATGACCGCCTCAAGCTGGCGATTGCCCAGGCGGTCCGGGATCAGCATCTGGTGGGCATTCTTATACTGGATCTGGATCGCTTCAAGGGGATTAACGATACGCTTGGTCATCGGGCCGGTGACAAGCTGCTCATGACCGTTGCCAAGCGCCTGGCGGCCTGCATCCGCGACAGCGACACCCTGGCCCGCCTGGGGGGGGACGAGTTTGTAATCATCCTCAGTAACATTATGAACGAGGAGGGGATCACCACTGTAGCCAAAAAGATCCTCACCATCATCTCGGAACCGATTTATATCGATGGACATGAAATCTACACCACCGTCAGTATCGGCATTGCCGTCTACCCGATGAATGGGGATGACAGTCATACCCTGCTGAAACATGCCGACCTGGCCATGTATCAGGCCAAAGAGCTCGATCGCAATAACTTCCAGTTTTTCTCCAGAGAAATGAATATCAAGGTCCTGGAACGGATGCTGCTGGAGACATCCATGCGTAAGGCGCTGGAGCGCGAGGAATTCTTCCTGGTCTACCAGCCGCAGGTGGATGTTCGTTCCGGTCGAATTGTTGGCATGGAGGCGCTGCTGCGCTGGCAGCATCCCGATATGGGGCTGCTAGCCCCGGACAGGTTTATCTATCTGGCTGAGGAGACCGGCTTTATCATCCCGATCGGTGAATGGGTGCTTCGGACCGCCTGTCGCCAGACCAAAGCCTGGCAGGATGAGGGTCTGCCACATGTGCGGGTGGCGGTTAACCTGTCGGTAAAACAGTTTGACCAGCAGAACCTGGATGAAACCATCCGGGCCATTCTGATGGAGACCGGCCTGGATCCGCAATGGCTGGAGATCGAGATTACCGAGAGCGCTATCATGAAAAACGCCGAGCAAAACATCGGCATGCTGCGCAAGCTCAAAGAGATGGGCATCACGCTGGCTATTGACGACTTTGGCACTGGTTATTCCTCCCTAAGCTATCTCAAACACTTCCCGATCAGCCGACTCAAGATCGACCGTTCCTTTGTGCGCGATATCATCACCAATCCTGATGACGCGGCCATTGCCGAGATCATCATTACCATGGCCCACACCCTCAAGCTGAATGTCATTGCCGAAGGCGTCGAGACTCGCCCGCAGATGGAATTTCTCTCCTTTCACAACTGCGTCGAGATGCAGGGCTACCTGTTCAGCCGCCCGGTACGCACCAAAGATTTCTCCCTCCTGCTCCGCGATGGCATAAGACCCTGATTCGTTTCAAATGTTAGTAAAATGATCTCTTGTTGATCTCTGGCGCGTTTGCCTCAAGCCGCCCGGAAATCCGTCCGGCCACCGGATGGTCTTATTCACACAGACTGTGTTATAGTAGCTAATAATTGTAAGCAAAATTTATCTCTTTCTAGCGAGTTAACGATAAATGTCTCGAAACAGCATCTTCATCAAGGGCGCCTGCGAACACAACCTGAAATGTATCGACGTTGAGATCCCGCGGGATCAACTGGTAGTAATTACCGGCATCTCCGGTTCCGGCAAATCAACCCTGGCCTTCGACACTATCTATGCCGAAGGGCAGCGACGCTATGTTGAATCGTTGTCCGCCTATGCCCGGCAATTCCTGGAGCAGATGGAAAAACCGGATGTGGAGTCGATCGAAGGACTCTCCCCAGCCATATCGATTGAGCAGAAAACCACCAGCAAGAACCCCCGTTCAACCGTTGGCACCGTGACCGAGATCTACGATTACCTGCGGCTTTTGTTTGCTCGTATCGGCCATCCCCACTGCACCTCGTGCGGCAAGGAGATCACCTCTCAGACTGTGTCGCAAATGGTTGACCAGATCATGGCGCTCCCTGAAGGGACCAGGCTGACCCTGCTCGCCCCCATGATCCGCGGCCGGAAGGGTGAATACAAAAAGGAGCTGGCCCTACTGCGCAAGGAAGGTTTTACACGGGTCGTCATCGATCGTAAACCATTTGAATTGGCTGATGAGATCGAGCTGGACAAAAAGAAAAAACACGACATTGACATAGTGGTCGACCGCATAGTGGCCAAGGAAGGCGTCCAGCGCCGCTTGGCCGATTCACTGGAGACCGCCCTGACCCACGCCGAAGGAGTAGTGAAGGTGGAGGCGGTACTGCCGGAAGCGAAAGCATCCGTAGGGGCGGCGCTTGCTCCGCCCGCGTTTTCTCCGCCCGACCAGCGGGCGCGGCAAGCAGCGCCCCTACAGACCCTGATATTCTCCCAGAAACTGGCCTGTGTCGACTGTGGTGTCTCTTACCAGGAGATCACCCCGCGGCTGTTTTCGTTCAACAATCCCCACGGCGCCTGTCCCGACTGCACCGGCCTGGGTACACGCATGTATTTCGATGCCGACCTGGTCATCCCCAACCCGGAGCTATCGCTCAGGGAAGGCGCGATTGCCCCTTGGGAAAAGCGGCTCTCCGGTTGGTTCCACCTGATCCTGGATGCGCTGGCCAAGGCATATAAATTCGATATCCGCACCCCCTTCAAAAAGCTGCCTCAGGATGTGCGTGATGTGATCCTGAATGGCTCCAAAGGGCAAAAGATCGAATTCTGGTGGGAAGAGGATGCCGGCCGGCGCCACACCTACCAAAAGGAATTTGAAGGGGTCCTGAACAATCTTGAGCGCCGCTGGCGCGAGACCGAATCCGAAGCCACCCGCGAAGACCTGGAAAAGTACATGAATATCATGCCCTGCCCTACATGCAAGGGGGCCCGGCTGAGACCAGAGGCGCTGCACGTATTGGTGGCCGGTCGCACAATTTGTGATTTAACCGCCTTTTCGATCCGCGATGGCCTGCGTTTTTTCGAAGAGCTGGAGCTGACCGAAAAGGAACGCGAGATCGGCCGCCGCATCCTCAAGGAGATCAGGGAGAGGTTGTCATTCCTGGTCAATGTCGGCCTTGATTACCTGTCACTCGACCGGACTTCCGGCACCCTCTCCGGCGGCGAGGGCCAGCGCATCCGACTGGCGACCCAGATCGGGTCCAGCCTGGTCGGGGTGCTGTACATCCTGGACGAGCCTTCCATCGGCCTGCACCAGCGTGACAATGCCCGCCTGCTGGACACATTGAAGCGGCTACGCGACCTGGGCAATACCGTACTGGTGGTGGAGCATGACGAGGACACCATCATGGAATCCGACCATGTTATTGATATGGGACCGGGAGCCGGAGTGCATGGTGGCGAGGTGGTTGCTCAGGGAACCCCTGAAGAGATCCTGAAAAATCCCGCTTCCTTGACCGGCAGATACCTGTCCGGCGACCTGACCATACCGCTGCCTGCCAAGCGACGCAAAGCATCGCGTCACCTGCATCTCCTGGGTGCATCGGAAAACAACCTCAAGTCGGTCAACGTCGAGATCCCGCTGGGGGTCCTGACCTGCGTAACCGGCGTCTCCGGTTCCGGAAAATCGACCCTGGTGATTGACACGCTGCACAAGGTGCTCTCCCAGCGACTCTACCGCAGTCGGGAAAAGGCCGGGGCGATTAAAGGGGTCAAGGGGCTGGAATATCTGGACAAGGTCATCAATATTGATCAATCCCCGATCGGCCGCACCCCGCGCAGCAACCCGGCCACCTATACCGGTGTATTCGGAGATATCCGCGACCTGTTTTCAAACCTGCCGGAGTCCAAGCTGCGCGGGTACAAACCGGGGCGTTACTCGTTCAATGTCAAGGGGGGGCGCTGCGAGGCCTGCTCCGGTGACGGCATCATCAAGATCGAGATGCACTTTCTGCCGGATGTGTACGTGGAATGCGAGGTTTGCAAGGGGGCCCGCTACAATCGCGAGACCCTGGAGGTGCTCTACAAGGGAAAATCAATCGCCCAGGTGCTGGACATGACCGTATCCCAGACCCTGGAATTCATGGGGGCCATCCCACGCATCAAAAACAAGCTGCAAACCCTGGAAGAGGTCGGGCTCGGTTATATCACCCTGGGACAATCCGCCACCACATTATCCGGCGGTGAGGCCCAGCGGGTTAAACTGGCCAAGGAACTCTCCAAACGAGCCACCGGCCGGACCATCTACATCCTTGACGAACCGACCACCGGCCTGCATTTCGAGGATATCCGCAAACTGCTGGAGGTGCTGCAGCGCCTGGTAGAGACCGGCAATACGATCGTGATCATCGAGCATAATCTGGACGTAATCAAGACCGCTGACTGGATTATCGATTTAGGCCCAGAGGGGGGTGATCGCGGCGGTGAGATCGTAGCTTTCGGCACACCCGAGCAAGTGGCCAAGGTCACCAAATCCTTTACCGGTCAATATCTGCGCAAGATGCTGTAGGCTGGCGAGTACACTAATGAATGGACAGCACAGAAAAGATATCTTTCCCGGCTTGGCGGCCGCTATTATTCTGAAACAGGACCAGCGCACCGGCAAGCTTACCAAAGGAATCGTCCGCGATATCCTCACCAGCGCACCTTTTCACTCGCGAGGAATCAAGGTCAGGCTGGAGGATGGTCAGGTCGGGCGGGTTCATGCCCTGCTGCTGCCTGATGAGCGGGTGTAACTTCTTGCACCAAAAAGCAAAAAGGGGCCTTGCAGCAGGCCCCTTTTGTTTTGATATCCTCGACAGCACTAAACAACACTGTCAGCCTTATCGGTTGCTGGTAACAACTCTTTAAAAAAATACTGATTAGCCTAACACTTTTTTCACAACTGCAATCAATTGCTCCGGCTTGAAAGGTTTGATGATCCAACCAGTAGCGCCGGCGGCCTTGCCCTCCATCTTTCTAGTATCTTGGGACTCGGTAGTTAGCATTACAATCGGAATGAGCCTGTTGAGCGAGCCACTTCGCACTCCCTTGATTAGTCCGATGCCATCCAAATTGGGCATGTTTAAATCGGTAATGAGCATATCCACTTTTTGGGTGTTTAGCTTGGTAAGAGCATCGCGGCCATCCACCGCCTCTATTACATCATAGCCGTTTTGCTTGAGGGTAAAGGCCACCATTTGGCGTACGCTGGCCGAATCATCGGCGGTCATAATAGTCTTTGACATTGCTCTGCTCCTCTTAACCGGCAATATAAGTCAGTCCTTTTAATTTTCAACAGGTCAGCCCGTGGGCTGAACTTACATCGATGTGGGTCTGTCAGAACAAGTCTACATTGTCCCCAAACTCCGATTCACAATGGGATTCCGCGAGAACCAGAGTCGGCACAATACCGATCTCAGTCTGCCCTTTCTTGGTACGGGCAATTTCATCATGAATCCTTCGCTCACTCTGCATGGTATATCGAGAGGTCATGTGCTGCAGATCTTCAAAAAATTCAGTGCTGGCCGGCACCCTTGCTCGCGCCTGGGTCACTATCTCATCTAGTCCCGCAGTAACCTGGCTTGTAAGTTCTTCTATCGTGTCGTGTACCTTTATGCTGGATGTAGACTGATTGATATCTCCGTTAAGGTTTTGTACATTATCGATCAGGTTGACAAGTAATGCGCTGGTGGATTGATTCAGGCATTCCAGAGAGGATACGATCTCATCTACTTTCCCATCCATTCCTCGCACCCGTTCACCCAATGACGTTAGCTCGCCGCGAGCTTTTGTGACAAGGGTTTCAGTTGCAGAATTGATGGAAGAGAGCGAATGTGACATAGCGTCGGCCTGTGTAACCGCCTCTAGAGCAAGCCGTTTGATTGCTTCGGCCAAAATTCCGAGTGCCGCACCATCCTTACCGGTATGGGCAGCCTTGATTTGAGCATTAAGTGCCAGCAGGTTAATTTCCGCACCGATCTCTTCGATGGCACCGACAAAACTGGAAATTCCGGCGGTGGTCTCAGCCACCTTCAACAACGTTACAAAAAGCTTCTGGTCTGACCCGGCACAATTGCCTAACGCTGCCCCGGCCCCACCTAACCCTTTGCGTAAATTAGAGAAATGAGAATCACCTGAGGTGCCACCGGCACCGGTGGCAGTCGTGATCTCATTTAAAAACAGAGACTGCTTAGCCCCGATGGCATTCAGGTTCTTGATGATCGTCACAACGGCATTGTACAAGTCCCTGCCTGCATAGCGGACCTGTGCCACCTGCAGCTCACAGATATCTCCTGATTTGGATACAAGCCCGCGAATTGTTTCATCACTATCGCCAGTCCCAGCCGCAGTTCCGATTTCCTCAACAAGCCTGCCAAGCGCTTCAGTGGCATGCTCCAGTTGCTGCCGCACACTATCGTGGGTCTGCACCGAAGAAACCACCTCACTGATCGAAGCGGCCACCTCACCGGCCACGCGACCGGCCACTTCTCCGCTGTGGGAACAGCGATTATTTAAATCCGTGAGTCCCTGGAAACTTGTCATAGCAATCGCGAGCATGGCGCTAATCTCAGCGTCCTGCAGCAACTCATTGGTTTTGAGACCCTGCAGATTCTGTACAATCAAATTATCGAGTTCCTTTAGCTGTACAACTATGCAGCCTGTCTTTTCATTTACCTGACAGGAGAGCCTCTCCACATCCGCTGCCAGGATTGTGAACCCACTACCCAACTCGCCCAGCCGTGCACTCTCGATCTTAGTAGAAATTCCCAGCATCCGCAGGGTTTTCTGCATGTTCTGGAAACCTTCCAGCGGTTGCGAGGCAGCATGAAGAAGCTCCAGAACTCGCCCCAGGGTTTCACGGCTTTCGTTGCTTCTAGTCCGTGCTGCAAGCAGATATTCATCCATTTCATCAATCATGCGCTGCAGCGCTCCGATCAAAACATGATACTCATCATCACCTAACAGCCCCACCAGTTGATTGGCCAACCGGGAACATTGCTCTGATTTTATGTAAAATTCTTGCAGGCGAGCACCGATCTGCAGGAATTCATCCTCGGTGGTTCCACCTGCCTTTTTAAGCGTTTCGATTAAGGGCAAAATCCTCTCCCGCCATTGTGCCAAGTGCTGCATGTTTTCTCCTATGGACTGTACACACGCTTCAACTCAATATTGAAGCCAGTTTTTTTCCCATTTTTTCCGGTGAAAGAACAAAATCAACGACACCAGTTTCTGCTGCGGCCTTTGGCATCCCGAAGATGGCGCACGAATCTTGATCCTGGGCCATTGTAATTCCCCCGATGGCCTTGATATGCTGAATTCCTTCTGCACCATCCTTGCCCATTCCAGTCAGGACGACACCGACGATCTTACCTTTAAGAGGTCTGCTAATGGACTTCATTGCCAGATCGACGGATGGCTGGACAAAATTGACCCTCTCCCCTTCGACCATAACAATCCTGTGGTTTCCTTCAAGCATGAGATGATACCCTCCAGGGGCTATGTAAACGTGCCCTGCCCGAAGATATTCACCATTTACAGCCAAGGCCACCGGCATGGAGGACACAGCGTCAAGCCCTTTGGCAATTCGATAGTCCATGCCCTGGGGAATGTGCAGTACAACGATAATAGCTGCGTTCAGCGGGGGCAGGTCAGCAAATAAACGCCGGAGAGCTATTGGTCCTCCCGTTGACACACCAATGATAACGATATTATGGGGAATCATGGTAATGCTCGCTATCATTGAGAAGTGTCGCGTAATACTTGACCATATCAAGCAGCTCAAACGGGTTGAAAGGCTTAGTTACATAATCGGTAACATATTGCTGGATCCCGGCCATATTGTCGTCGGGCTCGCGTTTTGCAGTGAGCATCAGGATGATGTTGCCATCGTAGAGCCCTCTCGCCACTATCTGGCGAATGGTGTCCCATCCATCTAATTGCGGCATCATGACATCCATGATGAGTACTCCCCTGAACCCAGCCTCCAGGTGATCCAGGCATTTGTTTCCACCTTCAGCGGTTACAATCCGAATACCTTCGGTCTGGAAAAGAATTTCAACAGATTCCCTGATGAATTCATTATCATCGACTATCATCACTCTATTATCCATAAGTTGCTGGCTCCTTGGGTCATATAGATTATTCAATCGTATTGAGCGGCAGGGTAAACAATATGGTTGTCCCTTGCCCTATTCCAGGGCTTTCCGCCCAAATTTTACCCTGGTGATTGAGCACGATCCGCTTGCATACAGAGAGACCAAGTCCCAAATTAGCAAGGTCGTGCCGCGATTCATCGACTTTAAAGAACTCATCAAATATGCGCTCCAGGTGTTGGGGAGCAAGCCCGATACCATCATCTCGCACTGCTACTGTGACGGAGGTCAAAGTCTGTTCGGCTGTTATCCGCACAACACCCTGTGCTGTTGAATAGCGAGCGGCATTTGAAATCAGGTTGACCAAAAGCTCGTTGAGTTGATTTCGTTCTGCCTGAACAACAATATCAGGGGCAATGGCATTCTCACAGGAGACCTCCCCGAATCGGTTTGCAAGAAGTACCTCCAGTGCAGGGGCAAGGGCAATGTCCTCCCGCTCCGCCGAGGCAGGCGTGGAAGTCAAAGTGGCAAAAGTTAACGCCTTGTCGGTCAGCTCATTGAGCTGATGAGCATTCTCGCAACAGATATCAACCATCCGCTTCAGTTGTGGATCAGCGAGCCTTTCTATGATGATGGGTAAAAGCGTGATCAGCGGGGTAAGTGGCGTTTTCAGGTCATGACCAAGTTGGACCATGACCGACTGCATCATCTGCGAATGATGCAGCTCGGCCTTGAGCCTGGATTTTTCAATATATTCGCGTCGGTTCTCGGTCAGGTCACGTATTGATTGGATGCTGCCGACCTGATCACCATGTTTGTCGAACAGCGGCGAGGCGGTGCTCGAAACAAACCGGGTATCATGTTTACCCAACGGAGGTAGAGTGACCTGAGCGAAAATCGTCCGCCCATTTTTTTGAACATAGTCGTAGTTAGCTCTTAGTTCGTCATCATCCTTGCCAATCATGTCAATCAAGGTCGGGCGACGAACACCATAGAACGGTTCTGCATAGGCATGATCCCCTTTTCCTAGCATTTCCTCCTTGGTTACGCCGGTCATCTCCTCCATGGACCTGTTCCAGGCAATCACCCGCTTTTCCTTATCCAAAACAAAGGTGGCGTCAGGGAGGAACTCGATGATATCCAGCACCTGTTGATAGGCATTCTGGATCTCATCTTTGGCTGTCCTTGCCTCGGTGATATTACGGAAGTACCAGACCCTACCGTAATAACGTCCCAATTCATCGACCATTGGAGCAGAATACCGATCAATGACTTGGCCGCTTTTCAGCAGAACCTCATCCTTGCTGGTCTCCTGCGGATGCGCGTATATATGGCGCACCCTTTCCAGGAATCCCTGTGGGTCTTCCGCCTGTTCAGTAACCGTCTTCAGGACTGTTCCGTCATCTCCGGCATCAAGCAGTGAACTGGATATTTTAAAAATATCCATGAACTGTTTGTTCCATGAAACAATTTTCCCGTTCTCATTAACAGCCAGTATCCCGTCCATCGAGGCTTGAAGCTGAGTTGAAAACAGAAGATTCCGGAAGCGCAATTCAGCTTCAACAAGCTTGTATTCGGTAACATCTCGCATCGACTCTATGCCGCCAACTCGCTTGCCCCGCTTGTCATAGAGAGGTGCTGCCGTCCCCCAGAGACATCGACTTTCCCTGCCGTCCATCCCCGGAATACAGATCTCCGTAAAGAGCGTCCGGCCGACTCGCTTGATAAACGGATAGGTGTGCTCCATTTTTTCCACATCTTCGTCGAGCAAATCGATCAGAATCGGTCGTGGCTCGCCGTAAAATGGCACCGCATAGGCATAATCGCCCTTTCCCAGCATTTCTTCCTTACCGAAACCGGTCATCTTCTCAACCGCCAGATTCCAGGCTATGACCCGCTTATCTTTGTCCACGACAAAGGTGGCGTCCGGAAGAAATTCTATGATATCGTTGAGTTGCTGATAGGCTCGTTGTGTTTCCTCCTCGGCACTCTTGCGTTCGGTTATGTCCAGTATGATTCCGACCAACCCCGCAACCGCGCCATATTCTGAACTGAAAGTTGCCTTGTGAAAGATGACATCGTGCCGCGTACCATCGGCAATTACCATTGATCCTTCGTACATCTGTGTGCCTGGGTTTTCAAACAGCGTCTGATCCTGTTGCTGGTATTTTTCAGCGAGGTCCGGAGGCCATAATTCGGAAGGAGTTTTGCCGATGAGCTGGTCCTGTGTCATGCCCACGTAGGTTTCATAGGCTTTATTAAACCCGAGGTACCTTCCCTTTGCATCCTTATAAAAAATGGGAGAAGGGATGGTCTCCATGAGTGTTCTGAGAAAACTGAGATTGTTGGCCTCCGCGCTCTCAAGCTTTCTGGTTATTCTCAGCAGCAGAAAGGTCACGATGGCTAAGCTGGTCAGCAGCACCACCAGCATGACAATGATCGGTGATTTGATTTCCTTGAAATGTTCCTGGAAGGCACTCTTTTTCACGCCGACAAAGAGGACGCCGATAATGGCGCCGTTTTTATCCCTGATCGGGTCGTAAGCGGTCAGATAGGGATGGCCGAGGATAGGGGCTTCTCCGCGGTAGGACCTGCCTTCCTTGAAGATAGCGGTATAGGCCGGGCCGACGAGTCGTGTGCCCACGGCACGTTTGCCCTCATCATCCAGAACGTTGGTGGATATTCGCTCGTCGCCCATGAAGACAGTCGCGACTCCGCCGAAGATCGCCTGCACCTTGTCAGGCGCTTCGAAATTGCCGTTTATTGCGCGATCACCAACCAGTAGCCGACCATCAGAGAACCTGAATTCAGTACCTTTGTCTTCCAAAACCGCCCAAAAGGTCCGGATGCACTTCTCCAGGTTATTATGCTCTTCGCGCAGTTCTACCGCATAAAAACGGTTGAGCACGAACATGGCAAAGGCCAAGACGATCAGGAGCGTGATCAGGCTGTTCATTACAATCAATTTTGTCGATGTCCGCATAGTTAAATCTCTCACGTTGCTACAGATGGCAGTACAAATGGTCTTTACTACACGATTCATTTAAACCCTGAAACCGCGCTTACCCTGGGCTGACAGCCATACGAACACCCGCCTTGATAGTTCATGCAGTGGAGCTATCTCATTTACACCACCCCTTGCAATCGCTTCCTTGGGCATACCGAATACCACGCAACTCTGCTCGTCCTGGGCCAGGGTATAGGCACCGGCCTGGTGCATTTCCAGCATGCCGGCAGCGCCGTCATCCCCCATGCCGGTCATAATGACCCCGATGGCGTTTTTGCCGGCACAGTTGGCTGCCGAGCGGAACAGCACATCAACTGATGGCCGGTGTCTACTTACAGCAGGCCCATCGGAAAGCTCTGTCACATAATTGGCACCGCTTCTTTTTAGCAGCAAATGACGATTACCTGGTGCCAAGTAAGCATGGCCTGGAAGCACCCGTTCGTCATGTTCAGCTTCTTTTACGGCGATTTTACAAAGGCTGTCCAAACGTTTAGCAAAGGTTTTCGTGAAGGTTTCCGGCATATGCTGGGTGATCAATATAGCCGGACAGTCTGGTGGCATACCGACCAAAAAGGCCTTCAAGGCCTCGGTACCGCCGGTTGATGCGCCCACAAGAATAACTTTTTCAGTGGTGGAAAATGAGGTCGACTCGGCAGGTAGGACAGCATCGGCCGTATTTCTCAGCTCTACCTTTCCGTGAGCATGATTCGTTGCACTTGTTCTGCGCAGTCTTGCTTTGGCTGCACATCTAATCTTTCCAGTCAATTCCTCGGCGTATTCCTTCAAGCCATTGCATATATCTATTTTGGGTTTAGTAACGAAATCAATCGCACCTAATTCCAATGCTTGCAAAGTAATGGACGAGCTTTTTTCAGTTAGAGACGAAACCATGATAACCGGCATGGGGCGCAGCCGCATCAGCTTCTCGAGAAACACCAGGCCGTCCATCTTTGGCATCTCCACGTCCAGAGTCAGGACATCGGGATTGAGCTCCTTGATCTTTTCCCGTGCCACCAGCGGATCAGGTGCGGTACCAACCACCTCCATATCGGCCTGTTTATTGATAATCTCACTCAAAAGACTACGAATGAGAGCTGAATCATCTATGACAAGAACTCTGATGGCCATATTCGACTTTTATATCCTTCCCAAATAATATGTCCGGCAAAATGCTGATGGACTATAATGCATAATGGCTGCTCTGGTGCTTCACTTTGGTCGAGTCGTAATACTCACTGTAAAGTCGTGCAGAATCTGCTTGTTCCAGCAACCTTAATTCATCAATACGCTGGTAATTGTTAAACAGCATTGCTACAACGCCGCCGTCAAGACCACGATTTTGGACCATCTCCTGAAGAAGATCCTGTACATTCTTAATATGCATACCCTTACGATAGGGACGGTCCTCGGCGAGGGCAGTGAAGACATCCGCAACCGCTACGATGCGAGAACCAAGCGGGAGTTCCGACCCGACATAACGGAAAGGATATCCGCGGGAATCGATCCGCTCGTGATGAAATGAAGCCCAGGTGTTAATTTCCTCCAAGCCTCTTATATTGTTCAATGCGCGATACGTGCAAAATGGGTGTTTTTTTACGATATTGAATTCCTCTACCGTTAATTTTGCCGGTTTGTTCAAAATTTTAGGAGGGATGGTGAGTTTACCTATGTCATGGAGATAACCGGCGACCTTCATCATCTGGCAACCGGTTTCGGAGAAACTGTAAAGTTTTGCCAGCGCACCCGCTGTTCCTGCGACGCCGCTCGAATGGCTCGCCGTGAAGTGACACTGAAAGTCAATAAGATGACTAAAGACTTTACTCAAGTCGAGCAAGTCGCTGATGTCCAATTCCACATTGAAATGACGCAAGCTGTCGATAACCGTCTCGTTAATAGAAGCCGACTCAAGATTGAACCAAAAGTATTCTCGTTCTGCGATTCTCGTAAAGGCCTCTACAAACTCAGGGACAAAAGTAAAGCCTGCATCCTTCCTAATCGCGGCGCAGATGTCAGAAACCTGGCCTAAAATTTCCCTTTCTCCACAAATAGAAGCATCAACCATACCCGCAAGAAGTATGATCTGGCTATGGTGCGAATAAGTATCGTTCTCTAAAAATTCTTTGCCATATTCCCATCGATAATGATGATGCCGTATCAATTTCGCGACTGTATCAAAGGGATGAAAGTTTTTAAGCAGTTGGTAGCCAAGCTCGGCATGTATCTGAATCAGTTCAGGATCGGTATCGTAATTTGCAAAATAGATCCTTTCTTTCAGGGAAAAAGCACCGATATCATGCAGCATGCCAGCAAGAGCCAACTGGTATTGTAGTTCTAGAGAAAGTCCCAGCTCTTTTGCAATGTTTTGGGCAATGTAGGCGGTTCGCATCTGGTGCCTGACTATCGTCGGGCTGATCCACTCCATGACACGCGAGAGACATATAATCATGTCCGAAAGAGTTACCTTTTGTGTCTTATTGAACATAGCGTCTGAGCCCCTATCAAAAACCTCTCCTATGATACGATATGGTTGTTAATCTTTTTCACAAAGGCCTGCCCGGTATGGGACGAGAAATAAACCCTACGCGGATAGACATCACCCACATCCACCGCCACTATCCGGATGTTCCTGGTCTTCAGATACTGCAATGCAAACTCGGCGTTCTGACGGCCGATATCACCCATTCCGTCTATTACCTTCCCGGCTCCGAATACCTTTACCTCCATGCTTTCACGCTTGCCGCCCAGTTTGCTGAAATGTTCAAATAAAAGTTTCATCGCATGGGTACCATACCGGGCCGTAGGATCTGCCATCCTTCCCAATTTCACTTTGTCCCCGGGCAGCATAAAATGGTTCATGCCCCCAACTCTATTTATGCGATCATAGACACAGATTGAAACGCACGATCCAAGTACCGTAGAGATCATGATGTCCTTGTCAGTAACATGATATTCTCCGGGGAGTATCTTGACAGTTAAGACATTAAAAGTGCGGTCAAAATAAGTCCTTTTTGAGAAGTGCAGGCCTGCTTCCATTAGGTCTTAGTCTCTCCATTACAAAAAAGCCTTTTGAGATTCATCTCACAGGCCGTAGAGCGATGTTTCAGTTTCTGGGCGAATAAACCGTTTTTCCGCACAAACGAAACAGATCCACGGCATGGTGAAAGCTCTCGGAATGTCCCGCAAAGAACAGCCCGTCAGGTTGTAGATAAGGTGCTACCTTCTTTAGTATTGTGTACTGGGTCTGCTTATCAAAATAAATCATTACATTTCGGCAGAAGATCGTATCGAATCTTTCGTTTATGGGCCAATGGCTGTCTAGCAGATTAATTCGTCTAAACGTGATCATTTTCTGGAGTTCTGGCCTTACCTTGGCAAACCCTGCTTGTTTTCCCTCCCCTTTCAGGAAAAATTTTTTTAATTGCACTTGGGAAATCTTTTTCAATTGATCAAGGGGGTAAATGCCCTGTCGCGCCCTCTCAAGGACATTTGTATCGATGTCCGTGGCCAGTATCTTTACAGGCGTGTCAAAGCTCTTGAAGTGCTCAACAACAGTCATGGCTATGGAATAGGGTTCTTCACCGGTGGACGACGCGCAGGTCCAGATGGAGACGGGACGTTTGGGGGGAAGACTCGCCAGGTGGTTCGAAAGAATTGGAAAATGGTGCGCCTCGCGAAAAAATGAGGTCAGGTTGGTTGTGAGGGCATTGACGAACTCTTCGCGTTCCGCCTGATCGCCATTCTCCAGAAGTTTAATGTATTCGGCAAACGAGTTAAGCCGCCTCACTCTGAGGCGGCGGGCCAGACGACTATAAACAAGATCCTTTTTGCTGGGGGCCAGGGAGATGCCCGCGACCCGATAGATCAAAGTCCGTAGCCGGGCAAACTCCTCATCAGTCAATGTAAAGAGAAACAGTTCTTTACTGTAATTATGCTTCCGAGGTTCCGGTTTATTTTTATCGGTCGCATCCTGCATTCCAACTCCCCGTATCGAACATCAAAAAAATCCCTAAAATTCCTTCCAGTCATCATCCGTATCCACTGATTTAGGTGCTGCGAGTTTAGAGGTTTCCTCCTTTTTCTGCTTCTGCGGGGCGGACAATTGCCGGGCCTTATTCAGAGACTTTTTGGACTGCGACGCCTCGAGCTTGTGCACTGTTCTTTCCGCTACAATCCTTTGAGGCTGAGCGGTAATGTTTTCGAGTTTGAAACGGGTGACTACCTGTACAAGCTGCATAGCCTGCTCTTCGAGCGATTCAGCAGCAGCAGCAGCTTGCTCGACCAACGCCGCATTCTGTTGGGTGACATCGTCCATCTGGGTGATGGCGGTGTTGACCTGCTCAATGCCGCTGGATTGCTCCAGCGAGGCGGCCGAGATCTCGGCCATAATGTCGGTCACGCGCTTGATGCTGGTGACGATCTCCTGGGTGGTGTGCCCGGCCTCTTCCACCAGTTTGCTGCCAATCTCAACTTTGCCGACCGAGTCCTCGATCAGCCCCTTGATCTCCTTGGCTGCTGCCGCGCTGCGCTGGGCCAGGCTGCGTACCTCGGCGGCCACCACCGCAAAGCCGCGCCCCTGTTCTCCGGCCCGGGCCGCCTCGACTGCCGCATTCAGGGCAAGGATGTTGGTTTGGAAGGCAATCCCATCGATCACGCCGATGATGTCGGAGATTTTGCGAGAACTATCCGAAATAGAGCTCATGGTACTTACAACCCGACTGATCACATCGCCCCCTTTCACCGCCACGCTGCTGGCGCTGATCGCCAGTTGATTGGCCTGCTGGGCGTTGTCGGCATTCTGTTTGACGGTGGAGGTCAACTCTTCCATGCTGGAGGCGGTCTCTTCCAGAGCCGAGGCTTGCTCCTCGGTGCGCTGGGAGAGGTCGGCGTTGCCGGCCGAGATCTGTTCGGTGGCCGTGGCAATCGAGTCGGCGCCGGTCCGCACGTCGCCGACGATAGTGACTAGGCTGCCGTTCATGTTTTTCAGTGCCAGGAGCAGTTGTCCGGTTTCATCGTTATACTTCGGATCAATACGGCTGGTCAGGTCGCCATCGGCAACGAGTTGCGCCACCCGCACCGCCTCCCGAAGCGGGATGGTGATGATTCGGGTGATGAAGATACCTAGACCTACGGCCAGAATCACACCGACGATCGCCAGGATGAAGTTAAAGCGGATCGCAGCGCTGGCCATTTGCGAATTCTGGTCTGAGATGGATTTGGCCTGCTTGACCTCGAAATCAACCAAGGTGTCAATTGCACCTTGTTCTGCGATCGCAGCTTTTACGGCTTCGCCATTGTAAAGGACCAGGGCCTCCTCATCCTTGCCTGCCTGGGAAAGATCGTTGATCTTCACAAGCATGGGTCGATACACTCCACGGCTGTCTACAAATTCCTTCAGAAGTTTCTTCTCCTCAGGGCCTGTTAGCGCCTTATCAACCAGTTCAATATTCTTGGTAATCTCTGCACTCAATTCTTTTATCTTTTCGTTGTATTTCTGCTTTTCCGCCTTATCATGCACGAGCAGAATTTTGGCGAGGTTGACGCGCACCCTTTGGAAGCCGGTGGAGATTGCCCCTAACTGTGAAATCGGGACCGTTACCTCTTTGTAAAGCAGGGTACCGTTTTTATCTGCCTTACGAATATTCGCAATCCCGATCCAGCCGATCACCCCGGCAATCAGCGCCAGCAGGACAAAACTGGACAGTAATTTCGTTCCTATTTTTTGATTGTAGAACCATTGCATTAGCATTCTCTCCTTATGAATAGAGTTGACTTAGTCTAATGATTATTTTTAGGCTGCCAAGTCGATGAGCTGCATTTCCTGGCTACCCATCAGGCGTTCAATATCAACCAGGATCAGCATCTGGTCATTAAGCGTGCCGAGACCGGTTATGTAATCGGTATCAAGAGCGGAACCGAACTCAGGGGCGGGCTTGATCTGCTCGGGCGTTAACGACACAACATCGGATACGCTGTCCACCACCATCCCTACCACTTTCCCTATTACGTTAATGATGATTACAACGGTAAATTCGTTGTATTCGGCCGTACCTACATGGAACTTGATGCGCATGTCCACGATCGGGACGATCACTCCGCGCAGATTGATGACACCTTTAATAAACTCCGGGGCATTGGCTATGTGTGTAACGGCATCATAACCCCGGATCTCCTGCACTTTCAGAATATCAATTCCGTAGCCCTCGTTGCCCAGGGTAAAGGTAAGATATTCCGATGGGACCTGCGTACCGCCTTTGTCCGTGTTCTCCTGGTCTGTCTGCATATCTTCGCTACCTCCTTTTATAGTTAGCTGGAAACAAGCTGTTATAGGTTTTTAAGCAGGCATGCTGGCCTACCAAAGGAACTTAAAATTCCTTCCAGTCGTCATCCGGATTCGTGGACTTCGATGCAACAAGTTCATGTGTTTCCGCCTTGTTCTGCTTCCTGGGGGCGGCCAGTTGCCGGGACTTGTTGGAAGAGCTTTTGGAGCGCGGAGCCGCGATCTTGTGCATGGTTTTGTCCGCTACTATCCTTTGAGGCGCGGCAGCGGAGTTTTCCAGCTTGAAACGGGTCACCACCTGCACCAGTTGCAAGGCCTGCTCTTCGAGCGATTCAGCGGCAGCAGCGGCTTGCTCCACCAGGGCGGCGTTCTGCTGGGTAACATCATCCATCTGGGTGATGGCGGTGTTGACCTGCTCAATGCCGCTGGATTGCTCCAGCGAAGCGGCCGAGATCTCGGCCATGATGTCGGTCACGCGCTTGATGCTGGTGACGATCTCCTGGGTGGTGTGCCCGGCCTCTTCCACCAGTTTGCTGCCAATCTCAACTTTGCCGACCGAATCCTCGATGAGACCCTTGATCTCCTTGGCTGCTGCCGCGCTGCGCTGGGCCAGGCTGCGCACCTCGGCGGCCACCACCGCAAAGCCGCGCCCCTGCTCACCGGCCCGGGCCGCCTCGACTGCCGCATTCAGGGCCAAAATGTTGGTTTGGAAGGCAATCCCGTCGATCACGCCGATGATGTCGGAGATCTTGCGAGAACTATCCGAAATAGAGCTCATGGTACTTACTACCCGATTGATCACATCGCCCCCTTTCACCGCCACGCTGCTGGCGCTGATCGCCAGTTGATTGGCCTGCTGGGCATTGTCGGCATTCTGTTTGACGGTGGAGGTCAACTCTTCCATGCTGGAGGCGGTCTCTTCCAGAGCCGAGGCCTGCTCTTCGGTACGCTGGGAGAGGTCGGCGTTGCCGGCCGAGATCTGTTCGGTGGCCGTGGCAATCGAGTCGGCGCCGTTACGCACTTCGCCGACAATCCGGGCCAGCCCTTCATTCATCTCTGACAGCGATTCCAGGAGTTGACCGGTTTCATCGTGGCTGTCGATCTCTATCTTTCCTGTCAGATCACCAGCTGCAATCCGCTCCGAGGCGCTGATCGCCTTGTCGAGCGCCACCTTGATCCTGCGGGCAACCAGCCAGGCAAAGGCAAAGACCACCAGGGCCAGCAGAAGCGTCGCACCCAGAATCTGCCAGCGCATTGTGGCCACTTCTTTTTTGACATCATCCACGTAGATGCCGCTGCCAACGACCCAGCCCCACTCTTTGATCAGCTTTACATAGGATATCTTGTCAACCGGTAGCGTAGCGCCCGGCTTTGCCCACTGATAATTGACGATACCGGCACCCTTTTCCTTGGCAACCTTGGCAAATTCTACGAAAATCTGTATGCCGTGGGGATCTTTGATGTCAGCAGCATTTTTGCCAATCAGCTCCGGCTTGACGCCATGCATCAGGATCTTCGGTTCCAGGTCGTTAACCCAGAAATATTCGTTGCCGTGATAGCGCAAGATCCTGATGTCCTGCAAAGCCCGGGACTTTGCCTCCTCGATGGAGATCTTCCCATCCTTCGCCTCTTGGAGGTGGCTTTCAATCAGCGATTGCGCCGTATCCACGACCCCCTCGGTGGCCGACATCTTCTCGTCCAGCAGATGCTTTTCCATGTAGGGGAGCACGTAGAACATAACCCCCAGAATCAGGAGCACGATGGTTGTAATTGATATACTCAGGATTTTTGTGAGGATCTTCCAGTCATTGAACTTTTTGAATTCCATATGGTTAGCTCCTTTTTACTTTTTACGCATCTCAAACAGTGAGTGAACATCAAGAATCATGGCAACCCGGCCGTCGCCGAGAATGGTGGCCCCGGCGGTGCCTTCCACCTTGCGGTAGTTGTCCTCTATGCTCTTGATGACCACCTGCAGTTCATCCAGCAGTGAATCAACCAGAATGGCCGCCTTCTCACCATCGACATCGATCAAGATCAGAATCCCTTTTTCCGGTGTCGTTATCTCGGTTTTCAGGTTGAACAGCTCAAATAGGGAAATGATGGGGATGTATTCGCCCCGCATCTGAACGACGTGGTTGCCATTAACGGTATTCAGACTCTCTTTTGTCGGCTGGAGCGACTCGATAATCGAGCTAAGCGGGATAATGAATTTTTCATCGCCGATTCCGATTGAAAGCCCGTCCAGAATTGCGAGAGTCAGGGGGAGGCTGATGGTAACCCGGGTCCCTTTGCCAGACTCCGAAGCAATGGTGACCCGGCCGCCGATGGATTGAACGTTCCTGAGCACCACATCCATACCCACTCCGCGGCCGGATATATCGGTTACGGCTTCCGCGGTGGAGAAACCGGGCGAAAAGATTAGCTGCCAGACATCGTCGTCGCTCATGGTTTCGGATATAGGTATGCCCCGTTCGGAAGCCTTGCTCAGAATCCTGTCACGGTTCAGGCCGGCGCCGTCATCAATCACATCGATAACGATGCGGCCCCCAACCTGAGAAGCCTGCAGAACAACCGTGCCGGTCGCTTCTTTTCCTGCCGACAGCCTTACATCCGGCGTTTCCAAGGCATGGTCAAGGCAGTTGCGGACAAGATGGGTAAGTGGGTCGGTAATTTTTTCGATCAATCCCTTGTCCAGTTCGGTTGAGTCTCCAACGGTTTTTAGTTCCACCTGTTTGCCTAGTTTAGCGGCGAGTTCACGAATCATGCGGGGAAAGCGGCTAAAGACGACACTGATCGGCACCAGCCGGATCGACATAACGCTCTGCTGCAGGTCGCGGGTATTGCGCTCCAATTGCAGAATGCTGCGATGGAGATTCTCATGGAGGACCGGATCGAGCCCGGCCGCCGACTGGGCCAGCATGGCCTGGGTGATCACCAGCTCCCCGACTTGGTTGATCAACTGGTCGACCTTGGTGACGCCAACCCGGATAGAGGAATCGGCCTCGCCGCTACGGCGGCCGAATGCCCCCGGTGCCTGTTCGTTCTTGTCGTAGGCCCGCTTGCCCATAATGGGAGGAAAGGCGGCTATGTCAGGTGCTTCCTGTGATTTTTCAGCAGAGCCGTGGAGTGGTTCAACAGTGGGGGGGAAGGCAGCCGATTCCGTAATATCCCGAACCTTCAATTGGTCTTCATCGGCCACAAATTCAAAAATCTCGCGAATATCATTTTCACCGGCCGAACTGACCAGAGTTAAGTTCCAGTAGATGTTACAGATTTCCGGATCAAAACTGGCCAAATCAGGGATGGAGGATAATTCTGCATTTACAGTCAATTCACCCAACTCCTCCAGCTCGCGAAACAGTTGCTCAACCCTGACACCACGCTTGAAGATATCCGGATCAGGCGTGAACTCGAGTTCGTAGCGATGTAACGCAGCTAAAGAGTCAGCGCGTGATGGAGCGGAAACAGGAGCGCAGGAGTCTGCGGTAGCAACCGTGGAAGAACAGCCACTTTTATCGCTAAACTGCTGCAGTTTAGCGCTGATCTGGTCAATAGCATCCTGATGGACACAGGCTCCGTCACGATGGCCGGCAAGCTGCATGCTGATGACATCGCCGGCTTCGAGAAACAGATCGACCATGGCCGTGGTAAAGGGAATCTCTTGGTTGCGAATCCGGTCAAGGAGAGATTCCAGGACATGGGTAACAATGGTCATATCCTGGAAGCCAAAAATTCCTGCTCCACCCTTGATCGAATGGGCTGCCCTGAAAATAGCATTGAGCTGTTCCTCATCAGGCGCTCCATCGCTGAGAGCAAGGAGTATCTGTTCCATTTCAGCCAGGTGTTCCGCGCATTCCTCGAAAAAAATCTGGTTGAAGCGGTTCAGGTCGATGTCATTTATTTCCTTTTGCGCCTGGGTCATACGCAAACCTGTAGAGTTTTAAAGTAGGACCCTAATTCCCGACCGAACCCCAAAAACTGTATTTTTTCTTTGATTGCATCAGGAACATCAGTTAGCAATGGCATGACCCCTCTTTGTTTCAGATTGTGTAGAAAAGTGGCCATGAGCTGG
Source organism: Desulfuromonadaceae bacterium (assembly GCA_036504875.1). Lineage (GTDB taxonomy): Bacteria > Desulfobacterota > Desulfuromonadia > Geobacterales > Pseudopelobacteraceae > JACPFJ01. The sequence goes on from DASXUK010000060.1 coordinate 30,799, forward strand.
CAGCCGCTGGCATCTAGCTCATCAATTCCGGACAAAACCACCTCTGGTGGATTTGCTGCTGCACAGGTTTGGCTTTCCTTGCTCGACAGGGAGCCCGAGAGAGATGCCAGTTGCTCAACAAGATGTGGTATTTGGTGGGTCACCCCGTTCATAGACCAGTCACCGGCAAGAGGTATTCTGATTTTGTCAGCTGTTTTTCCGGACATAGATACTCCCTCCTTTTTTACAATTAAATCCAGCATAACAAGTAGGCCATAAGCTACTTTGTTTTGCAGGTATGGTGCCACACAGAAACATAAAAAATTTCACTGTAATAACAAGAGGTTGTACGAATACATAAACTATTTTCCCATGCGACATATCTCTCATTAAAGAGCAGCATGGCGCATAAAACTAAGTTAATACAGCATGTTATCAAGCAGAAACAACGTTGCTGGGTGCAATAAATGTCGCAATGGTTTTTTGGGTGTCCGCGGCAAGAGATAATACAAGGAGCTTGAAGGAAAGACGGCTTGATTAGAGTTACTTAAATAGACATCGCTGTTGAATATGGATATTATTCCCGTTTTTATTGAATTTTTGTTCGTTTAGATTCAAAAAAACGATGATTGCCAAGGATGATCTAGTGACAGTCAGCTCCCAGAAATCAAGCATAACAAAGTCTAATGGCGCGTTCATCAAACAGCTGGCGATGGCCTTACTGCTGCTCAACCTGTCAATTATATCCCTGGCGGGACTGTCGTTATACAAAAGCAAAGAGCAGTTTACCAAACAGGCAATCATCACATCACAGAATCTCTCGCATGTGCTCGAACGCTATATCAACGGTGTACTCGGCAAGATTGAGACGGAACTGCTGGCAGTGGCAGCAGAAGCTGAGAGACATATCGTCCGCGGCACTGTTGATATCCAAACACTTGAATCGCATATAAAAATAAAGCGGCAAATAACGGAACTTCTTGAAATGGGTGGCTATCAAATAACCAACGCCCGGGGAGAGTACATATACGGTGCCAGCGTAGTGCCGGAAATGCGGGTATCCTCGGCTGACCGTGATTTCTTTATCCGGCTGAGTAATGATGCAAGCTTGAAGACAATTATCTCCAAACCGCTAATATCGCGCATCAGTGGTAAATGGGTGATCATCGTTGCCAAACGGATTAACCAGCCAGACGGTTCATTTGCCGGTGTGGTTACCACCCGGTTTTCGATAGAGAAGCTCTACCAGATATTCTCCGCCATTGATGTCGGTAAGCAGGGAAGCATTATACTGCGTGACGAGGATTTAAAAATTGCTGTGCGTTACCCGGAGCTACAGGGGCTTGGCAGGATAGTGGGCAGCAAGCCGACACGTGAGTTACAGGGA
>DASXUK010000061.1:0-17460 GCA_036504875.1 Desulfuromonadaceae bacterium
CGCTATCGGTTCAAGCCGCCTCAACCCCACAGAAGCTGCGCCCTAATGCAGGAATAGGCATCCTTTTACTCTCCATCTCATCTGGCGCGGATGGTGAAAAACCAGAGCCGCTTTTTCTGTACCAGGAACCTGCCATCTCACGTCTGGGTGAGCTTAATGGCGGAACTATCCCCCCCTATGATTGGATCTTTGGCATGAGCAGCTCCACAGTACCGTTAATCGTGACTGCCCGAAAGGGTAACTGGTTAAAGGTAGTCTGTGATGATGCCGGCCGTGAAGCTTGGCTTATTCTTCAGCGCCAGGGAGCTTTTCATACCTGGGAATCTTTTTTTAAAGGTAAGGTCGGCCGGCTGCTGACCGGGGTTCGTAAGCAGTACTGCCAGCTGTTCATACAGCCGGGCAAAGGTGCTTCAACGGTATTAAACCCGAAAAAAAGCTTTAAAATAATCAAGATTGAGGATGATTGGGCTTTGGTGATGTTACCGGACCAGAATACCTTGAGCTGGCTGCGCTGGAGGGATGAGGATGGGCGGCTGCTGATCGGTTTGGAGCGTCTTATTCTACTGAAACATACATAAATCTACAAAATTATTGACCTGCAGATTCCGGCATGTTATGGAAAAGTATGGAAAACGTGATGAACGATAAGATGGCAGTACGAGCTATAGGTGCAGCGGCGAGTTATATCGCAAGCTCACCTGCTGTCGGCTGATCATCGTAGTCTACGATATATGCAGCAACAGCCGTGGGCAAGTAGCCCACGGCTGTTTTATTTAACAGTACATTGACAGAAGCAATATATGTCAGGAGGCAATAATGAGAACCGAGCTGGTTAGTCCCGGTACCGGAGAACTGACTTACGAAATCCGTAATATCGTGAATGTGGCTGAAAAACTCCAAAAACACGGTATCAAGATCAACTGGGAGAATATCGGTGATCCAATTGTCAAAGGGGAGATGATTCCGCTCTGGATGAAGGAGCTCGTGGCCCAGGCGGTCATGGACAATGCGGCCTGGGGCTACTGTCATACCCGTGGGGTGCTGGAAACCAGGGAATTTATCTGTGAGACCACCAATAGTCGCGCTGGCGCGCAGATCACTTCTGAGGACATAATCTTCTTCAATGGCTTGGGTGATGCCATTGCCAAAATTTATGGTTGCCTGCGGCCTGAAGCGCGTGTGTTGATGCCCTCACCCTCTTATACGACTCATACCCTGGGCGAGATCGGTCATGCCCATTCGGCTCCTTCGCTGTTCCGGCTCAAACCCGAGAACAAGTGGTATCCGGATATGGAGGATCTTAAAAACCACGTCCGTTATAACCCTAACATCTGTGCCATTATGATCATTAATCCGGACAATCCTACCGGTATGGTCTACACCAGAGCGATGCTGGAGGAAATAGTCGCCGTTGCCCGTGAACACGATCTGTTCATAATTGCTGACGAAGTTTACACAAATATTGTATATAATGGCGAAGCAACCGTGCCAATCAGCGATGTTATCGGCGACGTTCCGGCAATTTCTCTGAAGGGCATCTCAAAGGAATTTCCCTGGCCAGGTTCGCGTTGTGGCTGGATCGAGGTATATAACGGCCACAAGGATGAGCAGTTTCGCAAGTATATCAACCTGATTCTAACTGGAAAGATGAACGAGGTTTGTTCCACCACTCTGCCACAGACCGTGATTCCTGCCATAGTTAAGCATCCTGAATACCAAGGTTACCTTGCCCAGAGAATCGCCAATTATGAAAAAATGAGCAACATCACCTATAATTATCTAAAGCAGGTGCCGGCCTTACAGGTAAATCGTACCAATGGAGCCTTTTACATGGCTGTGGCCTTTAAGGAAGGGCTTCTCACTACTCGCCAGACTCTGCCGATTGCTAATCCGGAGGTCAGAGAGTTGGTTGAGGGGCTGGTGAATCAGCCGGGTGTTTCACCCGATAAGCGTTTTGTCTATCACATCCTGGCTGCTACCGGGATATGCGTGGTACCCCTCTCCTCTTTTTCTACGCCGTTACAGGGCTTTCGAGTCACTCTTCTTGAGAAAGACGAGAACGAGTGCCGACGAATCTATCAAACCCTATCCGAAAAAATAGGTCAGTATCTGAATTCATAGTCGCAGCCATAAAAAAGGGGGAAAAGCAAGCAATAGCCTTTCCCCCTTTTTACACGATAAGCCAGATTGCTAGGCTTTCTTGTCAGTTTCCTCACTCTTTGGCTTAATCTCGATCTCATCCTTGCCTTCGGATGCCTTTTTGAAGTTACGGATACTTTTCCCCAGTGCACCGCCGATTTCTGGTAATCTACCTGCACCAAATACGACCAGTACTATAACCAGTATAATAATCATCTCAGGCATGCCAAATCCGAACATTTATTTCCTCCCCTGTAATACCCAAAAGTAATTCAAGTATGTCACTGTAGGCCAAAAAAATCAAGTATTGTGAATTCCGTATACAGTTGCGAAATGTCATTAAAGTTTACCTGATGTCTACCATGTGCCAAGGGCATAAAGCATCAACCAATCGAATCTTTTTAATAACCCTGTTTGATTGACACCTAAACCGGGGCGTGATAAAAACGGGGATCAATTCCATTCAAATGAAGGTGTTTTTATGCCAGTCGATCCACCAACAAGCATATCAGCGGTAAGAAACAAGATGATGGTGATGCCACTGATTGTCGCAGTGGTTGTTGGGCTGGGGCTGTCACTTGGCGCCGGGGCCGGTCCGCTGGTCGTTTCGGCTGTCGTGGGTACCGCACTGATAGGTTCACTGCTGTCGGTGCTGTCTCTGAAAGGGCTGACGGCCGGTTTAAGAGCCGAACAGGCGCGCGTTGTGGCCTGTCTGCAGTTATTTCAGGATCTTCCCGACATCAAGGCTGATAAGGATGATGTCCGTGCGATAGCATCCTTTAACAAAATAATTATCCAGACAATCGAAATCCGACGCAAAGAGCGTCAGCAGTTATTGGATCAGGTGGTGGATGCCGAAGAAAAGCTGAAGTTGATCATCCATACACTCATGACCGGTGACGACAAAGAGGTTGCTCAGGTGCATGACGCCGTAGCAGTCATGGAAAATCTCAATTCAGCGTTTTCTTCAGTCATACTGGAGTTGGAGGAGCTTTGTGTGCGTGCCGAGGGCCAGGCTGCCATTTCGGGCGAGATGAGCGCCACGACAGATACTATTGCCGAGAATATCCATCAGTACTCGTCTTTTGTCATCCAGACCTCCAGCTCGATTGAGGAGATGACCCACGCTATTCGGGAAACAGCTGATAATATCCGGGCGCTGTCAGCCTCAACACAGCAAACAGTCACCTCGATCAATCTGATAAGTGATTCTCAAACTACGGTGCGTGAAAACGCTGAACAGAGCGCCTCAGCCTCGGAGAGCGTTCGTAATCAGGCACAGCAGGGGCTGCGCAGCATGGCATCAACGCTCACGGCAATGCAGGAAATCGCCACAAGTAATGATGAATCGTTCGATTCGATCAACCGCTTATCACGCTACTCGGCTCGAGTGGGGGATTTCCTGAAAGTTATTCAGGAAGTAGTGGAGCAGACCAACCTTCTGTCGCTAAATGCCTCCATTATTGCAGCCCAGGCCGGCGAGCGCGGCCGGGCGTTTGCCGTAGTGGCCGAGGAGGTGCGATCACTGGCACACCGTACATCCGCTTCTACTCGCGAAATCGAGGAGCTGGTTCGCAACATCCAAAAGGAAACTGCGGCAGTGCAGTGCTCAGTCACTCAGGGTAAAGAGAAGGTCAAGGAAGGGGTGAAAATCTCAGCCATGGCTAATGATGCCTTGGTGACCATAGAAAAAAGCGCTGGTGAGGCCTCTCGTATGGGGGCTAACATCGCCAATGAGATTACCGAGCAAGCTGTTGGCATTCAACGGATTACAGAGGAGGCAGAAAAAAACCTCGAGCGGGTCCAGCAGATAACCCTGACCACCGAACACCAGCAGGAAGGCACCAGCCTGATTGTAAAAAACCTGGAACAGATGCGTGAATTGGCTCAGCGGCTCAATCTTTCGGCCCAGGAACAGGCTGAAGCGGGCAGGATTTATCTGCGGAGTGTCCTGGAGGACAATGAGCGCACCAGGGGACTTAAAAAGGAAGCCGCCTTTCAGATAAAAATTGCCGGCCAGGCAGTCGATGCTGTGCGTCGAGTAGAGGAGCTGATCTCCTTTAACGCTGTCGAGAGCAGAAAAATCCTGGAAGGCCTTAACCTGTTGACACATCTGATTGATAAATACCGTTTTGGAAAACGTGCAGAAGTGGATGGACTTAATTATGAATAAACCGGTGTCAGCAATTGTTCTCCTGATGTGCCTGGGAGGAATGGTCGGGGCTGCTGCCGGAATGGAAATCACCCCTTTTCGCACGGTCAACCAGAGCCCGCTGATAAGGATTTTCGGGATGCCGGCCGAGTCGGAAGCAACGGTTGTTCCAAAGGGGCATTTCTCCGCCAGCCTTGTACAAGACGTTGCCAGTAATTATACCGTAAGTAAAAATGCCCGTGAACAGATCTCGCTGGATGGCGAGTCCTATCGCTGGACACTGGCTGGCCGTTACGGTTTCGGAAATCGTTATGAAATGGGCATTGAAATTCCTTACTTGCTTGAAGGCGGCGGCTTTCTGGACAGTTTTATTGTTGATTGGCATAACACCTTTAGCCTCCCGCAAGGCGGGCGTGACAGCGCACCCAAGAACCGGCTTAACTATAGTTACCGTAAAGATGGGATTCAGAAGCTTGATATGCATAGGGCGGGGTCCGGTATCGGAGACATCAGCCTGACAGGCGCAATAAAGCTTTATGATCAACAAGATAAGGATTCCCACGACAGCCTGGCTCTGCGAGCTGCCATCAAGCTACCCACCGGTGACACTAGCTCCCTGCGTGGTAGTGGCAGTTTGGATACAAGCCTTTCTCTCTGCGGCAGCATGAACAACTTCACCGAATGGGGTGCCCTTGGTGTGTTTGGTTCATTGGGGGGCATGGCCTTGACTGACGGTAAAGTACTGGCGGATCAACAGCAACATCTGGTTGGTTTCGGTACGCTCGGCATCGGTTGGGGACCGGCAGATTGGATCTCATTTAAATTCCAACTCAATGGCAATACCGCCTTTTACCGAGGCAGTTCCCTTGCCGAGCTCTCCAAAGCCTCTGTTGTGCTAGTCTCCGGCGGGGCTCTCAGATTGCCCGGTAACTACCGGCTGGATATAGGAGTATCAGAGGATGTCATGGTCGCCACAGCACCGGATGTCGCCTTTCATCTGGGGTTGAGCCGACAATTTTGATCCATAAATCTCCAGAATATGAACTAAAAAAGGCCCTCCTGTTTCAGGAAGGCCTTTTTAGTTGCTGCAGAATCAAGTATTTTGTGGATCAGTATTTCTGGTCGGCGTAATCCACCCAGCCGCCGGCTAATACCAGCGCCTTATCGAACTGTGAGATTTCAAAGCTAAAACTCTTCTGCTTGCCGCCGCCGGCCATGGTCAAGGTCTGTCCCTCGATATCAATGCTCATTGCAAAATCGTTATCATTGGCATGGGAAAAAATCAGATCGAGATCCTCTTTGGGCAGTTCAATGGCGGCCATACCGCAGTTAAACATGTTCTGGCGGAAAATCCTGGCAAAGGACTCTGCGATTACAGCCGTGATCCCGTTGACTTCGAACACCCAGGGGGCATGCTCACGGGATGAGCCGCAGCCGAAGTTGGCGCGCGAGACAATCACCCGCGCATTCCTGGTTTTTGGCCCATTGGGATCGAAACCGGGCAGCTTCAGGTCTTCCAGGATGTAGGGTTTGAGGTCCTCCTTGGTGATCTCGGTCAGATACTTGGCCGGGATGATTTCATCGGTGTTGATATCGGAACGTTCTAGAAAGAGGACAGGTCCTCCGAAGGTTTTCATATGTTCACTCCTTATTAATTAAATGACGATTAGCCGCAGAAGATCCGGAGCACGCGAGATCAGCAAAGGCCGAAAGAATGCTTTATAGATATTTCCTTGGGTCGGCGATCTTGCCCTCTATCGCCGTGGCCGCTGCCGTAGCTGGCGACATCAGGTGCACCATGCCGCCTTTTCCCATCCGCCCCATGAAGTTGCGGTTGGTGGTTGAGGCGCACACCTCACCTTCAGCCAAGACGCCATTACTCATCCCAAGACAGGCGCCACAGGTCGGATTAGTGACGCAGAAACCAGCCTCCATGAAGATCTCGATCAAACCTTCTTTCATGGCATCCTGATAGACCTTGGGTGTGGCCGGCGAGAGTATTCCTCGCACGGTCGGAGCGATCTTTTTGCCCTTGAGAATCTGAGCGGCAATGCGCAGGTCTTCCAGTCTGCCGTTGGTGCAGGAACCGACATAAACCTGATCAACCGGTTCCCCAGCTATCTCGCCGATAGTCTTAACCTGATCCGGCTTGTAACCAAAGGTGACTGTAGGCTCGATTGCGCTGGCATTGATCTCGATTACCTGCTCGTATTCGGCGTCGACATCGGCGCACCATTGGGAGTAATCGGCCAGGGCCGCCTCTTTGGAGGCAAAGTCCCCCTGGATAAAGGGCCACAGGTATTCGACGGTGGTCATGTCCGGCATGCAAATACCGGAGGTGCCGCCCGCCTCGATAGCCATGTTGCAGAGAGTCATGCGCGACTCCATGGTCATGGCGGATATTACTGGTCCGTGGAATTCCATAACGCGGTCGGTGGCGCCATTGACCCCGATCTGACCGATGATGTGCAGAATAACATCTTTGGCGTAAACTCCTTTGGGGAGACTGCCGGTGACGTTGAATTTAATGCTCTTGGGCTGGCGGAAGGCACAGACACCTTTTAAGATGCCGACTTCCAGGTCAGTGGTGCCGATACCGGCGGCAAAAGCACCGAAGGCCCCATGGGTGCAGGTATGTGAATCCCCCATGATGACCGTGTAGCCGGGACGAATAAAGCCACGCTCAGGGAACAGCGCATGGCAGACCCCATTGGCGCCGATGTCAAAGAAATCCTTGATGGCGTGCCGATGAGCCCAGTCTCGCAGGATCTTGGCCTGGGTAGCTGTTTTGGTATCTTTACTTGGGGTGACATGATCGATGACCGCTTTGATTTTGGTTGGATCAAAAACCCGGTCTTTTCCACGCCGAATCAGGTCGTCAATGGCAATCGGGGTAGTGATTTCATGGCAGAGGACAACATCCAGTCTGAGCACCTTGGTGCCTGGAAATGGCTCGTTGACCAGGTGTGTCTCAAAAATCTTTTCCGCTGTGGTTTTACCCATATTCTAGTACCTCGCTAAGAGCTTTTATCCTTATCTTCATAGCATATTTATGATGATAATGTAAACTAGTGAACTAAAGTTTGATATGGTTGTATCGCTGTAATAACTTTGTGTGGCAAGCGTGCAGGTGGTGGTGTATAAAAGCTTTCGGTGTGGGAGGATTCTCTGTTATGAAACCCGATTTTTTAAAAAAAATGCTGACTTCTGTAAAGCAGGGTAGCCTCACGGTGGACGAGGCTGTCGAGCATCTGCGCCATCTTCCCTTTCAGGATCTGGGCTGCGCTCAGGTTGATCATCACCGTGAACTGCGCCAGGGAATGCCGGAGGTTATATTCGGAGAGGGTAAGCAAGGCGCTCACATCGCGCAGATTATGACCGCCATGGTAGCCAAAGGAAGCAACATCCTTGTGACGCGGCTTAGTGAAAAAAAGGCTCACAAGCTTTTGTCCGCTTTTCCTTCTGCCAGCTATCATGGCGACGCCAGTTGTCTGACCCTCGAGCAGGGCCGGATCGAGCAGCGTGGCAAAGGGACTATTCTGGTAATATCGGCCGGCACCTCGGATATACCGGTGGCGGCCGAGGCCATAATAACGGCTCGTTTTCTGGGGAATACAGTCGAGCATGTCTATGATATCGGGGTGTCCGGTATTCATCGACTGTTGGCAAGGCGTGAGCTGCTCTGTTCTGCTGCAGTGATTATCGTGGTGGCCGGCATGGAAGGAGCATTGCCATCGGTGGTGGGGGGACTGGTGGATAAACCGGTCATTGCCGTTCCTACTTCGATCGGTTACGGCGCCTCATTCGGCGGTATCGCGGCCCTTCTTGGTATGCTCAATTCCTGTGCCGCCGGGGTAACGGTAGTCAATATTGATAACGGTTTCGGCGCGGCCAGCGCGGCTTCATTAATGAACCGGATCTAGGTTTACATCTACTCTAGCCAATAAGGGTTTAAATGAATATCATCTATTTCGATTGCTATGCCGGGATCTCCGGGGATATGGTTCTTGGGGCGCTCCTTGATCTGGGGGTTCCGCTGGATCACCTGCGGGCCGAGCTGACTAAGGTGCAACCCCCGCCTGAGTCATACACACTCTCCACCCACCGTACCGAGCGGCGGCATTTGGCCGCACTCAAATTTGATGTTGAGGTCTACGACAATCGCACCCACCGCCACTACACCGGTATTGACGATATGATTGCCAAAAGCGGGCTGTCAGAGCCGGTCAAAAAGCGGGCCAGGGTTATCTTCCGACGTCTGGCCGAGGCCGAGGCCAAGGTCCATGGCGTACCTGTCGAAGAGGTACATTTCCATGAGGTCGGGGCAGTAGATTCGATTGTGGATATTGTCGGTACGGCCATCTGCCTCGACTGGCTCGGCGTGGAAAAGATACATGCCTCGGCTTTGCCCTTGGGAAGCGGATTTATCACGAGCGCCCACGGACGCTTGCCAGTGCCGGCTCCGGCCACGGCCGAACTTTTACGGGGAATGCCAGTGCATGGTGCCTGCGGCGAGGGAGAAAGAGTTACCCCCACCGGCGCTGCCATCCTGGCCGCTCTGGCGACCGGATTCGGGGAACAGCCGGCCATGTGCCTGGAAAAGATCGGTTGTGGTGCGGGCAACAAGGATTTCGATGATTGTCCCAATATCCTGCGGGCCTTTCTCGGCACGGCCGAGGCCGGGCAGGAGACCAGTGACGAGGTGGTGGTGGCCGAGACCAATATTGACGACTCCTTGCCGGAGGTGTTGGGGTACGTCATGGATCGGCTTCTGGAGGAAGGGGCGCTGGATGTATTCTTTACCCCGATCCAGATGAAGAAAAACCGCCCCGCTGTGCTGCTTTCCTTCCTCTGTCGGCCGGAACAGCTAGCCTCCCTGGCGCGCCTGGTACTGGCTGAGACTTCGGCCATTGGTCTGCGGCATTACCAGGTCGGGCGGATTACGCTGGAGCGGCATATCGAACAATGGGATACTCCCTTTGGGTCGGTGCGTTTCAAGCTGATCTTCGATAACGGCCGTCTGCTGCGGGCAACGCCGGAGTACGAGGATTGCCGGCGCATCGCCCATGAACAGGGCCGTCCTTGCCGCGAGATCATGGAACAGCTGGCGGAGCTGGGATCTTCTCACCGGGTGAGGCCAATCTGAAAATCAGCACTCTCAGCATAGGCGATGAACTGATCCTGGGCCAGGTGACGGATACCAATTCCGGCACCATCGCCAGGGCTCTGCTTGAACATGGTCTGAGTGTGCAGCGACACGTAACCATTGGAGATAATGAACCGGATATTAGCGGTACTTTGGACGACCTGAGCCGCGACAGTGATGTCCTCATTGTCACAGGCGGGTTGGGGCCTACTGCAGATGACCTGACCGCCGGCGCTGTGGCCAGATCGGTTGGCAGGCCTCTGGTGGTGAACGAAGAAGCCAGGCAGCATGTTCACAATACATCAGTCAAAATCAGTTCATTGATCGTCAGTCCCCTTGATGACAAACAGGCCCTGATTCCCGCCAGTGCAGCCTTAATCCCCAATCCAACCGGTACTGCCTGCGGTTTTCATCTGCGGCACAATCACTGTACGATGATGTTTCTTCCGGGCGTTCCCCTCGAGATGATCAGGATGCTGCACGATTCAGTGATTCCTTTGGTGCTGGAGAAGGCGCCGAAGCACCGGGCGATACAGTTCATGTATTTTAACGTCTTCGGCCCCTGCGAAGCTGAGGTGGATGAGCTGTTACGTGGAATTGCCCAGCCTGATCAGGGATTGCATCTGGATATTTGCGTCACTTTCCCATGGATGAAGATAAGCCTGCGGGCTGAGAGGGGTAGCGAGAAAGAGGCTGATGCGTTGCTGCAGCCAGCAGCCTGTGAGGTCCGGGAGCGTCTGAAGGATTATATCTTTTCCGAAGGAGCTGACACGCTGGATGATGCGGTTGCAACCCTGTTCCGCGATAGCGGTTTAACGCTGGCGCTGGCGGAATCATGCACCGGCGGGATGCTTGCCCAGCATATCAGTAGCGTGCCGGGCAGCTCCGCCTACTTTATGGAAGGCCAGGTCACCTACAGCAATGCGGCCAAGACCCGGCGACTGGGTGTACCGGCTTTAGTAATCGAGGAACAGGGCGCGGTCAGCAGCGAGGTAGCCTCGGCTATGGCCAAGGGTGTGCGATCAACGACTGGCAGCGATCTGGGGCTATCAGTTACCGGTATTGCCGGCCCGGAGGGGGGTAGCCAGGAAAAGCCGGTCGGCACGGTTTTCATATCGCTGGCGGCAGCGGATGGCTGCTGGACCAAGCGTTTCCAGTTCAACGGCTCCCGTGATCAGGTCCGTACCATAACCACCTGGACCGCCCTGGATTGGCTCAGGCGGTACCTTTTGCGGACAACAGCCAACTAAAACCGGCCTACATATAAAACTTGCGGGTGTACTGCTAAGTATGGTATTTTTCCCACTTTAATTCTCAAAAAACCGTTAGGAGATATAAGCCATGCAGGAGAAAAACAAGGCGATCGAGTTGGCCCTGAGCCAGATCGAGAAACAATTCGGCAAGGGCTCCATTATGCGGCTCGGCAATGATGAGGTGCTGCCGGGTGTGGAGGCTATCTCTACCGGTTCCATCTCTCTGGACATGGCCCTGGGTGTTGGGGGCGTTCCGCGCGGACGGGTGGTTGAGATCTATGGTCCGGAATCTTCCGGCAAGACGACCCTGGCGCTGCATATTGTGGCCGAGGCCCAGAAAACCGGTGGTATCGCTGCCTTCGTGGATGCCGAGCATGCCCTGGATATCGGTTATGCCCGCAAACTGGGTGTTAAAACCGATGACTTGCTGGTCTCCCAGCCGGATACCGGCGAGCAGGCCCTGGAAATTGCCGAAACATTGGTGCGCAGCGGCGCAATCGACGTACTGGTGGTTGACTCTGTCGCCGCCCTGGTCCCTAAAGCCGAGATCGAAGGGGATATGGGCGATTCGCACATGGGGCTGCAGGCGCGGTTGATGTCACAGGCCTTGCGCAAACTGACCGGTATTATCAGTAAATCCAACTGCTGCGTGATCTTCATCAACCAGATCCGCATGAAGATCGGCGTCATGTTCGGCAACCCCGAGACTACCACCGGCGGCAATGCCCTCAAGTTCTATGCTTCAGTGCGTATGGATATCCGCAAGATAGCTACTCTCAAACAGGGAGATGCCATAATCGGCTCGCGCACCAAGGTCAAGGTGGTCAAGAACAAGGTGGCACCCCCTTTCCGCGAGGTTGAGTTCGATATTCTTTACGGGGAAGGCATCTCTCGCACCGGAGATGTTCTTGATCTGGCTGTTGACAAGGGGATTGTCGAGAAGAGCGGAGCCTGGTATTCCTACAGCAAGGAGCGGATCGGCCAGGGGCGTGAGAATTCCCGCGGCTGGTTGACCGAGCACCCTGAAACCCTGGCCGAAATTGAGGCCAAACTCATGGATCTGCTTAAAGCGCCCCCCGCCGGCAAGGCGTAATCGGAGGTACTATGGATCTGAATGAGATATTGACCGTTGCCGTCAAAGCAAAGGGATCGGACATCCATATTAAAACCGGTCTGCCGCCGATCGTGAGGATCGATGGCAAGCTGCACCCGATCCCTAATATGCAGCGGCTCTCCCCCGATGCGGTTGGCTCGATGGCCAAGTCAATGATGAATGAACGCCAGGAGCGGATTTTCGAGGAAAACTCGGAGGTTGATCTGGCCTATGCTGTGCCGGGATTGGGACGTTTCAGGGTCAGTGTTTACCGTCAGCGCGGAACAACCGCGATGGTGTTCCGGGCAATATCATTTTCTATCCCCTCTCTGACCGGTCTTAATCTGCCGCCTGTCATCCAGAAGATCTGTCAGGAAGAACGCGGTCTGATCCTGGTAACCGGAACCACCGGCTCGGGTAAGTCGACTACTCTGGCTGCCATAATCGATTACATCAACCAGAACCGTACCTGTAATATCATCACGATTGAAGACCCGGTCGAGTTTCTGCATCGTGACAACAAGAGTATTATCAGCCAGCGCGAGGTCGGTTCGGATACGCCTACCTTTTCCAGCGCTCTTAAAGGCGCGCTTCGCCAGGATCCGGACGTGATTCTGGTGGGGGAGATGCGTGACTATGAAACCATCGAGACAGCCATGACCGCTGCCGAGACAGGCCATCTGGTGATGTCGACCTTGCATACCATGGATGCCGCCGAGACGATCAATCGTATCATCGGCGTCTTTCCCCCCTATCATCAGCGTCAGGTGCGCATCCAGTTGGCAGGGATCATCAAGGGGGTTATCTCGCAACGCCTGGTCCCGCGTTCAGACGCCAAGGGCCGCGTACCAGCGGTCGAGGTCATGCTCGGCACAGCCCGTGTGCGGGAATGCATTGATGACAAGGACAAGACCAAGCAGCTTCACGATGCTATTTCGCAAGGTTTTGTCGCTTACGGAATGCAAACCTTTGATCAGTCGCTGATGAAGCTTTATACCGGAAAACTCATCTCCTACGAAGAGGCCTTGCGCCAGAGTTCAAACCCGGACGATTTTGCTCTCAAATTATCGGGTATTTCCTCCACCTCGGACGCCTCCTGGGAGGGTTTTGAAAACAAGAAGGAAGAGGCCGAGCCCGAGAAGCTTGACATTGAAAAATTCTGATCCATCGCCAGAGCGTGGTTATGTTTACGCCCTGAGGCTTCTTGCTGCGCGGGATTACAGCAGCGCCAGGATTAGCGAAAAGCTGCTTGCCAGGGAATATAGCCAGGCGGATGCAGAGGCCATTGTGGCCCGCCTGCAGTCAGAAGGCTGGATTAATGATCGCCGTTTCGCCGAGCGGTTTGCCGAATCAGCCCTTGCAGCAGGCCGTTTTTTTGGCCCAAGACTAAAGTTAGAGATGAGCCGCCGCGGGATTTCCACCCCCCTTGTCAATGAAATACTGGCACACCGTCAAAATGATGAGGGTGACGCGGCGCGTTTGGTACTGACGCGGCGCTTTCCCGATTTTAATTTTGAACAGGCAAGCGACAAGGAGCGGCGCAAGGTAATCGGCTTTCTGCAGCGTCGGGGTTTCAGGTTCTCGATAATCATGCAGGTAATGAAAAAAACCGATTATTAAAGCCTTACAGGAGCGTTTCGCCATTGTGAGGAGCTGTACGAGTAAATATTTTATCTGAGTTGAGGGTATAGAATGACTGGCAACGAGATTCGCGCTCGCTTTCTTAAATTTTTTGCTGACCGGGGACATGCGGTTGTGCCGAGCTCCGGCATAATCCCCAAGAATGATCCGACCCTGATGTTCGCGAATGCCGGAATGAATCAGTTCAAAGACTGTTTCCTGGGGCTTGAAAAAAGGGATTACACCCGGGCCTGCAGCTCGCAAAAATGTGTACGGGCGGGCGGAAAACACAATGACCTTGAAAATGTGGGCCGGACTGCACGGCATCATACCTTCTTTGAAATGCTCGGCAACTTCTCCTTTGGCGATTATTTCAAGAAAGAGGCGATTGCCTATGCCTGGGATTTCCTGACCAGGGATATGGGTCTCGATAAAGGCCGTCTGTACGTGTCGGTTTATACTGATGATGACGAAGCCGCCGATATATGGCACCTGCAGGAAGGGGTCCCGCACGAGCGCATCTTCCGTTTCGGTGAAAAAGACAATTTTTGGTCGATGGGTGATACCGGACCTTGCGGCCCCTGCACGGAAATATTTTATGATCAGGGTCCCCAAGCGGGTTGCGGTAGCCCGGACTGCACCGTGGGCTGTGACTGTGACCGCTATATGGAGATCTGGAACAACGTCTTCATGCAGTTTGATCGCTCGGCCGACGGTAAACTGACCCCGCTGCCAAAGCCATCCGTCGATACCGGCATGGGACTGGAGCGTATTACTGCGGTTATGCAGGGAGTGATCACCAATTATGACACCGACCTTTTGCAAGGGGTCATTCGTCATGTGGAGCGGCTATCAGGAAAAAAATACGGCCAGAACGACAGGGATGATGTTTCTATGCGGGTCATTGCCGATCATGCCCGTGCCGTGACCTTTCTTATCGGTGATGGAGCCCTACCCAGTAACGAGGGGCGCGGCTATGTGCTGCGCCGCATCATGCGTCGGGCGGCCCGCCATGCCAAGATGCTGGGATTTTCCGAACCGATGCTCTTCCACACCGTCGATGCTGTCCGTGACATGATGGGAGCAGCTTATCCCGATCTGCTGGAGCGCGAAAATTACATCAAAAAGGTTATTCTGGCCGAGGAACAACGTTTTGCAGAAACACTTGACCGCGGGCTGGCAATTCTGAACGATGAGATGGCCATGCTTCGCAAGGCGGGAAAAACAATCATTCCTGGGGATGCGCTGTTCAAATTATATGACACCTTCGGGTTCCCCATAGATCTGACGGCTGATATCGTGGCTGGCGAAGGCTTTACCATCGATGAAACCGGCTTTGAGGTCTGCATGGAGAAGCAGCGCGAGCAGGCCCGCGAACATTGGAAAGGTTCTGGTGAGGAGGGTATTGCCCGCGTTTATAAGGAGCTTCACAACCGCGGCCTGACCAGCACCTTTGTTGGTTATGACGAAATGTCGGCCTACGCCAAGATTACTGCCATAATCCGGGATGGCATCGAGGTCGAATCAGCTGCTGCTGGAGAGGCCGTTGAAGTTATAACCGATATAACCCCCTTTTATGGCGAATCAGGTGGGCAAAAAGGGGACAGCGGCACTATTTCCACCGGCAATTCCCATCTGGATGTTACAAGCTCCAGTCGTCCCTACCCGGATCTGATCGTTCATCAGGCTGTGGTCCGTGAAGGTGTGCTTAACAGAGAGGATGTTGCCGACCTGAAGGTGTCGGTGCCATCCCGTAGTGCCACCGCCCGCAATCATACTGCCACTCACCTGCTCCAGTCAGCTTTGCGCCAGGTGCTAGGGGAGCATGTCAAGCAGGCCGGTTCGTTGGTTTCGGCTGATCGCCTGCGTTTTGACTTTACTCATTTTTCAGCCATGACATCTGATGAAGTGCGCCGGGTAGAGGAACTGGTCAATGGCTTTATCATGGCCAATGATCCGGTTTCAACGGTTCAGATGAATGTTAGTGAGGCCATCGAAGCCGGTGCGACAGCCCTTTTTGATGAGAAGTATGGCGAGTCGGTCCGTGTGGTCCGGGTTGGTGATGTGAGCATGGAATTGTGCGGTGGGACCCATGTTCGTTCAGCAGGAAACATCGGACTCTTTAAAATTATCAGCGAAACCGGTATTGCTGCCGGGGTACGTCGTATCGAGGCGCTGACCGGTACTGGAGCACTTGCTTCCGTACAGCAGATAGAGGATGAGCAGCGGTTGATAGCAGCTTTGCTCAAGGCTGAAGGGGGCAACCCTGTCGAACGGTTGGAAAGGCTGTTGGCTCGGCAGAAGGAACTGCAGCGTGAGATTGAATCACTGCAGGGCAAGCTGAATGCGGCCGCCTCGGGCGACCTGCTTTCCAGGGCTGTCGAGATCCATGGTATCAAGCTTTTGGCAGTCAAGGTACAGGTAGAAGATATCAAGGCTTTACGAGACCTTTCCGATTCTTTAAAAGACCGAATCGGCGAGGGGGTCGTTGTTCTTGGTGCAGCGATTGGCGGTAAGGCTAACCTGCTCGTGGCCGTGACAAAGGGCGCCAGTTTGCGGTTCAAGGCTGGCGAGATCGTCAGGAAGCTTGCGCCGATCATAGGCGGCAGCGGTGGCGGCAAGCCGGAACTGGCCCAGGCTGGTGGCTCACTTCCAGAGAAACTGGAAGAGGCGCTGGCTGCAGCAGATCAGGCGCTGGTTTAGTTGCGACTAGAGATCGATAGGATAGACATCCATGAGCTTTCCCTGCCATAGCGAAGAAAATCCTATTTTACAAGAACAGCCAACTACTATCCTCATAGTGGATGACGAAGAGGTTATTCGTGATCTATGTGGTAAAGCCCTCAAGGAATACAGGATATTAAAATCCGGCAGTTGTACCGATGCCCTGTGGCAATATAAGAATGAACAGCCGGACCTTATTTTGACAGATGTGATGATGCCTGGTGGCACTGGTATCGATCTGCTGCGAAAGGTAAAGGAGTTTGATCCAAACGCGATTGTAGTCATCATGACCGGCTTTGCTGAAAAGGAAATCATTCTCACTGCCTTGAAACAGGGAGCGGACGATTTTATCAACAAACCGCTTAATCTCTTGCAATTAAAAAATTCGATTGAAAAGGCTCTTGGGAAAAAACGGCTTAAAGAAGAACTGGCCGATCTGAAGCAGATGGATAAGCTTAAGAACAATTTTCTTTCGCTGATCTCACATAAATTGCGTACGCCGATCACTTCGATTTCGTTGTTTCTTCAGAATTTGCAGCGCGGATGTTATAATCCTTCTGACCCGCTCTTTTTACAGAACGCCAAGATGATCTATGAGGAATCTTCCTATCTGGGGCGTCTGGTAGCGGATTTACTCGCCTTCAGTCAGGCAATGGTTGGGAGCGAGGGGCTGAGACTGGAAGCGTGCGATATCAATGAACTGGTGGCGGAGGTCTTGCAAACATCGCAAGAGGCCCAGTGTAAGCCGGCTATAGAGGTTGATTTTAAACACCAGGAATTACCTCTGATACAGGTCGACCGCGACAAGATCAGTTTTGTTATCAAACAGGTCATCGATAACGCCTATAAATTTTCTCGAGATGAAGGGCAGATTTCTATTTCGATTAAAAACAACTGCGACAAGCTCTCCATCATTGTTTACGATACCGGCAGTGGTATCCCCAGAGAAGAGATCGTGAAGGTCTTTGAGAAGTTCTATCAGATTGACCCGGATAATACCGGCCAGATTCGCGGTTTTGGTTTGGGTCTTTTTTATGCTCGGGAATTCGTCCGTTTGCACGGTGGCAGCATCATTATCGATAGTGAACCCGGGTTGGGGACCGCGGTCACTGTGACGCTGCCTCTGCAATAATATTTGCTTTAGTTTTTGCGTAGAAAATTGCCAACTTCAACGTTGGCAGTTTTTATTTTCATCCATTAGTGTCCGGAATAATTTCAGAACAACTTCAGCTGTTTAGGTTTTAAGATCATGTTGCTTTTGTAATCGTAAAATGTAAGCAGTTGGTTTAGTTCCGTTCTTTCAAAAACCGATACGCTCAAAATCTGTAGAATT
>DASXUK010000062.1:0-7690 GCA_036504875.1 Desulfuromonadaceae bacterium
ACACCTCTGTGACTTCCCAGGGTGGGACTATGCCAAGGGCCATACCAAAAAGAGCTTCAGGTTGCATAAATCAGTAAAACCTCCGGGTAATGGATTGAAGGCTGATTATACCATTACCCATTCACGGCGACGAAGAGCCGCAAATGATCGTGATATTTTTTTATGGCTTTATGCTATAATTTATTTGTTAGTACTAAATGTTATTAGTATTAAGAGTTCGGCGAGAAAGGTGGTGTGAAAGATGAAAAAAAGCACTAAAAACCTAGCTGAAGGCAAGTTTCACGAAGTAAAAGGCAAAATCAAAGAGGTTGCCGGAGAAGCGCTCAATAAACCGGAGCTGGCAATTAAAGGGCAGGCTGAAAAAATAGCCGGAAAGTTACAAGAAAAGGTTGGTAAGGTAGAAAAAACGGCCGCTGAAAAATCATCCCGCAAACATTAGTATTGTTCTGAAATATAACAAAAAAGCCGCTCCGAAGTTGGAGCGGCTTTTTTTTATGACCGGCTGTTTCAGCTAGGAGGGATGATTGAGAACCCTTTTCAGGATCATAAGAACATCCATTATGTCAATTTTACCATCCGGTTGAGGGGTGCCGGATATAATCGGGGCCAAGTCGCCGTTTATAATATCTGCCGGGGTCGCAACTATAATACCGACTGCGATTTTTAATGCCCGCAATGCATCTTCCAGGTCAACCTTGCCATCGCCATTGAGGTCGCCTGTTCCAGTTGCCGGAGCAGGCGGTGTTGGAATAGCCGCAAAGGTGGCCGTGAGGACATGGTTAGAGTTAATATTGGTGACGGCATAAGCATTGCCGCTAACTGCGGGAAGCGTATTGATGCCGTTGTCGGTCAAGGTTGATAAGCCGTAATCTTTCGCCGGGGTTATGGTGCAAGTCGAACTCTCACCTGCATTAACCGGAGATGGACAATTGAAGGTTCCGTGTCCATCAGTGGAAACGGCGATTGTATAGGTCACGGAACCGCCGATCGGAGCAAGGGACCATGTGTATTCGCTCCAGCGGTTCCTGGGCAGATGTGAGATCGGGTCTAACGGGTACTCAAAACGGATGTCATCCGACGTCTGTACCTGATTAAAGATGCTGGTGGCAGTGCGCAGATCTATTGCGCTGGTGAGGGTTGCTTTATCGGCGCCGACCTGTAGCCCTACATAATCTATGGCTGCCGGGTAGTTGGCGTAATCTTGCCAGATGCGCACCTTGTATTCACCTGACGGATCAGGCAGGTAGGGTGATAGATTGATGATCCGCTGGCTGTCAGTGGCAGCAAACGAATAGCTCTCTCGCTGCAACCATTCGGTGCCGTCCCAGGTAAAGATGAAAAAGGTGCTGGCCTTGGGGATGTAGTAGCCTTCGCTTAGAATGATAAAATCCCTGACCATCCCCGGCTGTTCCGGCAAGGCTGCAAATGAGGCGCTGAACTTGTTGCCGCTGGTCAGTGGTACATACAGGTTGTCTGAATCAGCCACAAGTTGGGTTACATCATTATTCCCCAGGTGGGCCGATTGCAGAATGAGCTCGGTCTTGTGGACGAGCGGTTGTGGACCGGTAAAAAGTCCTGCAAAGTCGATTTCGTGGTAGATCGAGCCGTGTGAAATTGAGAGCAAACGGATCTTGCGATCTCCGTTCAGGTCAGGCAGATAGGATGAGAGGTCAAAGGCCCCCTCTGACCATTCAAAGCGCGGATTGAGCCTTCCGACCTCCTGCCAGACGCCGTTTGCATCCAGTGTCTGGACAACAATGGCTGGCGGACCAATGAAAGGCTTCTCTTCCCCGACCCCCTGATTGTATCCCTTTACCCGGAGAACAAGTCGCGCGCCGGCGTGAACATCGGCCGATCCGAAATCCAGGTCAATGTAGTCTTTGCTGTAGGCGGCAAAACCACTGTTGTCTTTATTGGCTATCAGCTCCAGCACTGAACCGCCGTTATTGTCAAAGGCCTGGACCGGCATTACCAGTTGGTCGGTTTTGTAGGCCACAATATTGCCCTTGTTATCAGGGGCAATTCCGACATTAGACTCGTGATCAATCGCCCAAAGACCTAACTGGTCGGTCCAGGAGTCCTCGGATTCCACTTCATGTATCTCGATGTTGTAGCTGTCTCCCTCGGCTACCAGAGGTTTCTGTAATAGGTAGTAGTCGCGCATCTCCCCTGTTGGGAAGCGCCCTACCGAATAAATGTCATTGTCTTTGGTGAATTCCGTCCCGTCCCAAGTATAGACCCAGGGGCAGGAGGCTTTTGAATTAGCATTTTCATTTGCCTCCAGAGTAAGCAGGCTGGCCGGACTGGGCATGTCTTCGACAGTCACCCTGACATCATCGATATAAAGTCCGGGATCAACATTCTGCATATAGGCGCGAAAGCGGAGATTAATGCTTTTTCCGGCGTATTCGGAGATATTGAAGCTGTAGCGCTGCCACCCGGTTTCAGTCATTTTTTCATACAATCGCGCCAATAGCTGCCAAGTCTGCATCTGATCAGTGGAGATATAAAAATCCCCTTCACCGTACTTTTCATAATTGACGTCAAGGTAGGCGTTAAAGCTGGCCCGTGCCACTTGGCCATTGGTAATCTGTGGTAACGTGATGGTCGGTGAGTAGATATTGGCATCCAGGGTGCCGAGTGCAGATCCGATCTGAGTAGTTCCCCAACATTTGGTGCTGGTATTAGTCTTTAAAGGCGAACCTGGGTTAAGCGGCTTATCCCATCCCCACAGTTTTGCTCCGTCAGTTGTGTAACCGCCGTTGTCGGATTCAAATGCTTGATTATAGATAACGGTTTCGACTGCTAGGACGGAAATCGGCATCAAACAAGTCAAGAAGATAAGCATGGCTGGCACTATGCCGGTTTGTAGCCTTTTAAACATAAATCTCCTTTGGATAGCCGCAGTAGCTAAGTTTTCTAAAATGACAGCTTTAGTTGTATCAACGAATAGGGTTATTTCAATCAAGACCAAAGTATATTTTTTTGGTAATTAAGGATTAATACCAAAGTAGGGAATTTCATTTGCTACGAGACAGGATCGCCTTTTCCAGCCGGGTTAGTTGGCGTGATATTTCAATAGTGGCCCTTTCAATGGCGCAAGCTTGGATGCAGGCCGCCAGCAAGGCCGGGTTTTTATCAAGGTAATCGCTGGAGTGGCTGCGAAGCAGGGTTTTTCTGGCAAGGCCGCATAATGATATCAGCGAATCGCTACATTGCTTCAGAAGCTCAGGGTTGTCTTGATCCGGCAGGCTCAATGGAAGTCCTTTTCGCATGTGATAAGCAATATTACCGTGCCATCAAAAAAAAACCACTGTAACCGCAATTATTAAATCACCCTCTCTCGATCAGTTTTACGTCAATTGGCTGAACTTTCTTTTCTCATTAATCTCGAGAGCTTACCTTGTTTTCTCTAACGCTGTATTATTTCTAATAGTATCTATAAATTTATTTAATTAATTAAAATGAGATTGACTTATAATTTCCGCATAATATACAGTAAAATAACTAATTCTAAGACTGGTTAAATCCTTGTTTAATAATACAAAACATTTTTTTAAAAAACATTGGAAAATATTACTTCCAGCTCTTGTCTTGCTTCTGGCGATCAGCGCTCCGCTTCTGGTAAAGTGGGATATCACCGGGGATTGGGAAGGTCTTTATCTTATTTCAGGACCTGGTAATATCCTGACGGTGACCGACGACCTGTTCCCGGAAGATACGGAGAATCTGGTGGCCGGTACGGCATTCACCTGGATCAGCAAGGCTGTAATGGCAGAAAGCTGCAGCGCCGCGACCGATTCCTGCATCAGCTCGAAATGGGATGAACAGCAGGGGCGCGGATATGTAAAAAACTTTTTCCAAGACGGCCGAAAACTGCTGATCAATCTCAGTCGTTTCAAAAACGAGAATGGCGCCCTTTCTTCCGGCATTTTTTTGGGTGGCGGACTGCCACCCGGTGATCCTGATTACAGTGCCACTGATAAAGACGAGACCGGTATGTCCTACTATGACGGCCGCCGTTGGTATCACATCTGGTGCAGTGTTAACGAGGCTGTCTTGTCTGCAGCCGAAAACAGCAACCCAATTTATCCGCAACAGTGGAATTTTATTGACAGCCGAGTGCTTGAGAACAGTTCGAAAAACATCAGCATAGTCAGTCATCACTGGTTTTCAATGGACGGCGTGCCTTTTTTCGTTGAGAAATACTTCTTCTATGAGACAGGCGATAACTACTTTACCCTGATCACCAAGATCAAAAACGAAGGGGTCCGGCCGATGTCGTTTTTCTACCTGTACGGGGATGAACCATGGGTAGGGCATTTTGGTTCCGCCAGGGGTAACGTAGGCTGGTCGAAAGAAGGTTTTTTCAAAACCGAAGGGGAGATTGATACAAAGACCAACACATTTGCTGGACTGCTTGACTACGGAAATGATCTGGCCGGCGAAGGACACGGCTATACCGGCAAGGCTGATTTTATAGAATGGGATAAAAACACCCGCCCCGATATGGCTTATTTTTCGAACGTAGCTGGCAGATTTACCCGTGCGAATGGTGTCAGCAGGCCGCTTAACAGTGCTGATTCGCGTTTTTTAGGGCTTGAATGGGCCCGCACTTTGAAGCCTTCCCAGTCGTATTCTTTTACACTGGCTATCGGCATGGCCAGTAATAATCCAAAAACAGGCCTGCCCTTCAAACCTGTCACCCGTCTGAACTAAGACCGCCACCAAATCATTTTAGTTGCGAAAACGGAAAATAGAATAGAATACCCTGATGCCGGTCCTGCCAGCTGTTAATTTTTCTTGCAATCAGTCGTATAATTGCAATAATTTATTAAAAGCGACACATTCTACTGGATGGTGGCACAAAGGGGGCTGTCATGAAATGTCCGGTCTGTAAAAGCCTGAAGCAGAATGAATGTCAATTGCATTCCGACGGTTTTGACGAAGGCATTACGGAATGTGATGTCTGCGGTACTGTCTGGTCTGTCAATCATGGCGTTACCGAGGTCGTCAAGGATAGCCAGGAAAAATCTTTCCTGGAGGCGCAATCGGAAAGTGTCGAAGGGGATGATTACAACCTTCCTTGAATCCGGATACCCCAGCCGATGTCTTCCGGTTCACAGCATGACTTAGCCGATGTACTACTACAATGAAAACTCAAGGGCCTGTTTGCGCAGGCCTTTTTTTATTTCTTCGCCTGTGCTGCCAGCAAAACAGGGGCTTGCCCAGCCCGTAATCGGTATGTTATATTCATCAACTTTGAAAAAACTGAAATAAACGGCCTTTAGCCGGGGCCTTGAACGAGGGGAAACACGCGCATGAACTATTCAGAAGCTAAGCTGACTAATGGCTACGCCAACCGCCTATTGACAATCGATCTGACCACCAAAACTATTGCCACCCCGGAGCTGGATCAGCGGGTACGTGATTATTTCATCGGCGGCCGGAGCCTGGGCCTGTACCTTTTACATAAATCGCTCACTCCGAAAACGACCGCCAGAGATCCTGAAAATCCGCTGATTCTGGCCAATGGACCCTTGGGCGGGATTCCCCAGTTTCCAGGCACGGCCAAGGCTATGGCCATCTCGCTGTCGCCATTGACAGGTATCCCAGGCGTGTCTAATTTCGGCGGTTACTTCGGGGCTTATCTGAAATACGCTGGTTTTGATGCCTTGAAGATTACCGGTAAGGCCGACCGTGACACGATGATTGTTATAAACGGCTTTACCAATCAGATCAGCATTGAAGAGGCGCCCCACGACGAGGAGGCCTTTGATCTGCAGAGGCATATTGCCGAGCATTTCACGGCTGCCGGTTATGAAAAACGCAATATTGCCTTTATGTCAACCGGCGTCGGGGCGGCCAATACAGACTATGGTTGCATCAACAGCCACTATTACGATGTCACCAAGCCGACCCCTGATGGACGCGGCATCTTTCGCACCAAGCAGGCCGGCCGCACCGGCATCGGCTCGGTGATGAGCGACAAACGGATTCTGGCCATCGTAGTTCTGGCCGAATATCCCCACGGCGAAAACCCCTATGGCGCTGCCGACTGGGACAAGGTCAAGGATGCCGGGAAACGTCTGCACAAGATCGTCAAAGAGGTTGACCCGCAGCAGTTGAAGATGCATCGCAAAGGGAGCGTCGGATTAATCACCTTTATGAGCAAGCATGAATATCAGTCTCTGCCGGTCCGCAATTTTCAAGGAGGTTCCGATCCTCGTGCGGCGCAAATCTGCGGCAAGCATTATGCCGAGCATCTCTTTGAGCATCGCGGCATGGACGGTTGTTTTCCCGGCTGCAATCTGCAATGCAACAAGGGGGGCTGGGTGACGCTCGTTTCCGGGACCCATCAGGGGCAGAACGTTTGGGTCGACGGGCCGGAATATGAGACTGCCGCCGGTTTTGGCTCCAACCTGGATATCTGGAGCGCCGAATTCATCATGGAAGCCAACTGGCACTGCGACAATTACGGCATCGACACCATCTCGACCGCCACGATCATGGCCTTTTTGATGGAATGTTTCCAGCGCGGCTACCTAACCAAAGAAGATGGCGAAGGTTTTGAGTTGAACTGGGGTGATGAAGCAGCGGCACTCGCCTTCATGCACAGACTGGCCCATGGTGAGACCGCCATGGCCCGCGCCGCCGGCAAGGGGATGATCGAGTTGGAGCAGTGGGTGGCCGAAGTATATCAAAGGCGTAGCGGCAAGAATCCCAAGGCCGAACTGGCGCTGTTTGCCATGCAGACCAAGGGACTGCCGTTTTCCTTCTACCGTACCCACCGTTCGCTCTCGATGCAGGGTTCCTATGCCGCTGCCAGCGATATCGGCGCGCATCACGCCGCGGCCTGGCTGATCAAGGCTGACCTGTTAGGCGCCTTTCCGACCTTTCAGGACAAGGCCACTGCCCTGATGACCTATCCCCGCGTTCGACTCGGCAACGACAATCTGGGGGTCTGCAAGCTCCCCTGGGTGGATGTCTTCAACCCCGAATCCGCCGAACGGACCGGCACCGACATCTACATCAACCCAGCCTCACAGGATATCTATGCTGATTTTTACAATGGTGTGCTCGGCAAGAACCTTACCTGGCAGCAGATTTTCGAACAGACCGACCGCGACATCAATCTGCAACGGGTCATGAATGTGATGGTCTTCGGCCAGGACACCGTCAACCGGGACTGGATCCCGGAACGGGCCATCGGACCGACCGAAGATGTTCTTTATGAGGCCGAGGGTGATTATAACGACGGCGAGGTGGCCAAGATATCGGGCAAGCGCATCGAGGATGTGCAGGCCCTGCCGACCAACGAAAAACGCGAGATCCTGATGAAAACCCGTCGCGAGCAGTTGCGCAAACTGATCCAGGTTTATTACGAGACCCGCGGCTGGAGCGTTTCCGGCATCCCCACCGTCAAAACTCTGGAGAAACTTGGCCTGTGGGATTTCCTCAATCAGGACACTCAAACCAGGATCACAGAGCTTTCCAACTAAACCTGCCCTGCAAAATGCACTAAATCAGAGGGGGAGCTACGGCTCCTCCTTTTTTTGTGTGCGCCAGGCATGGCGCGTGGCGCGCAAGCGCCATCTGTTTGGCTATGGTGGTCAAGCAGTGACTTGGAGGTGCAAGTCCTCTTCGGACCCTGATGGTGGGAACCGATAGCCGGACGGCAAGGGTGTCC
>DASXUK010000063.1:0-74372 GCA_036504875.1 Desulfuromonadaceae bacterium
ACGGACACCCTTGCCGTCCGGCTATCGGTTCCCACCATCAGGGTCCGAAGAGGACTTGCACCTCCAAGTCACTGCTTGACCACCATAGCCAAACAGATGGCGCTTGCGCGCCACGCGCCATGCCTGGCGCACACAATAAAAAAGTCCTCGCCAATTTGGCGAGGACTTTTCAACGGCTAACGTCTCCTTCATCAGGATTATTATTAGTCACGGTTGCGGGATTTTAATACCTGCGAAATTTCACGCTGCGTATCCTTCTTTTTCAAATCTTCTCGCTTGTCATACATCTTCTTGCCTTTGCCCAGTCCTATCTCAACCTTTACCAAACCATCTTTAAAATACAGTCTTAAAGGAATTGCCGAAAAGCCTTGTTCTCTAATGCGACCGTACAATTTGTCAATTTCTTTGCGGTGCAACAACAGCTTGCGGTTTCGGTCAGGTTGATGGTTCTGTCGATTGCCGAAGTCATAAGGAGAGATGGTAAGGTTGTGCAGGAAAGCTTCACCATCACGCACCAGCATGAAAGATTCATTTAAACTAGCCTTACCTGCCCGTAGCGATTTTACTTCGGTCCCCTGGAGCACCATCCCAGCCTCGAACTTCTCCTCGATAAAATAATCGTGATACGCTTTTTTATTACTGCAAATTAGTTTTTCACCCATTCGGGAATCATAGCAGAAAATTTTGCCGAAAGAAATTAAATCGCCATACTTCATTCCTGATGCAGCTTTACAGAAGATATAAAAAAGAACCAGCCCTTCTTGACCAACATCAAAACGGTGATATAAATTATTATTCTATAATTTAAAAAAGGAGGTCCTTAAGTTATGGGAAGTACCGCTACAGATTCAATCTCCATTGTTAACGAGCAACAGCAAAATCTTTACAAAAAATTGCTTGCTTCCTGCAGCACCGACGAGAAGAAGATGCTGTTTCGAAGAATTGTGAACCTGGCCGAGGTAACGCAGTTTTTGATAGCAACAAAACATTTAGATCCACAGGTGGAGTGATTCTCTAATAACCTAGATACACATAAGGGGGAGAATGAAATGAACAAGACTTGTTCGGGAATAGGCCCGGAAGAACGTGAATCACTGGATCAAATTTTCAAAATGCTGATGCGGAAAGACAGGAACAACCAGAAAGTACGATCAAATAAACGCACATCCTGTGACATTATAGCTCGTTTTTACGATGGAGAAACCGAACATTATTTCTGACCTGATTAACCTCAACCTGGAACTATTTTATCTTTCAAAGGAGGAAAAAATGGCAAATTCAGCGTTTGATTTAAATGGGTGTGAACCTGATTTTAAAGAGTGCCGCACAGAAATGATAGTCGATGATTTCTCTCAATGCCTGTCCCCCAGAGCAAAATGCCTTTATTGCTACCCTGCCGGCACTGTTAACTACTGTTTGCATCATAACAACAGACAGTTTGAAAATTAATAAACGAGTCATCACGGGATGAGCATGAAAAAACTTTACCATCGAGGATAATTAATGTATAGAATCACAAGTTAAAATAAAAATTTGTAAAAAAAACAGTTCAATACATATTCCTCGTTAGAATGAGGCGTTTGCACAAACACAGGCTACTACCCAGAAACGTCGAAAGACGCCAATGTGGTTAACAGGTTTTGTCGGATTAAGGCTTAACCCAATGTAGCTGGTCCAATCCTACGTTGTGCACTGCCGAAACTCAACTAGAGGGGAAGTGGTGTCGTCGTATTTTTTTCAGGCCCTTTCTCTCCGAAAGGGCCTTTTGCATTTTTGAGGTAAACATCATGACAAATAATAACATTATCAGCGAAATATTTCTTAGCGACATCATTGGCAAAACAGTTATTGATGCGCGTGGCGATATCATCGGAGTACTGCGCGATCTAGTCATGGTGCCAGGTGAAGTCTTTCCAGAAGTATCACACATCCTGATTAAATCTGGGAAAAAAACCAGTTCCGTTCCCTGGAGTGGAATCGCACTCTTCAATCGTGCGGTCATTTCCGTTGCAGGCCTGGGCACCGACCTTTTGCCTTCCGTTCCCCAAGAAGGCGATATTTTGGTCAAGCGTGACATACTTGACAAGCAGATCGTTGATGTTGACGGTGCCAAGGTCGTTCGCGTGAACGACGTTAAGCTCGGAAACTTTTATAATGACCGTCTCTGTATATTTTCTGTTGATATCGGTCTGCGGGGACTGCTGCGCCGCCTTGGATATGAAGCCATTGGCGAGAATATTTCCAGGACTCTCAAAAAACCGATACCCAATAGCGAAATCAGTTGGGAATATGTCCAACCGCTTGAGCCGCATACATCGCGATTGGCGCTGACAATGGCGCGAGATCAGATGAACGAGATGCATCCTGCTGATATTGCCGACATCATAGAAAATATTCCGATCAAACATATCAGGACGGTTCTGGATTCAATTGATACGGAAACCACCGCTGACACACTTTACGAGCTCGAGTCTGAACTGCGTAGCGAAGTTATCGAACAACTTGGCAATGAACAGGCTTCCGATGTTCTCGAAGAGATGGAACATGATGAAGCAGCAGATGTACTGGCAGGTCTTTCTGAGGAAAAAGCCCAGGAACTGCTTGAAATGATGGATCAGGAGGATGCAGAGGACATTCAGGAACTATTGGAACATGAAGAGGACTCTGCTGGCGGCCTGATGAATCCGGATTATTTCCGACTCACCGCGGATATTACGGCAGGTCGCGCCCTGGAACTGCTAAAGGAGAGCGTTGAAGACGTGGAGACCTTCTATTATGGATACGTGGTCGACGAGGCTGACCACCTGGAAGGTATCGTCAGCCTTAAGAGCCTTATCATAAACAGGCCAGACACCCTCATCTCCGATATCATGAATGACAACATAAAGAACGTTAAGACAGATACCGATCCTGAGGATGTGGTCGAAGTCCTGACCAAATACAACCTTCTGGCAGTTCCGGTGTTAGAGCATGAGAAGATGGCGGGTATCGTAACCGTTGACGATATTCTTGCCTTCTGCTTGCCGTATGTCAAGAAGCGTCAAAAAAAATAAGCAGGTCTCTTTATTTGTAATTTAAGTAAGAGGAAAGCAATGAAATTCAGCAAAAAAAATATCATCCTTTTCCTGTCTGTTCTTGGACCGGGAATTATCACCGCCAACGTAGATAATGATGCCGGCGGCATTACGACTTATTCAGTCGCAGGAGCGCAATTTGGCTATTCACTGCTCTGGACGCTGATCCCCATTACCGTCGCGCTGGTTGTAGTGCAAGAGATGGTGGCCCGCATGGGCGTTGTAACCGGCAAATCGCTGGCCGACATGATTCGTGAGAACTTCGGGGTCAAGATCACCTTTTATCTGATGATAAGCCTGTTATTGGCGGACCTCGGCAATACCGTGGCTGAGTTTGCAGGCTGGGCATCGGCTATGGAGATATTCGGCGTCAGCAAGTACATCTCCGTTCCCATAGGGGCATTCCTGGTCTGGTGGCTGGTAGTCAAAGGTTCATACCGGGTCGTGGAGAAGATTTTCCTGTTCTCGTGCACTATTTTCATAACTTACATCATCTCGGCTTTCATGGCGGCTCCTCCCTGGGGGCAGATCCTGAAGGAAACTGTGCAGCCAACCTTTGATTTCAAGCCGTCATATCTGGAGATGATAATCGGAGTGGTTGGTACCACTATTGCTCCTTGGATGCAGTTTTACCTGCAATCCGCTGTAGTGGAGAAAAACATAAAAGTCGATAACTACGGCGCATGCCGAGTGGACGTAATCTTCGGCTGTTTAATGACAGACATAGTGGCATTCTTCATCATTGTTGCCTGTGGCGCGACCCTGTTTGTCAAGGGAATCAAGATCAACGATGCAGCGGATGCGGCCAAGGCGCTTGCACCTCTGGCAGGAAACTACGCCTCGACCCTCTTTGCCATAGGACTGGCAAATGCCTCTCTCTTTGCGGCATCGATCCTTCCCCTGGCAACAGCATATTACGTTTGCGAGGGGATGGGGTGGGAATCGGGTGTTGACCATGATTTCAAATCCGCGCCTCAGTTCATGTGGCTTTACACCGGTCTGATCGTTGTTGGCGCCCTGATTATCATGATTCCAAATGCCCCACTGATAGCAATCATGCTTATCTCCCAAGTGGTGAACGGTGTCATGCTCCCATTTGTTTTGGTTTTCATGCTGCTCCTTATCAATAAGAAAGAACTGATGGGAGATTACACAAATTCACGCATGTTCAACATCATCGCCTGGACAACGGTTATTATTATGGTGGTTCTGACACTGATGCTGGTTGTTCAATCGATCATTACATAAAAAACCAGACCATGCCTGTTCTGGCAATCATTGACTAATTTTGCGGATATTCTATAATAAAGTTAGGAATGATCTTTGAAATGTCCAAGGTTGCTGTTATCAATTGATAACCTGAGACGGTACGAAATATAGCTGCTCTGCCTTGGATGAACAGCCGTTTCGCTCAGAATTACGACACACCTAGTTACGCGGCTTCGCCATGGCGCCTCAATCCATAATAAGGAGGCCTTCCGACATAGGCTGTACTTAAAGTTGAAAAACTAAATCGGCGTCTGAAAGTGGCGAAATGCGAAAAGAACTCGATGTCGAAACGACTGTAAAATAAAAGCCCGTCGGGAATTCTCGACGGGCTTTTATGATTGTTCTATTAAACTGCTTATCGGGCTATTTTCGATACTCAGCCGGCAGGCCGGCCTTATTAGCGGCATCATTCAGATCATTGTAGCTCTTTAGGGCCTCACTATATTGTTTCTGCGTAGTTTTGAACTCCTGGGGAAGCGCGTTGGTTCTTTCCTTGGAGATGCCAACCGGTTTCCTGATCAAAGATTCCAGTTGTACAAGCTGTTGTTCAAGCCGCTTTAATTCAGCCCCGCGTCTCTGAAAATCCTGCTGCCAGAATCCTGCATTTTTTCCATCATAGAGGTCATCATCTGTAGATACGGCCTTTACTTCTTGGTTTGGAGTTTGTTGTAAATTACTGTTGGTCTTACCCGAGGAATCCTCTTTACTCACCGTTTGAACCGGCTGACCGCCTATGTTCCCCCGTTTCTGCACTTTTTTACGGTATTTCCTTGGAACACTCGAATAATCTTCGGTAAAATTTATTGTCCCGCTTTGATCGGTCCAGGAATAGGTCTCTGCCATAAGTGGTGTGACCCACAGTGAAATAATCAGAAATGACAGCATTAACCTCATATCGCCTCCAAATTAAACAGAATAAAAAGCTAACCCGGAGGCCATGAAAAATGGCGACCGGCCAGGAGATGAAAATGGATATGAAAGACCGACTGACCGACTCCAGCGCCGTTATTCTGCACCAACCGGAAACCAGCTTCATCAACACCTTTCTCCCGGGCAATCTCGCCCGCTCTCCTGAAGATATAACCGATCACGTCGTCATGCTGCTCGCCCATATCCAGGCAGTTTGCAAAGTGTATTTTGGGGATCAGCAGCAGATGTAGCGGCGCCTGCGGATTGAGATCCTCCATGACCAGGATCCTTTCGTCTTCAAACACCTTTCTGGAAGGTATCTCGCCACGAATAATCTTGCAGAAGATGCAGTTTTCCATTCAAGCCTCCTTCGTTTTCAACCAAATCAAGAACTCCCGGTTGCCGTCCGCCCCTGTTATGGGGGAATCGCACAATCCATTGACTGAAAGCCCCATTTCACGGGCTGCCTCTCGAACACCATTGACAGCCATCTCATGGGCGGCGGGATCTCTGACAATCCCTCCCTTGCCTACCGCTGCCCGGCCCACTTCGAACTGCGGCTTGATCAGGGCGATGATGCTGCCGCCCGGTTTTACCAGGCCGACAGTGGCGGGCAGGACCTTGGAGAGCGATATGAATGAGGCATCGATAACCGCTATGTCGGCTGCTTGACCTAACTGTTCCAATGTCAGATAACGGATATTGGTTTTTTCGATACTTATCACCCGCTGATCCTGCTGCAGCTTCCAGGCCAGCTGTCCATAGCCGACATCCACAGCAAAGACCTTGGCTGCGCCGGACTGAAGCAGACAATCGGTGAATCCGCCGGTCGAGGCACCGACATCCAGCGCCACCAGTCCATTAACATCAACGCTGAATTCGTCCAGCGCCTTTTTCAGTTTAAGTCCGCCGCGGCTGACATAGGGGAGAATCTCTCCTTTAATGCGAATATCAGCATCGTCAGACACCTGCTGGCCGGCCTTGTCAACCGTATGATCGCCCACCACCACCTGGCCGGCCATAATCAGGGCCTGGGCCTTTTCCCGTGAAGGGGCCAGGCCGCGCTCAACAAGCAGTTTATCAAGGCGTTGTTTGATCGACATAAAAAAGGATCGGCGGTTTTTAAGCCGCCGATCTCTTTAACCAACCAGCTCGGACTTGGTAAAGATCGTCCTCAGCCAGTAGCCTTCAGCCTCGATATTCTCCCGTCCCCCCTCTTCGCGATCCACCAGGGTAACGATACCAAGCACCTTCAGACCCTCTTCCTCGGCCCGGCGAACCGCCTTCATGGAAGAGCCTCCGGTTGTGACTACATCTTCGACAATAATGACCCGGGTACCAGGGGGCAGGTTCTTGCGCCCTTCCAGCCATTGACCGGTACCATGGCCTTTAGGTTCCTTGCGAATGATAAAGGCGTGCAGGTTCTGGCCGCTCAGATGGGCTGCGATGGAGGTGGCCGTAGCAATCGGGTCGGCACCCAGGGTGATCCCGCCTACCGCCTCAACCCCTTCCACATCCTTGATGGCTTCATAGAAGAGCTTGCCCACCAGGAATCCGCCTTCGGCATGCAGAGTGGTCTGTTTACCGTCAAAGTAAAAATCGCTCTCGCGGCCGGATGCCAGCTTTACCAGTCGCTTTTCGTAAGACAACTCCAGTATGATCTGCTTCAGTCTTTCCCGATCACTCATATTTGCCTTGCTCCTCCTCAAAAAGTCCCATCTGCGGTACCTCCACAGGTTTGGGGAATGCAACCGGATATCCTCCAGTAAAACAGGCCTTGCAAAAACTGGTATTTGCCACCCCGACCGATTTAACCAGGCCCTCTTCGGAAAGATAACCGAGTGAGTCGGCGGTGATATAGCGACAGATCTCTTCGATGGAGTGGGAAGATGAGATCAGTTCCTTGCGATTGGGGGTGTCGATGCCGTAATAGCAGGGATAGCTGGTCGGGGGAGAGGAGATCAGCATATGCACCTCTTTGGCCCCGGCATTACGGACCATTTTGACTATCTTGCGCGAGGTAGTGCCGCGGACGATAGAGTCGTCAATCACGACGACCCGCTTGCCCTGCAGGATTTCGCGCACAGGATTAAGTTTGATCTTGACCCCGAAGTGACGGATCGATTGGGCCGGTTCAATAAAGGTTCGCCCGACATAATGGTTACGAATCAGCCCCTGCTCGAAGGGTATGCCGGCCTCCTCGGCATAGCCCATGGCGGCCGGAACCCCGGAATCGGGTACCGCAATAACTACATCGGCATCTACGTGATACTCGCGAGCCAATTGCCGCCCCAGCTCTTTCCTGGTCGTATAGACGTTTTTGCCGAAGATGTAGGAATCAGGTCGGGCAAAATAAACAAACTCGAAGATACAAGGGGTCGGTTCAACCTTTTTAAAAGGAAAAAGCGACTCGATCCCGCCATCCTTGTTGCAGACAACCATTTCACCCGGCTCGATCTCACGCACGAATTCGGCCTCGATCAGATCCAGGGCACAGCTCTCGGAGGCCACCACCCAGCTGTTGCCAAGCTTGCCCAGGCACAGCGGTCTGAATCCGTTGGGATCCCTCACGGCGATCATGCGGCTCTCGGTCAGAAACAGCAGGCAATAGGCACCCTTGATACGGGCAAGGGACTCCACTATCCGATCAACAAGTGAATTAGTGCGGGCAATGGCCAGCAGGTGGATGATGATCTCGGTATCCATGGTTGTTTGAAAGATGGAACCGTAGGCCTCCAGTTCAGCCTTGAGCAACTGGGCGTTGACCAAATTTCCATTATGAGCAACGGCAATCGAGCCGCGTGAATAATCAACCATGATCGGTTGAACATTTTTTTCTACTGAAGCACCGGCGGTGGAGTAGCGTACGTGGCCGATAGCTGCGCTGCCGGGCAGTTTTTTAAAGACTTCCTGGTTACCGAATACATCGGCTACCAGTCCCATTCTTTTATGGGCGTGCAGGGCAGATCCGTCAGAGGAGACGATCCCGCAACTCTCCTGTCCACGGTGTTGCAGTGCATAAAGACCCAGATAGGTCAGGTTGGCTGCTTCGGGATGATTATAGATACCAAAAACGCCGCATTCTTCATGAGGACGAAATAAATCCATTGATTAGGCTCCTTAAGCTAAAAACTAAATCTTAAAGGTAACAAGCGACTCTTTCATTCATTAGGTTATCTATCAGACCAGGTTATTCCTTGCATATTCAGCCGCATTGCGGAACAGGATCAAGCCATCACCCTCTTCGGGAAGGGTCTCACGAGTCCAGCGCGGATGTTGGGTGTAGTGGACAAAGGCCTCGGGGTGCGGCATCAGCCCCATCAACCGGCCGCTTGGATCACAAATGCCGGCTATGGCGTTTTGCGAGCCATTCGGATTGGCTGGAAAAGCCATGGTTGGAACGCCATAATCGGGCCCGGAGTATTTAAAAACCGCCAGATGCCCGGATTCGATCCGCTCAAGTGTCTCAGGTCTATCGCAAAGGAATTTTCCTTCCCCGTGACGCATCGGCAGATAAACACCTCGCTCAACGCCTTTTGTAAATACGCAGGGCGAAGCTGGATCGACCTTTAGATAGGTCCAGCGGTCTTGAAAACGGCCGCAGTCATTGTGAGTCAGGGTCACCGACTGGGTCAGTTGGTTGCCGTCCAACCCGGGCAGCATCCCCATCTTGGCTATCAACTGAAAGCCGTTACAAACACCCAGGATCAGCTTGCCGGCCTCGATAAAGCGGGTAAACTGCTCAACCAGCTTTTCACCGCTACCGGCCACCGTGGCATGTTTCAAACGATTAGCCTGAGCCTTGGCGCTGCCGAGATCGTCACCGTCCAAAAAGCCGCCGGTCAGGTTGAGAAAATGAAAATCGTCCAGCTTGATTTCACCGGAAAGTATTTCGGCGATATGAGCGATAACAGCCTCGTCAAAGCCCCCCAGGCGGCAGGCATGAGCTGCCTCCATCTCGCAGTTGGTACCGTTGCCGGTTATGACGATTGCGCGTGTCTGTGCCATTACTTTATTCTCCTTCTATTCAAACGACTATTGTACTAGATCGTTTCGAAACTGTCCTTTAGAATTTTCTTAAGTAGTGTGGGCAAAATTCTCAGCGCCTATGGTTGAATGACTATGTTCGGCAATGGCGGCCAGAAAAGCAGAACCATACTTAGCCAACTTATGCTGTCCGACACCGGTGACTGCAAGCAGCTCTTGTTCATCACACGGTCGGCTGTTGGCCATCTCAACCAGGGTGGCATCCGAGAAGACCACAAACGGCGGCACACTGGCCGCGTCAGCAATCTGCTTGCGTACGACCCGCAGCTTCTCGAACAGTGCACCATAGACGCTCTCCACGGCTGTGCGACGGCGCCGGCTCTTCTCTGCGCTCCGTTCGATGCGGCGGGGCAGTCCCAGTGTCACCACGGCCTCCCCCTTGAGCACGGGACGCGCCGTCGGTGAAAGCCCCAAAGCTCCGAAACGTGAAAAATCCTGCATCAGATAACCCAGATGGATCAGCTGACGGATGATATTTTCCCAGTCCTCCGACGACAGGTCAGCGCCTATGCCATAAGTAGAGAGGCGGTCGTGGCGCAGATCCAGAATCCGTTGGCCCTTGGCGCCCCGCAAAACATCGATAACATGCCGGGCACCGAAGCGTTCGCCGACCCGATAGACGCAGGAGAGCGCCTTCTTGGCCTGTTCCGAGGCATCGAAACACTGCGGCGGATCGTTGCAGATGTCGCAGTTATCGCATTTATGCTCGCCATGATCGCCGAAATAGGCCAGCAGCGCCCTACGGCGGCAGGTAAGTGCCTCGGCATAGGCAACCATGGCATTCAGTTTCTGTATCTCAATCCGCACCCGATCGGCATTTTCGCTATTCTCGATCAGTGCCCTGGCTGTCATGACATCGCCCATGCCAAACAGCATCAGCGCCTCGGAGGGCAGGCCGTCCCGACCGGCGCGGCCGGTTTCCTGATAATAGCTCTCAATACTTTTGGGCATGTCATAGTGCACCACAAAACGAACATTGGGCTTATCTATGCCCATACCAAAGGCCACGGTCGCGACTACAATACGCAGATCATCGTGTCGGAAGGCATCCTGGACCCGACGGCGTTCTGCATCGGACAGACCGGCATGGTAGGCTGCGGCTGAAAACCCGGCGCTGCGCAGGTTTTCAGCCACCTGCTCGACCCGTTTGCGACTTAGAGCGTAAACTATTCCGGCCTCATCGCGCCTGCCCTTTAAAAAGGTTTCCAGCTGTGCCAAGGGTTTGTGTTTGGGTATGACCGAGTAGGTGATGTTGGGGCGATCGAAACCGGCTACGTAGACGCGGGCCTGCTCGATGCCAAGCTGACGAAGGATGTCCTTGCGGGTTTCAGGGTCGGCCGTGGCGGTCATGGCCACGATCGGAACCTGCGAAAACAGTTTGCGCAACCGGCCTAACTGGGTATATTCCGGCCTGAAATCGTGCCCCCACTGAGAGATGCAATGGGCCTCGTCAATGGCGAACAGTGCCACTTCCATCCCAGCCAGCCGCTCGAGGAATTCTGGCTGCAGCAGCCGTTCCGGAGCGACATAAAGCAGATCCAGGCCGCCCGTTTCTATCTGCTGCGAGATTCGGCGGGACTCGGTGGCGGACAGGGATGAATTAAAACAGGCTGCTCGCACGCCATTGGCGGTTAGAGCATCGACCTGATCCTTCATCAGCGAGATCAGCGGAGAGACTACAATCGCCAGTCCAGGCCGATGTAAGGCCGGAACTTGGTAGCAGAGCGATTTACCGCCGCCGGTCGGCATGACCAAAAAAACATCCGCACCGGCAATGACCTGCTCGATGACCTCCTGTTGGGGAGAGCGGAACTCGTGAAAACCGAAGACCGTTTTGAGGGTATCGTGAATGGCTGGGGTCATAGCTCCCGCAGCGTTTTCTGCCAGGCTTCCTTCAACTCGTCCAGACCGGCCTTAATTACAGTGTTCCCTTCGATTGCCTCAATAACAAGATCAGGGTGCTCAGTAACAGCTCCGATGCGGGCGAAGCATTCCTCTCCCATGATCGCCTCAAAGGCCTCGGCCTGGTCGCGATGCACCGTGACCAAAAGACGTGAAGCCGATTCCGAAAAAAGCAGCGCCTGATCGGTCCACCCCTCTTCCGCTCCTTTCCAAGGTACGCGGGACAGGTCGATCGAGATGCCCAAGCCACCGGCAAAGGCCGATTCTGCCGCGGCAACCGCTAGCCCGCCGTCCGAAAGGTCGTGACAGGAAGCTACCAAACCCTGCATGACCGCCTGATGATAGGCCTGGTAACGCTGATAGGCCGAGGCCGCATCTACTTTAGGCACATCATTGCCGACAAAGCCATTTTGGGTGAAGTATTCCGAGGCTCCCAGCTCGTTGGCTGTGCAACCTAACATATACACCAAATCGCCGGCACGCTTGACATCCATAGTGACTGCCTTGCGGGCATCTTCGATCTTTCCGATTACCGAGAAGAGCAGCGTGGGCGGGATCGAGATCTTTGTGGAGCCGTCGTAGAAATCGTTTTTCATCGAATCTTTGCCCGATATCAGCGGCAAGTTATAGGCCAGGCAGACATCATACAGCGCCTGGTTGGAGCGCACCAGCTGGGCCATTTTGTAAGCTCCATCCGGAGTCTTGTCCGACAGGACCGGATCGCACCAGCAAAAATTATCCAGACCAGCCACCAGATCCAGCGAACCGCCCACGGATACATAGTTGCGCATCGCCTCATCAACCGCATTGGCAGTCATGTGGTAGGTGTCAATATCCGAATAGCGTGGGCAAATGCCATGGGCAGTCACCACCCCTTCGAACGATTCCAGTATCGGCCGCACCACAGCCGCATCGGAAGGACCATCGTTGCTAATCCCGACAAACGGCTTGACCACCGAACCACCCTGCACCTCATGGTCGTAGCGCCGAACAACAGACTCCTTGGAACAGATGTTTAAGGAGGAGAGCAACTGTTTCAGGTCGTCGGTATAGTCCTCTTTTTCCTCCAGCACCGGCTCGGGATGACTGGGCGGAGTCCATTTGGCCGGAATCTGCATGGGTGGTAGCCCCTCGTGCATGAATTCCATCGGCAGCCAGGCAACGGTGCGATCATGGTAGAGGATATGGAAGACACCGTTATCGGTAAATTCTCCCAAATGGGTTGCCTCTACCCCAAAACGTTTGGCCATGGCCATGAACTCATCGATTTTCTCGGGAGGAACGGCCAGGGACATACGCTCCTGAGCCTCGGAAATGAGGATCTCCCACGGATTAAGACCGGGGTATTTAAGCGGTGCCTTGGAGAGGTCCATGCGGCAACCGCCGCACTCTCCGGCCATTTCTCCGATCGAGGAGGACAGGCCGCCGGCCCCGTTATCGGTAATGAAGCGGTACAGTCCCTTGTCTCGGGCACGGATAAGGAAGTCGAACATGCGCTTCTGTGTGATCGGGTCGCCGATCTGCACCGCCGTGACCGGTGAATTTTCGTTCAATTCCTCGGAAGAGAAGGTGGCACCGTGGATGCCGTCCTTGCCGATGCGACCGCCGGTCATGACGATCAGGTCACCCGGCAAGATGGCCTTTTCATAACCAGGTTGCCCGTTAACCTCGGCCGGCATCAGGCCGGCTGTTCCACAGAAAACCAGCGGCTTTCCGGCAAAGCGCTCGTCAAAAACGATTGACCCGTTAACGGTCGGGATGCCGCTCTTGTTGCCGCCATGCTCGACCCCCTCGACCACTCCTTCGTAAATGCGGCGCGGATGCAAAAGGCGGCTGGGAAGCGGCTTGTCATAAAACGGATCGGCAAAGCAGAACACATCGGTGTTGAAGATCAGTTTGGCACCTTGACCGGTTCCAAACGGGTCGCGGTTGACGCCGACAATGCCGGTCAACGCCCCGCCGTAAGGATCCAGAGCCGAAGGGGAGTTGTGGGTCTCGACCTTGAAGACCAGTGAATACTGATCATTGAATTTGATCACCCCGGCATTGTCTTTAAAGACCGACTGGCAGAAGTCCTTGTCGCCCATTTTTTCGCGGACATCTTTGGTGGTGCGCTGGATAAAGGATTTGAACAGCGACCTGATCTCTTGTTTATTGCCGTGCTCGTCTTCGTAATGCACGGTACCGGCAAAAATCTTGTGCTTGCAGTGCTCGGACCAGGTCTGGGCCAAGCATTCCAGCTCCACATCGGTCGGTTTTGCGCCCAGACCTATCTTGCGGCGCTCGGCCAGAACCTGCGTATCGCAATAATGGGCCTGAATGATCCGCATTTCCTCCAGCGTCAGAGCCAGTACCCCTTCCTTGCTGATCCGCAGCAACTCTTCGTCGGACACGTTCAGATCGATCTCTTTTACTTCAACCTTTGCCTCAACCTGGACCTTCGGCACCACCGGCGGAAAACCGCGTTTAGCCATGAATTCGGCCGCTGAAAGAACGCTGTAGCGTTGGATCAGGGTATTGCAGAGCAGTCCGGTGGCCAGCTTCTCCACCTCGGCAAGGCTCAGATTACCTTTCAGCAGGTACTGTACGGCGTAAAAAACCCCCTCACCCTCGGCAAAAGGGTGGCCGGTCAAATATTCGACCGCTTCGCGCCCGGTACGCCCAACATTGTCGGTCACCCCGGGACGAAAACCGACCTCGACGGCAAAATCAAAACCGGCTGCCAGCGGGCGGTCAATGCTCCAGTCCTGGATGACCGGGTCGCTGAACGGTCCGGCGGCAGCCTGTTTCAGTTCTTCCTGCGAGAGTGCTGCATCAATTGTATAAACGTCAATGGTACGGACTTCTTCAACACTCAGATGAAGAAAATGCTCGATCTCACGCTTGATCCGCTCGCCACGTGCGTCACGGACACCATTTTTCAAGGCTATTTCAATGCGATGTGCCACAATAAACTTCCTTTCTCATGATACTCTAGTTTCATTTCTGCAGACTGCTTTCCAGCTTCACCGTTCGGATTGGAAAGGGTATCTCAATACCCCTTTCAGCAAAGTTGTGTAAAATCAAAGAACTAATCTTGTCGGTTGCACCAAAGACCTTGCCGTAATCCTCTACCCAGAAAAACAGGGACATGTTCAGCGATGAATCACCGAACGCTACCAGAAAGGCCTCGGGCGTCGGGTCAGGCAGAACATCGGCAACTTCCAGAGCCGTCGCTACCAGGACCTGCTTGACCAGTTCCACATCGCAGCCATAGGCCACACCGATGTTGATGCGCCCTTTAGCGCGCTCCTCAGCAAAGGTCTGGTTGAGCAGGATCGTGTTGCATAGATCGGAATTGGGAATGATCAGCAACATATTATCCGGTGTCTTGATCTTGGTGCTGCGCAGGCCGATGTCCGTCACAACCCCGATCTGACCGCCTGACAGCTGGATTCGGTCGCCGATGCGGAACGGCCGGTCGAGCATTAAGGTAAAGCCGGAAATCATGTGGGCCAGGGTATCCTTAGCTGCCAGACCGATGGCCAATGATCCGATCCCCAGTGCAGTTACGATCGAAAAAATATCGTAGTTAAAGTGCTTGAGCACAATGATCAAGGCGGTTCCCATCAGGAACAACATGATGATCTTTTCAGCTATGGGGATCATGTGGCGGGAGATCAGGGCTCCCGAGGTACTCTGCTGCCTGGCGATATATCTCTGCATCAACACGTCAATCGATTGATAGATAAGGCTGAATATGATCACCACCAGGAAAATGTAAAGTCCACCGGAAATGATTGTTATGACCTTCTCATGCAGGGGCAGGGAGCGAATTGCCAGGTAGGAGCCCAGTATTATCAAAAGCCGCGAAACATGGGGGATAGTACGTTCCAGGATACGATCGTCCAGATCTGTTGCGGTTGATGCAGCCAGACGTTTGCCCCATTTGTTCAGGAATAGGCTGGTCAGTTGGGCCAGCATCCAGAACAAAGAGAGAATCAACAAAGCGCCGAGAATCTCCTTGGCCCAAAACAGGTAAAACCCATCCGTATCCTGAGGCCGAAACAAAAACTGGATCATAGCGAACAATCTAATCACCGAAAACTCTCCTGAAGATAGTGTCGACATGCTTTAAATGGTAGCTTAGATCAAAAGATTCGCGAATTTTGGTTTCCCCTAGTGCGCCAACCACCTCCTGATCAGCCAACAACTCGGTCTGAAAATCCTTGCCTTCTTCCCAAACTTTCATAGCATTCTTCTGTACCAGCCGATAGGCATCTTCGCGGGAGACTCCGGCCTGAGTCAAATCAAGCAGGATTTTTTGTGAAAATACCAACCCCTTCATCTGATTCAGGTTCCTGAGCATGTTATCCGGGTAAACCACCAGGTTTTTGATCAGGCCACTCAGACGGCGCAACGAAAAATCAAGTGCTACGGTTGCATCCGGAGCAATATAGCGTTCCACCGAGGAATGTGAGATATCGCGCTCGTGCCACAGAGCCACATTTTCCAGGGCCGGTATGCAGAAGGAGCGTACATAACGGGCCTGACCGGTCAGGTTCTCGGAGAGAATCGGGTTGCGCTTGTGGGGCATGGCCGAGGAACCCTTCTGCCCCTTGGTGAACTGTTCCTCTGCTTCAAGAACCTCGGTACGCTGCAGGTGGCGGACCTCGATCGCAATGCGTTCAATGGAAGAGGCGATAATTGACAGCACACAGAAGTATTCGGCATGGCGGTCACGGGGAATGACCTGAGTAGAAACCGGTTCCGGCTTAAGCCCCATCTTTTGACAGACATATTCCTCGACAAAAGGATCGATATTGGCAAAAGTGCCGACCGCGCCGGAGATGGCGCCGGTGGCGATGTTTTCGCGGGCGGCTGTCAGGCGGGTGCGGTTGCGCTGCATTTCGGCATAAAAGGAGGCCAGCTTCAAACCAAAGGTGACCGGCTCGGCGTGGATGCCGTGTGAGCGCCCCATGCAAACAGTGTGCTTGTGTTCCATAGCACGTACTTTTAGGGAATCGAGCAGTATGTCGAGATCCGCCAGGAGTTCGTCAGCCGCCTGTACCAATTGCACCGACAGGCAGGTATCCAGAACATCCGAGGAGGTCATGCCCTGATGGATAAAACGGGCTTCGGGACCGACATACTCGGCCACCGAGGTCAGGAAAGCTATCACATCATGCTTGACCTCGGCCTCGATTGCATCAATGCGGGCTATATCAAAGTTACCTTTGGCACGAATAACAGGCACAACCTCTTTGGGAATGACTCCCAGTTCGGCCTGGGCCTCGCAAGCCAAGGTCTCAATTTCGAGCCAGATCCGAAAACGGTTTTCAGACTCCCAGATGCGAGCCATGTCGGGGCGGGTATAACGTGGTATCATTGTTTAAAATCTCCTATAAGTGCATGTATTTAATAACGGTGACTATAGTTTTTATTCCGATTATCTGCCTGTTTAAGGGCAGACACAAGACAACTATCTTTGCTCAAATCTCCAGCAGTGGACCAGCCTGGAATTGATTCCCGATCACAATAGCAGGCGCACAAATATTCTGATCGCTGATAAAGGCTGAAGTTGAGCGCACAACATGGTCGGGATGATTGTTGACCTCTGACAGGTGCGCCATTACCAGGGCCTCCAGGCGATCGTGAGCCAGTTCATGCAGCAGATTCAGAGTTTCGGCATTGGAGAGGTGGCCGTGGCGCGACTTGATGCGCTGCTTCAGCTCCCAGGGATAGGGGCCGTTCATCAACATATCCAGGTCGTGGTTCGATTCCAGGTTGAGCCCCCGGCAACCGTGCAGTTTTTCAACCACCAGTCGAGTTACAATGCCTAGGTCGGTGGCTGATCCAAAGCGCCCTTCAGCGGATTCCAGCACAAACCCGACCGGATCGCAGGCATCATGTGTAATCGGGAAAGGATCGATACAGGTCCCTCGAAAGGTAAAAGCAGACCCGGATTGAAACTCGATCACTTGAGTTTTTTTGAAGTATTGTTGAGATTTGCAGTGGACATGATGACTGGCAAGAACAGGGATCTTGAACTTGCGGGCAAAGGAGCCGGCACTGCGGATATGATCAATATGCTCATGCGTTACGAGCACGGCATGCACACCGTCCGCTTCGATACCTCTGGCTTCCATCCGCAGCAAAGTCTCG
Organism: Desulfuromonadaceae bacterium; assembly: GCA_036504875.1. Classification (GTDB taxonomy): domain Bacteria; phylum Desulfobacterota; class Desulfuromonadia; order Geobacterales; family Pseudopelobacteraceae; genus JACPFJ01. Next base: position 17,346 of record DASXUK010000063.1, read on the forward strand.
CGCAATGACATACCTACATCGATCAGCACGCGGGTGTCGCCGGTCTCGACATAGAGACAATTACCCTTGCTGCCGCTGGCCAGCGAACAGATTTTCACAAAAGCTCCAGAAACCTCAGATTATTTATACAAATTCGGGGATAGCAAGATATAGCGGATAAACAGCAACTTATAAACACGCCAAGGGCGTTGAGCGGCTTTTTCGGAAGGATTATTTATACAAGAAGAGCGGCCGGTTTTCAAGGTTAATGATTATGTTGAAATTTTGTCATAAAAGAGCGGCCTGGTTAAAAACCGCTGCTGCAGGGCAGAAAAGGCCCCTACAACAAGGGCAGCCGATCACCAGAATTATTTACCTAGCCCCTGGGATGGATCTGTTGATGCAGCCTCTTCAGACGTTCGCGAGTGACATGAGTGTAAATCTGGGTGGTGGAAAGATCGGCGTGCCCCAGCATGATCTGCACGCTGCGCAGGTCGGCACCGTTCTCCAGCAGGTGAGTCGCAAACGAATGCCGCAGGGTGTGCGGTGAAATGCTCTTGCTGATACCCGCCAGGTAGGCGCGCTTTTTTATTATATTCCAGAAAGCCTGGCGGCTCATGGGCGCCCCTAGACGGGAAAGAAAAAGGTAAGGATTCTGATTTTCAAAGTCCTGCTTGTAGCGCACCCCCTCCAGATAGCCTTGAATTTTTTCGCAGGCTGATTCCCCGATCGGCACCAATCGTTCTTTATTGCCTTTTCCCAGGGTTAGAAGATAACCGGCATCCAGATTCACCTCACGCAGCTTGAGGTTGACCAGTTCAGAGACCCTTAAGCCGGTGGCATAGAGCAGTTCCAGCATAGCCAGATCACGCACGTTTTCACCTGAAGCTCCTATACAGGCAGAAAAGAGCGCGTCCACCTCCAGAGCGGACAGAAACTCCGGTAGTTTATTGAGGATACGAGGCGCCTCAATAATCGAGGCCGGATTACAGTCTGCATAATTCTCGATCATCAAAAACTTGTGAAACATGCGGATAGCAGACAAACAGCGCGCACGGCTGCGCGGACCAACGGCAGCGCTTTTGAGTTGTCCCAGAAAAGCTGCTATGTTAATCGATTTCACATCTTCCGGAGCAGTGCACCCTTTAATTTCCAGAAAATCGAGATAACGCGTCAGATCGCGGCTGTAGGCCTCCTGAGTGTTGGTGGAGAGCCCTTTTTCTACGGCCACATAGCTCAGGAATAAATCGAGGTAGTTATTCATGTCAATGGCCCCTGCGAAAAACAACTGTTCTGAAGGCGAGTTCTGTGCTTCAGATGGACCTGCCCGCATCAAAAGTCAAAATCTTAGACCCAATCATCGATGGCCTGGATTAAACGGGCCTTGATCTCTTCAAGTTTGTCCCCCGCTAAAATCTTGTGACCGAAGATGTCACGCACATAGAATACGTCAGCCACCTGATCAACTTTGGTGGAGATCTTGGATACCCCGATATAAAGCCCCAGATGCGTCAGAGTACTGGTGATCAGATACAACAGGCCGACCTTGTCATGGGCGTAAATATCGATGACCGTATAATCATCAGAGACCTCATTGTCGATCTCGGCTTTGGTCGGAAAGCGGGGAGCCGGGCGAGAAGTAAGCAGTGATGGTCGCTGACGTTTCTCAACCAGTTCCGCCACACTGACCTCGCCATGAAGCGCCCGACGCATGTCGTCCTGCACTTTCTGCCAACGTTGCGCATCTGTAATAACAAACCCCTGCGGGGAATTGACCTGCAGAATGTCCAGCACCTTTCCGTTTCGGCTGGTATTGATCTGGGCGCCCAGAATGTTGACCCCATTGGCTGCCATAACACCGGTAATTCGCGAGAATAAACCCGGCATATCCCCGGTACAGATGGTAAATTCAGAGTAGCCCCGCTCCATCTGGTGAACAATCTTCATCAGAACATCAACCTCTTTGAGGGCCAGCAATGAGCGGACATGATCGGCAACCAAGCCGGGATCATTCGAGAGCAGGAGCCGCACCGGCATGGCCTTGAGCTCATCACGGATCAAGATGGCCGGGAATTCATCATCAAGTATTTCACTGACCTTCCTGATCATGAGCTTGACCCGCTCGCTGCTGGCTTCCAGATGAAAGTTGCCGCGCTCCAGAATGTTGAAGGCCTTTTCGTACAACTCCTGAAACAAAAGTGCCTTCCAGTTTGTCCAGACATCCGAGCCAACCGCCCTGACATCAGCAACGGTTAATAGAAAAAGCATTTTGAGGTTTTCGCTGGTCACCATCTGTCGGGCAAACTGAACCACCATCTTCTCGTCATTCAGGTCGCGCCGCTGCGAAATGTGTGCAAACAAGAGATGCTGACGGACCAGGAACTCCAGTCGTTCGCTATCCTCCTTGGAAAGTCCCATGCGCCTTGCGATGGTAGGGATCATGGCGGCCCCTTTTTCGGCATGCCCGCCCCCTTCACCCTTACCGACATCATGGAACAGGACCGCCAGGAGCAAAAGCTCCCGTTTACCAATCTGGGCGGCTATCTCACTGGCGAAAGGCAGCTCCTCCTTGAACTCTCCTTTCAGCATTTTCTCGGCCTGCTCCACGGCAAACAGGGTATGAATGTCGACCGTATAGATATGGTAGAGGTCGTGCTGGACCTTGCAGAAGATGTGCTCCAATTCCGGAAAGAACCGGTTGAGGATTTCAAGATGATGCATCTGTCGCAGGGTTTCCGCCACATCCTTGCTGGAGCGCAGGATGTTCATGAACGACTGGTTCACCTCGCGGTTGCGACGGAACTTGTCGTTGATGTTATCCAGATTTTTGCGAATCAAGCCCTTGACGCGGATATTAAGGCTGGCCCTGTGTTTTTGTGCCAGTTCAAACAAACGCATAAGCACCGCGGGATTTTTATCGACCACTGATTCATCCGGGATGATCAGTTCCCCCTTTAGCACATAACAACCATCACCAACCGGTCTTCTGACGAAGTAACCCAGGATTCTAAGCGCCCCTTCATCGCGCCAGACGCAACGTGACACAAGGCTGGAGGCGAAATGTTCCACTCGATTGGCGTGGCGATAGTAGTCACGCATGAAATCTTCCACCGCCAACACCCGCCCACGATCCTGATAACCGAAAAAAGCGGCCAGATGCACTTGAGCATCAAAAGTTAACTGATCATTTTTGCGGCCGCTGAAGTAATGCAGCTCATTGCGAATCCGCCACAGATAATCCAAAGCAGCGGTATAGGCCTCTAACTCTTCTTCGTTCAAGATCCCCTTGATGATCAGCTCGTTGGGATTGATGAACTTGTATTTGACTCGCGCTATCCACATGGCGGTCTGAAGGTCGCGCAGCCCCCCCTCCCCTTCCTTAAGGTTCGGTTCCAGCAGATAAACCGTGGCGCCATACTTTTCGCGGCGGACCTTCATGTCGGCGATCTTGCCCTTGATAAATTTATCGCTGGATTTGGGCAGAATCTGCTTGAAGATCACCTTGTAAAGAGCATCGAACAGGGTCCTGCTGCCGGTTAAAAAACGTGAATCCATCAGTGCTGTTTTAACAGTGTCATCTGCAGCAGCCATTTCGATGCAATCCGATATTTGACGAACCGAATACCCTACATCAAGGCGCATGTCCCACAAAAAATACAGCATCTTCTGGGCTATATCCTCGACCTTTTCCGAAGGGATAATGGCGTCGTGCAGAAACATGATGTCTATGTCTGAAAATGGATTCAGCTCGCCACGCCCGTAGCCCCCGACAGCCACCATTGAGATGTGATTCATGAGCGAGCGGCTGCAATCGAGATCATCTAATATGGAATGAAAGAGCTTGTTGATGAGCTCGTCAGTCATGTCGCAGATCAGATGGACTATCTCGCTACCGGAAGCGCCATTGTCATGCAAGGTTCGGATCTCGTTGCGATAAAATTTAAAGAAATTATTGCAACCTGAAAAATACAGCGGCCGTTTTTCCTCAAAACCGGCCATGCCGGAGTCCCCAACAGCATGAATATCGTCGGGAAAATATGGATCGATAAAAAATTGCATTATTTCCTCTTTAAGGGGATGTACCAAACATGGCAAAAGAAGCCTTTTGGAGACGCTGATTATAGGACAGCCTGAATTAGTAGTCAAAGCCATAAAAAAAAGCGGCCAACCAGCCGCCTTTCGTAATGAATCCCAATAAAAGCTTTAACTCATCAAAACTTACTGTGCCTGTTCGCCGTCCCTGTCCATGATACGGTTATATTCTTCCTTGACCATTTCATAATGATTGCAGGTATCGGTGAGGGCTTGCTCGAACACCGCATGCAAATCGGGTTCACGTATGCTGCCGGTCAGCGCAGAATAATAATCCATACAGGCCTTTTCTTCGCGCAATGATATCTCCAGGGCATACTGTTGGCGTGTATCCGCATCAACCATATCAACATAAGCTTGACAGTTAGGATCGCTAAGATCGGGCGGGGCCATCAAATTTTGAAGGTCGCCGATTTCATCTCCTGAATATAATTCAAGAAATGTCCGCATATGGTATGCTTCCTCACAAGCCAAAAGTTCGAACATTTGCTTCGTCTTTCGATCACTTACTGTCCTTGCAGCACGCTGGTAAAAATCGAAATTCTTTTTCTCCTTGAGAATGGCCTGCTTTAATGCTTCCTCGACAAAATGCTCCATATACCTACCTCCGTTTTCCACCGGCAAAAACCGCCTGATATATATCGGGGTGTATAAGCAGCAACCATGCCTTACCTGCTGTTAATATTTTAACAACCTTTTTTCAGACAGTTAACCAATCACACCGAGAGGTTTCGTGATTAAGCCGGCAACAGGATTTTACAGGCGATCTGTGTCACAGACACCTAAGGCCTTGCCGGACAAAAGCCGGCTTGACCTGTCACCTGTTTAGACACAGACAAAATAATTGTCATCAGAAAACTAATTTTAACAGCAAATAAGTCTGCTTGACCCTTATCAAACGATTCCTTATTGTTAAAATATTATTTTTTTAAAGAAAAGTGAATTTAGGTTGTAAACTGGAGTGCGATTTGGGAACTTTGCTGGAATCAATGTCATAGAATACAGAATAGAGAGCAAAGTAATAAGGATGATGATGTTGAGGGTGAAACAGCCGCCTTTGAACGACCGAAAACACAAGCCCGGGCCGGGACGGTAGAGGTTTTATAACATGGTAGATACCCCAACTTGCAAGGCTGGCAAAATGCACTACGGCTGGATCATCGTGTTTACCGGCGCGTTGGTGATTTTTTCCTGCGTCGGGCTGGCCCGCTATGCCTACACCATGCTTTTACCGGCCATGCAGAGCGGCCTCGGCCTCTCCTACGACCGGATGGGCTTCATCGGCACCGGCAACTTCAGCGGCTATCTGCTGGCGGTGCTGCTTTCACCAGCTTTGATCAGGCGTTTCCATCCCCGGGTGGTGATTGCCGCCAGCCTTCTGCTGGTCAGCTCTGTGCATGCTCGGAATAAGCCAAAGCCAAAGTTTTGAAACAATTTTCCTACTCTATTTCCTGACCGGCATGGGCACCGGGTTTGCAAATATCCCGATGATGGCCTTGATCACCTACTGGTTCCGCAGCGAAAAGCGTGGCCGGGCGGCCGGGCTGGTAATCGGCGGAAATGGCGCAGCCATCATATTCGCCGGTTTTCTAATTCCGCAACTGAACAAGGTCTACGGTGCAGGCGGCTGGCGCAGCAGTTGGCTGGTGCTGGGGCTGATCTCGCTGTTAGTTGCGGTTTGTGCCGCCCTGCTGCTGCGTAACCACCCCTCCGAGATGGGACTTGAACCGGTGGGACAGTATGTGGCTGCCTCTCCGGATCAATTCCAACCGCGCGATAAACGTGGTGATGGCGCCATTCTGTTAAAGCTGGGGCTACTCTACATGATCTTCGGCGCCACCTTTATGGTCTTCGGTACCTTTATAGTGACCTCGATGGTCAAGGAATACGGCTTCAGCGAAGCAAAGGCCGGGTTCTACTGGTCGTGTGTCGGTTTTTTCAGCCTGTTCTCCGGGGTTGGTTTCGGCACCCTCTCCGATCGGATCGGGCGCAAGCGAGGGCTAACCCTGGTCTTTATCGTTCAGACCGCGGCCTACCTGCTGGCAGGATTGAAATTAGGCAGCACCGGTCTGATCATTTCAATCATCCTGTACGGCTCGGCGGTTTTTGCCATACCTGCTATCATGGCGGCTGCCATCGGCGATTATCTCGGCCTGTCACGGGCCGCCAGCGCCTTTGCCACGATTACCATTTTCTTCGCATTAGGCCAGACTATCGGTCCGGGAGTGGCCGGGGTGATCGCCAAGGCCACCGACTCGTTTACCTATGCCTACCTACCTACTAGCCTCACTATTGACCGCGGCAGCCGCCATATTTGCCGCAACCCTCCCAAGGCCCGCTGCGGCTCAATAATTTAACTTCAGGAACAGATTGACAGGCCGGCTATATGAGCCTAATTTAACCAAATTGTTTAATGAGTTGTTTCTTTCAAGTTTTATTCACGGATCCAATATTATAGCTTGGTCGGATCCCAGGCTTATCAATAGAAAGGAATTAAGTATCGCTGAATTCACCAACAATCTGATCAGGGTCATTCTGGATTTCCTGACCCAATTTGCGGGCGGGCGGGGCGGGATTGACAACAATGTGGTGCAATTCGGGGTGGCCGCTACTATCTGGTCTGTCCTGTTGGCATTTGCGATGGAGCGGCGCAAGGAGGACGATCCTCCGCGCGAGCGACTCCTCGCCTGGGGCTTCCTGTTTGGACTGGGGCGGGAAATCCTGATGCTGGCGATGGCCTTCATCCTCGCCATGCGCCTGGTCGACTATAACCTGCTTCACGTAGCGTTCCCCCCCTTGGAACATGCCCTTTCCAATGCTGCGGTTTTTTTCATCGCCGGAGCTTTTCTTCTCTTTCTCTTCGAGCGTTCCTGCCTTTCCAGGCGCTACCTCGTGTGTAGCCTCGGAAGCGTGGTCGGCTGTTACCTGACCACCTTCTGGTGGTGGGCGCATTTTATACTGGACAATCCTGATTCGAGGTTCGGCCAGACTTGGTGTGACTGGCTGTTCCATATAAATGCCTGTATCTGGCTCCTGGTTCCGATCGTCCTAGTCCTTCGCAGACAAAAAGGATGGCTCAGAAACCTGGTGGTAACCGCGCTGGGGTTTTTTTTCATGGCGGAGTTCCTGAAGTTGCCGGATATGGCTATGGGGGAAGTCCATGAGCACATTTTTACCCCCATCCGACACAGCTGCTATCTTCTTGGTATCTTCGTGCTAGGTTTCGTCTATGTCCGGGAGCAGTCCGCGGAACGGAAAAGGGCGAAGATGGAGATCCTGCACCTGGCCTTCCACGATACCCTGACCGGACTACCAAATCGCATCTTGTTCACAGATCGGCTGCAACTGGCCCTGGAACAGGTGAAGCGATCTAATGGCAAAATGGCTCTGATGTTTCTTGATCTGGACTGCTTCAAGCGGATCAACGATACACGCGGACATGCCGGTGGCGACCTGCTCCTTCAGGCCGTCTCCCATCGTCTTGGTACGATTGTTCGTCAAGGTGATACTGTGGCCCGGATGGGGGGAGATGAATTCGTCCTTCTTCTTCCGTGGCTTCAGGATCCGGAAGACGGGATTCGGGTGGCGGAAAAGATTCTTGAAGCAGTGAAGCTACCCTTTGATCTGGCAGGCCAAAGTATCTCGACCTCCACGAGCATCGGCATCGCCTTTTATCCCGGCGACGGGAGCAGCGCGGAGGAGCTTCTGAAGCATGCCGATATGGCGATGTATGCCGCCAAGGGAGAGGGACGGGGATGCTATCATCTTTTTTCCGATGAGATCCGGAGCCGGATCATGAAGCGTCATAGGTTCGAAGATTCTCTGCGCCAAGCCTTGCAGCAGGAACAGTTCTTTCTGGTCTATCAACCACAGGCTGATGTGAGAACGGGGAAAATGATCGGTGTGGAGGCACTGGTACGTTGGAACCATCCCGAACAGGGGATCATATATCCCGATGATTTCATAGACCTTGCGGAAGAGACCGGGCTGATCCTCCAACTGGGTGAATGGGTCCTCCGGACGGCATGCCTGCAACTCCGCACCTGGCAGAACTTGGGGGCGCCCCTGATGCACATATCCGTCAATGTGTCCACCGTCCAGTTCAACCACCCCGATTTCCTCCGCACCGTCGACTGCATACTGATAGAAACCGGAATCGACTCCTCTTTTGTTGAACTTGAAATGACCGAAACTGTTCTCATGAACAGCTCGACTGTCGAAATTCTGGCCCAGCTGAAGCGGCGAGGTTTTCGTCTGGCTATCGACGATTTCGGCACAGGCTATTCATCCTTGAGCTATCTTAAGCACTTCCCAGTCGACCGAATAAAAATCGACAAATCCTTTGTGCAAGGGATCACCAGCAACAAGAGCGACAGCGTCATCGTCAGGACGATAATTGCGATGGCGCACAGTCTCGATCTGCTGGCGCTGGCCGAGGGAGTTGAAAGCGGTGATCAGCTTCAGTTACTCCGCGAGCTGGACTGCAACCAGGTACAGGGCTATTATATCGGCCGCCCAATCACCTCGGAGGAACTCTTGGTTAGAATAGTCGGAACCAGCAGCTTTGCATCCTGCGACAGGCTCTCTGGGCCGAACCAAGCTAACATTTCGCATTGAATTAAAATTCACCCCATTTACGGCCTTAAAGGCACTAAAGTGAAAAACACATAATCAAGCCGTGGAGCGAGAACCCGATTACCAGGGTTCCTCCTAACAACAACGCCCCGCTTCGGTTAGACCGAGACGGGGCGATGTTGTTTTTATCTTATCTTTAAATGTCTCAAGCGCTGCTTTGAGCGTTCCCAGGACAACGCTGCAGATAGATCTTTGACGAAGCGGGTCAACCCATGACGATAACCAGATCCTCTTTCTCGACCTTCTCACCTTCTTTGAACTTCACCTCGGCCACCTTACCGTCCGACTTGGCCTTGATGTTGGTCTCCATCTTCATGGCCTCGGTGACCATCAGCACATCACCGGCCTTGACCTCATCACCAGCTTTGACATTGACTTTGAGAACCTTGCCCGGCATAGGGGCCCCGATATGATTGGCATTGGCTTTGTCAGCCTTCTCAGCCACCGCGACGTCGGTCTGAACCGATTGATCGCGGATTATAACCGAGCGATTATTACCGTTGAGCTCGAAGTAGACGGCGCGGGTGCCATCCTTCTGTACCCGGCCGATTGTGTTGAGCTTGATGATCAGCGTCTTGCCCGGCTCGATATCGAGAGAGGTCTCCTGGCCCGGCTCCAGACCATAGAAGAAGATCGGCGTAGGTATGACCGAAGTATCGGAGAACTCCTGGCGATGCCGATCAAACTCCGGAAAGACGTGCGGATAAAGGATGTTGGACACCAGCGCCTTGTCGTCCACCTTGTGGTTGACCTTTTCCTCCAACTTGAGTCGTTCTTCGTCAAAATCGACCGGTTCCAGCAACTCACCCGGCCGGCAGGAGATCGGTTGCTCGCCCTTGAGGACGATCTTCTGCAACTTCTCCGGCCAGCCCTGGTAGGGTTGTCCCAGCATGCCCTTGAACATGCCGACTACTGATTCGGGAAAGGCCAGCTCTTCCTGGCTGGTGAATACATCCTCAGGTTCCAGGTTGTTCTTGACCAGAAACATGGCCATGTCGCCCACCACCTTGGATGACGGGGTTACCTTGACAATGTCGCCGAACATCAGGTTGACCTTGTGGTACATCTCCTTGCACTCGTCCCAACGCTCGATCAGTCCCAAACCAGCCACTTGCGGCTTGTAGTTGGAATACTGCCCGCCCGGGATCTCGTGGTGATAGACTTCGGCGGTGCCGCTTTTCAGGCCCGACTCAAAGGGGGCATAGTAGTCGCGAACAGTCTCCCAGTAATTGGCCAACTTCTGCAGGCCGGGCGCATTGACCAGAGGGTCACGCTCGCTGCCTTCCAGAGCCGCTACCAAGGCATTCAGGTTGGGCTGGGCAGTTAATCCGGATAGCGACGACAGCGCTGCATCCACAATATCCACTCCGGCCTCAGCTGCCTTGAGCAGCATGGCGCTGCCGTTACTGGAGGTATCATGGGTGTGGAGGTGGACCGGGATGCCGATATTCTCCTTGAGGGCCTTGACCAGTTTGTAGGCCGCCAGCGGCTTCAGCAGGCCGGCCATATCCTTGATGGCCAGGATATGAGCGCCCATCTGTTCCAGTTCCCTGGCCATGCTGACATAATATTCCAGCGGGTATTTATCGCGTTTGGGATCGGTAATATCTCCAGTATAACAAATGGCCGCCTCGCAAATTTTGCCGGTCTTGCGCACCGCTTCCATGGCTACCTGCATACCGGTGGTCCAGTTCAGCGAGTCAAAAATACGAAAGATATCAATACCCGAGTTGGCAGCCTCCACGACGAATTTCTCGACCACGTTATCAGGATAATTGGTATAGCCGACGGCGTTTGAACCTCTCAGAAGCATCTGAAACAGTATATTGGGGACTGCTTCAGATAGTTTGTGCAGTCGCTGCCAAGGGTCTTCTTTGAGAAAGCGCATGGAAACATCAAAGGTGGCCCCCCCCCAGCATTCCAGCGAGAAAAGGTCCGCGCCCAGATAGGAAGTCGGCTCAGCAATTTTGAGCAGGTCATAAGTGCGCACGCGGGTGGCAAGGTTTGACTGGTGAGCGTCACGCATGGTGGTGTCGGTCAGCAATAACTTCTTCTGGTCCAGGATCCATTTTGACAGGCCTTCGGCACCCAGTGACATGAACAGGTCGCGGCTTCCCGACGGCCTCGACTTCGTGAAGTCGACCTCTGGTATTCGTGCATCGATCAGATCAGAAGACTTGAGTGGCCTGGTGATGCCGGGTGAGCCGTTGACGATCACTTCCCCCAAAAAGTTAAGCACCTTGCTGGCGCGGTCTTTCTTTTCACGGAATTGGAGCAGTTCGGGATGCTTATCGATGAATGAGGTATCGCAGTGCCCCTTGATGAAGACCGGATGGGTCACCACGTTCTCCAGAAAACCGATGTTGGTCTTGACCCCCCGTACACGGAATTCCTGCAGGGCGCGGTTCATGATGTTGGCTGCGGCCTGAAACGTCAGTCCCCACGAACTGACCTTGACCAGCAATGAATCATAGTGAGGTGTGATATGAGCGCCGGTGAAGGCATTACCGGCATCGAGACGGACACCGCAACCGGCCGCGGAACGGTAAGTAGTCAGCGTCCCAAAATCAGGGGCGAAATTATTGGCCGGATCTTCAGTGGTTATGCGACACTGAATGGCATAGCCGCGCATATCAATGGCGCTCTGGCTGGGGATATTGATCTCCGGGTCGGATAGCTTATGTCCGCAGGCCACCAGGATCTGGTCCTGGACCAGATTACGTCCGGTAATCATCTCGGTTACGGTATGCTCCACCTGAATGCGCGGGTTCATTTCGATGAAGTAGTGGTTACCCTCCTGATCTACCAGGAACTCTACTGTGCCGGCATTGCGGTACTTGACCTGGCCGGCGATCTTGAGCGCTGCCGTGCAGAGTTCCTCGCGCTGAGCCTGGGTCAGGGAGAGCGATGGGGCAAACTCGACCACCTTCTGGTGACGGCGCTGCACCGAGCAGTCCCGGTCAAAGAAGTGCACCAGGTTACCGTAGTTGTCCCCCAGAACCTGCACCTCGATATGCTTGGGGTTGGCCAGGTAACGCTCCAGAAAAACAGCGGCATTGCCGAAAGAGGCCTTGGCCTCGCTGCCAGCCGCCACCAGTCCCTCCAGCAGCTCTTTTTTGTTGTGGGCCACGCGCATCCCGCGCCCGCCACCTCCGGCCGAGGCCTTGATGATGATCGGGTAGCCATGCTCCTTGGCAAATTTCAAGGCTTCTTCTTCCTTAACAATAGGATCCTCGGTACCGGGTACCACCTGCACACCGGCAGCTATGGCCGCCTTGCGCCCGGCGACCTTATCACCCAGAGCTCGCTGCATCTCGGCATTCGGTCCGATAAAGGCGATCCCGTTGGCCTCGCAGGCCTCCGCAAATTCAGCATTTTCCGCTAAAAACCCATATCCGGGATGAATTGCATCTACATCGGCCTTGAGCGCCAGGGCAATAATCTCATCAATGCCCAGGTAGGCATCTATCGGCGCCTTGCCCTTGCCGATCAGGTAAGCTTCATCGGCCTTATACCTATGCAGGGAGAGCTTATCCTCATCTGAATAAATCGCTACTGTACCAATACCCAGCTCGGTACAGGCGCGAAAGATGCGGATTGCGATCTCGCCACGATTGGCAGCCATGACCTTGCGGAACTTCTGTTTTTGCATTTCCATCCTCCTAGATTGGTCAAGAACCTATATCTGTTTAAAAAATATTTAGCCTTACTAAAATTATTCAGTTATTTTAAATACTTACCTGCTATTAGCGACGGCAATAAAACAGATTGGTTTGATTTTGTCAATCATGTTTTTCATTCTGCCATAAGCTGCTGATTATAAAGCGCAAAACATTAGAATAATAACAGCTGCAGCAGCTTTAACAAGCGATCCAAAATCTGATTCCTAAAGAAGGTTAAAAAATAGCCGCCAAACAGCTTTTAATCTCAATTTCGCTTGAATATTGATATTATTTTCCGTATAAATTAGAGGTCAACTCCATATAAAACTTAAGGATGGACAAAATGAATATCCAGGTGCTTCCCCTACCCCCTGAATCGATGAAGGCAAGGATAAAGGATGAGACTCAGCTCGGTTTTGGCAAACACTTCAGCGACCGGATGCTGCTGATTGAATGGAAAGCCGGCCAAGGGTGGTGTGACGCCCGCATTAAGCCTTACGAGCCCTTTTTGCTGGATCCTGCTTGTTTGGTATTTCATTACGCTCAGGAGATATTCGAAGGGCTGAAGGCCTATAAATGGTCGGATGGCAGGATCGCCCTGTTCCGCCCTGAAATGAATGCCCGCCGCTTTAATCAGTCAGCCAATCGCATGTGTATGCCCGAGATGCCGGAGGAGCTTTTTCTGGATGGCATCGCCAAGTTGGTTGAGCTTGAGAGGGACTGGATTCCTACCGCAGCCGGAACATCACTCTATATACGCCCGACCTTGATCGCGGTTGAGCCGGTTTTGGGGGTCAAGCCTTCTGATCACTATTACTTTTACGTAATCCTATCCCCGGTGGGAGCCTATTACGCAGCTGGTTTCAATCCGGTCAGCATTCTGGTTGAGGATCACTATGTACGCGCCGTACCTGGCGGAACCGGCGAAGCCAAAACCGGAGGCAACTATGCCAGTTCGCTTAAAGCCGGGCTGGAAGCCAAGAAAAAAGGCTATGATCAGGTGCTCTGGCTGGATGGAGCCCAGCGACGGTTTATTGAAGAAGTCGGCGCAATGAACATGTTCTTTGCCTATGGCAAGACCATTGTTACTGCCCCCCTGAATGGTTCGATCCTCTCCGGCATTACCCGGGATTCAGTGATTAAAATGGCTACCAGCCTTGGTTATCAGGTAGAAGAGCGCCCGATCGACATCGACGGCCTCATGTCCGACATCCGCTCCGGCAAGGTTACCGAGGCTTTCGGCAGCGGCACCGCGGCTGTAATTACCCCGGTCGGCAAGCTCTGCTATAAAAATGAATGCATCCAACTCACCGGTGGCCGAGTAGGCGAAATCACCCAGAATCTGTACGACACCTTGACCGGTATCCAGACCGGTAAAATAAAGGACGAGTTTGGCTGGGTCAGGTTCGTCGGGTAAGCTAATTTATGCAGAGGGCAGCTTACTCGCTGCTCTCTACTCAGATTCGACCTTAAGAGTCACTTGGAAAAAAGCTATGTCACCCAAAAACATCGCCCATAAGAATCTATCGCCCAACAAGCTCTGCACATCCTGCCGCCGTACCTGCAAGCAGGCGGCCATTGCCGTGGTTGCCTCCTGCCCTCGCTATTACCCCTTCAGTCGAAAGCAGTCCAAGCCGGAATTCAACTGGAAGCAGCTGGAGCTCAGCCTCTGACGACTGTTGTTCCAACCACTCCACAGCTTATGCCTGAAAAGTGTACCGGCTGCGGCAGATGCGTTGCTGCCTGCCGTAGCAATCTCTTATCGCTCGAAGCTGCTGGTTATCGCAAGACAGCAGTCGGAAAGAATCCCGCGCAATGCACCAATTGTGGCCTCTGCATAAAAAGTTGTCCTACCAGTGCTATTGCACTTGACTAAAACTTTAGCCTTGCCACAATAATACTCACTATGTTATAAAATAATGCTTTTCATTTCACACGCCCCACATAGAACCGGCGGTGTCCCTTGGGCTTGCAGGGATTAACGGGGGCGGAGGACAAACCAAAGGAGAAACATATGTCAAGTATCAGCATGAAAGAATTGTTGGAGGCCGGGGTTCACTTCGGTCACCAGACCAAGCGCTGGAACCCAAAGATGAAACCCTACATCTTCGGGGCCCGTAACGGGATCTACATCATCGACCTGCAGAAAACCGTCCGTTATTTCAAGTCAGCTTACAATTTTGTCAAAGAATCTGTCGAAGGTGGCAGCACCGTGCTGTTTGTCGGCACGAAAAAGCAGGCTCAGGATTCTGTTGCCGAAGAGGCACAGCGTTGTGGCATGTATTACGTCAACCAGCGTTGGCTGGGCGGCATGCTGACAAACTTTGCCACCGTCAAGCAGAGTATTGACCGTTTGAAGCGCATCGATGCCATGTTCGAGGACGGCACTATTGATGCCTACCCAAAGAAAGAGGCGCTTCAGCTAAGCAAAGAACGTGACAAGTTACAGAAAACCCTGGGCGGCATCAAGGGAATGACTAAAGTCCCCAGTGTTATGTTTGTAATTGATCCCAAAAATGAAGAAATAGCCGTACAGGAAGCCAACAAGCTTGGTATTCCGGTGGTAGCCGTTGTCGATACCAACTGCGATCCTGACCCTATCGACCATGTCATCCCGGGCAATGACGATGCCATCCGCGCCATCCGCCTGTTAAGTTCAAAAATCGCTGATGCGGTTCTTGACGGCGCCCAGGCTCGTAATATCAATCTGCAGAAGGACAGCGAAGTTGTTGCTGAGCCCACTGGTGAAGAAGCTGTTGTAGAAGAACCCGCTCAATAATAAACAATAATCCCCGACGACTTGGGGAAGGAGGATATAATGGCTGTTACAGCAGCGCAGATCAATGAACTAAGAAAATCAACCGGTGCCGGCATGCTTGACTGCAAAAAGGCTCTGGAGGAGACCGAGGGCGATTTCGAAAAGGCGGTCGACCACCTTCGCAAAAAAGGACTCGCTGCCGCCGCAAAAAAAGCTGGCCGTATCGCTACCGAAGGAGCAGTTGGCACATATATTCATGCTGGCGGCAAAATCGGGGTTATGGTAGAAATCAATTGCGAGACCGACTTTGTTGCCAAGACCGACAATTTCCAGGCCTTCTTAAAAGATATTGCCATGCATATCGCTGCCGCTTCACCTCAGTTTGTGCGCCGTGAAGAAGTATCCGCTGATGTGCTTGAGCGCGAGAAGGACATCTATCGCGCCAAGGCTCGTGAGACCGGTAAACCTGAAAATATCATCGAAAAAATCATCGAAGGCCAGATCAACAAGTTCTATGCCGACATCTGTCTGCTGGAGCAGCCTTTTGTCAAGGATCCTGACAAAACCATCCTGCAGTATCTTAATGAAACCATCTCTAAGATAGGCGAGAACATGTCGATCCGCCGCTTTGCCAAGTTCGTTCTTGGCGAGGGGCTTGAAAAGAAGGAAACTGACTTTGCTGCCGAGGTTGCTGAAGCGGCCGGGCTGAAGTAAGCCAAAGCCGGCCGTCATGGCCGGCTTTTTTTATATGCGGTGTGGCATGCCTGAGGCTGCATTATCACTGATATAAACCTTGGCGTGTATGCAGGCGGGCAATCAACCTGCTTCAAAACGCCTTTATTGACTTTAATGCTAAAGCGACCAGCAGAGGGGAGGCATATCATGAGCAGGCCATCATTCAACCGGGTTCTCCTGAAACTTTCCGGCGAGTCGCTTGCCGGTGATCAGGGCTACGGGATCGAGCCACAGACGATTAATACCATTGCCCGCGAGATTCGGGATGTGGTCAGCCAGGGAGTGCAACTTGCTCTCGTTATTGGGGGTGGTAACATCTTCCGCGGCTTGGCTGCCTCATCCAAGGGTATGGATCGAGCAAGCGCTGATTATATGGGTATGCTGGCAACAATGATCAATTCATTAGCCATGCAGGACGCTCTTGAAAAGGTCGGGGTAGCCACTCGCGTACAGTCGGCCATTGCCATGCAGGAAGTGGCCGAACCCTATATCCGCCGCCGCGCAATGCGACATCTGGAAAAAGGACGGGTGGTTATCTTCGGCGCTGGAACCGGCAATCCTTACTTTACCACCGACACTGCCGCCAGCCTGCGCGCCATGGAGATCAATGCCCAGGTAATCCTCAAAGGCACCAAGGTTGACGGCGTTTATTCGGCTGACCCGAAAAAAGATCCCAATGCCGTTAAATTCGAGGAACTTACCTATATTGATGTCCTGAACAGAGGTCTGCAGGTTATGGACGCCACCGCTACATCACTCTGCATGGATAACAACCTGCCGATAATCATTTTTGACCTGACCACCGAGGGCAACATTAAAAGGGTCATTAATGGTGAAGCTATTGGAACAATTGTACAAGGAGAATAAATATGGCAAAAGCCGTTCTTGATGACATGAAGTCACATATGGAGAAAACGCTTAATGTATTAAAAAGTGAATTTCAAAAAGTCAGGACAGGTAGGGCCTCCACCTCTATCCTCGATTCTATAAAAATTGATTACTACGGTAATCCTTCCTCAATCGCCCAGGTAGCGACTCTAGCGGTTCCTGAGCCACGAACAATCACCATCTCTCCTTGGGAAGCCAAAATGATCGGCGCAATTGAAAAGGCCATTCTCAATGCTAATATCGGCTTGACCCCTTCCAACGATGGAAAGCTGATTCGCTTGAACCTGCCTCCGTTAACTGAGGAACGCCGCAAAGAGATCGCCAAAGATCTAAAGAAAAAAGCTGAAGAAGATAAAATTGCCCTTCGCAATATTCGTCGTGATGCCATCGATCGGATAAAGAAGCTGGAAAAGGATAAGGCCATCACAGAAGACGAGCTGAAGAAATACGAAAAGGAAATTCAGGATACAACCAAGAGCTTTGAGGCCAGAATCGACGAAGCCGTCGCCCACAAAGAAAAAGAGGTTATGGAAGTCTGATGGAACCTCTTCACCCGGATAGACTCCCGGTTCATTTGGCTATTATCATGGACGGCAATGGGCGTTGGGCGCAACAGCGCATGCTCAAACGCATTGTGGGACATCAGCGCGGCGCCGAAACAGTAAAGATGGTCGTCGAACAAGCCTCCCAACTCGGCATCAGGTATCTGACCCTGTTTGCGTTTTCATCTGAAAACTGGTCCCGTCCGGCGATAGAAGTACGGGCCCTCATGACGCTGCTCAAGAAGTACATCCGTCATGAAACAGCCCGGATGATGCGCAATAATATCCGCTATAATGTAATCGGCAACCGCAGTGATCTTCCCGACGATGTGAATCAGACCCTGGATGATGCCATCCGCGAGACCTCCGGCAATACCGGCATGACCCTGACCCTGGCCCTATCCTATGGTGCCCGGCAAGAGATCAGCATGGCGTCTACCCGTCTGGCGTTAGATATTGCCGCCGGACGTCTGAAACCCGAAGATGTAACGGTGGATGTGTTTGCTGGTTATCTTGATACAGGTGGTCTGCCGGATCCAGATTTTTTGATCCGGACCAGCGGCGAGATGCGGATCAGCAATTTTCTCCTGTGGCAACTTGCTTATACCGAGCTTTACTTCACCAATATCAACTGGCCCGATTTCACTATTGATGAGTTCAACAAAGCGCTGACCGATTTCCAGTCCCGTGAGCGAAGGTTTGGAATGACTAGCGATCAGATCACGAAAAGAGGCTGATTATTAAACGCGTGATCACGGCCCTAATACTCCTGCCGGTTGTCATCCTTACTATTTTAAAAGGCGGTTCTTTTCTTTTTGCCGGTCTGGTAGCGATCTTTACCTTCATCGGGATGATCGAGTTCTATAACATGGCGCTACCCGCCAGGAAGGCTGAGTCCTGGGGCGCTGCAACCTGTGGAGCGTTATTTATTTTTTTGCCGTTTCTAAACGACAGACAGCTTATTATGGCTGCCGTTGTGGCACTTTTCCTTGTTTTTGCTGTGATCTTCCTCTTCAGAATTAAAGATATCGCCACTGCCGCCCAGGAAGTGTCCTATTCCGCACTGGCTTTTTTGTATATTCCCTTTCTGCTTGTTCACCTGCTTTTGCTGCACCAAACCCCTTTTGGCATTAAATGGCTGTTTGTTATCATGTTGATTGTCATGACCAATGATACAGCCGCTTTCTATACCGGTAGCGCGTTCGGCCGCCATAAACTGTATCCTTTGGTCAGTCCTAAAAAAAGTATCGAAGGGGCGCTAGGTGGTTTATTCGGCAGCATTGCTGGAACTATGCTGGCAAAGTTCACCTTCTTTCCCCAACTTACATTGCTTGATGCCCTCTTTACAGCAATTTTGATCGGCATGCTCGGTCAGATCGGCGACCTTTTCGAATCACTGCTCAAGCGCAGCTTCGGAGTTAAAGACTCCGGTACTATCTTCCCCGGTCACGGTGGTGTGCTGGATCGACTTGACAGTATTATTTTCGCCGCTCCAGCCACTTATTATTATGCTGTTTATGTATTTGGCAGATTTTGAAGGTTGAGAAAATCATACGGATTATTCTCCGATGGTTAAAAACTAGAACAGCTTAATTACCAGTGCTAATTCAAACAGATCCAGCCTTTTTGCAAGCTTCTCCTAAAATATTTTGAGGTCTTTTATGAAACAGTTATCCATCCTCGGATCAACCGGCTCCATCGGGGTCAGCACGCTGGAAATCGTAGCAGCTTATCCTGAACGATTCAACGTAGTGGCCATGAGCGCAGGGCGCAATATCGAGCTGTTCGCCCGCCAGATCAGGCAGTTTTCACCTCGTATAGCCGCAGTCGCCTTCACTGAGGATGTAAAGCCGCTTCAAGAATTGTGCGCCGGTCTTAAAGTAGAAATTGTGGGTGGAGTCGAGGGATTAATAGCTGTTGCCACGGCCAGCGAAACCGAAATGGTTGTGGCCGCCATAGTTGGTGCTGCCGGACTGGTCCCGACAGCCGCAGCAATAAGGGCCGGCAAGGATATATCTCTGGCTAACAAGGAAACCCTGGTAACTGCCGGGCATCTCTTCATGGATATGATTGCCGAATATAATGTTCGACTATATCCGGTCGACAGTGAACACAGCGCTGTGTTCCAGTCCATCGAAGGCCATCGCAGCCTGGATATCAGCAAAATCATCCTGACTGCCTCAGGAGGTCCATTTTTAAACACTCCTACCGCCCAATTGGCAAATGTGACCGTCAGGGATGCCCTTAATCATCCCAACTGGAGCATGGGGCGTAAGATCACGATTGATTCGGCCACCATGATGAATAAGGGGCTGGAGGTACTGGAAGCGCGCTGGCTATTTGACGTGCCGGTTGAGAAAATCGACGTCAACATCCATCCGCAAAGCATCATTCATTCCATGGTAGAATATATAGATGGCTGTGTAATTGCCCAGCTGGGGTCTCCGGACATGAAGGCGCCGATAGCTTATGCGCTTTCCTACCCCGAACGGATTGCAAGTGGTGTTAAACCGCTTGACCTGACAACTTTCTCCGGTTTGACCTTTTACAAACCAGACATGGATAAATTCCGGTGCTTGAAGCTGGCTTATAATGCAATTAATGCCGGCCAAAGCATGCCGGCCGTAATGAATGCTGCTAATGAAGTTGCGGTGGAACTGTTTTTAGATAGTAAGATCGCTTTTGTACAAATTGCCGAGATCATAGAAAAAACAATGGATGCTCATCAAGCGCATGACCTGAAAACAATCGAAGAGGTACTGCGGGCTGATCAATGGGGGCGGGATAAGGCCCACGCAATAAGCCGGGGGGTAAGGAACTGATATGATGCTTATCTATGCCATAATTGTCCTGGGCATTCTGATTTTTGTCCACGAACTGGGGCATTTTCTGGTGGCAAAGTTTTTCAACGTAAAGGTCGAGAAATTCTCTCTCGGCTTTGGGCCCAAGCTATTCGGCAAGACCTTTGGTGAAACAGAATATCTCGTCTCCGCTTTTCCGCTAGGCGGCTATGTCAAGATGTTTGGTGAAGGTGGTGTGATCGAGGGGGAAGAGAAAAAGCAGGTACCCGAGAGCGAGAAAGACTTACCCGAGGCTCTGCCGGTCGAGCTGACCGAGGAAGAAAAGGCACGCTCCTTTGCACACAAACCACCTCAGGTCCGCATCGCTATTGTGATGGCCGGGCCGCTTTTTAACCTTGTTTTTGCATGGATCGTTTTTGTTCTGCTGTTCATGATCGGTATACCCACTATCACAACCAAAGTGGGAGATGTGATGGCCGGCAAACCAGCTGCCAGAGCCGGCATCATAAAGGGCGATGTAATTACTGCCATAAACGGCAGATCGGTGAAGGAGTGGGATGAAATATCCGATACTATCACCAAAAGCAAGGGCGCTCCGGTTACGGTCAATCTGCGTCGGGGAGCGACCGAGCTACAGTTAAGCCTTACCCCGGAGTCACAGGACGCCAAAAGTATTTTCGGGGAAGCCATCAAACGTCCCATTATTGGAGTCACCTCGGCCGGTGAGGTCGGTACTGAGCGTCATCCTCCTGTACAAGCTTTCCTGAAAGGAAGTCGATACACTTGGAAGATGATTGACCTGACGTTCATGTCTCTGGTCAAGCTGGCCCAGAGGGTGGTGCCGCTGGATAATATTGGCGGGCCGCTGATGATCGTCAAAATGGCTGGTGATACAGCACGGGCCGGCGGGATGAGTTTTCTGGCTTTCATGGCCTTGATCAGCATCAACCTGGGTGTTCTGAATCTGCTGCCGGTACCGGTTCTGGATGGTGGCCATCTATTTTTCTATTTTTGGGAGTTGATCTTCAGAAAACCGGTCAGTCAGAAAACGCGGGAATATGCTCAACAGGTTGGATTGTTCTTGCTCTTGAGTTTGATGGTGCTGGCTTTTTATAATGATATAGTAAGGTATTACAAAGACATTATGAAGTTCTTTATCTCTCGCTGATAAATGTACGGGATAGCAATAGGATTCAGAAAAAAGCGCCTGGTGGAAAATCAGGCGCTTTTTTTCATCAGATAAACTTTACCGGCGGTGTCCAGAGCAATGGCGGCATGATTAGCCAAGATGGCCAAAAATTCAAATTCGGTGTCTGTAAAAGGCTTGCTATCTTTACGACCGCAAATATTTACTACACCTACAACACGGTCCTTAACCCTCAGCGGAAAGGATAATATCCCTGGAACCGTGAAAAGATCACCATTTAAATCCTCCTCTTTTATCTGTTTATCAAAATCGGGTGAATCCAGCATATCCAGTCGCAAGGGTTTGTTTTTCGTACAGACCAATCCGGATATCCCCTCATCGGTGGTTAGTTTGAACTCTTTGGCAGTAACATGACTGATACCGACGCTGAACTTCATGGAAAAGTTTCTACCGGTTTTGTCCAGAAGCAGGAGATACCCTTTGTGGGCCTTAAGCTGTTCTACAGCCTTCTCGACCAGCATCCGCAGGATATCACCTATTTCCAGTGTGGAGGAGATCATGCCGCACAGGCTATTGGCGGTTTTCAACATTTCAAGGGTTTCCTGCAGCTCCTTGTTTTTAGCTGACAGGTCAGCAACCAGCCGTTGGTTCTGCTGCTGAAGCTCCTTTTTCTCCAGTGTGCGTTCTACGACGTTGTACAGGATCACCTCATCATCGATCGGCTTGACCAAATAGTCATAGGCGCCATAGCGCAGAGCCTTGATGGTGGTAAAGGAGGAGGTATTACCGGAAATGACTATTACATCGACGTAAGGCTTGCTTTCCTTCATAAGCTTGAGCAGGTTGAGGCCGCTCATGCCGGGGAGCATGATATCAGTCAGGACCAGATCAAAATCATTCCCGATGAAACTCCGGATTGCATCTTCTCCAGTTTCACAGGCCGTGACCTGGTAACCTTTCTTTAGAAGTAAATCACAATAAAATTTTAGAATATTGGGGGAATCATCTACCACCAGTATGTGAGCAACTTCATTTTTCAAAATCTCACCCTCTTTTCGGTCTGGAAATGAGGGTGATGGTAAATGATTGGTTTCAAAAAATCAACTTACTATTATAAAAACATTTTAAGTTTTAACAGGATTAGAACCTCATTCCGTAAATTTTTCCGGGGGAGAAAACTTTCGGGCAAGATTATTATCAATCACATACACACATACCTCCTTGGCACTTTGTCTTGTGTAGTGAAATTTGCTGTCGCACAGATTGTTGATCAGAAAAGAAACATCGTCACGGATGCGCCTATCATAGGTTTTGAAGGTATCAAAGCCATAGTCCTTGATCGCCCGGCGGAAGTTAGCATTGTCCAGGAAAGGTTCCAAAACTTTTTCTTTCAGATTGTGAACGTAGCGTTCATGAAGCGATTGGTAAAGTGCGGTTTCCTTGGGCCCCTTACTCTCTACCAGAATCTCCTGGGTCAGTGTTCTGGCAGTGTACTCTTTCTGGGTCTCCCGGCGAAACTCAAGGCGCTGGCTATGGACCGCCGTAGGCCCTAACAGTCGCCCTTCTGTCACGCGCAGGAAATCTTCGCTTATCTCCAGTTTTTCACTTGTAAACTGACATACTTCCACTGAACCGATCTCAAAGTTTACCGCAAACATGTAATTTAGTATGTCACGTGCGATCTGCTCCTCGTTGTAATAATAAAGTGATTCCTTGACCTCCTGAAGAACAGTGTAGTCATAGTTTCTCAACAACGAATCCATGAAACCTTCCGGCACCATTTCATTTAGGTCTTTGCGCCATTTGGAAAAAAAAGTGTTCAGGTTGGACATTGAGATCAGCTTGTCCTTGCGCGCATAGGCTGAAAAAAAATCACTGAAGATTTTGATTGAATCACGGCCTGAGAAACCAGTCACCCCCTCATGTTCAGATTCATCGATGATCCGCCTGCGCCGCTTGGCAGTCAGGCGCTTTCGATCCTCTTCGGATAGCCACGTTGGTATATGGCCGGTATAGATCTCCATTTTCAGCAGCTGCAGATTCTCATCGCAGTACAGCTGGTATTTGGCGGGATCATTGATCCATTCTAGAAGTGCATCCGACCGCTTGTCCAAGCGGCTGGATATAATCACCCGGGCAAAA
Organism: Desulfuromonadaceae bacterium; assembly: GCA_036504875.1. Taxonomy (GTDB): domain Bacteria; phylum Desulfobacterota; class Desulfuromonadia; order Geobacterales; family Pseudopelobacteraceae; genus JACPFJ01. The sequence continues at coordinate 40,727 of DASXUK010000063.1, forward strand.
TTATGCAAAACCCTCGGCAAAAAGCTCTCATCGATATGCTTGCCAAAAGTGTTGCGGTAGATCTCAACCTCGGTATTCAGATCCATAACATAAGGTATATGAATAAACTCGATCCGGTCGGTAAATGACTGGAAACCTTCAATAGTTCTTTCATCTTCTGGATTCATCAGGGCAATAAAGAGCGATTTTACATTCTCCTCAACATCCTCTACCTTATGGATTCCTTCACTTATAATATTGTGTAACTCCAACAGGCGATCGGCATTGTTTGATTTAACGTCCATCAAGGCATAGATGCCGTTATTGGTCTTGGCAAAACCGGAGTAGAAATAGCGGACCTCGGTGCTGTCGCCCAACAGCATGTCAATCTTCCTTTGTAGTTGGTCATTGGTGATGACGTTCTGCTTTACCGACCTGTCACCGGGGTTGAAAACCGTAATACCCTCTCCCAGGCGCCGGTTGAAGCGATAGGGGCGGGCATGGATCATTTGATAGATATCGCCGGAGGTCGGCAGACGCTGGATCAAGGCATCAAAGATTGAGCTGCAGATGGTACAGGGACTATCGCGGAAGACCCACTCGTACTCCTTGTTATTGAATAGTTTCAATTTGAATTCATTGTCTTTAAACAGGTCCTCGAAAAAGTGCTGCCGATCCTTTCGTGGGATCAGCAGCAGCGGGTTATCGTGGGAGGGACATGGTATGTCCACAAAATCGCCGGTCCTTAGCAATGAATTCTTTATTTCCGACAGTTCGGACTGCCCCAGTTCATATTCATCCAGCAGATTGGACAAACGATCCATAAAAGAGGAGACCTGGGTCTCCTTGATATTCGCCAGTACCCGCCGATCAAGCCTCCAGACCACTTCGTAGCGTACCCCGGCATCACTGTTGGCGTATTCCTCATATTTCAAAAGCAGGTTATTGAGAAAGGTACTTTTACCGGAACCGGGAGGCCCGTCGAAGATATAGATCTTGTTCTGCTGTGCGCTTCCTCTCATCGCATCGACATGTTTGATCAGGCGGTTGGCAAACAATCTGTCCGCAAAAAAGGGGCGATCGGAATTCTCCACAAAAAGACGGCGGCAATCGTAGTTGACGTATTTGATCGACTCCGGATCATCCGGGTACTCGTCCTGTCCCAGACCGACATAATTCCCGATCATGTCGTGAAAGCTCTGAAAGATATTACTGGCAACCGCAGTTGGCCGACTCGTCAGAGCATGCACAAAATCATCAAAAGGTATGGTGTGGCTGTGCTCTCTTTCGGTGATCTTGCGATTCAGGTGATTAAGTGCTTGTTCTATGGACATAGGTCACCATTTAAAGCGCTTGCTTCGAGAGTACCTTCTCCTTCATGCAATACACAACCCGCTGCCATTGGATCTCGCCCTCCTGCTCCCCTTCTTCCTCTCTACTCGAGGAAGATTGGGGCTGGGACGGCCGCAGATGGGCCTCGCTGGTTTCAAGATACACCGGCCGACCCCACAGGTATTCGATACCAACCATGGTATTGGCGATATACTCATGCACCAGTTGCTTGCCCTCAAAGGAATGCACCAGGTAGAGCGAGCCATCACTCTGCTTGCTCTGATCAACAGTTATTTTGGGCGGATGGTAAAGCGAGCTGATCAGCATTTCGCGGTACTCCTCAGCCTTGCGGCTTTTCACGTAGTACTGCCAAACCATTCGCTGCTGGTCGAGGCGCTTGCCGACTACAAAAAGCTTGTGCAGATCAAGGAAGTCCTGGTCGAGATAGGTTTTCAAAAACAGGTAATCGCACAGATTTTCCCGGATATTAAAGATAAAGTCCCTGCCCGCGGCAGAATTGGTATTGAATTTTTTACGGGCAGCGCTGTCATTTAACCTCTCAAAATCAAAACTGTAGCGGCCCTTGTCAGCCTGGTCCTCAATGAAGCTAAACAGGCGCATTCCCAGGGCATACGGGTTAGTGCCGACCCGCGGTAAGGCGGTTACACCGGCATGTACCCGGGCAAAATCAACCTCGTGCCCCTTGATCCGGTCGTCCTGCAGGAACAGGTTTTCATGCCAGTAGCTGGCCCAACCTTCATTGAGTATTTTGGTTCTGATCTGCGGTTGAAAAAAGATCGAGGTCTTGCGGATGATCGCCAGAACCGATTTCATCCACCTGTTTTCACTTCGCTCCAGGAACTCGGAGTTCTCGAGTATAAAGCGCAGCAGGTCACGATTGCTGGAGGTCAGGTCTTCTTTTTCTCTGGTAAAATGACTTTCCAGTTCAGGATAGCGCCGTTCCGCTTCAGCAAAAAAATTCTTCTCACCCAGCTCACCTAAGGTCTTGACACTCTCGTTGTAACGGGTGATCTCCTTGACATACTCGGTGGTCGAAAGCTTGCGGACCGTTTGCAGAAATACATCGAAATAATAATTCAACCGCGCCGAACAGCCCGAATCAGCCGGCATAAAGCGTTGCGCCAATTCGCCATGAAAATCAACCATGTTGTCGATGCCCCTGGCAAACTCAATCACGTAATCTACCCAGCGCCCCTTAGTGGCTCGCAGATCAGCAATTACGCGTTTGTCGGATAGCGCTTGGCCGGTGAAATCATAGTCCCAGGTGTGCTGAAAATAGAGATTGTTCTGAAAAAAGTCGATGTGGGCCAAGACATGATAAAAGATCATCACATTCAGCCAGTCGGGATTGTTATCGTTGTAAAAAGAGATCGGAGGGCGGGTGTTGATGACCGTTTCATATGGATTATTAGGATATAGCTCGTATTTCCCCTTTTCCCGCAAGACCTCGACATCATGGACCCAATAGTCATACAGGGTCGGAATCATGACCTTGGGTGAGAGCTCTAAAAGATCGCGATTGGTTACAATATATTCCAAGGTTTCATCGGTGAAGCGCAAGCCGGCGTTACGTGCGCGTTCCTTGCACCCTTCCATGATCTCTTTGGTGTGTTGGTTGATGAGTTCCATAATTGATCTCTTCCCTCCCCTTTTAAGGGGAAGAACCATTTACGAAATAAGCTTTTTGATCCCTTCTATCAATCTCGGCTCCTCGGCGTCCTCAGGGACAATATCCATTCTGATCAGGTGCGACTTATCCTTCAGCAGCCCGGAGGCGTTCAGGTAGCGGGCGACCTCGCTACGTTCCGAGGTCCCCAGCCCATGCTCGGCAATGGTAATTCCAACTCGACTGGTATAGGAAAGCATCTTGACCAGTTCCGGGATCGATTTCTCGCCATCGGTATCCCAGTCATCGCCATCGGTACCGTGAAAGACATAGATGTTGTAATCTTTGACCAGACTCTCCTTTTCAACGATCTCGTTTACCAGGTGATAGGCACTGAAAACCTGTGTCCCGCCGGCTACCTGTGAGTTGTAGTAGGTATAGAAATCAGGGACCTCTTTGGCTTCCGTATCGTGCAGGATGAAGCGGGACTCCACCTGGCCGGCATACTGGTAAAGCAACCAACTGTAGATCAAGACATGTTGGGTCACAACCAGATCGGTAACCTTGCCGATCATGGAACCGGAATAATCTCGCAGGAAGAACACCAGCGCCTGCGACTCATAATCCTTTTCCCGGGAGAGCACCCTGTAGACCCTGTCGCGCGGGGATATCAGCAGGCGGGTCGAATCAATATCGTCAATATCGGGAATGTTTCCGAGGGCAATATTGGTCTCTATGACTTTCCTGAGAGTGGCTTTTTTGTCGAGAATCTGTCCGAAACCACGATTCTTATCGGTTAAGTCATACGTATAGCGGGTCAGGGATCTTTTCTTGCCCTTGTCCTTCAGGTTGGGCAAATGAAAAGTCTCGGTCAGCGTCTTGCCCAACTCGTAAGCGGAGGATTCCATTTCATGGGTCTCACCCTCCCCTTGCCCCGGTCCGGCTCCGGGCTGATCCCCTTGCTCGCGAACCGGCTGTTCGCCGATGACCTCACCCTCCTCGTCATCGCCGGTTCCCCCTGATGAGCGTCCTTCTTCAACCGGCCGGATGGTCGTATCATGATAAAATTTTTCCTCGACCGTGGAAGGTACGATGACCATTTTTCCTTTGATACCAAAACCACGCCCCGGCTTTACCAAACGACCAACCTGTATTTTGCGGGGAAAACCATCCTGTTCCCGCTGACGGTCTCTTTCCAGGAGCTCATCCAGAGACTTCATCAGGATGGCCGCATTGTATTGCGGCTCAACTGCCTGGCGCAGCACAGATTGATCGCTGTAAGAATACAGACTACGGCCAAACCCGCCCAACTCGGCATCCTCGGGAGTATCTGCAACCGGAAGACCATGCCCGACATCAGCAGTGGCAATTTCTTCACGCACACGGTCCGCCCGCTCAGCGGTAATCCCTTGCGCCTCCAACTCTTTCAGATATTTTTTCAGATCTTTTCGCATAGCCTTTTCACACCAGTTCCCTAGGAACGCGATTTTTTAGCGAGGTCAAGGCGCTTGAGGAGCGAAGCGCGAGGCGTACCCATTGGTACGTTGAGCGTTTCGTGACGAAAGCAACGCCGAGATCGCGGAAAAGGCGCGTTCCTCCTAGCTTTCGTCTTCCTGTGTGCAGAAGTATTCTATGGTCTTCTGCGCACAGGTCTTGCAGTAGCCAAGCTTATCCAGCATGGTCGTTATCATCCGGTCGTAAAGCTTCTGATTCTCCTCATTGGTCCGATTGGCCAGGGCTCCGATCAGGCTGCCGGCACCGGCGATATCCGATTTGAGCCGTACATCGGTAATCGCCTTGACCAGTTCCAGGTTATCCATGAAGTCGTAATTGGGATCCATGGATATCTTCTGACCATAGATCTTCCTGATCGATGTACGGAAAGAATCACGCTGTTCATCAGTTTTCAATCCCATCCGCTCTTCCACACTCTTCACGTAACGCTCATCAATTTTCAGCGCCCGCAGTTCGCCACTCTGGGGATCCTTATATTTCCACATCCGGTCCGGCCCAAGATTTTCGGCATCTATGCCGATAATCATATTGACGTAATTCATTACGTCCTTACGGATTGCAAAAGGTTCATCCATATAGGCATTGAACATCTCGGTCATGATCCGTTCCCGGTAGAGCTGTTTAGCGATCTTCAGGTCATCCAGATACTTGGCCCGGTCATTGGTATCCACCACGTAATCCAGCACAACCCGCTCCAGGGTTCGGAATACATCATAGGCCACCATGCAGCGCCCTTCGTTAGTCTCCGAGTTTTCTACCAATAATTGGATCGCGCGCCCCAGGCTTCTGTGTCCCAGCCCTTTTTGGCCGAAGCGTTTGGTGATATCGGGGTCCTGACTAAGGGTATCGATTACCTCGGCCAAGGCCTTGATGCTTTTTTCACCGGCGATCTCACCAGCGGCAAGCTTCATGGTCTCGATCGGGGTCAGTTTTTCAGAGTGCGGCAACCTTGTCAGCACCGCCCCGACCGAGGCCGCGTAATTCAGATTCGGGTCCTGATGAAGGGTTTCCCTGCTCAGGGTGGTTTTGGACTCACTGCCGATGGCATAGGAGGTAAGCCCTTTCTGCAACCGGTAATTCGTATTATGGGAGACATAGCAGATCCGGCAGCGGTCAACGATGGGGGCTTCTTCTTTTTCAGCCAGGAAACGATTGAACTCGGAGTTGTTGCTAGTCGCGATGATCAGCGAGTCAATCGGCCATTTATAGCCGTCCATCTCAATGGCACGGTTCTGGATCACCCCCAGATAAACCTGCACCAAGTCCTTCTTATTCTTGAAGATCTCATCCGAGAAATGAATGCCACCGCCAGCTACCCGGGCCAGTGCCCCGCGCCGCAGGTCGAAACGGTAAGGATTATTGGTGTCGGTAATGTGCAAAAGCCGCTGGATCGATTCCTCACCCAAAAGGTCAACTGAAGAAGAGGTGATTTTATCCTTGGCCGGGTATTTGCCCGTGATGGTGCCCAGGCTCTCACTCATCGGCACCGGAATCACCTCGATGAAATCCAGCATCCGCTCCAGATCGTTTTCACAATAGGAACGGATATCTTCCAGGATATAACCGCTGCAGGCACCCATCGGGCGATAATTTTCGTAGAGCAGATCGATTTCTTCTTCAGTGAAACCGGCCCGCTCAGCAATAAAGCGCCGACTCTCTTCGCGGGTTTCGCACAGGTTCATGGCCAGGACCATTGGATCTTCATAGGTCTGGGAATCTATGACGGTGATCTTCCCGTACTGCCCCAGCGGATCGAGTCCTTTATAACGAAATGTGTAACGCTTGTTACGCGAATCAGTCAGGAATGCCCGGTATTGGGCACAAAGAAACTCCACGAAGAAGGTCTTGCCGTTACCTGGTTCACCAACCAGGACATAAGCCATTTCCTTGCTGGAGCCTCCCTCGGCGGCATCTTTTACATATGAAACAAAACTGTTGATTTCATCAAACATACCTATCGTATGCTTCCTGCCGCTGCGGAAAATTTTGAAATCATAGGTGGTGCGGCCGTTAACAACGACCTTTTCGAAACCTGCCCCAAGGATCATGCGGGCCACCGCTTGAAAAGCGTTTTCAAAAACCCTTTTGTCTTCCTTTACTGCGACAAGATGCTGAACAAGTTTTTCATGGGCAGCCATGTCTTTTCCTCCATATAGATTTCGCTATACTATCTTTTTTATTATGATTATTATCCTATTTTGAGCTTTTAACAAGCTGCATATAAGACGGCTTAGGCCTGCAATAATTATTGTCATGGCATTAACTTATTGCAAGTAGAGCCAATAGATATTTTTGACAACATCTCTGTATTTTCAGCAACTTCTGTATTTTTTATTTTTCTTTTCTTCATAGCTGCTATGTTGTATGAACAAATTTTGACGATTCTGATGCATGAGAATAATCACCTGACAAGGGCGACATGAACATTCTAACCATTGACACCTCCTTTTCCCTGGCCAGCATTGCAATAACCGCCGGGGAAAAAGTACTGGCCGAAGCATTATTCAATGCTGATAGATGCCTGTCTGCACGGCTTATTCCAGAAATAGAGCGCCTGTTTTCAATCACCGGCCACTCCTGTAAAGAAATCGATCTATTTGCCTGCTCCATCGGGCCCGGTTCTTTTACCGGTGTGCGTGGCGGTGTAGCAACTACCCAGGGACTGGCACTGGCTGCGGAAAAGCCCTGCATCGGTTTTTCTACGCTGGCTCTTCTGGCCATGAATTTTCCGCTGGCCGCCCAACCGGTCTGTACTATTCTGGATGCCCGCAAAGGCGAGGTCTATGCCGCCCTTTTTGGCTGTTCAGGCGGCATCCCAACGGCTCTGATAAATGATTGCGTTCTGGCACCTGAACAACTCCTGGCAACCCTGCTCGAAAAAACAGATAAAGGGATCATTTTTACCGGAGATGGGGCCCAGCGCTATCGAGAAATCATCGTTGATCATCTTGGTGAACGGGCTATCTTTGCCCCTTTTCCCTACCAGTGCGCAAGTGCCTCAAAAGGCGCCTTATTGGCACTAGATGGCTATCACAGAGGACTCGCTACCGATCCCTCCCGGTTGTTGCCGGTTTACTTGCGTCCTTCAGAGGCGGAATATGCCAAAATAGAACGCCAGCAGTCGCTAAAACAGAAATAATTTTTATTATTATTTACTCATTTAAATTACAGTAAATTTGTTGTTTAAGATTTATTAGCTGCTATAATCCTCAAAATTCTATTGGGACGGAGCATGCCATGAACATTCATGAGTACCAGGCCAAGGAGATCCTGAACGGTTTCGGGATACCGATTCCACGCAGCCGTGTAGCCCTCACCGCCGACCAGGTGGAAAGGGCCGCCAAGGAAATGGGTGGCCACTGTGTCATCAAAGCCCAGATCTATGCCGGCGGACGCGGTAAAGCAGGCGGTGTCAAGGTTGTACACCATCCGGAACAGGCTAATGATGTAGCCAAAGAGCTGTTCGGGAAAAAACTGGTCACGATCCAGACCGGTCCTGAGGGACTCAAGGTTCGCCGCATCCTGATCGAAGAAGCAGTTGAGATCGCACGTGAGTTCTACGTCTCGATCACCTTGGATCGAGAATCATCCCGTTATTGCCTGATCGCTTCGGCCGAAGGGGGTGTGGAGATCGAAGAGGTGGCCCGCAAGGCGCCCGAAAAGATCCACATGCTGACCATCGACCCTTTCACTGGACTCAGACCTTATCAAGCCCGCAAGATCGCACTGGCACTGGGACTAACCGGTGTGGTATGCGAAGACTGCGTTGATCTTTTGCTCAACCTGTACAAGTGCTGCCTGGAGAGGGATTGTTTCCTGGTTGAGATCAACCCGCTGGTGGTCACCAAGGCCGGCTGGCTGCTGGCCATGGATGCCAAGATGTCCTTTGATGATAATGCGGTTTACCGCCATCGCGAATATCCCGACATGGTTGATTACTCCCAGCTCGACCCGTTGGAGATCACCGCCGGGAAGTACGACCTGGCTTATATCAAGCTGACCGGTTCGATCGGCTGCATGGTCAACGGTGCCGGACTGGCCATGGCGACCCTGGACGTGCTCAAGGAGTTTGGCGGCGAGCCGGCCAATTTCCTGGATGTAGGGGGGGGGGCTACCCGTGAAAAGGTGGCCGAGGCCTTCAAGATTATCCTTGAGGATGGCGACGTAAAAGCTGTTTTTGTGAACATCTTCGGTGGGATCATGCGCTGTGACGTCATTGCCCAGGGCATTATCGAGGCCGCTTCCGAAGTGAAATGCACCCTTCCAATCGTGGTGAGGATGGATGGCAGCCACGTCGAGGAAGGCAAAAAACTCCTGCAGGAATCGGGGCTCAACGTGCAGATTGGCGATAATCTTGGAGACGGCGCTGCTAAGATCGTTAAAATGCTGGGACGGGGGGGTAAATAGGCCATGTCCATTCTGATAGATAAAAACTCCAAGATAGTTGTGCAAGGCATTACCGGCCGCAGCGGACTGTTCCACACCCAGCAGTGCCGCGCCTACGGCACAAACATCGTTGCCGGCGTCACCCCCGGCAAGGGTGGCATCCATATTGACGGCATACCGGTTTTTAATACGGTTGAAGAGGCTGTTCGCTATACCAGCGCCAATGTTTCGATGATCTTTGTTCCACCTCCCGGAGCAGCCGATGCCATACTTGAGGCCTGTGCGGCAGAGCTGGATCTGGCGGTCTGCATTACCGAAGGCATTCCGGTACGCGACATGGTTTTGGCTCGCGCTGTTCAGGCCGAGAGCAAGACCAGACTGGTCGGCCCCAACTGCCCGGGTGTTATAACTCCTGGACAGTGTAAATTGGGTATCATGCCAGGTTATATCCACCAGGCTGGTAAAGTAGGGGTTGTTTCGCGTAGCGGCACCCTGACCTACGAAGCAGTCAAGCAGTTGACCGACATCGGTTTAGGCCAATCAACCTGCGTTGGGATCGGCGGTGATCCGATCATCGGGATGAAATTCATCGATGTGCTGCAACTTTTCAATGAGGATCCCAATACCGAAGCGGTATTCATGATCGGCGAAATCGGCGGGGGGGCCGAGGAAGAGGCCGCCTACTGGATCAAGGAAAATATGAAAAAACCGGTGGCTGCCTTCATCGCCGGTGTAACAGCCCCCACCGGCAAACGCATGGGCCATGCCGGCGCCATCATTACCGGCGGCAAAGGCAAGGCAGAGGATAAGATCAGGACACTGCAGGAATGCGGCGTTATGGTATCTACCAGTCCTACCCGTATGGGCCATGCCATGGAGGAAGCCATTGCAGCAACCGGCCGGGTGGCTATTAAAGCACCTGCCAAAAAGAAAAAATAGCTGCCCAGTATTCAGCACAGAAGGATTCAAAGGGAGTGGCCAAAGGCTGCTCCCTTTTTTCTATATTGCTCCAATGGACCCCGGATCGCCAAAAAATTAAATCATTTATTTCAGCACTTTAAAACTATCTATCTAATATTACAGGCTGAAGTGGTAATTGACGATCAAGCAAAAACAGGGCATACTGCCGGGCACATACTACATCAACGGGAATTTTTTACCGCCCGGTTTTGATTCAGCCCCTTCGAGAATTTTTCTTGTTCTTCATGTACTTTGTAAGTTAACGATTTTCTAAAACAAGGCCTCCAATGGAAACATCCCCTTTTGTTCATCTCCACCTCCATACCCAGTACTCGCTGCTGGATGGCGCCATCCGCTTCGATGATTTGATCGCCAAAGCAAAAGATATGAATATGCCTGCAATCGCCATGACCGACCACGGCAATATGTTCGGGGCGGCTGAATTCTATCTCAAGTGCCACAAGGCCGGAGTCAAACCGATCATCGGCTGTGAGCTTTACATAGCGCCTGACTCTCGTTTTTCCAGAGATTCCAAGGGTATTTCCGATGCCGCTTACCACCTGATTCTGCTCTGCGAGAACCTGCATGGGTATAAAAATCTCTCCTACCTGACCTCGGCCGGCTACAAGGAAGGTTTCTACTACCGCCCCCGCATCGACCGTGAACTGCTCTCCGACCACTCCGAGGGACTTATTGCCATGTCAGCCTGTCTCAAGGGCGAGGTGGCCATGCAGTGTGGCCGCGGAAGAATGGAGGATGCCGTTGCTACCGCCGCCTGGTACAGTGAGCTGTTTCCAGAGCGCTACTATATTGAACTGCAGGAAAATACAATACCGGAACAGGACCTGGTCAACAAACGCCTGTTGGAAGTGGCAGCTGAGCTGAAACTGCCACTGGTGGCCACCAATGACTGCCACTATCTGAATCGCGAAGATGCCCGTGCCCATGAGGTACTGCTCTGCATTCAGACCGGCAAGACCATGAGCGATCCCACTCATATGAAATTCTCGGTGGATGAGTTCTACGTAAAGTCGCCGGATGAGATGGCACAGGCGTTCACCTATGCACCCGAGGCGATCAGCAACACCTTGATAATTTCAGAACGATGCAATCTTGAACTTCCTGTTGATGGCAAAACCTATTACTTCCCTCACTTTGATCCGCCCGAGGGGAAAAATCACGACGACATGTTGAAGGAACTGGCTACCGAAGGGCTTAAAGAGCGCATGCTAACGGTCCTGGCCAAGTATCCCGACATGACCCTGGAACAGCAGCAGGCCTATTTTGACCGCCTGGAAATCGAGTTGGACTGCATCCGCGACATGAAGTTTCCAGCGTATTTTCTGATCGTGTCAGACTTTATCCGCTGGGCCAAGGATCGCGGCATACCGGTCGGACCAGGCAGGGGCTCGGCTGCCGGTTCACTGGTGGCCTATGCCACCAAGATCACCGATCTGGACCCCCTCCCCTACAACCTGCTCTTCGAGCGTTTCCTCAATCCGGAACGTGTTTCCATGCCTGATATCGACGTGGATTTCTGCCAGGACCGCCGTGGCGAGGTGATTCAGTATATGGTGGATAAATATGGCCGTGACCGGGTCTGTCAGATTATCACTTTTGGAACCATGGGGGCAAAAGCGGTGGTGCGCGATGTGGGGCGGGCTCTGAATATGTCTTACGGCGATGTGGACCGGATTGCGAAGTTGATCCCGGACGACCTCAAAATGACCCTGGCCAAGGCGCTCCAGCAGGAACCGCAGTTGAGAGAGTTGTCCGTGAGCGATCCTCAGGTCAAGGATCTCCTGGATACCGCGCTGTGCCTGGAAGGGTTAACCAGGCACGCATCAACCCATGCCGCCGCTGTTGTAGTGGCTCCAGCTCAACTTGAGGAGTTTCTGCCGCTGTATAAGGACCAGAAGACCGGTTCGATCAACACCCAGTATTCCATGAAATACGTGGAGTTGGTCGGCCTGGTAAAGTTTGACTTCCTGGGGCTTAAAAACCTGACCGTGATCGAGAATGCCGTCAATCTGGTGCGTGCAGGAAAAGATCCGCAATTTGACATCACCACCCTGCGGGACGATGACCAGGCCAGTTACGACCTGATTACCGCCGGCAATACGACCGGGGTCTTTCAACTCGAATCCAGCGGCATGAAGGAGATGCTTGTCAAACTCAAACCCTCCTGTTTTGAGGACGTTATCGCAGCCTGCGCCCTCTACCGCCCCGGCCCGTTAGGCTCAGGCATGGTGGATGACTTTATCGACCGCAAGCATGGCCGAAAGCAGGTGGTCTACGATCTACCGCAGCTGGAACCAATTCTGAAGGACACCTACGGGGTTATCGTCTATCAGGAACAGGTCATGCAGATCTCCCGTTCCCTGGCTGGATACTCTCTGGGTCAGGCCGACCTGTTGCGCCGTGCCATGGGTAAAAAAGACGATAAGGAGATGAGCCGTCAAAAAGGATTATTCCTGGAGGGGGCAAAGGCCAATAATCTTGACCCCAAAAAAGCCGAGGCGATCTTTGACCTGATGCACAAATTTGCCGAATACGGCTTCAACAAGTCCCATTCGGCCGCCTATGCCCTGATCGCCTATCAGACCGCCTATCTCAAGGCCCATTATCCGGTCGAATTCATGGCTGCTCTTTTGAGCTGCGACATGGACAGCACCGACAAGGTCATTAAAAATATCAGCGACTGCCGCGAACAGGGCCTTGAGGTGCTGCCGCCCGATATCAATACTTCGGGCCTCTCCTTTACGGTAGTGGATAAATCCATGCGTTTTGGCTTGGGTGCCGTCAAGAATGTCGGCAGTGGGGCCATCGAGGCCATCCTGGAGGCCCGTAAAGATGGGGAATTCAGCAGCCTGTATAATTTTTGTGAGCGGGTTGATCTGCGAAGGGTCAACAAACGGGTAATCGAGTCTTTGATCAAATGCGGCGCCTTTGACTCTACCGGTGCAGCCAGATCCGCGCAGATGGAGGGGCTGGAGACTGCCATGAATCTTGGCCAGCGCATCCAGCAGGAGCGCGACAGCGCCCAGGTATCCCTGTTCGGGACAGCGGAGGTTGTAAAAATCAACGGCAGCGGCGGAAAGCTGCCGGTCGTGCCGGAATGGCATGACAAGGAAAAACTGGCCTTTGAAAAAGAGGCCTTGGGCTTCCTGATCACCGGTCATCCGCTTGACCGTTACCTGGACGACATCAAACGCCTGGCAAACTGTGAAATCAATGCCCTGGGAGAGATGGCCGACGCCTGCGAGGTAAGAATCTGCGGCATCGTTTCCAGCCTGAAAGAGATCGTCACCAAAAAAGGTGATCGGATGGGTTTTGTAACCATCGAGGATCTGACCGGCAGTGTTGAGGTGACTGTTTTCTCGGATATTTATAATAACGCGATCTCCTTGCTGAAGTCCGACGACCCGCTTTTAATCTGCGGCAAGCTGGAAAGAGGGGAAAAAGGAGCTAAAATCCTGGTGCATGGCCACAAGGAGGGGGGCAGCGAATGGCAGCAGAAGCAGCGCGGACCGGCCGGCGACATCAAGCTCCTTCAGGAGGCCCGTGCCGAGACCACGAAAAAGGTTCTGTTCACCCTGCGAATGGACGACCTGCCGCTGGAACGCCTGGATGCGCTCAAAGGGGTCATCGAAAGACACAACGGCAATGTGCCGGCCTACATCCAGTTCGTGATCCCCAAACGGAGTTGTTCGACTCTGCCGTTATCAAAAAATATGAGTGTTATGGCAAGTGATGATTTAAGGCTGGAAGTGGAGAGATTGATCGGCTATAATGCCGCCACTTTTGAGTAAGGATAAAAATCATTTCAACCACAAAGTCACGAAGACACAAAGACAGGCAAGAGCAAAATAGCGGTTGCTTGTAGTTTGTCATGCCGATACACCAGTAAGAATCGTCTGTTTGCAACACTCAATTCTTTAGGTTGATTGAAATTCTTTGTGCCTTGGTGTCTTTGTGGTTAATCCAGTTGAGGTGTTATTATGGCGAGCCAATTTTATCTTGAATTCGAAAAACCGATCGTTGAATTGGAAAAAAAGATCGACGAACTGCACCTGTTATCCAATAGCGGCCTGGATATCAAGGCTGATGTTGCCACCCTGGAAAGCCGCGTGGAAGAGATGCGCGAGAGTATCTTCTCCAACCTCTCCCGCTGGCAAACCGCCCAGGTGGCGCGCCACATCAACCGTCCCTTCACGCTGGATTACATCAACCTGATGTTTACAGATTTTACCGAGTTGCATGGCGATCGTAATTATGGCGATGACCACGCCATTGTCGGTGGGCTGGCTCGTTTTGACGGTCAGCCGGTAATGGTTATCGGCCACCAGAAAGGGCGCGATACCAAGGAAAAGGTCTACCGCAATTTTGGAATGCCCAACCCGGAAGGCTATCGCAAGGCGCTGCGTCTGATGAAGATGGCCGAACAGTTCAAACTGCCGGTGATCACCTTTGTCGATACCCCCGGCGCCTATCCCGGAATCGGCGCCGAAGAGCGCGGCCAGGCCGAAGCAATTGCCCGCAACCTGCGCGAGATGGCCAGCCTGCGCACACCGATTATTGTCTGCATAACCGGCGAAGGCGGTTCAGGCGGCGCGTTGGCCATTGCAGTTGGCGACAAAATCCTCATGCTAGAGCACTCGGTGTACGCAGTTATCTCACCGGAAGGCTGCGCCGCCATCCTCTGGTCAGACGGCACCAAAGGCGAACAAGCTGCCGAAGCTCTCAAACCGACTGCCAAGGATATCATTAAGTTGGGCGTCATCGATGAAATCATCAAAGAGCCGATAGGCGGCGCCCACCGCAATCCCGAGGCAACAGCCGGCAACCTGAAAGAGGCGATTGCCCGTAATCTGGCTGAACTGAATAAATTATCCGGCGAAGAACTGGTTGAGCAGCGCTACCAGAAATTTCGGGCCATGACGCGCTGCGCTGAATAACAGAACACAGATACGGAACCATAAAAGGGTCGGGATATTCTCGGCCCTTTTGCTTTTCTGATGATTCATATTGCGCTTCCTTGACCAACCCGGTTGTTGTGCTACCTTTGATCCATTGGCTAAATACTTCAAAAGGAGATAGCTATGGGTACGGTCACTAAATACTTCAATCTATTCGGTCTTGCCATTATTACCATCAGTCTTTCAGCATCTGCTACTAATGCCCTGGCAGTCCAGGAGAGCTCGAAAAATCTGCAGGTCCTGAACAAGGGCATGTCCAAAGATGAGCTCAAACAGACTATGCAAACCATGAGCCAGGGCCTGGGTGTTAGCTGCGAACACTGCCACGACCCCAATGACATGGCCAAAGATACCCCTCAAAAAAGACAAGCTCGTGAAATGATATTGATGATCGGGCAGGTCAACAAGGAATACATGAAAAAATACAACACCAAATTAAGCTGTTACACCTGTCATCATGGGAGCAAACGTCCCAAGTAAAAAGAAGATGAAACTTGCTAGCTGAGTGGTGAACGGCTAAGCCGAGCAACAAACAACATGGCTGCAAGGCCTGCTGTTTAGAGTCCCAAACCCTCAACCGCCTCCCTACGGTTGGAATTATACCGCTGTGTTTGCATTTTGGTCCCTCTCAAATAGATCACTTTTCCTCCTCAAGCTGCCTTCAATTCTTTAAACACATTCGTATAACGAAAAGAATCAAGCGCAAATCGTTTTGGAACATGGCCCTGCGGTTGACATATCGCTTCCATTGTTGCACGATGATCAAGTTATAAACCTGAAAGGAAATCAACTAATGCTAGAACGCTTGCAAAAACTAATTTCTGCTGCCGGTGTTACCTCTCGCCGGGCCGCTGAAGAATTGATCAAAGGCGGTCGTGTAACCGTCAATGGCGCTGTAATAACCGAACTGGGCAGCAAGGCTGATTCGGCCATTGATAGAATTACCGTGGATGGCAAGCTGCTTAGCTTCAACAACAAAAACATCTACATCCTGCTTAACAAGCCGGTTGGTTACATCACAGCCTTAAAGGACACGCAGGGGAGACCGCTGGTGACCGACCTGCTAAAGGAAATCAAAGAGCGGGTCTATCCGGTCGGTCGTCTGGATTATAATACCGAGGGGCTGTTGTTGTTGACCAACGATGGCGAATGGGCCAACCGGCTGATGCACCCCCGCCATGAGGTGGAGAAGGAATATTTCGTGCGGGTGCGCGGGAATGCCTCTCCGGAACAGTTGAAGCGTTTAAGGGAAGGTGTCGAACTTGAGGATGGCAAAACCGCTCCGGCCGCAGTTCGGCTGGTCAAGGAAGGCGAGCAAAACGATTGGATTTCAGTAGCCATACACGAGGGGCGCAACCGTCAGGTACGCCGTATGTGCGATGAGGTCGGGCTTTCAGTGGTGCGGCTTAGAAGGGTCCGTTACGGCAGCTTGTCGATGGGAAGCCTGAGACATGGGCAATTCAGATTTCTCAGCGAGGCCGAGGTTGGCGAATTGGGCGGGGCACAGCCTGCGCCGGCAACTACAAAAAAAACAGCCATAGTAAAAAATGAAATAACAGGAAAACAGGAATCAATACCTAACTCTCACAGAGCTCACAGAGCCCAGGGAGCAAAAGCCAAACCTGTTGCTGGCAAAAGACGAATAACTCCAAGTAGGAGAACAACTCCGAAGTAGTGTTTTCTCTGCCTGCGCTTTGAAAACCGCTAAATCATCTCTTGTTCCTTGCCTTCTTCAAGGACTCCTGAAACAGCTCTGGAGTAAAGCCCTTCATTATGACTTCGTCTTTGCCGGTGCCGATGACAATGACCGGTACTGACTGACTGCCATATTTGCCGGTCAGCTCCGCCATCGCCTTATCATCCTGCTCTACATCCCTATTTATAAAAGGAATATTGTTCCGGGTCAGATATTCCTTGGCTGCAGTGCAGTGTGGACACCAGGAGACTGTATAGGCGGTGATTTGTGGATATTTTTTAGATTCTTTTGCCTTGGCAGGATCAAGTTTGCTCTGTGGAGGCCCTACTGCCAGACCGGTTGCTGCGGTCAGGCACAGCATGGCTAATATGGAGATAATTTTTAGTTTCATCTATTTTTCCTTTGGTGGAATCATTGCAATCTGGCGGCGGGTCAACGTGAAAGTTTGCAGCCGGTCGTCATTCTCCCGCTTAATCTTTATTACCACCTGTGTCCCTGCCACGCCGCGCAATCTCCTGTTCACCATGCTACGAAAATCGCTGCCCTGCGTGGCTTTGCCATCAATGTTAGTGATAATATCCCCGACGCGGATCCCGGCCAGATGTGCCGGCCCTCCGTTCACCAACTGAACAATCCTGATGCGACCGTCAGCAAGAGCTGTTCCGTCAATACCCACCCCGCCGAAGTTTGTCTCGCTGTTGGCTGCTTGGGCCGCAGTTGCCAGATGACAAATCAATAATAACAGCATCAGCATTAATTTCATGGCAGATTTGTACCACAGCGGCCTTGGTCAGGTCAAATTTACAAGCTGCTTGCACCTCATCGTTAATGCACGTATCATTTATTATTGTAAATGCAAGTTGAGGGGGCTTACACAATGAGAACGAGGATCAAGGATCTGCTGACCTGCGCCGGCACCGGCCAGGAGTATGAAATTGCCGGGTGGGTCCGCTCGACGCGCGCATCCAAGGAAGTGGTGTTTATTACCCTGAACGACGGCTCAAACCTCGCCGGCATCCAGGTAGTAGCTGATAAAAGCCTGCCCAATTTCCTTGAGGTCGGAAAAATCGGCACCGGAGCGGCGCTGCGAGTAACCGGTAAGTTGGTTGAGTCGCCGGCGGCCGGACAGGCGCGTGAAATTTCAGCTACGCTGATAAATATCATCGGCGATGCTGATGAAAATTATCCCTTGCAGAAGAAACGGCATTCATTTGAGTTTTTACGTACGCTGGCCCACCTGCGGCCAAGATCCAATACCTTCGGGGCAGTCTTTAGACTGCGCTCGCGGCTGGCCCAGGCAGTGCACCGTTTCTTCAGCGAGCAGGGTTTTTTGTATGTCCACACCCCGATTATAACTGCCAGCGATTGCGAGGGGGCCGGCGAACTGTTCCGCGTTTCAACCCTGGATGCCGCTGCTCCACCGCTGGTGGACGGACAACCGGACTTCAGCCAGGATTTCTTCGGCCAGAAGACCGGTTTAACGGTTAGCGGACAACTGGAAGGCGAACTGTTTGCAATGGCCTTCTCGGATATCTATACCTTTGGCCCCACCTTCCGGGCCGAAAACTCCAATACCCCCCGCCATGCCGCTGAATTCTGGATGATCGAACCGGAAATGGCCTTTGCCAATCTGGCCGACGACGCCGACCTGGCCGAGAACTTCGTGCGTTATCTCTGCCGCTTCGCATTGGAAGAATGCAGTGAGGACATGGCCTTCTTCGACAAGCACATTGACAACGGGCTGCTGGAACGGATCAGAAAGGTGGCCGAGGCCGATTTTGCTCGAATCGAGTACACCGAAGCGATTGAACGCCTCAAAAACTCCGGGGTAACGTTCACTTATCCGGTCGAATGGGGGCTGGATCTGCAGACCGAGCATGAACGTTTTATTACTGAACAGATTGTTGGCGGACCAGCCTTTATTCTGAACTACCCCAAAGATATCAAAGCCTTCTACATGCGAAGCAACAACGATAATAAAACCGTCGCGGCCATGGACCTGCTGGTGCCAAAGGTTGGTGAGATCATTGGCGGCAGCCAGCGCGAGGAGCGCCTGGATCTGCTTGATGCGCGCATGGAAGAGCTGGGAATTGCCAAGGATCCGCTCTGGTGGTACCTGGACAGCCGCCGGTGGGGGAGCTGTCCGCATGCCGGTTTCGGACTTGGTTTTGAGCGGCTGGTCATGTACTTGTCCGGCATGGAAAATATCCGCGACGTGATCCCGTTCCCGCGCACGCCGCGTCATGCCGAATTTTAGAGAACACAGAGATAAAATAGCTATAATAAGTGGGCTTATGTTCATCTACTGCCTCGAACTACATCTCTCCCTCCCTTCTCATTCCCTCAAGGAAAAGCGCGGGATTGTAAAAAGCATCCTCAGCCGGGCCCGCAATCGCTTTAATGTAGGTTGTGCCGAGGTAGATCGTCAGGAGAATGCCGGCCATGCAATACTTGCCTTTGTGACGGTCAGCCCCAACAAACCGCTGGCAAGAAAAACCCTGGAAACCCTGGAAAACTGGGTCTATGAAGATTGGCCGGATGTGGAAATTAGCGCGGCTGATATTTCCGAAGTTTGAGTTTTGCTCAGGCCTGCGCAAAGAACACTTTTATTGACACCCCTAACCATAAAGGCTATATTTAAATTTTATTTTCAATCACTTACGCGTTGGCAGCGTAAAAATCCACCAGTAAAGCCATCGATATCCTATGCTGGATCACAGCGTCAGTAACAAAGAACAGAATACGCCCAACCACCTGAGCAAGCTGATCTCAGGCCTGCTCGATTCCATCGTGAGAAGGTTTTCCAATCCACTAACAGCGCGTCGCAACCGGTTTATCCTCCTCGTTACCACTGCCATGCTTCTGACATTCTTCGTGCTACCCAATCATCATTTTTCCTCGGTGGTTTTCAAGCCGGGTGACATCGCTACCTCCGATATACGCGCCACCCAGGATTACCTGGTAGAAGACCGCGCCCTGACGGAACAACGCCGCCGGGAGGCTGCCAACAATGCCCCGGTAATTTATAATCTTAATGATCGAGTTCCATCCTACATTGCTGATAAATTTGAACATGCCCTATACACGATTCACAAGGAACGCTCTACAGAAACAGCCCCAAAAACAGCCGAGGGCTGGCGCAGGCTTCTCAGCCCGTTGTTGGATACAGAGCTCAGCGAATCAGAGACCCGCGCCCTGACCCGCATAAAATCAGACAAGGCTTTTCTGGCGGATCTAGCCAGGTTATTGGACGAACTGTATCAACGCAA
Organism: Desulfuromonadaceae bacterium; assembly: GCA_036504875.1. Taxonomy (GTDB): domain Bacteria; phylum Desulfobacterota; class Desulfuromonadia; order Geobacterales; family Pseudopelobacteraceae; genus JACPFJ01. The sequence continues at coordinate 60,470 of DASXUK010000063.1, forward strand.
GATTGTGCTGGACGGAAAGGTACTTCAAACTGATTTCAGGCGCGGGATAGAGATCCTTGACAGCAATGGCCGCATGATCGGCAGCGGTGATTCAAAGATGGACTATATCGAAATCAGTGAGGCGCGCAAGCTGGTCAATGACTGGCGCTTTTCCGGTTTGGCTGACCCCTCCGATTCCCGTAACATATCAACGGTGATATCCCGCATTCTGTTGCCGAACCTCTTCTTCAGCAGTGAGGTTTCTGAATCACGCTCCAAAATCGCCAGTGAGGCGGTCCGCCCGGTTCTTTTCAAGGTGCAAAAAGGGGAGATGATTGTACGGGTCGGGGAGCGGATCAGCCCTGAACAATCGCAGAAACTGCTTACCATTTTCCAGGAGAATAGCGCCGGTAACCGGTTCTGGGGCGCGCTGGGCATTTTTACCCTTATCCTGGTGCTGTTTTACTTCCCCTATCGTTTTGCCTGCAAGAACATCCGCAAATTCAATCCCAGCAACAAAGATATCCTGATCATATCCCTGTTGATTACCGGCAGTTTCTTTATCTTCAAGACTGCGATGTTGATTTCACACAACATCGGTCCGGTTTTTCCGAACGTGGAAAGTAATAATTACTATTATCTTTTCCCGTTTGCAGCCGGCGCCATGATCGTCAGAGTCTTCATAAACTCCGAGGTAGCCCTGGTTTACTGCGCCATACTGGCACCGCTTCTGGGGATCATGTTTGACAACAGCATGTTTGTTGTAATCTATGCCCTGCTGGGAGGCATTGTCGGCGCCCATGGCATGCGGCAATGCTCTGACCGCGGCGCCATTTACTCTGCCGGAATCAAGGTTTCGGTAGTCAACCTGGCCATGGCGCTGTCATTTCAGACCTTCAACAACAATCTATTAAGCATGCAGTCCCTGTACATCGCTTTTTTTGCGGTGGTAGGGGGCGTTTTGAACGCCGGGTTCGTCTCGGGCTTCATCCCGGTTATAGAGGCACTCTTCCACTACACCACCGATATCAAGCTGCTGGAACTGGCCAATCTGAATTCCCCGCTTCTGCGCGACCTGATGGTGCGTGCTCCAGGAACCTATCACCACAGTGTGGTAGTGGGCAATCTGGTTGAAGCGGCGGCTGAATCGATCAATGCCAATCCTTTGTTGGCGCGCGTAGCAGCCTATTATCATGACATAGGCAAGATCTCCAAATCGCATTACTTCATCGAGAATCAGGCTGGGGAGGAAAACCGTCACGATAAGCTGACCCCCAGTATGAGCGCCTTGATTCTTATCTCACACATCAAGGAAGGGGCTGAACAGGCCCGCGAAAAGCGCCTGGGACAACCAATCATCGATATCATCCGTCAACATCATGGCACCGGACTGATCAAGTACTTTTACGATCGCGCTAAAACCCAGGCCGAGCTTAGTGGCCAAACGGTCGAGGAAAAGGATTTTCGGTATCCCGGACCCAAACCGCAGACCCGTGAGGCAGGGATCGTAATGCTGGCCGATTGCGTGGAGGCAGCTTCACGCACCCTTGTAAACCCGACCCCGGATCGAATCCAGGGCACGGTTCAAAAGATCATCAATAACATTTTTATCGACGGGCAGTTGGATGAGTGCGAACTGACTCTGAAAAACCTGCATGAAATCGCCAAGAGCTTTAACCGCATCCTGAACGGGATCTTTCATCAACGTATTGATTACTCAGAGCCGGTCTATAAAAGCAATCCAGGTAAAAAATCAGTGCCTGTTGATCAAAAGGCTACTAATGATCAGACCAAACCTGTCAATGGGGGCAAAAAGAGTGCAGATACTGCTGAACAACCGCCAGAGAAGGCACCGGATCGAGAGCAAGCAGCTAAAAAAAGTAGCGGCGAAGATCTTAAGCGACTTGGGATGTCCTGACGAGACCGAATTATCGGTTTCCATTGTCGGTGACACCGCTATACGCCGTATTAACCGTGATTATCTGTCCAAAGATCGCCCCACAAATGTCATCTCCTTTTCGTTACAGGAGGGGGATTGGGGTGATATCAGTCCGCATGCTTTAGGCGATGTCGTAATTTCAGCCGATACAGCTGCCAGAGAGGCAGAAGCTGGAGACAGTGCCACTTTCGAACGAGTCTGTTTTCTGCTTATGCACGGCATACTGCACCTATGTGGTTATGACCACGAACGAAGCGGTGAGGCTGAGGCGAGAAAAATGGAACAAAAGGAGCGAGAGCTATTCAGGATTCTGAAGAAGGAAGGGTTGTTAAGCCCGACCGGTTCATAGACTCGGTTAACTGCGCCATCGAGGGTATCATCCACGCGGTTCGTTCCGAAAAGCACATGCGAAACCATTTCATCTCGGCCGCTGCGGTTCTTTTGCTGGCGCTTTTATTGCGGATAAAGCCCATGGAATTCGCCCTGCTGGCCCTTTCCATTCTATTCGTGCTATTTGCGGAACTGATCAACACTGCGGTAGAGAGAGTGGTAGATCTGGTCTCGCCCGGTTATCATCCTTTGGCCAAGATTGCCAAAGATACGGCCGCCGGTGGCGTTCTGGTGGCGGCCATCGGGGCGGCCATCATGGGTTACATGGTCTTGGCAGGTTATATCTTCCCCCTTTATGGAAAGGCACTCACCATGTTAGGCGCACCATCCGATCTAGGTACCGTTGTATCTATCCTGATCGTCACCATTGTCGTGATCATGTTAAAAAGCATGACCGGCAAAGGGAGTCCGCTGCATGGCGGGCTGCCCAGCGGACATGCTGCGATCGCCTTTTCAATCGCCACTGCAGTCTCTATGAACACCCAAAATCCGCTGGCATCTTTACTCTCTATCGCTTTGGCCATAATGGTAAGTCATTCAAGGCTTTTGATGCGGATTCATACCATGGGCGAGGTAGTACTGGGTTCTTTTTTAGGGGCTATGATCACCTTTACTGTTCTGCTTTTATTTAAATTTTTCAATGCTTGATGGAGGTCGGTAAAGTTGGAAGAAAGTAACGGTAAAAAAATAAGGTTTCTGGGTTTGATCGGCCGCTTCATGACCGGTCGAAGAAGGATTACCAGCGATGAAATTCAGGAATTTATTGAGGCAAGCGAGGAAGAAGGCCTTGTAAATGAAGAAGAGAGCGAGATGATTCGCTCAATCTTCTCATTGCGCACTACTGTGGTACGTGAAATCATGGTTCCCAGAACCGAGATGGCCTGTGTATCTGCCGAGGCAACGGTAAGGGAATTGCTGGAAACGATTATCAACTGCGGCCACTCCCGCATCCCGGTCTATGATAACACCATCGACAACATCATCGGCCTCCTTTACGCCAAGGACCTGCTGAAATATTGGGGAGAAGATCAGGAACGGGTGCAGGTGCGGGATTTTATGCGTACCACTTATTTTATTCCCGAAACAAAAAGCCTGGAACAACTCCTTCAGGAATTCAAACACAAGCATGTTCATCTGGCGGTGGTTATCGATGAGTATGGCGGCACTTCCGGACTGGTCACTATCGAAGATCTTCTTGAGCAGATTGTGGGGGATATTCAGGATGAGTATGACCAGGAGGAAGCTCTGTTCGAAGTCAATCCGGACGGTTCAATTGTCGCCGATGCCCGTATGCCAGTTGAGGACCTGGAGGAATATTTCAAGGTGCAAATCGAGCGGGACAAGTTTGATAGTGTTGGCGGCCTGATCTTTCATCTGACCGGCAAAATACCTTCCAGCGGAGATTTTGTTGAAGGAGCCGGACTGCGCATGACCGTTCTGGATGCTGATGAAAGAAAAATCAAAAAAGTAAGCATTACACGCCTGGATGGCAGCTCTGGCGAAGCGCAGGGTGGCGAGTGACAAGACGAAACCTCACTGCTCAGCTTTCTGTTTTTTTTGATCAACCCGGACTTCTTGCAATCGCTTCCGGTGTAATGATCGCCGTTTCCTTTCCCAATGCCGGGCTTTCTCTTCTGGCCTGGATCGCGCTGATCCCGCTGCTGATTGCCCTTGAAGGAAGTTCCCCCCGCACCGCATTCAGACTAGGTTTCACCTGCGGCCTCAGCGCTTATGCCATGATCCTGTACTGGATCAACATCGTTGTCACCAAGTACGGACATCTGCCATGGGCGGTCAGCATACCGGTCTACCTGATGCTGGTAGCCTGGCTGGCCCTGTTTTACGGCCTGACCTGTCTGGTGGCGCGCAATGGAGAACAAGTAGCGATCAAATCAGCCTTTACCCTGCCGGTAGCCTGGGTTGCCTTTGATTTCATCCGCTCGTTCCTGCTCTCCGGTTTTCCATGGGCCATGCTGGGCCATTCCCAGTACCGCATCCTGACGCTGATCCAGATTGCCGATATTGCCGGTGTATATGGCATCACCTTTTTGATCGTACTGGCCAACATAGTTCTTTACCGCGTCCTGCGAGCAATCTGTGGTGCCAAGGACCTTTATCCTGTAAAAAGCGCACTGACCTTGGTTGTCCTTTTGATTGCAACCCTGTTTTATGGATTCCACAGTCTCAGGGAAAACGAAAACACCGCCGAAACGCCGCTCCGCGTGGCTTTGATCCAGGGAAACATCGCACAGGATGTAAAATGGAGCCCTTCCTTTCAGAAGCAGACGGTTGATATCTATGAACGGCTGACACGCGAAGCCGCCAAGGGTGGCGTTGACCTGGTGATCTGGCCGGAAAGCGCCGTGCCTTTCTTTTTCCAGGACGAACTGCTTTATGCCGAACAGATCCGAAGCCTGGCGCGGGAGTTTTCCACCAACCTGCTGATCGGCAGCCCGGCCCACGAACTGCGCAATGGTAAAAGCACCTTTCTCAACAGCGCCTTTGTCATCAACAACCGCGGAGAAACTGCCGGCAGAAGTGATAAACTCCATTTGGTGCCGTTTGGCGAATTCGTTCCGCTAGGGCGTTTTTTCCCTTTTATCAGCAAGCTGGTGGTCGGGATTGGCGACTTTTCATCGGGTGAACGGATAATAACCCTGCCGGTCAACAATACCGAGGTCGGTACCCTGATCTGCTATGAGGGAATATTTCCTGAGCTAGCACGGGATTATGTTCGCGCCGGCGCTCGAATTCTGGTTAACATTACCAATGATGCCTGGTTCGGCCGATCTCCGGCCCCCTACCAACACCTGTCTATTGCTGCATTTCGTGCCGTGGAGACCCGTACTCCCCTGTTGCGGGCCGCCAACACAGGTATTACCGCCATTATAGATCAGAATGGCCACATCGGGACCATGACCGGGCTGTTTACGGAAGGCTTCCGGACCGGCGAAATCAGGCCTGGTAGCGGCAAATCCATTTATCTGAAAATTGGCGACAGCATGGCCTGGCTGTGTCTTTTGCTGACTGCCGGGATTCTGGTACTAGTCCGGACTAGACGCGCCAAGCCGGTGAAGTAGGTATTCCGGGATATTAGCCGGCTCGACAACCCATCACAACTTTCAAACCAAAGATAACAAGGAGTAAATAATGTTTCGTGAAGAATTAGCCTGCCTGAATGACCTGAATGACCGCATCTCCAAGCTTCGGGGGTCTCTTTGACATAGAGGCCAAGCGTGAGGCGATTCTGGAAATCGAATCCAAGATTGCTGCCCCGGGCTTCTGGGACGCTGCCGACAAGTCACAGGATATACTGAGAGAGCGTACCGCTCTGGAGAAGACCGTCCAGATATGGGACTCTCTCACCCGTCAGCTCGAAGATCTGCGGATTATGATCGAGTTGGGCGAAGAGGCCCAGGATGAGACCACGCTGGTAGAAGTCAGAGATATGAATCAGCGCCTTTTGAAAGGCGTGGAAGCGGCCGAGTTCCAGCGGATGCTTTCCGGCACCCATGACCGCAATTCGTGCTTTATCTCCATCAACCCCGGCGCCGGCGGAACCGAGTCCCAGGATTGGGCCGAGATGTTGCTGCGCATGTACCTGCGCTTCTGTGAAAAAAAGGGCTGGAAAACCACCATCACCGATTATCAGAATGGTGAGGAGGCCGGTATAAAATCAGTCACTTTCAGCGTCAGCGGAGAATATGCCTATGGTCATCTCAAGGCCGAGGCCGGCATCCACCGCCTGGTAAGGATTTCCCCTTTTGACAGCAATGCCCGCCGGCACACTTCTTTTGCTTCTCTGTATGCCTTTCCCGAGATCGAGGAGGAAGACATCTCGATCAAGATTTCAGAGACTGATCTGCGAATAGATACCTACCGATCCGGCGGCGCTGGTGGCCAGCATGTCAACACCACCGATTCGGCGGTTCGTATCACCCATCTGCCGACCAATATTGTAGTTGCCTGCCAGTCCGAGCGCAGCCAGCACCTTAACAAGGCCACTGCCATGAAGGTCCTCAGATCCAAGCTATACGAGCGGGAGGTTGAAGAGCGAACCGCCAAGGCATCCGAAATCGCGGCCGAGAAGAAGGATATCGGCTGGGGCAGCCAGATTCGTTCCTATGTGCTGCACCCCTACAAGATGGTCAAGGATTTAAGGACCGGCGTGGAATCGGGCAATCCTGACGCAGTACTGGATGGCGCCTTGGACGACTTCATTAATGCAATGTTGATGGGCGTGCGGCGTGATGTAAAGGATGTTGACTAAATACAGGCACGAGATGGCTGTACCCGCCCGAACCGATAATTTGTTTGACCCAGAACGTCCCTCCGACTTTAAGCGGCGGGACGTTTTTAGTAATAAAAGCAGGAAAAAGTTCTTTACTAGCAACCTGCAAATATGGATACTAACAGCACCCAATCCAGATCATTAAACAAAAAGATCAGCCAGCATGCCATTCATCCTAAGATCGATATTTATTTTCGCCTTATTCGCCCTGCTCACGCCGGGAGTGTCACACGCCGCCCCCGCTCAAGGAATCAAGAAGCTTGGCCATGCCATTCAGATGGGAGCCTTTTCCGAAGTCGGAAATGCCGAGCGCTTTGCCGCAAAACTGCAGTCCAAGGGTATTGAAGCCTTCTATTTCCGCAAAGACAATGGGATCTATGCCGTCCGTTTCGGAGATTTTCCTACCAAGGAAAAGGCTCGTGCCGTTGCAAATAAATTAGTCACCGACCGGTTGATCGACAGTTACTACATCGCTCCGCCCAACGAGGTGGTGTTTTCCAAACCCAAGGAACCGGGCTGGCAAAAACCACCGCCGGAAGAAATCCATGTGCCTCGCGCAACCAAGCCACCTGCTACTGTCAAAGAGCCTTCCGGCAGTCGCACCACCCGAACCGCCGAGCAGGCGGACAAAACAAAGCCGGGCCGCAATGACAAAGACATGGGCGCTATTGCGGCCCGTACTGCCGAGCGCTTCGTAGGGATCCCCTATCGTTGGGGCGGTGATACTGTTGTTGATGGAATGGATTGCAGCGGTTTTGTTCGCGCGGTCTACAACCTATGCGGCATCAGTATTCCCCGAACCTCTCGCGAGCAGTTCGGTGCCGGTGATTTGATCATAAAAGCGGATCTTCAGGATGGTGATCTGGTTTTTTTCGGTGCTTCCGAGGATAAAATAAACCATGTTGGCATCTATGTGGGTAACGGCAAGTTTGTGCACGCCCCCCGTCGGGGCGAGGATATCAAAATCTCTACCGTGGATGAGAGCTATTTTGAGAAGCGTTTTGTAGGAGCGCGCCGCTATTTTCAGTAAACTCGCTGAAGTTGCCAGAGTTTACTTGATACCTTCCTCTTAACCTTTAAGATTAAATAATCAGATTTGAAATTTTCTAGTTCAAGGACAGCAGATGGCAATCATTAAACCATTCCGTGCGCTACGGCCCCCAAAGAAACTGGCTCAACAGGTGGCGGCACTTCCCTATGATGTTATGAATGTCGAAGAAGCACGCGAAATGGCCGCCGGGAATCCGGACAGTTTCCTGCATATATCGCGTCCCGAGATAGATCTGCCGGTTGAAATCGATCCGCATGCTGAATCAGTTTACGTGCAAGGCCGACAAAACCTGGAACAGTTCATCAAACAGGGGCGACTTGTCCAGGACGATCAGGAAATTTTTTATGTCTACCGTCAGCGCATGGGCTCCATCACCCAGACCGGTCTGGTGGTCTGCGCCAGCGTCGATGACTATCAGAGCGGCGTGATTAAAAAACACGAACTCACCCGGGCCGACAAAGAAGAGGATCGCGTCAAGCACATTGATTATCTGGATGCCAATGATGAGCCGGTGTTCTACCTGTCCCGTTCCTGTGGCGAGGTGGAGGGGATCATTGAAGGGGTCACCAATGGTCTGCCGGAATACGATTTTACCAGTGATGACGGGGTGGCCCATACCCTCTGGATCATAAGCGACAGAATATTGATCGAGCGACTGACCGCCCTCTTTGCCGCTATCCCAAGATTGTACGTGGCGGATGGTCATCATCGCAGCGCTGCTGCCGGAAGAGTGCGCGAGCTGCGACGGAAAGAAAACCAGGGCCACAGCGGCCAGGAGGAGTACAACTATTTCCTGACCGTGATCTTCCCGGAGAACCAGCTCAACATCATGCCTTACAATCGGGCGGTCAAGGATCTAAACGGTCATAGCGTGGCTGATTTCATGGCTAAGCTCCAGACTCTCTTCGAGATTACCCCTTCCCCTGCGCAGGTTGTACCCGGCCAGCGGCACCACTTCGGCATGTACCTGGCAGGTAGCTGGTATCAGCTACAGGCTCGCCATGAAATAGTCAACGAGATCGACACCGTCAGCCGCCTGGATGTCTCGATCCTTCAGGACCGCCTGTTGAGCCCGATCCTGGGCATCGAAAACCCCCGTACCGACCAGCGCATCCACTTCGTTGGCGGCATCCGCGGCAATGATGAACTGGTCAAGCTGGTTGATTCCGGAGAGTACAGCGTCGCCTTCTCCCTCTTTCCAACTTCGATCCGCGAATTGATTGAGCTGGCCGACCAGGACCAGATTATGCCCCCCAAATCAACCTGGTTCGAACCCAAACTGCGTAGCGGCCTGTTCGTACATCTGCTTTCCTGAAAAGCCATGCTTGCCAGGGCTGCCAAAGCGATCAGAGAGGCCGAAGTCTTCATCATCACCGCCGGAGCCGGCATGGGGGTCGATTCCGGGCTGCCTGATTTCCGCGGCAACCAAGGCTTTTGGCAAGCCTACTCACCCTATGCCCGACTTGGGTTATCTTTTGTAGAGGCCGCCAATCCGGCTCATTTCCAACGCGACCCGGCCTTTGGCTGGGGCTTTTACGGCCACCGCACCAACCTTTATCGTGCCACCATTCCCCACCAAGGCTTCCATATCATCCAGCGCTGGATCGAGTCCAATCAAGCCGATTATTTCGTAGTCACCTCCAACGTAGATGGACAATTCCAAAAAGCCGGTTACAGCGATAACAAGATCCTGGAGGTGCATGGCTCGATCCATTACCTGCAATGCCTGACCCCCTGCAGCAGCAATATCTGGAAAAATGACGAAATCATTCCGGTGGACGAGCTTAGCATGCGGGCCCGCTACATCCCCAGATGCCCCGATTGCAAAGAGGTCAGCCGGCCCAACATCCTCATGTTCGGGGATTGGTCCTGGCTGCCGGACCGCACCCGGATTCAGGAGTTCAACTTTGAAGGCTTCCTTGAGCAACATGCTGACAAACGGATTGCGGTTATCGAAATGGGGGCCGGCAGCGCCATCCCCACTATTCGGACCACTTCAGAAAGGATCGGATGGAAGTATGAGGGGGCAACAGTTATCCGGATCAATCCGCGGGAACCGGAGATAAAGGCGCCGCATATTTCATTGGCCTGCGGGGCTTTGGAGGGCTTGCAAAAAATCGATCAAGCTTTAAAAGCTTAAAAAAACTTTACCACGAGGCACGAAGGTCACGAAGTAAAACGTAGAATAATTCCAGTCGTTTGTATACTAGGCGCACCACCTTTCAGGTTAATATACCTTTTGACTTTCTTCTCGAATTCTTCGTGTACTTCGTGTCTTTCGTGGTGAATAAATGCCGTTGACCCAAAAAACCTGGTTACAAAAAAAGGGACCCCTTGTCGGAGTCCCTTTTTTATTGCTATATCTAATTAATCATTGAGCCGTATAGGTAATGGTGTACTTGAAGGTGGCTGGATCAAGCCAGTCCAGGGTCTTCTCCCCTACCCGCCCAAAGGGATACATCAGGTAGTTGACCGGTTTGCCCGGCTGGGGCGGATTCAGGGTCAGGTCTCGTCCCATGCCGAGCTTGACACGGTAGGGATCGATGCCTCCCCAGAAATAGGCCCGCAGCTCCTTGGTCTTGCTGTCTTCCAGCTTGAGATTATCGGTCAGCATGGCCTTGCGTACATCGGCAGCATCCACCGGTACCCAGCCGTAGCCTGGCAGAAAAAATTCAGCCCAGCAGTGCTGCCAGGTGGAGATGTCCTCCCGCTCCTTTTTTCCCATGCGAATTCCAAACACCTCGCGCGCCGGCACCCCGGCCGCCCTGGCCAATGCCACAAACACCGAATGGATATCGGCACACTTCCCCCCCGGGTTCTTCAGCAGCAGACAAACGTCACCCGCCCCGCAACCGCGCGTTTTGGGATCGCGGTAGGTATTGTCGCAGGTCCAATCGTAAATGGCCTTGGCCTTTTCCAGAACAGTTGTTTTCCCGGCAACAATGGTTTTGGCCAGTCGGCCAACCTCACCATCAACAGGTCCAAGCGCGGTTGGCGCCAGATAACGTGCATAATCGGTTGGGTTCCAAGCGGTTTCCTTGGCTGGGAAATCCCGCCGGAGCACCTCTTTTCGGTCGGCCTTATAAACAAAACTCAGCTTGCGGCTCTTAGCATCCTTGTTCCAGCGCGCATACAGCATGGGTGTGCTGTAGTTGGCATCAGTATAAACGGCCGAGGTCGCAAAATCGCCGCTGATTTTAACGTCGGTGATAGCCTGGTCATTATCAGAAACAGGATAGGGAATCCAGACCTCGGCCTCCCCGGCTGGATCATGAGCGGAGAGATCGACTGACATGGCGATCGTCCCGCTGTGACTCTTGGCCCAGGCCGGACTAAGCGAAAGAGTTGAGAGCATAACGACAGAAACGAGTGCTGCTAAAATGTTACGAATGTTCATGTAAGGCCTTTCCAATGCGTATTTGCCGAAACTATACAGCAGCTTTATCGGCTTGGCCAATTGGTAATATCTATAAATACGATTGGTTCTATTTGGATAAGCGATACAGCGGAAGGAATGGCTTTAGAACTCAAGGAAGACAAAATGACGCAGTTGCCCCTCATCCGGCCTTCGGCCACCTTCTCCCGAAGGAGAAGGAATTTGGCAGGTTTTACTTTGTGTTCTTTGTGCGCTTTGTGTGAGAAACGGCTTTACAGGTTTACGCTTTTCGGAATAAGCAGGTCGCGGATGACTTCACCGGCCATGGTCAGGCCGAATATACCGGGCACATGGGCGCTGCTGCCCAAAATCACGCGGCGATGCAGGCAGGAGAAGCGTTGATCATCCTTGTTGGGACAGATGCAATTGCCTTGGCAGCTTGGCACCTCTTCGGCCCCCGGGCGATGTTCTTCCGTTGAAAAAACCACCTTGATGCCGTCGTTGATGCCCTGCTTGCGCAATAGTTTGCGGACCGCCTTGGCCATCCGACAGGTATGGGTCTGGGAGATATCTGCCACGCGGATGCCGCTCGAGTCGAGTTTGGCGGCCGCCCCCATGCTGGCGATGACCGGTATGCCCAGCTCCCGGCAGGTAGCCAGCAAATGCAATTTGGCTGTGATGTGATCGATGGCGTCCACAACATAGTCAAAACCCGCTCCTAAAAGACGGGAACTATTGTCGGCGCTGTAGAACTCCTGAAAGGGGATGATCTCCGCCTGGGGGTTGATCTGGCGCATCCGCTCGGCCATGACTTGTGACTTGGGAAGGCCGACCGTGGCCGATGTGGCGTGCAGTTGGCGGTTTAGATTGGTCAGACAGATGTCGTCAAAGTCGACGATGGTGATTCGGCCGACGCCCGAGCGGCAGAGCGCCTCGGCGGCATAGCTGCCGACGCCGCCCAGACCGAAGATGGCAACATGCGATTCTTGGAGGGATTTAAGACCGGCATTGCCGACCAGCAGTTCTGTTCTTGAAAAACGGTGTAATGCTGACATATGTACTATTCATACCTCGTTTGAATTTATAAATTAATCATCTAGCCACAGAGGACACAGAGCATGGAGAAAAACAACCTAAAGATCTGTTTGGGTTTTATCAATGATTATTCTTTTCGTTTTCCTCTGTGTCTCTGCGAGCTTAAGCGAACAAAGTGAGTGAGTGAGAGAAATGATTTTGCTTCAACTATTGTGATCTCTGTGATCTCTGTGGCTGAGACTGTTTTATGGTGGTGTTCCCTCGTTCATCGCTCCGGTGCGATACCCCTGCAGATCCAGCGCCACATAGGTGAAGCCCGCCTGTTTGATCAGCCGCACGATCTCGTCCCGCAACGTGGTAGTTGCCAGATTGAATTCCTCCGGCCCCAATTCCAGGCGCGCCACGTTATCGTGGTAGCGCACCCGCAGGATACGAAGACCAAGCTCCCGCAAGGCCTCCTCGGCCTGCCCTACCCGGTTAACCCGCTCCCGGGTGATGGCGGTGCCATAGGGGAAACGGCTGGAGAGACAGGCAAAGGCTGGCTTGTCCCAGGTGGGCAGATCCAACTCCCGCGAAAGCGCCCGGATATCCTCTTTGCTGAATCCTGCCTCTTCCAGCGGACTGCGCACCCCCAACTCGGCCGCGGCCTGCCGGCCAGGCCGGTGATCGCTTTGATCGTCCAGGTTGGTGCCATCCAGGACATGCGGCAGCCCTTCCTGGTCGGCGATTTCCCGCAGCTTGCCGAACAGTTCCTTCTTGCAGTAATAGCAGCGGTTGCGGGGATTGTGCTTGAACTCGGGGATGTCCAGCTCCTCGGAAACGACCACCCGGTGCCGTCCGCCGATGCGAATGGCCAACTCCTCCGCCTCACGCCGCTCACGCTCCGGGTAGGTCTCGGAGGTGGCGGTCACCGCCAGGGCCCTTTGGCCCAGCACCTGCGCGGCCACGGCGAAGAGCAGGGTCGAGTCTACCCCGCCCGAAAAACCGATCACGCAGCCCCCCATCTCGGCGAGGATGGATCTAAGTTTGGTGGTCTTGTCTTGCAGCAATGGTTCCATGCCGAAAATCCTTTCATACAAATCTTGATCATTTTACAGAATTCCGCTGAATACCGACAGTGAAAATTATAGGCCGGAAAAACCGTGATAACCAACAAGCAAGGTGAGGAAATACAAATTGACATCTTATAACGGAAAGGCAGATATTAGCAGCGCAAAAGGTGGATGCAATGGGCCGAAGAGCCATGATTTACCTAGTTGAAATGTTAGCCAGGTGCATGACTTTGAGGTCAAGGAAAGCAAGTCGGCCAAGGTCGCAGGAAATCCGGGTTTCCGGGTGGTTTATTCATATAAGACTGCTGAAGGCTTGAAGATGCAAGGGGTCCTTTACGGACTGATAAATGGAGAATGGTTTTACCTGATAAGATACGCGGCACCAAAGCGCCATTATTTCGATCGTGATCTCAAGGCCTTTGAGCGGGTTGTGGCAAGCGCTCATCTTATCAAATCTTGACAGTTTACTGGGGCCGTTTGGGTACAGGGGATAAGGGAACAAACATTTTCCAAAATAAAAACTAACCTGTTCCCTTTTTCTCAACATGTTATTGCCAGGTGAAATGTTCCGATTAGGTAGATCACAGGTTCACGCGCACGTGGATCGATCAATACGAGTTGTAAAAGCTTATAGTAATATAAACCTTGGCACTAGTGTCCGGAATAATTGAGTGTGGTTTTATATAACAGCTCGAGTTCTTTGAAAAATACCCAAATTGTTCATGTCGTCGATTTCAAATGATTCTGAAATCTGGCACCATCCCCTGAAAATTCCGGGGGTAGGCTATGA
>DASXUK010000064.1:0-8480 GCA_036504875.1 Desulfuromonadaceae bacterium
CGGTAGTTCCTGAAAAAAAACCCAAGACACCTAAAAAACAGCCCTTGTCAAAAATACGCCGGATTGTGGTTGATCCTGGTCATGGCGGCCATGACCCCGGAGCGGTCGGCCCAAGTGGCATCATGGAAAAAGACGTGGTGCTGGCTATCGGCCTGAAACTCAGGGAGCTTCTCAAGGAAGAGCTGGGGCTGGATGTAGTCATGACCCGCTCCACCGATGTTTTTATCCCATTAGAGGAGCGCACCGCCATCGCCAACAAGGTAAATGCCGATCTGTTCGTGTCGGTACATGCCAACGCCGCCCTCAACCGTTCAGCCTCAGGCATTGAAACCTATTATCTCAATCTGGCCAAAACCGAGAAAGCCGCACAATTGGCAGCCAAGGAAAACGGCACTTCGCTGGAAAAGGTCAGCGTGCTGCAGGCGATTCTTTTCGATCTGATGGCCAATTACAAGCTGAATGACTCGGCCCACTTGGCTGAAGAAGTACAGAGGGCCCTCCACAAAAAGGCCCACCACCGCCATGCCGATATAAAAAATCTGGGAGTCAAGCAAGGTCCCTTCTATGTCCTGGTAGGTGCCACCATGCCTAGCATACTGGTCGAAACCGCTTTTCTCAGTAATGTGCAGGAAGAGGCGCGCCTGAAGGACAACGCCTATCAACAGATGACTGCCGAAGGAATCCTGGAAGGGATACGCGGCTACATTGCCGGCGTAAAGTAATGAGCGGCATTCTTTATATAGTGGCTACCCCGATCGGTAACCTGGAAGACATCACCTTCCGCGCAGTACGGATACTTTCCGAGGTAGATCTGATCGCCGCCGAAGACACCCGCCATTCTCTAAAGCTTCTGAACCATTTCAATATCTCCAAGCCGCTGACCTCCTATTTTGATCACAACCAGCAATTCAAGGGTGAACGCATCCTGGACAAGCTCCGGCAGGGGAAAAATGTGGCGCTGATTTCCGATGCCGGCACCCCCTGCGTTTCCGACCCCGGGTATCAGCTGGTGCGTTCCGCCGTAGCCGAAGGCATTCAGGTCCATCCCATCCCCGGCGCGTGTGCCGCAGTAGCTGCTATTTCAGCCGCCGGCCTACCCAGCGATTGTTTTACATTCGCCGGGTTTCCACCGGCACGCCAGGGAAGGCGCCGAACCTTCCTGGCTTCTTTGGCCCACATCTCCGGAACAGTGCTGCTGTATGAGGCGCCTCACCGGCTCGAGGACACCCTGCGTGATATCCTTGAGGTACTGGGAGAGCGCCAGGTGGTAGTGGCACGGGAATTGACAAAAATTTATGAGGAGTTTATCCGCGGCACTACTACGGAGGTAATTGCAGCTGCAACGCGGGAGAAGATCCGCGGTGAGGTCGTTATACTGATTGCCCCAGGAGAGGCTGTTCCGCAGGAAGCTCCCCAGCTGGATGAGCTGTTGCGCACGCTAATGAAGGAAGGTTTATCGGTCAAGGACGCCGCTAGAAAGGCCGCCGAAATTACAGGAATTTCACGTAACGAGGCCTATTCCGAAGCCATCCGGCTGAAAAATGAAGAGAATCTATGATATAATTTCTGGAATAGCCTGTGAAATATGTGCTATACACTTATGTTAATTCAATTTTTTCAAATAATTAGGAGCTTTTAAATGAAAATATGTGTGATCGGCGCTGGCTATGTAGGGCTGGTAGCAGCAGCCTGTTTTGCCGAAAGCGGTAACACGGTGGTTGCGGTCGATGTTGACGAAACTAAAATAGAGGGACTAAAGCAGGGAATAATACCAATATATGAACCTGGTCTCAAAGAGATGGTTCTTCGTAACCAGACCGAAGGCCGGCTTACCTTCACCACCGACTGTGCCAAGGCGGTACAGGCGTCGCTGGTAAATTTCATAGCAGTCGGAACCCCTCCCGGTGAGGATGGCTCGGCAGATTTGAAGTATGTGCTCGGAGTGGCACGCGAGATCGGACAAGCGATGAATGGCTTCAAGATCATCGTTGATAAATCCACAGTCCCGGTCGGTACCGCCGACAAGGTGCGCGTGGCGATCAAGGAAGAATTGGCCGCCAGAGGAGCCAATATTGAATTTGATGTGGTCTCAAACCCTGAGTTCCTCAAAGAAGGGGCTGCCATTGACGATTTCATGAAGCCTGACCGGGTGGTAATCGGTACTGATAATGTCCGCACCGCCGAGCTCATGAAAGAACTTTATGATCCATTTATGCGCAAGCAGAACCGGATGATCGTAATGGATATCCGTAGTGCGGAGATGACTAAATATGCTGCTAATGCCATGTTGGCTACCCGCATCTCGTTCATGAACCAGATCGCCGGCCTGTGCGAGTGCATGGGTGCTGACGTTGCAGCAGTTCGCGAAGGTATCGGATCTGATTCTCGCATCGGGTATGACTTTCTTTTCCCTGGTCCCGGTTATGGCGGTTCCTGTTTTCCAAAGGATGTAAAAGCGTTGATAAAGACCGGTGAGGAGTGCAACTACGACTTTGTGCTGCTGAAGGCGGTTGAGGATGTAAACGAGCGTCAGAAAGAGGTACTGGCAGAAAAACTAATCAAGGTTATGGGTTCGGCCGACGAGGAAAAGCCTCTCACCGGACGCATCATCGCCTGCTGGGGCTTAGCCTTTAAACCCCGCACTGACGATATGCGGGAAGCCCCGGCCATAACGATCATTGAGCGTCTTTTGGCAGCCGGAGCAACGGTGCGGGCGCATGACCCGGAAGCGATAAAAGAGGCGAAACATCTCTTCGGAGACCGTATTGAGTACAGCAACAACCAGTATGATATCCTGGCCAGTGCCGATGCGCTGATAATAATTACCGACTGGAGCGAGTACCGCAACCCTGACTTTGACAGAATCAAATGTACTTTAAAAACCCCCGTGATCGTAGACGGCCGCAACCTGTATAAACCCGATCGCATGGTGGCAGCCGGATTTACCTACATCCCGCTCGGACGCTGCGGCGGCAATATCTGTGGAGAGGTGAAATAATGCGTATTCTGGTAACCGGCGGTGCCGGTTTCATAGGTTCACATCTCTGCGAACGGCTACTCAATGAAGGGCAAGATGTCATCTGCCTGGATAATTTCTTCACCGGATCAAAAGACAACATCATTCACCTGATGGACAATCATCGTTTCGAACTGGTGCGCCACGACATTGTCGAACCGATCCTGCTCGAGGTGGACCGTATCTACAACTTGGCCTGCCCAGCCTCGCCGGTGCACTACCAGTACAATCCGGTCAAGACGGTCAAGACCAGCGTCATGGGCACCATCAACATGCTCGGCATGGCCAAAAGGGTAAAGGCGCGCATCCTGCAGGCGTCCACCTCGGAGGTGTATGGCGATCCGCAGGTACATCCCCAGACCGAGGATTACTGGGGCAACGTCAACCCGATCGGTATTCGTAGTTGCTATGACGAGGGCAAACGAGTGGCCGAGACGTTGATGATGGATTACCACCGCCAAAACGGCGTCGATATCCGCATCATCCGCATCTTCAACACCTATGGTCCGCGCATGGCCGAAAATGACGGCCGGGTGGTGTCCAACTTCATCCTTCAGGCGCTGAAGAACCAGGACATAACCGTTTATGGCGATGGTTCACAGACCCGTTCCTTCTGCTATGTAAACGATTTGGTGGAAGGCATGGTCAGGATGATGGAATGCGATAATTTTATCGGTCCTGTCAATCTCGGCAACCCCGTTGAAAACACAATCCTTGAGTTCGCAGAAAAAATCATTACAATAACCGGATCAAAATCAAAGATCATTTTCAACCCGCTGCCTCAGGACGACCCCAAGCAGCGGCGACCGAACATCTCGCTGGCTGGCAGCAAACTCGGCTGGAGGCCGGAGATAAATCTGGAAGATGGTCTCAAGAAAACAGCCGCCTATTTTGCCGCCAGGATCGGCAAAGGATAGCCTATGAAGCTAAGACTCCAGAAAAAGATGTATCTGATCCCCGCCGGGTGCATCACCTTCATCCTTTTCTTCACTGTCTTCGGCGATAAGGGGCTACTGCGCATTTACGAGCTCAAGCAAGACAAGAATAAAATTGATACCCGCCTCATTGAAACCAGAGATGAAAATGAGCAACTGAAACGGGAGATCCAGGCGCTCAAAGGCGACCGCCGCTATCTTGAAAGCATCGCCCGCAAGGATTTCGGTCTTGTTCGCAGCAATGAGATCATCTATCAGTTTCCGCCGCAGAATAAATAATTACGCCCAAGGCATAATGGGCACCGGAATCAGCTAGCTACCTTTCCCTGACAGTTTAAGAGCAAATTTAGACTCTGCAGAAGGACCTGTTCCAATTCATGTTTAATGAGGATAAGACTTAATGCCAAGACAAAGCTGCGCTGTCTGCGCCTGGCGCGAGACATGTTCCAAACGGTTCTGCGTGAGTGATGGAGGGGCACGCTGCCCTGATTTTTCCAGAGACGTCAGCATCAAAGACGCTGACGAGGATGAATGCCAAACTAACACTAAGGAATCCGCCCCAAAATGATGCGTAAAAGAGTCACCTCGCTTGTTGAAACAGCCCTTGAAGCCGCACTCGCCGCAGGCGAACTTGCTTCGTCACCCTTCCCTGCCGTAATCATTGGTAAACCTGGCAACCCTGAGCATGGCGATTTTTCCTGCAGCATTGCAATGCAGATTGCCAAAGCCGAGCGCAAGCCCCCCCGTCAGGTGGCAGAGCTTATCATGCGCCATATCGGCAGCGCCAACAGCTTGATTTCAAAGACCGACATTGCCGGCCCCGGGTTTATCAATTTTTTTGTTTCCCCAGGTGCGTGGCAGGCTGAGCTATTGGATATAGAAATTCAAGGCGATTCCTTTGGCCGCACCTCGACCGGCCAAGGCGTAAAGCTGCAGGTGGAGTTTGTCAGCGCCAATCCTACCGGTCCGTTGCATATCGGGCATGGCCGTGGAGCCGCCATCGGTGACACGCTTTGCCGGCTGCTCTCAGCCAGCGGTTGGGACGTTACCCGCGAGTTCTACTACAATGATGCCGGACAGCAGATCAGCAACCTGGCCCTCTCGGTTCAGGCCCGTTGCCTGAACATCGAGCCGGATGATTCACGCTGGCCAACAGACGGCTACCAGGGCGAGTACATCAAGGATGTAGCACGCTCTTATATTGCCAAAGAAACCGTGGATGCCGATGACCAGCATCTGACCGCGCTGGGCGATCCCAACGACCTGGATGCCATCCGGCGCTTTGCAGTGGCCTATTTGCGCCGCGAGCAGGACCTCGACCTCAAGGCCTTCGATGTCCATTTCGATGTTTTTACCCTGGAGTCCAGCCTTTATAGCGAAGGCCGCGTAGAGGCAGTTGTGCAGCTCCTTGTACAGAACGGCCACACCTATGAACAGGATGGGGCTCTCTGGCTGCGCACGACCGACTTCGGCGATGATAAGGACCGGGTCATGCGCAAAAGCGATGGCGGTTACACCTACTTTGTGCCCGATATTGCCTACCATCTGGCCAAGTGGGAACGCGGCTTCACCCGCGTCATCAACGAACAGGGCTCAGACCATCACAGCACCATCACCCGCGTCCGTGCCGGTCTGCAAGCATTGAATCGGGGCATCCCCAAAAGCTGGCCCGAATATGTCCTGCACCAGATGGTAACGGTCCTGCGGGGTGGCGAAGAGGTAAAAATTTCCAAACGGGCCGGCACTTATGTGACGCTGCGGGATCTGATTGACGAGGTCGGTCGTGACGCTACCCGCTACTTCTTCATCATGCGCAAGCCTGATTCGCAGCTTGTATTCGATATCGATCTTGCCAAACAGCAATCCCCGGACAACCCGGTTTATTACGTCCAGTATGCGCATGCCCGCATTTGCAGTATCTTCGACAATGCTGCGGAAAAAGGGTTTACAGCGCCGATAAAACCCACGCCAGAGGAACTCGCAGTCTTGGAAACACCAGAAGAGTTGCAGCTCATCAAACTGCTGACAGCATTACCCAACAGCGTGGATGAAAGCGCGTTGAACTTTGAGCCGCATCGGTTAACCAATTTTCTGGCGGAATTGGCCAGTTGCTTTCATAGCTTCTATAACAAGAACCGCGTAATCACCGATGATCCGGCCCTGACGAGAGCCCGGCTGTACCTGTTGAAACGAGCGGCCCAGACTTTGAAGAATGCCTTGTCAATCCTTGGCATATCGGCACCTGAACGGATGTAACGGAGTTTAATATGAGGATCGATTACAGCGAGCCGAAACAGGCCTATGTCGCACAGCAAACCAAACTCCGGCCTCGTAAAGAACCGCCGGTCAGGCTGATCTCAGTCATTACGATTGTCACCGGTGTAATAACCTTTGTTGCGGGCTTCGGCAGCGGCTGGTTTTTTGCCCAGCGCGCCACTAAAAAGGCTTTTCAGGCCGCCATCACACAAACCAGCCTTGAGAATTCTCCAAAGCCCCCCTCACCGCCGCCAAAGGTCCAGCCGCCGGTTGAAGGGTTGCAGCAGCCACAACCAAATCCTGCAAATCAACAAACAACGCCAGTTCCTGCTGCCGGTCAAAATAACGAACCGCTCAGTTTTTACAAAACATTGCCAAGCGGCCAGAAAGGCAATGTGATCGGAAGCGGTATAAACACCAAGGATGATAAGGGCAAGCAGCCCTTGCAAGCAGCCATACCGTCAAATTTGAACAAACCTTCCACCCAGGCTGTTGAAAATAACAAACAGCCTGGTGATCGACCTCAACCGTCACCCGAAAAACCGGCTGCACGACAGGAAAACAGTGGTTTCACAGTTCAGGTTGCCTCTTATACACTTAAATCAGAGGCAGAAACCCTCAAGCATAAATTGACCGGCAAAGGCTATAACGTTACCATTATTGAATCCAATCAGGGTGACAAAGGAACTTG
Source organism: Desulfuromonadaceae bacterium (assembly GCA_036504875.1). Classification (GTDB taxonomy): domain Bacteria; phylum Desulfobacterota; class Desulfuromonadia; order Geobacterales; family Pseudopelobacteraceae; genus JACPFJ01. The sequence continues at coordinate 6,899 of DASXUK010000064.1, forward strand.
GTACCGCGTACGCATCGGCAGGAAATTGGAGCAGGAAGCGGCCAAGGAATTGGCAGGAAAAATCGGTAAAGGTGCCCTGGCCATCCCTGACCGCGATTAACTATTTAAAATCTACTTCTACCTTAGTTTGTGATTGACAGCGCCATTTCGCTCTGTTATAAAGAGTATTCAATTTGACGCGGGGTGGAGCAGTCTGGTAGCTCGTCGGGCTCATAACCCGAAGGTCACAGGTTCAAATCCTGTCCCCGCAACCAAAATAACTCAGGGACTTGCAGACATGCAGGTCCCTTTTTTATTGTCCGCTGTACACTAAACTGTACACTAAAGTTAAAATTGAAAAGGGACCGGCCATCGGAGGATGGCAATGGCATGTCTCATCAAACGGGGTAATGTTTACTACGCGCAATACTACATCGCCAGGAAACCAAGGCGTGTTTCGCTAGAAACAGATTTACTACCTGTAGCCAAAGAAAAGCTTCGCCAGCTTGAATCTTCCCTCTACCGAGGGGAAACAGTTCCCCTCCCCACCAAGACCCCCATTCCCAAAGTTGTTGCTGCTTAGATTGAGTACATGTTTTCAGCAAAGACTGCTCGTAGCGTAGTGCGTGACATTGCTTATCTGCGAGATGCCTTTGGTCCATGCTGCAAGCAGCTAGAAATCAAAAACAAAAAGATTTCAGAGAAGGGCGTGAAGCGACCGGCACAAATCAAAACCAATAAAATCGAAACCAATTTTTTCGAGCATATTACCACCGCTGATATCTCTGGGTTTATCTCAGCTAAAGTACGAAGAAACTGCCTATCTCCAAAGACAGCTAACCGCTATCGTGAGATACTGACACGCCTCTTCAATTGGGCAGCAGGTCAATACGGAGTCGTCCTACCTGGAGGACAGAACCCTGCAGCTAAGGTCGAGCGGTACAAAGAGCAGGCTCCTCAGATCTCTTTTTTGACAAAGGAGCAAATAGAGGAGCAATTGAATGCACTGGAGAATGTACCAAATTTGCAAATTATGGTCGCCGTATTGCTTTATGCGGGATTAAGAAGGGAGGAGCTTTGTTGGCTGACTGTGGAGGATGTTGATTTTCGAGCTGGTGGAAATGGGATGATCAGAATTCGAGCTAAAACAGTTTGTGGAGAAAAGTGGGAGCCGAAAACCAAGAAAAACAGGATCGTTCCAATTAGTAATAATTTAATTAAATATCTTGAATATTACAAACCTCAGATGATACAAAGTCAGTGGTATTTTTTTACACCACAGGGGAAGCGATGGGACCCTGACAATTTTTCTCGTTATCTGCGAAATGTAAATCGACAAGCACAGCTTGATTGGACTTGTCTTCAGTTCAGACACACGTTTGGAAGTCAGTTAGCAATGAAGGGAGAAAGTCTTTATAAAATCTCAAAGCTGATGGGTAACTCTCCCGAAATTTGCAGCCGACATTATGCGGCATTAACACCCGAAGCGATGGTTGACACTGTAAACTTTTAACAATTCTTTGGCACCTATAACAGTTTAAGTCACAAATATCCGATCAAAAGGTAAATCTATGAAATACACTTTTCTTCACATTTCAGATCT
>DASXUK010000065.1:0-36805 GCA_036504875.1 Desulfuromonadaceae bacterium
GGTAGCGGTGACAGGTTTCCTCATCGGGAAACTGGTTGCGAAACTCTTGAATATTCATGGCATACCCTCCTATAGAGAGCATGCTACAACATATGTATGACAGAATAAGTCATCAGCCTTTTTATTGGTGATAGTTCCGAATTTTTTTATCTCAAAAGCTCCTTTTAGTCTGAATTTAGTATATGATGTAACGTTATCTGGAACGGGTGAGAAAAACTCTTACAAATTATTGAAATTGAAACAGCCGCCAATCCTGAAAGAGGAGGTATATGAAGACTCCCAAAAGTTTTGAAATATTAGTTTATAACGGCCTGGTCGACGAGGTTGTTCGCCAGCTCATGAGCGGCAAAGAAGCCGATGTCTACGTGGTTCAGTCCAAAGGCGAGATCCGTTGCGCCAAGGTGTACAAAGAAGCCGGCAAAAGGAGCTTTACCCAGCAAGCCCAGTATCAGGAGGGGCGCAAGGTCAGGAACAGCCGCCGGGCGCGAGCCATGGAGAAGAACACCAAGTATGGTCGGAAAGAGCAGGAAGGGGCTTGGCAGAACGCAGAAGTGGACGCTTTACAGCGGCTTGCAGCCGCCGGGGTGCGCGTGCCGAAAATCTTTAATTATATCAGCGGGGTGCTGCTGATGGAGTTGGTGGTTGATGCTCATGGCGATGTCGCTCCCAGGTTGAATGACCTGAAATTGACAGCTGAACAGGCCCGTGATTATCATGCTGCGATGATTAATCAGATCGTTCTCATGCTTTGCGGGGGGCTGGTCCATGGCGACCTGTCCGAGTACAACGTGCTAGTTGGCCACGACGGGCTGGTTATTATCGATTTGCCTCAAGCTGTGGATGCCGCCGGCAACAACAATGCCAGGAAGATGCTCGAACGGGACGTCGAGAACATGGCCGCCTACTTCGGTCGTTTTGCCCCTGAACTTCTTACCACCGACTATGGCAGGGAGATCTGGAAACTCTACTCGAGCGGCGAACTTAGTCCGCTGACCAAGCTGACCGGAAACTTTAGAGAAAATCCTAATCAAGCAGACGTCAAAGGCGTCATGCGGGAAATTGATTCGGCGCGGCGCTGGCATGAACGCCAACAGTCGAAATTAGTTTAAGGTAACAGCAGGAAAGTAAAATTGAAAAAGCTTCATAATCAATCCTGAATTGATCCAGTTGATCCTCCGTAAGGTCATCTGAATAGAGGTATGCATGGTAAAAGGTTATCAGGCAAATAAAGAACGCCTTGATTCGATTATTACATTAGGCAAAGCCATCGGCAAACGGGCCGGCTTCAAGTGTGAATGGTGTGAGGGCAAAGAAGATCTGCGGGTATGGGACTGTCAAACTGATTTGCCACCCGACATGGAGACACTGGCGATGCTCTGTCAACATTGCCGTGAGCTGGCCGATGGCAAAAAAACCGATGCCAATCAACTACGGTCGATCCGTAATGCCTTGTGGAGCAATATCCCGGCAGTGGCGGAAGGGGCCGCAAAGGTATTGGTTCAATGTAAGGAATCCTGGGTCCAGGAGGCTATTGAACAGAGCTTGATCAACGACACTCTAAAAGAGCAGCTTCTGGCTAGAACACAAATCTGGAAATGACCACCGCTCGTCCCAGCAAAAATCCATCAGGAAAACTACATTCAAGAGGATTGCATGTTGTCGCGCTATTTGAAGGGGCTAAGGGTCTGCTAGTTCTCTTAGTTGGCTTTGGACTGCTGTCTTTCATACACAAAGACATCCACGAAGCAGCTATGCGACTGGTAGAAAGCTCCCACCTCAATCCCGCCAGCCATTACCCACGGATTTTTATCGACCTGATGGATCGTGTGAACGACACGAAGCTCTGGAGTATGGCAATAGCTGCAGCTATGTACTTTGTCGTGCGAATGGTTGAAGCTGTCGGACTGTGGCTGAGAAAATCATGGGCGGAATGGTTTGCCGTCCTAACCGGTGGTATGTACATCCCGTTAGAAATATTTGAAGTCACCCGTAGCGTAACATGGCCAAGGGTCACGCTGCTCATCATCAACGTGTTCGTTGTATTCTATCTGTTATTGGTTCTGTTCGTGCTGAAAAATAACGGGAAGAACGGTTCATGAACTTCGGTAAAATTCTGGACAAATCACGTTAATTTATCTGTAACCGAATCTCTTCTCAGTGGTTATAATTTCAGCTGTTCTTAAATTCTTATGATTCGGCTCACCAGAATAGGTAGATTCCGATGAATTCAGTTGATACAAATGAAAACAAAGGCTCGCTCCTTCGCCATCTTCTACGCGCTCTACGTTCCAGGAACTACCGCCTTTTTGTGGCAGGGCAAAGCGTATCGCTGGTAGGAACCTGGATGCAGCAGGTGGCCATGAGCTGGTTGGTTTACCGTCTGACCGGATCGGCCATGTTATTGGGCGCGGTTGGTTTCATCAGCCAGATCCCGACCATCTTTATCTCCCCGGTTGCCGGCGTGCTTGCTGATCGTTGGGATCGCCGGCGCCTTTTGATCGCCACCCAAGCCCTGGCCATGTTTCAGGCCGCCTTTCTCGCGATTTTAGTCCTGACCGGATTGGTGCAGGTCTGGCAGATAATGCTGCTGAGCCTGGTGCTTGGCATTGTGAATGCCATTGATATACCGATACGTCAATCCTTTGTAGTCGATATGGTTGAACATCGCGAAGACTTGGGAAATGCCATTGCACTGAATTCCTCAATGGTGAACGGAGCTCGCCTCATCGGCCCGTCCATTGCAGGTTTACTGGTGGCCTCAGTCGGGGAGGGGATCTGCTTTTCGCTGAATGCTATCAGCTACATGGCGGTCATTGCGGCTCTTGCGGCCATGCGTATCCCGCATGTTTCTCGACATCATCACAGGCGTCATATCCTGCACGAACTCCAGGAAGGCTTTAGCTACGCCTACAAATTCGGTCCGATCAGAAGTATTCTGCTGATGGTGGCCTTGGTCAGTCTGATGGGGATGCCCTATACAGTGCTTGTTCCTGTCTTTGCTAAGGATATCCTCCATGGTGGAGCGCACACTTTTGGATTTCTTATGACTGCGGCCGGCAGTGGTGCTCTGCTGGGCACTCTTTATCTCGCCTCCCGTCGGAGCGTGCTCGGACTCGGTCGGATTATGGTAACGGCTACCATATTGTTCGCGGCCGGTATCGCCTCATTTGCCCTTTCCAGCAACCTCATAATCTCGCTGGCAGCGCTGGCGTTAGCAGGATTTGGAATGATGACACTGGTTGCTTCCTGCAACACGGTTCTTCAAACTATTCTGGATGAAGACAAGCGCGGCCGGGTAATGAGCTTTTTCACCATGGCGTTCATGGGCATGGCACCGTTCGGAAGCCTCGGTGCCGGAGCAATGGCCGGTGTTATCGGCCCACGAGAGACCTTGCTGATCGGGGGCGGTGGTTGCCTGATCGGTGCTGCGGTTTTTGCAAGACAGCTCCCTCACATCAGAGAGAAAGTGCGCCCCATCTACGTGCGTATGGGAATCATCCGGGAAGTTGCGGATGGAATGGAAACCGCTGCTGAACAGCCACCATTGCAGGAAGACCGTTAGCTATCTTATTAACTCAATGCTCAGCATGCAGAAACCAGCTGTCCAGCACCACATGGCGAACAAACCAGCGGCTGCTGAGGAATCTTGCCCCGAGAAAACGCAACAGTTCGGAGGACAGGTGTGAGGAGGGGAGGGCAATGCTTTTGCCGCCTAAGCGGCTAGCCAGTCCGGCAGCATAGGCTTGCAGCTTGTCTTGCCGATAGTCGTCTTTAGCCGCCAGAATGGTATCAGCAGCCATAAGGGCCGACTCAACGGCGGGCAGTATGCCCTCGCCGCTCTGAGGGTAGGCAAGCCCGGCAGCATCACCCACCAGCAGCGCACGATCACCAACACAGCTGCGGCCCAGTTGCTGCCCATATAAGCGATAGGCATGCCCCTGGAACCGGTTGCTAAAGCCTGCAGCCAGATCACCGCGTTGTTTGAGAAAAGAACAAAAGTCCTTCGTATGGTAGCCCAGATTTACTGTGTCCATACGTCCCAGCCCCACATTCAGAAATTCCCCTTTTCGAAACAGCCAGCCATAGCCTTTCATATCCCGACAAAAAAACAGCGCCGGCGTATCGGCAGCTGTATGGCAGATCCGCTCCTGGTCACGGCTCATGGCAAACTCGGCTGTCTGGGCCACAATAACCGGCTCGGTGCCGATCTTGGCTCCCAAAATACGTGCCACGGGGCAAGAGTGTCCGCCTGCGCCAACCAGCAGGCGAGCTCTGATTCGCCCGTTCACGATCCACCCGTCACTGTTACTTTCCAAGACTGTCGCTGCCTCACCCAGCGACAAACGTAAAGGGCTGCGCTGTAACAGGTAGTGATCGAACTCATTTCGTCGGATACCGTAGCTTACAGTTTTGCCATAGCTAATCACTGTTTCGGACCCGTACATCAGGCCGACGCGGAAGTTGCTTATATCCTGGAGCACCCGTTCCTTCCGGTATTCCTCCGGGTCGATTTGAAGGACCTCCAGAACCGCCGGTGTTATCCAGCCGGCACATGTTTTTTGGCGCGGGAAGGTCTGCTTGTCCATCAGCAACACATCAAGACCAGCCTGTACAAGTCTTCCGGCACAGGTCGATCCTGCCGGTCCTCCGCCTATAACAAGTACATCGCAGGTTTCCATCAGGGCTCACCGGGAAAAGTAGTGAGATAGGAGCGGGTCAAGGGGATCAGGTTGTTGGTAGGGCGCGAGAAAACTACCTGGTACAGTAGCAGATCGCCGATGCTGAAATTCGCTATGCACCCGGAAAGGTAGAGGCGCCAGGCCCGGATAAATGTTTCATCGAACATCTCCTGCACGCGGTCCAGATTTTGTTCGAAACGATCGAGCCAATGCTGGCACGTTTTTGCATAATGCAGCCGCAGGTTTTCCACGTCCAGTATGGTGAATTTGCCCGCTTCGAAGATAGCCGAAATTTCCTGCAGGGTGGGAGGGTAGCTGCCGGGGAAGATACGCTTCAGGAACCAGGGGTTCATCGGTCTTGCCAGGTCCTGTCCGATGGTGTGGATCAGGCCCAGGCCCTGTTTTTTCAGGGATCGATCAATAATTTCACCCAGTTCTTGATAATGATCAGGCCCGACATGCTCCAGCATTCCCACTGAAACAAACGCGTCATATTTTCTGGTGATGGTACGATAATCATCCTCGATGTACTCGACCTGTCCCTCCAGGCCTTCGGCCTTGGCCTGTTGACGCGCATAGGTGATCTGTTCGCGGGAGATGTTGTAGGCCCTGACCTTGACACCAAAGTGTTTGGCCATGTGGCGGGCCAGTGCGCCCCAACCGCAGCCGGCCTCCACCACGGTCTGCCCCGCCCGCAGGTGCAGCTTGCGGCTGATCAGCTCCATTTTGGCTAGTTGGGCTTCTTCCAATGTGGCGTCGGGTTTCGGAAAATAAGCACAGGTATATTGCATCTCTGCGTCAAGCCACAGTTTGTAAAAATCATTACCGATATCGTAGTGGCAATGTATGTTCTGGCGCGAACCCGAGACAGAGTTCAGGTTTGGTTGATGGCGGCGATAGGCGGCTGGATCAGTTTTTTGCCGGTATCTGGCTGTTTCGGCCAACGCCTGATATACAATCTGCATGAACAGTACCAGCCCCCCCTGTATCTCGATTCGACCGGCGCTGTAATCATCACCGAAGTTGAGGAGGGGATTGGTCACGAGTCGCCACAGGGCACTCCGTTCACGAATCAGCATGCCGACAGAGGGATTGGAGTCGGGTAGCACCACTTCCGTGCCATCCCACAAGGTCACCCGCATTTGAGGAGCACCTATTGACTGCAGAAATTTGCGCACCAACCATGAATCAAAACCGTAAACCCTGTCAGTGGTCATAGTCTGAGCACCTTTACAGATGGCCAAATCTACAAATGAGCTGAATTTCTGGTCTTTCATGGCATGTGCCCCAGGTAAAAGTTGCCCTTGCCTCCGTTATTTCACGATGATTACTTCCACCGGACCTTTCTTGCGCACTACGCTCACTGCTATATCCTGGTCATACCTCTTCAGAACAACATCAACCGAAGAACCGGTTGCAATCTGCAAGTTGCTGATGGAAACCTCGTTGAGGAACGGTGGCAAAACCGGATGAAAAAAACATATTCGGTTTTTATCGGCATCAATCGATAACCCCATACATCCCTGCAACATTAGATAGACCGAGGCAGCGGCCCAGGCTTGGGGGGCGCAGGCGACGGGGTAGAGGATCGGACTGAAATCCTCGCGGCGCTTAAAACCGCAAAAAAGTTCCGGTAACCGGTGCAGGTCCATGGCCAGTGAAGCATGATAGATTCCTTCGAGGATAGCGACAGCCTCGGTTGTAAAACCGAATCTCGCCAGGCCGGCGGCGATCAGGGCGTTATCGTGGGGCCAGATCGAACCATTGTGATACGACATCGGGTTATAGCGTTTTTCGTTGCTGGCGACCGTACGCAATCCCCATCCAGTGAAAAAAATATCCGATGAAAGCTGTGTAGAGATGGGTCCGGCATGCTCGGGAGCGGCAATCCCCGAAAAGAGGCAATGGCCTGCATTGGAGGCGCGGACACGGCAGGGACGCTTGTCACCGTCTAATGCCAGGGCGTAAAAAGAGAGATCTTCGCACCAGAAAGCCTCCTGGAATCTCTGTCGGAGGACTCGCGCCTGTTCCTGCAGAGCGGCTGCACGTTCATGGTCACCCAAGAGCCTTGCCAAATCCGCCGCACGCATTTTGGCCTCATAAACATAACCCTGTACCTCACAAAGAGCGATGGGTGCTTTAGCAAGGGTGCCATCGGCATGAAAAACAGAATCCTCGGAATCCTTCCACCCCTGTTGCACAAGCCCCTCGTGAGAATGCCTGGCATACTCAACGAAGCCGTCACCGTCGGCATCTCCATAGGTATCAATCCAATCCAGTGCCCGCAGCACATTGGGCCAGATTCCGGAAATGAAGTCGCGATCACCGGTACGCTCGTAATAGGCGCCGGCCAGTACTACGAACAGCGGGGTCGAATCGACGCTGCCGTAATAGGTCCCGAAAGGAATTTCCCCCAAGGCGGCCATTTCGCCCTTGCGTGTCTCATGGAGGATTTTCCCCGGCTCAGCATCTTTTTCTGCATCGGTCATGTCCGCCTGAGTCCCGGCAAGAAAACTAAGGACGCCGCGGGCAATGCCGGGATTTGCCCATAACATCTCTAAAGCCGTAATAATGCCGTCTCTGCCAAAGGGAGTGCTGAACCAAGGGACACCGGCATAGGGATAGGCGCCGGCAGGAGTGTTGGTTGTCATCATGATCAGGTCTGATTGTGAACGAGCTAACAGGGTATTGAAGTGTACATCATCAGTAGTGATTTCGCAGTAGTCCTTATTGAAGTTATGCAATGCGTCATGGGCCTCTGCCAGCGCCTGCTCATAAGTGCCGTCAAACCTTTCGCATTGCTGGCAGGAACAGGTAACGGTAATATTGAAGGTGGCCGATTCCTTCGGCTTGAGCACCACAGTGTAGGTTGCCTCGGAAGGCTCTATTTTATCGGGATTAGGTGCAAATTCGATAAGAGTCATACGGGTGACGCCGTCAAGACCGTCATATGAGAGGACTACCGATGAGTCAGTGACCTCTGTGCTGCGACGGGTCCCCTTTGCCTCCCGTTTGGTACCGCGCACTTCGAAGATATCGGCATAGTCGGCTGCGAAGCTGATGCTAAAGGGTATTTCCAATACCTCCAGGCTGAAATTGGTGAATCGTAGCTGTTCAAAACAGTTACCTTTCCAAATGAATTTGGACCGGAAAACATGAACCGAGTCGCGTCGTATCTGCCGGCCATTAGCAAGCAGGTCCGGATTCATCAAATCAACAGTCAGTTGCTCATTCTGCTTGTTGATGGTTGATCCCAAAAGGAGAGGGCGTTTCCCGGCGAACCGTAATTCCATATTCGACAGGAAACGGGTCCCTTCATGAAAGATACCCTGTTCCCCCAACCCGATCGGCTGGATGTCGCCGTGACAATCGAAGATGGCAAAGGTCTCACCTTCCTTCAGTACCTGTTGACACTCTGCTGCCCGGTCTGATGTGGCTAATATGTAATAGCGATCCTCTACCTGAATTACCTCCTTCATATAACCTCCGCTTGTGAACGATCTGCTGCCTTGTGGAGGGCAGCTAGGTTGAGTTGTGCCGGCGTCCCAAGGTCAAGACAGGCCCATTCTTTCCGGCAGCGGTCATTTGTTCGTAAATAGTTACATAGTCTCTGGCCATTCTCGAGGCTACAAAATGCTCTTCAAAGTGGTTCCTGCAGCGCAGTCGGCTCAGAATGGCAGCAGCTTTCACGGCGCGCACCGCTCCTTCCACGTTTCGGACAATGAAACCCGAAGTGCTCTCTTTTATTATCTCCGGCACCGAACCGCGGGCAAAGGCAATAACCGGGGTACCGCAGGCCATCGATTCGATCATAACCAGCCCGAACGGCTCCTCCCAGTCGATCGGAAATATAAGTGCCAATGCATTGCCGAGAAAATCCTTTTTTCCCTGTTCGCTGATCTCCCCGATGTATTCCACCAAATGCCCATCGATCAATGGCTTGATTTTGTTGTCGTAGTAGTCGCGGTCACTTTTATCCACCTTCGCGGCAATCTTGAGATTGACGCCGCTTGCACGGGCAATGGCAATAGCGGTATCGAGCCCTTTTTCGGGTGAGACCCTGCCCAGGAAGGCCAGGTATTCACCACCCTGAGGGTTGAACGGCAGCAGATCGGCTGGCAGGCCGTGGTGGACGGTTCCACGCCAATTCAGCCAGGGAAGGGGAGCGCGCTGCGAGTCGGAAATGGATATGACCGGCATTTCGGAGTATTCGCGGTAGAGCGGCACCAGATCGGGAATGTCCAGGCGGCCATGCAAGGTGGTCACATGAGCCAGGCCGCTTCGTCGGGATGCGGCATAGTGGAAGTAATCGGTGTGGAAATGGATGATATCGAAGCGACTCGCCATGCGAAAAACCCGCTCCAGCATCAACAGGTGATGGGGAATCGGATCGACGCAGGTTTCATCCAGCCGCAGGGAATTTTTACAGCACGGGACCAGGCTGGCCGAGGTAACGGAGTCACCGCTGGCAAACAGCGTAACATCGTGTCCCTGATGTACGAGCTCTTCGGTTAGATAAGAGACAATCCGTTCCGTTCCACCGTAAAAACGGGGCGGAACCTGTTCAAAAAGAGGTGATACCTGGGCTATTCTCATTTCTTCTCCGCTGCAAGCACGCTCTTGTTCCGATGATTTTGCACAATATAGGAGCTATTAAAAGGATAGAAGATTTGTTACCTGAGTCAACCCATGCCCTGCCAGGCTACCGCTTGCCGGCGCTGATTGCGGCATCTTGAAAACTCTTTAGGCGATGATATAGTCCCTTTATGACAGATCCTCTATGAATAGAATCTCAAGTTCTACAGGGGCAAGACATGAAACGATCATCGCCATCCCGGGCACTGCTGTTTCTTTTGGCTGGCGCTGGGGCAGGTCTGCTCCTGTGTGGAATTCGGCGCCGAATGCGCCGCATCGATTTTCGCGGCTTGTCGGTAGTTATTAGCGGCGGATCGCGCGGACTGGGACTGGAGATTGCCAGGCAACTAGCCCGGGAAGGCGCCCGAATTTCGCTCCTGGCGCGCAGCGCGAATGAACTGGACCGCGCCTCTCTGGAACTTACCAAGCATGGGGCTAATGTCCTGACTTTTGTCTGTGATGTACGCAACCGTCAGGAAGTTGAGCCAATCCTCTTCTGTCAACGAGTGCCCCACGGGCTGCCAAAAAAATCATTGATGCCTGCCGTTACGGGGATCCTCGCTTGATTATCACTCTTCCCGCCAGCATCCTTCATGCTGTCAATGCGCTTTTACCAGGGCTGACCGCCTTCGGTACCGGCCTGGCTGCCCGCCTGCTTCCGGCGCCTATTGAATTAAGAGACAACACCCTCCATACCGGTTGGGATAGCAGGTCTCCAGCCGCGCCATCTATTTTAATCAAACTGAGCGATCGCGCTATTCGACCTAATAATGAATAATGCTTTTACAAACTGATTTGCCCTTTATCAAGCACGCGAAACTTTAGTGCGGGAAGTTTTTAATAAGACCGGCATCGGAAAACAGCACTGCCAAACGCTTAACCATGTCATAATGTAGGTGCGGACCGACGGCTCCAATTGGCGGGCTATTTATGGGACAATACTTAGATATCAAAGGCGGGAGGCGATCCTGCCTTTATTTTCAAAAATACCCCTAGATAATTCTTTACTCATTGCTCTCAACCGCATGTTTTGCGCGCCAATTGACTTTGCTTATGCTCTCTGTTAAGAATAAAAGGATTTAGATTCGTTAAAAGGACAATTAATGGAAGACTTTCTGCTTAAGCTCTCAATAATGCTTGTGCCGGGTATGTTGGCCATAACCTGTCATGAAGTATCCCACGGTTTCATAGCCTGGCGCTTTGGTGACCCGACTGCCCGCATGATGGGGCGACTGACTCTTAATCCGATTAAACATCTTGATATCATCGGCACCTTGATGATTTTTTTCATAGGTATTGGTTGGGCCAAGCCGGTTCCGGTGGTCTTTGAAAATTTGCGCAATCCCAAACGGGATATGATCTGGGTGGCGGCGGCTGGTCCTATAACCAACATTTCTTTGGCGATTGTGTCGGCATTGCTTTTAAGAGGGTTTGTTGCTATGGGCAATCCGGCAGTATCAGACTCTCCTCTGACCATGTTTCTGGAGCCGTTGATAATGATGCTGGCCTTCTCGGTCTACATAAATCTGCTACTGGCCATATTCAACATGATCCCGGTACCGCCGCTGGATGGAGGGCGCGTGCTGGTTGGTTTGCTGCCCTATCGCCAAGCGGCTGCCTGGGCACGCATCGAGCCTTATGGGATGGTGATAATTATCTTGCTGGTATTTTTTACCAATATTTTTTCGTATGTCATATCACCGGTTCTCAACATAGCTATTCATCTTTTGGCTGGACCGCAAAGTGGTCTGGTTCTGGGTGTTACACGGCTGATGATGAGGTGAAAAAGGAGTAAGGTTCAATGAAACAACGCGTTGTCAGTGGCATGAGGCCGACTGGAAAACTGCATATCGGCCATTATCACGGGGTTCTTGAAAACTGGATCAAAATCCAGGACAGCTTTGATTGTTTCTTTTTTGTAGCCGACTGGCATTCCCTGACTACAGAATATGCCGATACCGGAGCAATAAAGGGCAACATCCGTGAAATGGTCCTGGATTGGATCGCTTTTGGGCTTGATCCCTCCAAAAGCTTGATCTTCCGGCAGAGCCTGGTACCGCACCACGCCGAGCTGAACCTGATTCTCTCGATGATTACCCCGGTCTCGTGGCTGGAGCGCAACCCGACCTTCAAGGAAATGCTGGACAATATTGAGCAGCGCGACCTCTCCACTTTTGGCTTTTTGGGCTATCCGGTGTTGATGGCCGCCGATATTATTCTATACAAAGGCACCCGTGTTCCGGTCGGGCAGGACCAGTTGCCGCACCTTGAGATTACCCGCGAGATCACCCGCCGCTTCAACTATCTCTACGGAAATGTATTTCCGGAGCCTGAGGCCCTTCTTACAGAAACTCCCAAGCTGCTTGGCCTTGATGGCCGCAAGATGAGCAAGTCTTATAATAACTCGATTTATCTTTCTGATACGGCCGAAGAAACCACTAAAAAAGTTATGTCCATGATGACAGATCCCGCCCGAGTTCGTCGCACCGATCCCGGTGATCCAGATGTCTGCGTGGCATTCAATCTGCATCGTATATATGTGCCTCAGGAGAAGCTGGAAGAGATCATTCCTGCCTGTCGCAGCGCTGCCATTGGCTGTGTCGAATGTAAACGCATCCTGGCTGACTGCATGAATGAGCGCCTGGCGCCTAACAGGGCTAAACGCGAAGAACTGGCCGCTGATCCCGGATTTGTCGATGTATTGCTGCAGGAAGGTAGCGCCAAGGCCTCGCTGGTTTCAGACGCGGTTATGACCGAGGCTCGCCAAGCCCTGAAGTTATGATTATGAAAACAGGAACTGAAACGGTATGTTGACTCCCCGCAGGGAGGACAATCTTACCCTCGATGGGTTTCATGAAAGCTACAGCGTGCACCTCGATAAATTCGAGGGGCCGCTGGACCTGCTTTTACACTTGATTCGCAAGAATGAGCTGGACATCTACGACATTCCCATCTCCACGATTACCCGCCAATACCTCGATTACATCAAGCTGATGAAGGACCTGAATCTTGAAGTGGCGGGGGACTTTCTGGTAATGGCCTCTACCCTGCTACACATCAAATCCCGCATGCTGCTTCCTCTGGAAGAGGGGGAGGAAGGGGAAGAGGAGGAGCTTGATCCAAGAGCCGAGCTGATTCAAAGGCTGCTGGAATATCAGCAGTATAAAGATGCCGGTATGGTTCTGGAGGCCAGAGCACTACTGGGACGGGAGGTCTTTTCTCGTACTTGCCCGGAACCTCTGCTTTTGGCTGCCAACAACGAAGAAGGTCCCTTGGAGCTTGAACTTTTTGAGCTGGTGGATGCTTTCCGTTCCCTTCTCATTCGTATCCCGGCTGAAACTTTTCATGAAGTGGCTGCCGCTGAATCATTTAATATTGCCGACTGCATCAACGAGATCCTTTCATTGATGCAGGACAGGGATATGTTACACTTTGATGATCTTGTAAATGAGGATCTGACCCGTGAACGCGTTATCGCTACTTTCCTGGCTGTTTTGGAGCTGTGTAAGCTTAAACTGATCCGGATATTTCAGGGTGGCCAGCATGGCAATATCTGGTTTGTTCCTGCGGTAGCGCCTGATTCAGCTGAAGTTATTCTTACCTGATTAAAGGCTTCATTATGTCATCCTTAGCTATCATTATTGAAAGTTTGATCTTTACTGCAGATTCCCCGGTGTCGCTGGACCGTCTTTGTGAATTGCTGAATGAATATGAGCGAGAAGAGATTAAGAGAGCTATAGCTGAGCTGGTAGTTTCTTATGAAGAGCGGAACGGCAGTTTTCATCTGGTAGAGGTAGCTGGCGGCTGGCAATTTCGTACTTCTCCTGAGTATCAACAGTATGTCACGCGACATATAAAGAACAAAACAGTCAAGTTTTCTCCTTCAGCCCTTGAAACCCTGGCTATTGTTGCCTACCGTCAACCGGTTACCAGGACTGAGGTAGAGTTTCTGCGCGGGGTAGATTGTGGTGGCGTGATGAAGACCCTGCTGGAAAAAAAACTGGTAAGGATTCTTGGTAAAAAGGATATTCCCGGCCGACCGCTGATATACGGAACCTCCAAAGAATTCCTTGAAATATTCGGCCTTAAGGATCTAAAAGGTCTACCTACGCTTAAAGAAATTCAAGCCCTGGATGAGGTTCCCCATTATGAACAGCAAGAGGAATTGCCGCTGGGTCAAACAATTGAAATAGAGAATGAATTGCCATTTGAAAGTTGAAATGAAAATAGCTCTTGTGGAATAAGAGGTTAGCTATGAAACGTCAACCGGCAGTGGCAGGGCAATTTTACACCGATAACCCATCCAGACTTGAAAAAGAACTAGCCAGCCTGATTATCCCAGCCCCAAAAGGACAGACAAAGGCTAAGGGCATTGTGTCACCACATGCCGGTTATATTTATTCGGGAGCTGTAGCAGGCCAGGTATTCGCCGCAATCGAGATCCCGCCTACAGTGTTAATCATCGGTCCCAATCATCATGAAGCGGGTGTTCCGGCAGCCCTTTATCCTGATGGAGAATGGATTACCCCGTTGGGATCGGTTGCTATCAATTCCAAACTGAACATGCTGATTTTGAAGCATGTCCCGCTTATCAAATCCGATTCGCTTGCCCATCAATCCGAACATTCTCTTGAGGTTCAAGTACCTTTTATTCACCACCTGAGACCAGATGTCACTATTAGCGCATTGTGTGTGGGCTACGGAGATTTTGCCGCTGTAAAGCAGATCGGGGAGGGGCTGGCTGCGGCCTTGCAGGATTATGGCGGAGAGGTGTTGATTGTGGCCAGTTCCGATATGACCCATTATGAATCGGCTGAATCAGCCCAGCGTAAGGATGAACTGGCTCTGGCCCGGGTATTGGCCCTGGATCCGGAAGGCTTGTTACAGATTTGCCGAACTGAGCGCATCACTATGTGCGGTGTAGTGCCGACTGCTATCATGCTGGTAACAGCCAGGGAACTGGGCGCTAATCAGGCCAGTTTGATCTCCTATGCAACCAGTGGCGATGTTACCGGCGATAATAGCCAGGTGGTCGGCTATGCCGGCTTAATGGTCTGGTAATCGCTCAGTATCTCTTCCTGATCATAGAGCTTTAGTTGAAGATGTTTTGATGATTCCTGCCTTACCTTTTCCTGAAACTCCATAAAAAGTTTTGACTGTTTTTTCATTGTGAATTACGGCTAAGCAATTGACAGCTTATCAGTAAAAGTGTATACAGTATGCGCTTTAGGTTGACATGCAAATCAAGTTGCTGGTGAGTAATATAAACAAGAAAAAGGAGGAAGTCAGATGATTGAAGTCTATCTGCAGCACGAAAAAGAGCGCGCCAAGCAGGGTATTCCGGCATTGCCGCTCAGCCCCGAGCAGGCCGCCGACCTGTGCAAACTGCTGGTCAAACCCCCCAAAGGAAAAGAAAAATTCCTGCTCGACCTGATCAAAAATCGAGTATCTCCGGGTGTTGACCCAGCCGCTAAAGTCAAGGCCGAGTTTCTGGCTGAAATAGTCAGTGGCAAAAAGAAATCGCCGCTAATATCTCCGGTGGAGGCCATTCAGATGTTGGGCACCATGCTGGGGGGCTACAACGTGGCGCCGCTGGTTGCCGCTCTGAAAGATAAAAAGCTGGCCGAAGAGGCTGCCAAAGCACTCAGCGGAATGACCCTTGTATATGATGCTTTCGACGAAGTGGCCGCCCTGGCCAAGGCCAAGAACGCCGCTGCCGCCAAGGTGCTTAAGTCCTGGGCCGAGGCCGAATGGTTCACCAACCGCAAAGGTGTTCCCGAGAAGATCAAGGTAAAAGTCTATAAGGTAGAAGGCGAGATCAACACCGATGACTTCTCCCCGGCTGGCGACGCCTGGAGCCGTCCTGATATCCCGCTGCACTCACTGGCCATGGGCAAGACCCGCTTCAAGGATGGCCTGGCTACTATTGCCAAATTTCGCAAAGATGGTTTTCAGGTTGCCTTTGTGGGCGACGTGGTCGGTACCGGTTCATCGCGTAAATCAGCCTGTAACAGTGTACTGTGGGCGATTGGCAACGAAATCCCCTGCGTGCCTAACAAGAAGACCGCCGGTGTGATCATCGGTGGCGTTATCGCCCCGATCTTCTTCAATACCGCTCAGGATTCCGGTGCCCTGCCGCTCAAGGCAGACGTTACCGGTATGAAAACCGGCGATGTGATCGTGATCGACACAAAAAAAGGTGTTATTACTGATGAGAATGGCAAAAAGGTGCTTTCGAAGTTCACCATCTCTCCCAACACCGTGGCCGACGAATTCCGCGCCGGTGGGCGAATCCCGCTGATCATCGGTCGCGCTGTTACCGACAAGGCCCGCAAGGCACTGGGACTCAAGCCTACTACCGTCTTTACCCTTCCGGTCAATCCCAAGCCCAAGGCCAAGCAGCCTTTCTCCCTGGCCCAGAAGGTGGTCGGCGCCGCCTGCGGCGTAGCAGGCATCCTGCCTGGCACCGCTTGCGAGCCCAAGATGACCACAGTCGGTTCTCAGGACACTACCGGACCGATGACTGCTGACGAGCTGAAAGAGCTGGCCTGCCTCAAGTTCCAGGCTCCGATGTTCATGCAGTCCTTCTGTCACACAGCCGCTTACCCGAAACCGGCCGATGTCAAGATGCACAAGAACCTGCCCGGCTTTATCTCCGAGCGTGGTGGCGTTGCACTGCGTCCCGGCGACGGTGTAATCCACTCCTGGCTGAATCGCCTGCTGCTGCCTGACACGCTCGGCACCGGCGGTGATTCACACACCCGTTTTCCGATCGGCATTTCCTTCCCGGCCGGTTCCGGCCTGGTCGCCTTTGCCGGCGCCATGGGCTTTATGCCGCTGGATATGCCCGAGTCGGTACTGGTTCGCTTCAAGGGCAAGTTCAACCCAGGTATTACCCTGCGTGACGCTGTCAATGCCATCCCCTACTGGGCGATCAAACAGGGCCATTTGACAGTGCCCAAAAAGAACAAGGTCAATATCTTTAACGGCCGGATTCTGGAGATGGAAGGCCTTCCCGAACTGACTGTGGAGCAGGCCTTTGAACTGACCGATGCCGCTGCCGAGCGTTCCGCCGCTGCTGGCTGCATCCAGCTTTCCGAGAAATCGGTTGCCACCTACCTGAAATCCAACGTGGCGCTGATGAAGAAAATGATCTCTGAAGGCTACTCGGATGCCAACACGCTTAAGAACCGCATTAAAGATGTCGAAAAATGGCTGAAGAAGCCGACCTTGCAAAAAGCCGACAAAGGGGCCGAATACGCCGCTGTGATCGAGATCAACCTGGCTGATATCAAGGAGCCGATCCTGGCTTGTCCGAATGATCCAGATGATGTCAAATTGCTTTCCGAGGTTAAAGGCACCAAGATTCAGGACGTGTTCCTGGGTTCCTGCATGACCAACATCGGCCACTTCCGTGCCGCGGCTGAAATCTG
The DNA here is from genome assembly GCA_036504875.1 of Desulfuromonadaceae bacterium. Classification (GTDB taxonomy): domain Bacteria; phylum Desulfobacterota; class Desulfuromonadia; order Geobacterales; family Pseudopelobacteraceae; genus JACPFJ01. The sequence continues at coordinate 16,748 of DASXUK010000065.1, forward strand.
GCGTGGCAGCAAGTTCAACCCCGAGGTCCGCACCTGGATCTGTCCCCCGACCCGCATGGATCAGAAGCAGCTGAAAGACGAGGCGGTCTTCTCGGTCTACAGCGCTTTCGGTGCCCGCATCGAGATCGCCGGCTGTTCGCTCTGCATGGGCAACCAGGCCCGTGTGCCCGACGGCGTCAACATGTACTCCACCTCCACCCGTAACTTCGATGACCGTATCGGCAATGGTGCCAAGGTTTATCTTGGTTCCGCCGAGTTGGGTGCTGTGACGGCGCTGATGGGCAAACTGCCCTCTCCGGCTGAGTACATGAAGGTTTATAAAGAAAAAATCGAGCCGAACAAGGATAAGATCTATCAATACCTGCAGTTCGACGAAATGCCGGACTACAAATAAGCCATGTGATGAAAAGCTTGAGGCTGTGAGGCTGATGGCGTAAATTTAAAACCCCGTTCGGGCTTGTCCCGACGGGGTTTTTGCTTGCTATCTGCAGGCACATAAGGTACCGATATTGCTCATGCAGACACTAACATCGGGTAGGCAAACAAGGGGAACAGGCGCATGAAAGCTGTTGTCAAACATCTTAAAGGGACCTTTTTGGCCGGGATTTTTATCGTTATCCCGGTCGGGATCACGATCTTCATCCTTAAATTTCTTTTCAATCTTGCCGACGGGATCCTGGGAAGCCACTTGGACAGCCTGATGGCACTCTACGGCCGGAGCGGTGGGCATATCCCCGGTATCGGCATGATCACCGCCGCAGTAGTGATCTATCTGACCGGCCTAGTGGCCAAAAATGTGCTTGGGAAACGCCTGCTGAAGCTGGGCGATGATCTGCTGACGCGCATACCGCTGGTCAAGTCGATCTACACCTCAAGCAAGCAGCTGACCAAGGTCTTTCGTGAAGGTGGCTCATCCTACCGGCGTGCGGTTTTTGTAGAGTGGCCTCGTCCCGGTGTGCGTGCCGTGGGTTTTGTGACGGCCGAGGTGGAGCGGGAGGGAGAATGTTTGGTGGTGGTCTACATACCGACCATGCCCAATCCGACTTCCGGGTTTGCGCTCTGGTTCCGCGAGTGCGAGGTCTATGAAAGCGGCATGACGGTTGAGGATGCCATAAAATTTGTGGTTTCGGGTGGGGTTGTTATTCCGACCGGAGGATGCAGCCAGTAATGGGTGTTGAGCTGGTGAGGAAAACAAATGGATCGTTCATCACGCAATAGGCTGAACGAACGGCTCCTGCACCAGTTCCCGAGCGAGACTCTTTTCGATCGAATTGCCCGGACTGTCTGCCGGGCCGGCTGCCTGCCGCGCAAGGAATTGTATGAGGCGTGGGAGGTTGCAAGACGGGTGCGACGCCGCTTCCGAGGGGGCCGGGTGGTTGATCTTGCCTGTGGTCACGGGCTGTTGGCGTATATTCTTCTTCTATTGGACGACAGCTCATCAGTAGCCCTGGCTGTTGATCGGCGCATTCCGGAGCAAGCCTCAAAACTTGCAGGCTGTCTGGAGGAGGCCTGGCCACGTCTGGCCGGTCGAGTAGAGTTTCTGGAAAAGGATTTGGCACAGGTTGAGCTGCTGACTGGTGATCTGGTCGTATCGGTACATGCCTGCGGCGGATTGACCGATCTGGTCCTGGAGCGAGCCTTGGCGATCGGGGCGCGGGTAGCGGTGCTCCCTTGTTGTCACGATCTGGCGGCCGGCGACATTGGCGGACTGCAGGGATGGCTGGATGGGCCGCTGGCTCAGGACGTGCTCAGGGCCACCCGCTTGCGTGCAAATGGCTATCGGGTGATTACGCAGATAATTCCGTGTGACATCACACCGAAAAATCGCCTGTTGCTGGGAGAGCCTGCCAGTCCTTAAACGTTAAATAGCTCGCGGTAGGTCTTGCTCAATCAATGTAAATTGCATAAAGTAGGTGATATGGTCGCTGATGGCATTGCCCAAACCCCCTTTCGGACCTGTCCGGGAGGGGGTTATGTTGCTTAAAAGGAGTTTGTAATTGCAGATTGTATTCGGCATTGATTTTGGAACCACTAATTCCGCTCTTTCTGTGTATCGAAATGGTACGGTTGAGGTGGTTGCCGTGGATGGCAATGAACAGGTTGGGGAGCTGATGCGCTCGGTGCTCTATTTTAACGAGGAAAACGAAATTTATGTCGGACAGGAGGCTATTCGACAGTATGTCGGCGATGGGGCGGCCGGGCGTTTCATGCAGTCGATCAAAACCTTTCTGCCGAATACCAGTTTCGACAGCACCGAGGTGTTTGGTAAGCGTTACGCCATTGATGACCTGGTAGCGATCATCCTCAGGAAGATCAAGTCTCGGGGAGAGGCGCATGTGGGCTGCCAAGTGGAGAGTGTGGTCCTGGGCCGGCCGGTGGTTTTTTCTACTGATCCTGTCAAGGACGCCGTGGCTGAACAGCGTCTTAAAAAGGCTGCCATAAAGGCCGGCTTCAAGAACATCTGGTTTCAGTATGAGCCGATAGCTGCGGCGCTGGCCTTTGAAGAGACGTTGCAAGCTGGACAGGAGCGGATTGTTTTTATCGGTGATTTTGGAGGCGGCACATCAGATTTCTCGGTGATCCGTGTCAAGGGTAGCGCCTTTGCGCGTTCGGATCGACGCAGTGATGTTCTATCACTGGGGGGAGTCTATGTGGCCGGGGACAAGTTCGACTCACAGCTCATGTGGGATAAGGTGGCGCACCATTTCGGGCGCTTTGCGCGTTACAAAACCTTGGGCAAGGATGAATGGGTGAATGTGCCCAAGAGTATTGTCTACACCCTCTGTCAATGGCATCGCATCCCGCTTTTGCGGGCGCGCAAGACCAGAGAGCATATCCGGGTTATCAAAGGCACCACTGATGACCGTCAGGCTATTGAGCACCTGGAAAATATGATTGAAGACAATTTCGGTTTTTTTCTGTTTCAGGCAATAGAAAAGGCAAAATGCGAGCTCCCTGATCAAGAGCAAGCTCTGATCCACTTCACGGAGCGTGACCTATTTATCAGCGAGAAAATCAATAAGGCCGAGTTTGAGATGATCAATACGGAAAATTTCAGACAGATTGCAGATTGCATAGATGATGTTGTGGCACGTTCCGGACTGTTGCCGGGGCAGATGGATACGGTCTTTCTGACCGGAGGCACCTCACGGATTCCGCATATTCAGGCCATTTTTGCCGAACGATTTGGGTGGGACAAGCTGGAAAACCGGGACGCCTTCACCAGTGTCGTCCATGGTCTTGGCTCCAGCGTTCCACTTTTTTCTGATTCTCTTTCTCCTCTATTGTGACTTCAGACTTCTTGGGAATCCGCATCTATGATCGCGCCGACCACCGCAGTAAAGTGCGGTGGTCGGCGCTTGAAAGTGGAGTTTAATGTGCTAAACCTATTTATCAGGTTGAGAATTCGGTTCAGAAGGAACAAAGATGCGAAAGCTCGCTCGGGTTTCTTTAGGCTTCCTTTTACTTTTTTTTATATCAAGCCGCATTTCTTGTGCTGAGGATAAAACCATCTATTCCGGAGATGTTAATCTTTATGATCAGGACGCTCAAGCTGTTGTAGGGGGCATGTCTCATAAGTTGGTGCGGGGAGTTGCCAATGTTGCTACCGGTCTTGGCGAGTTTCCCAAACAGATTTACCTGACCAGCCGTGCAGAGGGCGCTTTAATGGGAAGCACGGTCGGTCCGCTTAAAGGAATAGGCATGGCAATTGTACGGACCTTCGTCGGGGTCCATGACGTTGTTTTTTTCTTTTTGCCTATCCCAGGATTTTACAACCCGATTATTGATCCGGTCTATGTTTGGGAAAAGGAAAAATAATTGCTAAAAGTACCTCTTTAAAAATAGCCGGTTCAAGACCGGCTTCCATATTAGTGTCTGCCGGTATGTCCAAAACCGCCAACGCCTCTCACGCTTTCCTGACTGAACTCATCCACCATAACCAATCCGGCCTGAATCACAGGCATGAACATCATCTGACAAATGCGCTCGCCGGGCTGAATGGTGTAGGCGACCTTGCTGCGGTTATATATGCCGATACCAATCTCTCCCTGATAATCTGAGTCGATTACTCCTATTGTATTTGCCAATACAATGCCGTGTTTAATCCCGAGGCCGGAGCGCGGAACCAATAAAGCCACCAGTCCCGGGTCATGAATACCGATAGCGATGCCACTCGGTATGAGTACTGTTTCGCCCGGTTGAATTTCAACAGGGCCTTCCAGGCAGGCTCGCAGGTCCATGGCGGCTGCTCCCGGTGTGGCATAGCCGGGAACAGGAATTGAAGCTCCCAGCAAAGGATTCATGATTTTGATTTCAATTTCAGAGCTATTCATGTAAATTCCTGTAGTTAGAGTATTATTACATAGGGTTCCAGCAGAATAGCAGAGTTGTATTAAAGGCAAAAGCTGATTTTATATATTGAGTGTAGAAAGGGAGCACATGAAAGATTCGCGGGTAACACAGTTTGCTGAGATCCTGGTTGATTACTCCACCAGGGTTAAAGAAGGGGATGTTGTATTGATCAGCGCCTCAGGCTTTGAGGCCGAGCCGCTTGTAAAGGAAATCTATGCCCTTTGTCTTAAGCGGGGAGCAAAATATGTGGAATACAACTTCTCGATTCCGGAAATAGATCGTAAATTCTACGGCCTGGCCAACCAGCAGCAGTTGGACCATTTTCCGCAACACAAAATGGATTTTTTCAAGACCCTTACGGTTTACATCGGGATCTCTGCCGGAGACAATTCCATGGTTATGGCCAATGCCCCTCAGGAGGCCATGGTGGCTTACCAGAAGGTTACCAAGCCGCTGATTGACCAGCGGGTCAAACATACCCGTTGGATGGTGACCCGCTATCCTACCCATGCTGCTGCCCAGGAGGCCAGGATGAGTCTGGAGGAGTATGAGGATTATCTCTTTTCAGCTTGCTGCATCGATTGGAATGAGGAATCTAAGAAGCAGGATAAATTAAAAAAGCTGATCGACGAGACCAAGACGGTCCGGATCTCTGCTCCCGACACTGATTTAAGATTCAGCATTGAAAACCTGCCGGGTATAAAATGTGATGGCCGCTTCAATATGCCGGATGGAGAGGTCTTTACCGCTCCGGTCAAAGATTCTGTTCAGGGCCATATTACCTACAACTGTCCCAGTATCTATCAAGGCAAGGAGTATAGCGGCGTACGCCTGGAGTTCAGGGACGGTAAAATAACCAATGCCACAGCAGATGCCGGTATGACCGATTCGCTTAACAAGATCCTCGATACTGACGAAGGTGCCCGTTATATAGGTGAGTTTTCTTTGGGCATTAATCCTGGCATCCGGCAACCGATGCGCAACATCCTTTTTGATGAAAAAATCTTTGGCTCGATCCATTTTACTCCCGGCCAAGCCTATGATGAGTGCGACAATGGTAATAGATCAGCCGTCCATTGGGATATGGTGCGGCTACTCACCGATGGCGGCGAAATCTGGTTCGACGACATCCTTATCCAGAAAAATGGTATTTTTGTTCATAAAGATCTGCTTGAGCTTAATCCGGACTAGGGGAAGATAAGATATGCCTGATTCAAAACAACCTGAGATTGAATTCGAGCACGGCGATTTTGATTTTGATACGATTGATGAAGAGATAAGAGTTGATGAACGCTGTCAGTCCCTGCTGAAACATTTCTACCAGCACTTGCAGAGTACGGGAAAAACGCCCCAGGATGCATCAGAGCTTGCTTACTGCGCTGATTTGTATCTGCGCGACTACCTGTTGGATTTTGCCTGTCAGAATGTAGCGAGGCCGCAGCCCGGCGTGGTGAAGCGCTTTGCGGGCGCCTGGTATATTACCCACACCCTTGATCCTGAAATAAGACTCTTGGAGCGCCACCTGGAGGCTATCCGGGAGTTTTACCGTTTTCTCCATAGACAGCATCTGATTTCTAAAGAAGAACTGGAATTTTTAGAGGATGAGTCGAGCCTCTCAGATTATTACCGGCAGCGAATTGAGAGCTTTCTTGCTCTTACCGGAGACGGTTATATTGCTTGGGAAGCAGAATGCCCCCATAAAGGCTGATAGGGAGAAACATCTACAATGGCTCTAAAGGTGTTGAAACAAATCACAGTTACTATTCTTGGCCAGCAACATGTGCGGAAGGATTGGTTGTTTAATTTTGATGATGAAGCTTTCAGAGTTTTTTTCGAGTCATTGGCGAAGGACATGCGAAAAAAGGGTTTTTCTTTAAAAATGATGCATAACAAAAGCGTTGTAATAAAGATCAATAGTTATGCCGATCTGCTTAATGTGATTAAAATATCTTCTCCCGAGGGAGGACATAACAATCAGTGTATCGGACACATAATCGGTAAAAGTGAGAATCTGAATATACTGGAAGATATTCAGGCGGCCATTAACAGGATTGCTTTTGCTCCTGAAACCATTGCACCGGCCAATGAATTTAGAAAAGTTTGCCATAACTGCGGTTGCGGGTGTTAATCTAATACCAAATTCGGCTATTCCCTATCAATTCTTCTGCGAGCATAAACCTGCTATGGATAACAATAAATTTGAAAAAATCCTCGAAAAAATTGAACTTCTTATCGATAAACTGACAATTACCGAGCCTGAACCTCCTGATTTTGAACTGTATTGGGCCTTTCGCTGGGAGAGAAGAGGTGATGCCGGCTGTTTGGCACCTGTCGCACACCCCCATCTTTTCGACCTTAATGATCTGGTTGGTGTCGATGATATTAGAGAAGATGTAGTTCGGAACACTACCCAATTTGTAAAAGGGCTGCCTGCAAACAATGTGCTTCTCTGGGGGGAGCGCGGTTGTGGTAAATCTTCGTTGGTAAAGGGCTTGCTGAAGCCATTCGCGCCGCTTGGGCTCAGAATTATTGAGCTTAAGCGCTGGGATATCATGTCACTGCCCCAGATAGTGGGACAGATCCGGGATTCCATCTTTAGTTTTATCTTGTTCTGCGACGATCTTTCTTTTGATGAAGGTGAGGGGGATTTTCGGGCACTGAAGACCTTACTGGATGGCGACATAGAGGCGCGTCCCGCAAACGTTCTGATTTATGCGACCTCCAATCGGCGCCACCTGATGCCGGAACGGGTGCGAAATACTGTCCATGATGACGAGATTCATCCTGAGGAGGCCGAAGGTGAAAAGCTGGCTCTTTCCGATCGTTTCGGTCTATCGCTCGGTTTTTACAGTCTTGATCAAGATGAGTACTTGGCGATAGTTCGTCATTATGCCACGCAGCGCAAGCTTCATGTGACTGATGAAGAACTGCAGGATAAGGCGCTGAAATGGTGTCTTTATACAGCCAGACGCAGCGGCCGTTCAGCAAGTCAATTCGTGGACGATCTCGAGGGACGACTTGGATTGCATAAAAAATAATACAAAAGGTTTTTTGCCATCAAACTGCAAAAGAATGGCAAAAATTCGTTCATTACTGTATGTTTAAACCTCGCTAGACCGCATGATCATCTCGATTGAAGGATCTGTAATGGCATCAGCTTTAATACCTGAAACCGTAAGAAAACTTCTTGCTTCACAACCGATAGAGTTGCCAATCTTCCACGCTGTGGCGCTAAAGCTCCAGAAAATGTTGTCGAATTATGATTTTACAGTCGATGAGGTGGCTCTGGTTGCCAATGAGGATATGGCACTTGCCAGCCAGATGCTGAAGATTGCCAATTCACCGATGTATATGGGGCGTACAAAGGTCGCTACTATTAAAGAGTCCGTAATACGTCTGGGTGCCCAGCAGGTAATAAATATTGCTATTGCCGCCTCTCAGGCTGCTGCGCATGGGTCCGATAATCCTGCGCTGGATCGGTATTTGAAGGCCCTTTGGCTACACAGTCACGGAGCTGCACTTGGTGCTCGGTGGCTGGCTCTCAATTGTGGCATGCGCGGCGTTGCGGACGAGAACTATTTAGCCTCTCTGATGCACGATGTCGGTAAGCTCTATCTGCTAAAATCTATCGAGCGGCTGGTGAATGCTGGCGTCATTAGCTCTATGTTTGATGATGAATTGATCACTGAAATTTTCGAAGCCATGCATGTCGAGCAAGGTTACCGATTGATGCTGCACTGGAATTTTCCAGCCATGTATTGCGATGCGATCAAGTTTCACCACTCGGAGAAGTGGGATACGGTCAATAAGATGCTTGCCATTGTCAGGTTTGTGAACTTAGCTTGCCATCGGGTAGGTCTGGGGCTCATACATGAACCAGAGCTGGATTTGGCTGGCACCCTGGAGGCTGAGGTTCTGGATATTGGAGAATTTCAGATTGCGGAGCTGCTCACACTGTTGGAAGAAGCCAAGGATTTTGAATTTTGAGAGCTAAAAATATTCCTTTCCTGCTGTTCAATATGCCAATTGGTTAGCTCGTGCCCTATCTGAAGCTGTTACGGCCACACCAGTGGCTGAAAAACCTGATGATCTTCTTCCCTCCTTTCCTGGGAGGGGTCTTGCTCCAACCCGGCCTTGCTGTACGTGGAGTCTTACCTTTTTTCTCGTTCTGCCTTGCTTCTAGCGCTGGTTACATTTTAAATGACATCCGTGACTGCGAAAATGACCGTCAACATCCTGAAAAAAAAGGAAGAGCGATTGCGGCAGGCAGGATATCAGTAGTTGCAGCATCCCTGCTTGCAATCCTTTTAGTCTTTGGTGCCGGTTTTGTCGGTTGGCAGGTTTCGCTGGAATTTTTCTCATGTTTAACTGCTTATATTCTATTAACTATTGCCTACAGCCTTTTCCTTAAACAATACGCCCTGATCGACATTTTCTGTATTTCAGCTGGTTTTTTGCTAAGACTTGAGGCCGGTGGTCTCGCATTTGATATACGCCTCTCTGAATGGCTTTTTTTAAGTGTATTTCTGCTCTCTATATTTCTAGGTACCGGCAAACGCTTTAGCGAAAAGAAAAGACTTGGCCTTGCTGCTGCCAATCATCGCAAAGCCTTACAGGATTATCCGGAAGGATTTCTCCAGGGAGTCATGTACATGACCGGCGGAGCCGTGTTGGTCACTTACACCATGTATGCCATATCGCGCCATTCTACTTTGTTGATCTATACGGTTCCTCTCTGTTGTTTTGGATTATTGCGATACATTCTTCGAATCCAATCGGGTAGGGGAGGGGATCCAACCGAATCGCTCCTCAATGATTTTTCATTGTTTGTCGTTGGAGTTTTGTGGTCATTGATGGTCGGTTGGGGAATATACGCCAAATGAGACGCAGTCTGCTGAAAAAACTAAATAAAATGATTAAGGTTCGGTTGCAGGGTGATTGTAATGTGCCAACTGAACGAGACGATATACGAGTATCTTGTATCATTAATTTTTATGGCAGGCTGGATCTGCTTTCGGGGATCCTTTACTCTTTGGAAGAACAGGACTATTCAAGACAGGATTTTGAAGTAATACTGATTGAAGATCAGGGAGGTACTGAGGCCGGCCGAGACATAGCAGACAGGTTCAGCTCTTTGCTTAACATTATCTATGTTCCTCTTGATCAGAAGTTCGGAAAAATGGGATACTCCAGAAATTTTGGGCTGTCTTGTTCACGAGGTCAATATGTTCTTTTTCTAGATGATGATACTGTAATACTTCAAAAAGATTTTCTTACAAAACTCGGTAGCCTTTTTTTAAACCAGCCTGGAATTGATGCTGTTATTCCGCATGGTGAAGCTTCTTTTAGTCTTGTTCACGGACGTTATTCCTATCATGAACCCTACTTCATGACTAGTCGCTGTACTGCTTATCGTCGCTCTGTACTGACTGAACTTTCAGGGTTTGTATCTGATTTTATCGGCCAAGAGGATGTTGAATTTGTAATACGGTTTACTTTGGCCGGAAAAAATTCTGTCAAGGCTCCAGAACTAGAATACTACCATCCACCACTGCTAGTACCGAATTTACGCAAGCCTAAAGCGGTCGGAAATTCTTTTTATAGTTTAAAGTCGCGTTACCCGTTTTTACTATGGTTCCTGGTTATTCTCAACTGTGCCCGTCATGCACCTCTTTACTGTCTACCAGTCAGGCGGTATCGAGAAATGGGGAGATTTGGGATAGGTTTTATTCTCGGGGTGATTGCTTCTATGTTTAAAAAAAAAGGATTTCACTATTATTGATTTTGTACTCCTGCCCCCCAAGGTATATTTTTTTGATTCAGACGCGGTGGATTCAGGCGGTCAGTACTTTAGTAACGCTAGTTTCCCAAATGGTTGTTCCTAAAGCAATGAGTTGTTTAACAAATTAGATTACGATAGCGAATGATCTCAATTATAACAATCGCAAAAAACAGTTCGTCGACCATCGCAAAGACTATGGAAAGCGTGCTTTCCCAGAAGATGGATTGTACTCTAGAGTATATAGTCGTTGATGGTGGCTCAACTGACAGCACGATGGAGATTGTTCGCTCATACGGGAACCGGATCAGCAAAAGTATCAGCGAACCGGACAATGGTATTTCAGATGCTTTTAATAAGGGTATTGGACTAGCTTGTGGTGATATTATAGGCATGATCAATTCCGACGACATACTACTTCCTGGTACCTTGGAAAAGGTTGCGCGGTATTTTCATGGGCATCCCGAAGCGGAAGTAATCCATGCTGATCTGCTGCTTTACGATGGTGAACGTCTGATCAAGGTGTTGCGTCCGCCGCTCTACTGGTGGATTCCCTGGCGGATGATCCTGTTCAACCACCCGACCACCTTTGTCCGGCGTCAAGTTTATAAAAAGCATGGTCTCTTTGATACAAGTTATCGATATTCTCACATGGATTTCGAAATATTTCTGCGTTGGATGAAGCAAGGCGTTGTAATTCGTTATCTTCCGGATGTTTGGGTTCGCATGCAGGATGGAGGAACCAGCGGAAGGAATATCTATCAAGGTTTTACTGAAAATGTACGTGCGCTTACAGCACACGGATTTAACCGGCCACTGGCTTATTTTCAGTTTATAACAAAGCATATTGCTCAGAGAATTCTGGATTTGAGAGCCAAGTTTAAGGTTAGATAAGGGAATATGATGAGTACAGGATTATGAAAATTCTCATTCTCGGTGCCGGACCTTGTGGCCTGGGTGCTGCTTATCATCTCAACCAACTTGGACATAAACGTTGGCAGCTTTTTGAGCGAAATGACTATGTCGGCGGCCTCTCGGCATCATTTCTTGATAATATTGGTTTTACATGGGATGTGGGCGGCCACGTTCTATTCTCCCACTACGATTACTTTGATAAAGTAGTCACGGAGACCCTTGGCGATACGTGGTACGAACACCAACGGGAGAGTTGGGTTCGCCTACTTGAAACCTGGGTGCCGTATCCATTTCAGAACAATGTCCGTTATCTCCCGGATGAGGCCTTGCTGGAATGCGTCACGGGGCTGCGTGATCTTCAATCAAATGACTCGCAAACATTTGATTTTAATGAATGGATGCGCGCAGCTTTTGGTGCCGGCATCGTCAAGTATTTCATGGAGCCCTACAACCGCAAGGTATGGGGTGTGCCTCTGGAGACCATGAGCAAGGGATGGATCGCAGAGCGAGTGAGCGTGGTGGATCTGGCCCGTATCGAGCGGAATATCGCCGAGCAATGTGACGACCTCAGTTGGGGACCGAACAACACCTTCAAGTTTCCCAAAAGGGGCGGAACCGGGACCATCTACGATGGGATTGCCAGATCTTTTCATGAGAGAATTCATCTGAACCACGAGATGCATTCGGTTGATCTGGAGGCAAAACAGGTCAGATTTACCAATGGCAAGGTGGAGTCATACGATACACTAATCAATACGGCCCCACTGGATGTTTTCGTTAAGGCTTGTGTCACGATACCGGATGCCCTGGTCTCAGCCACTGACGGCTTGATTCATAACGGCGGGCTGATCGTGGGACTCGGATTTGAAGAGCGAAGAGATGATACCAAATGCTGGATGTACTTCCCAGAAAGCAATTCTCCGTTCTATAGGGTGACAAATTTTCACAACTATTCCCCTTTCAACGTGCCTGGCGGGGATATAAACCGTTATTCATCTCTTATGTGCGAGACAACCTATTCATCTCACAAGCCGGAGGACAAGTTGTCAATTGTGGATGAAACTATCCGTGGATTGGTCAACAGTGGCATGATCAATGATGCACAAAGAAAGCGAATCATCAGCCGTTACATGATCGATATTCCTTATTCCTATCCAGTGCCGACACTTGGGCGTGACAAGGCGCTTTCCGTGATACAGCCATATCTCGAATCACGAAATGTTTACTCACGCGGCCGCTTCGGCGCCTGGAAGTACGAAGTCGCTAATATGGATCATTCCTTTATGCAGGGAGTCGAGGTGGTGGAGCGGATCCTTCTGGGGAAAGATGAGCAAACAGTGAACGGTCAGATAGGATGAATATCCGGCTTGTGAAAGTGCTGGATGCTTTTGTCGGACGCCTGGTAACCTTGTTGTTCCTGTCGCAGCATCGTGAAAGCCCTTCAGAAGTTCATTCTTTTCTTATCATCCGCCCCGGCGGCATCGGCGATGCGGTGCTGCTGATACCTACAATTCAAGCCATTAAGAATCGTTTCACCTCAGCAGAAATAACCGTGCTTGCCGAGGTACGCAACGGGTCGGTTTTCAAACTCAGCACCGATGTTGACCATATCCTGTTGTATGACCGCCCAAAACAGCTTTTATCGACACTTCAGGGTAACTACGACGTTGCCATCGACACTGAGCAGTGGCATCGCCTTTCGGCCCTGGTAGCACGTCTGACGGGCGCACCAATGTTGATCGGTTTTGACACCAACGAGCGCAAGCGCCTGTTTAGCCATCGGATCGTCTACTCACAGGATGATTATGAGATGCAAAGCTTTCAGAATCTACTGGCACCACTCGATATCGAGCCGGGACTTTCTGAGGATAGTTTCTTGAAAATTCCTGAGTCCGTCGTCAAGAAAACCGGACAGCTACTCGAAACGTTGGCCGGAAAGCCTTTTGTGACCATTTTTCCGGGTGCAAGCATTCCTGAACGGAAATGGGGAGCCGTCCACTTCGGAAAACTGGCGCAGTTGCTGGCAAAATTTGGAATCAGTGGGGTAGTTGTCGGGGGGGCAGAAGATAAGGAACAGGGGAATATCATAGTATCTGAATGTGCAGGATTGAATTTGGCTGGCAAAACAAGTTTGTCAGAAACTGCTGCTATTATCGAAAAAAGCGCACTGCTGATCAGCGGCGATTCGGGTGTATTGCACATTGCAGTAGGCTTGGGAAGACCGACCGTGTCCCTGTTCGGGCCGGGCAGATCAAAGAAGTGGGCTCCGCGCGGAGATCGTCATATTGTCATCAATAAAGAATTGCCTTGTTCCCCATGTACCATTTTTGGCAATACACCCAGGTGTCCTATAAATAGTCGATGCATGAAAGAGATAACGGTTGATGAGGTGTTTAATGCGGTAATGATGCTCCTTACAACCACAAATGTGCTCCCGTCCCTGTGTTGCAAAAAAGATTGGATAGAGAGATTGAAGATTAGCTCTTGAGTTCTGCTGGTTCACACAGATTTTCTGCACAATTTGCTTCCGCGGCGCAGGTAAAACAATAATATTGAGGATTAGTGGTGATCTTGTTGATCTCCTCGGTAAGTCCGTTACTTTTTAACATGCACATATGTGCATGATTTTTGTCTCCACATGTGCAGCAGGCGGTTTTTTCCATATTTTCCTCCTTTTTAATTCTCCTGAAAAGTATTCACAGACTAGCAGAAAATATGCTAAAAAGAAATGTTAAGAAATAATTCAAGGAGGTTTCTTTAGTGCTATTTTCTCCTCGTTCACTTCTGGTTACCGGTGGTGCCGGCTTCATCGGTTCAAATTTTATTCACTCATATATCGCCAATAATCCTGATTGCAGTATAACCAACCTTGATGCTCTGACCTATGCCGGCAATCTCGGCAACCTGAAGGCGGTCGAGCAGCACCCGGGCTATCTTTTTATAAAGGGTAATATTTGTGATGGCTCTTTAGTGGCGCAAATACTGGCTGAACAAAATATTGATGCAGTAATTAATTTCGCCGCTGAATCGCATGTCGACCGCTCGATAACAGGTCCGGAAATTTTCGTCCGCTCAAATGTTATGGGAACCCAAACACTGCTTGAGGAGAGCCGAAAGCACTGGCAGTCAGGAGCTGTTTCCGATTTTCGTTTCTTCCAGATATCTACTGACGAGGTATACGGTTCCCTGGGCGCTAGCGGTTACTTCACTGAGCAGACGCCATTGGCGCCCAACTCTCCATATTCGGCCAGCAAGGCCGGAGCCGATATGCTGGTTCGTGCCTATCATGAAACCTATGGGATGCCAACGCTCAACACCCGCTGCTCAAATAATTACGGCCCCTTTCATTTTCCAGAAAAATTGATTCCGCTGATGATCCACAACATCATTAATAAAAAGCCGCTACCGGTCTATGGCGATGGGAAGAATGTCCGTGACTGGTTGCATGTCCATGATCATGCTGTTGCCGTTGAAAAAATTTTGAAAGGGGCGACACCTGGCTCTGTCTTTAATATCGGCGGAAACAACGAATGGTATAATATCGATATAGTTAATCTGGTCTGCGACCTGCTGGATGAGCGACTGGATCGTACCTCCGGTGACAATCGCCAATTGATCATTTATGTCAAGGATCGCCCCGGTCATGATCGACGGTATGCCATTGATGCCTCAAAGCTAAAGCAGGATTTGGGTTGGGAACCAACCTACACCTTTGAGCGCGGCATTGCCGAAACCATCGATTGGTATCTGAATAACCAAGACTGGGTAGCAGAGGTAACGTCCGGCTCTTATCGCGACTATTACACCCAACAGTATGGAGCCCAGTCATGATAGTGGTAGTGGGTGCCAATGGCATGCTGGGACGCGACCTGATGATCCAGTTGGGCGATCGGGCGCGTGGTGTTGACATCGAAGATATCGATATAACCTCTCTTGATTCCACTGAACGGGTGTTAAAGACGCTGCGACCTTCTATTGTGATTAATTGCGCCGCCTACACTGATGTGGATGGCTGCGAGACCCACATTGAGAAGGCTATGCAGGTTAATGGCGAGGGAGTGGCTCATTTGGCCATGGCTACGCGTTCGATAGATGCCCGGTTGGTACAGGTCAGTACCGATTATGTTTTCGATGGTAGCAAAGGCGAGCCTTATAACGAGGATGATGCGCCCAACCCAATGAGCATCTACGGCGAATCAAAGTTGGCCGGGGAAATGAATGCTGCTTTTAACCCTAACCATCTGATAATCCGGACCCAGTGGTTATATGGCTTGTATGGCAAAAATTTTGTCGAGACCATGCTGCACTTGGCTGGAGAAAAGGATCAGCTAAGCGTTGTTGACGATCAAATCGGTTCGCCCACCTGGACAGTTGATCTGGCTCGAGTTGTTCTTGATCTGGTAGACAAAGGGCATCAGGGTATCTACCACGCTGCTAATTCAGGTTTTTGTTCCTGGAACGAATTCGCTCGTGCAATATTTGAAGAGGCAGATCTTGCCGTAAAAGTACTGGGTATGACCACTGATCAGTTGAATCGACCTGCTCGGCGACCTCTTTACTCTACCCTGGATTGTAATAGACTAGAAAAAGATATTGGTTATAGGCCGCAGCCATGGCGGGATGCATTAAAGGCATACCTGGCTCTAAGGAAATAAAAGCCGCCTGCCTGGGCCTTTTTTGTCAATTATTGAATAAGGAGATAATATGGAACGGGGTGAACGCCCATGGGGCTCTTACATGGTGCTTGACGAGAACACCAGCTATAAGATCAAGCGTATCGAGGTAAAGCCTGGAGAACGGCTGTCTTTACAGAAGCATCATCACCGCAGTGAACATTGGATAGTTGTGTCAGGTATTGCCAGGGTAACATGCGGTGATCAGGAATTTTTCGTTAATGTCAATGAATCGACTTTCATTCCGATTGGACAAAATCATCGTTTGGAAAATCCCGGCAAAATTCCGTTGGTGATCATCGAGGTGCAGAGCGGAGAATACCTCGGTGAAGATGATATCATCCGATTTGATGATGATTACAACCGTTGCGCCTTTACTAATGAAGCTTAAATCCTTTGGATCCATTTTGATCAGGTTTTGGGTAATGAAGGGATGGTCTGCATTTTTTTTTCTGGCTCTAATCACCGGTTGTGCTGCTACCTCTACCACAATTGTGGATGAGGAGTTGGTCACCAACCAGAAACCGATGTCATCCTATAAAACGCTTATTATCACTGATTTTACTCTTAAACAAGGAGCGGATGTATCTACCTCTGGAATTGGGTCCGACGAACGCCGCTATGATCAGGTACCTGCTCAGCTTGCTGAACAAATCCTGCGCTATGTGAAATCCAAAAACATTTATCAAGAAGTCTCCTTCGATGGTACTCCGACCGATACTACCCTGGTTATGAAGGGGAAATTTACCAAGATGGGGCGTTTCAGAATTTCTTATGAGGCTTTTCTCCTCGATGGCGGTTCTCTGCAGGAGGTGGCCTATTTTCGTCATACACTCTGGGATGTTTTTGACACCACCGAAGGAATTGGTCGCCTGGCGCGCGAAGTAGCCAGCTTCATCGATAGAATTCAATATAAATAACGGAGGCTAAAGTGTACATAGTCATCCTCGCCGGGGGCTCGGGCACCCGTTTCTGGCCTTTATCCCGCATAGCTCGCCCCAAACAACTCATATCAATCACTGGCGACCGGACAATGCTTCAGCGCACGGTGGAGCGGGTGCTGGCCCTTAAACCAAAACGTATCCTGATCATAACCAATAAGCTGCAGGTCGCTGAAACTAAGCAACAGGTGAGCCAATACAGCGAAGTGTCTGTTGATGTGATAGCTGAGCCGATCGGCAGAAACACTGCACCTGCTATTGCCCTGGCTGCCGCTATTATAGCTGCACATGATCCAGCCGGTGTAATGGTGGTTCTTCCAGCGGATCATTTTATCAGAGATGAAGCCGCACTGAGAGAAACCCTTGTCTTTGCCTGCCAGGCTGCACAAGAAGGCAATCTGGTGGCTTTAGGCATCATGCCGAGCCGTCCTGAAACCGGGTACGGCTACATTGAAGCTGATATGCCGGCGGGAGGTAAAGGACCTTTTCCTGTGAAGAGGTTTGTAGAGAAGCCACCTCTGAATGAAGCAATCCGCTATCTTGAAGATGGAAACTATTTCTGGAACAGCGGCATGTTTATCTGGCGGGCTGACACGATCTTATCTGAAATTGCCAGTTTTCTTCCTGATCTGGCTGTTTCTATGAATACCATTTCTTTTCAGAATGATAGCTGGGATTACAAAGATCTTGCCAATCAGATCGATTTCTACAGCAACTTGGAGAGCGTTTCGATTGATTACGGAATCATGGAAAGATCAGCCAAGGTTCAGATCGTACCAGTGGAGATGGGGTGGAGCGATGTGGGAAGTTGGAGCGCTCTTCCTGAAGTGGTTGCAGCAGATTCTCTTGGGACAATTTGTATCAATGCTGCCGAACACGTTTCGATAGATTCCTCTGATTGCCTGATCTATTCCGACCACCGGGTGGTTGCAACTGTTGGGTTGCATGGGCTGGTGATAGTATCGACTCCGGATGCTTTGCTCGTATGTGATCGAGAGCGGGCACAGGATGTAAAAAAAGTTGTGGAAGAATTGTCCCGGACCGGCAGCAATTGTTTGTGAGGTAGGTTTAGTTACCTGTAAATAATAATGAATCACCCCGCCGCAAGCAGCGGGGTATCTAACAAGTAATTTGATGCTCACATCGCAGCAAGCTGCGGGGAATTGTACCCGCAGAGATTAAAAGAGAACTGTAATAGAAGGTTGTTGTATTGTTTTTTTTGGGGAGAGTTGTCAACCTGATGGCCTTGATAAGTTGACTATGGGAGTTGAAATGCACAGGTCCATACAAGATGAGTTGCAGCAGCTAAAAGACACTGGCTTATACCGAAAGACAAAGCTTGTTCAGGGTGGTCAGGCCACACGAGTGATAATGGAAGGTAAGTCTGTACTCATGCTCTGTTCCAATAACTATCTGGGGTTGGCAGATCATCCGGATTTAAAACGGGCAGCGGCTTTGGCACTGGAGCGATTTGGCACTTCCAGCAGTGCTTCACGACTTGTGTCGGGGAATATGGAATTGCACGAGATGCTGGAGACGGAGATAGCTGGATTTAAAAAGACAGAAACAGCACTGTTGTTTAACAGCGGTTACGCCGCGAACACCGGAATCATTGCCGCACTGGTGGGACGTGGCGATGTTATTTTTTCCGATCGTCTTAATCATGCCAGCATCATTGACGGTGCCCTGCTGTCGTCTGCCAAACTTGTGCGCTATCCTCACAATGATATTGATGCGCTGGCTAAACTGATGGAAAAACAGCGAGGCACCGGCCGCTGCCTTATTATTACGGATGGCGTTTTCAGCATGGATGGGGATGTAGCTCCGCTTCCCGGCCTGGTTGATCTTAAAAAAAGGCATGATGCCATTCTTATGGTTGACGATGCCCATGGCAGTGGCGTTCTTGGTGAAAATGGTGGGGGAACTGCTGAACTACTAGGTGTAACTGAAGGTATTGATGTCCATATGGGGACATTTGGCAAGGCACTGGGCAGTTTTGGCGCTTATGCAGCTTTGTCCAGAGACTTGAGGGAACTGTTGATAAACCGGGCTAGAAGCTTCATCTTCTCAACCTCGCTTCCGCCGGCTGTGCTTGGCGCCTCGCTGGCCGCACTGGCAGTTGTTCGTTCAGCAGTTGGAGTGGAATTGAGAGCTTGCCTAACAGCAAACAGCTTATTTTTTAAAAAGCAGCTTCGTAACAACGGTTTCCAGGTTAGTGACAGTACAACTCAAATAGTGCCGCTTGTTACAGGTGATGCCGATGTGACCATGCGTTTTACGGAACTCCTCTTGAAGGAAGGTCTTTTTGCTCAAGGAATTCGTCCGCCAACTGTCCCGGCTGGTTCATGCCGTTTGCGGTGTACAGTTATGGCTACACATTCAACCGATGATCTGACATGGGCAGCCGACCGGATAACGATGGTTGGCAGACGCCTGGGCTTGGCGGGCTAGGCTGATGCCGTGGTACCAAAACATCCATGGAGATAAGCTCTGGTATGAGGAACATGGAAAGGGCCCCCCCCTGGTCCTTGTTCATGGTTGGTGCATGTCCTCGGCAGTCTGGAGCTCTTTGTTCCATTCGGACGAATTTAGAGTAATCGCAATAGATCTACGAGGCCATGGTAAGTCGGGTCTGTCAGCAGCAGGCTATGGTTTTAACGGCTTTGCGGAGGATGTTTCAGCTCTTTTTGATCACCTGGATATAAAAGGTGTAATTCTGGCAGGTTGGTCGCTTGGCGCCCAGGTGGTTCTTCAGGCTTCTTCTAAACTGCATGACCGGCTTGCAGGGGTTGTTCTAGTTTCCGGCACCCCGTGTTTTGTTGCCTCAGAAGATTTTCCACATGCCTTAAGTAAGTTGGAAGCACAGGGAATGGCCTTGAAAGTCCGTAGAAACCTGAAAAGGGCCTTGGATGGTTTCGTTCATCGAATGTTTGCGTATGGTGAGCTCGAAAATAAAGTCCTGGCCACCCATATTAACCAGATAATGGCTGCTGTTCCAGTGCCGGATACTTTGGTCGCCTTAGAAAGCCTTAAGGCACTGATTGATGCTGATATGCGCCCTCTACTCGATAATTTTGATTTACCAACTTTGATTATAAATGGTGATCAGGACAGGATCTGCGTCCCGGAGGCCTCCGATTTTATGGCACGTGGTATCACCGGTAGCGAACATCTGGTTATCAAAAGTTGCGGCCATGCGCCTTTTTTATCCAACGGTTTGATCTTTGAAACAGCCATTGCAGATTTTAACAGGAGAATCCATTAGTGTCCGGAATAATTTCAGAACAACTTCAGCTGTTTAGGTTTTAAGATCATGTTGCTTTTGTAATCGTAAAATGTAAGCAGTTGGTTTAGTTCCGTTCTTTCAAAAACCGATACGCTCAAAATCTGTAGAATT
>DASXUK010000066.1:0-49405 GCA_036504875.1 Desulfuromonadaceae bacterium
CCGCAACCTTCGTTGGGACAGTTAACCCGTGGGACTCTGGCGTGAAGATAGGCTTCATACTGGAAGAAGTTCAGATGCTGCCAAGTCTTCTCAGCGGTGTCATACGCAGGGGCAGGGGCACCGCAAACCGGGCACAGAAACATTGCTCCACGCTGGAAGTCGATTGTTATATCAAGGCGATTAGACTCCTTGGAAAAGTACACCTCTGTGACTTCCCAGGGTGGGACTATGCCAAGGGCATACCAAAAAGAGCTTCAGGTTGCATAAATCAGTAAAACCTCCGGGTAATGGATTGAAGGCTGATTATACCATTACCCATTCACGGCGACGAAGAGCCTTACCAGCCATAGTCCCTCCGCTACTTTCCGATTAAAATCATTTACTACAGTTTACAAAACATCTGATTTTGTTATTGGAATGTCTCCCATATTATAAGTCTGGCAGATTCGGCAAGCACTCTCTCGCAAGCTCTTCAACCAACTAGGCAAGGTTGATTTCTTCTGCACACTTTAAAGGTTCTTTGCAAAGCTGTCCCGCCTTCAAGCGCTTGAACCTGGCGAAGGCTAGCGGCGATATTGTACGCATCCTGGCCATACTGCCAGTGCTAGAAACAATCATGCTTGAAAAAAAATCACTAGGCTGCAGATCATATTCTTTTCCCTCCGGCTGAATAATAGTAATTTCAAAACCCTTGCTGTTGACGGCGACGAAGCACTGGCTAGATCGGACCTCGAACGTACGGTCAACCTTCTTGAGCAACCCGAGGAAAGATGAACTACACAATTCTCCCTGCACCAACAAGCTCAATGCTGCCTTGGCATCAACCTCTGCCAGTCGAACCCCGGCGGCTGTTTCGTAGGCGTAGAGTGGAGCATGATCTCCTACAACCGTAAAATTGGGAAGACCAGTCCCGGTCAAGATACTGAGGATGTCCACCAAAATTCGGGGAGCGCGCCCGACGTACAAAGCTTTATTCATTCGCTGATGCCGAACAAGCATTGCACTTAGATTTGCTAATATTGTTTCTACTTGTTGCCTGCGCTCGATAAAAGTTTTATGGATCGCTTCGTTTTCCGCAGATCGCCGACCTAATCTCTTTTGTGAATTTTTTCCAGAAGTATCTGTGCCGTTCTGATTTCTCCAAAACATGCCGCCTTGTACTTCGATAGCTGCCTTTTTTGCAGCTTCCCATGCTGTGAAGACAGACTGAGCATCAATTATCTGGCATAAGGCGTCTCCGTCAACTTCCTTCCATAAATGACTCTTCCGAACTATGTTCATTTATGAGTGTTCCAATCATACCTGGCCTGAATCACCAATGGTGCAAAGATCTTGTCTGTTTTCAACGTGTTTTGCGGTGACGGCCACCCGACGGAACGGTTCGTTATCGCGAACCTGCCGGATGATATCTACCGCATGCGGCGGTATTCGATGTTCAAAAACCCATGCATTGAATTCGTCTTCTGTCATAACTTTCTAATCTCCTGTGCGCAGCATAGATGGGATCGCGGGATTAGTAAAGAGATTTTTTAGCCTAAGGCAGTGTTATCATTATATTATTTATTTTGTACACAGTGTATTTATGGAATAAATATACTATTGATTAACTACACGAGTTATTTAGGTTCCAGCAGTTTTTTAGTCACTGTTCTTGAATAACTCTGTCACACAGAAAAAAAGGCATAAAGTGTCAATGCAAAAAAAGGCATAAGTTATCATTTTTGCCAACTTATCCTTTAGTTTCAAAGAGTCCATTTATTATTTTTCAAGGTGTGCCATTTCTTGCACATATCTTTTTAATCTTGTAAGATAGGCGTACTACATTATCGAAAGGTAACGCATGGAACCGATCATCACCTACAAAGAGCGTTGCCGTCGCTGCTATTCCTGCGTGCGCACCTGCCCGGTTAAAGCCATCAAGGTTGACCAGGGTTTTGCGCAGATCATCTATGACCGCTGCATTGGCTGCGGTAACTGCTTGAGTTGTCCGCAAAACGCCAAAGGGGTGGTCGACAGGATGGTCAGAACCCAGGAGCTACTGACATCAGGTGCCCCGGTAGTGGCTGTGCTGGGTTGTTCTTTCCCGGCTTTTTTCCATGCCATGACACCGGGACAGCTGGTGGCAGGCTTGAAAAGCCTGGGGTTTTTAGAGGTGCATGAGGGTGCTTACGGTGCCAAAATGATTTCGGGAACCTACCACGAGGCTCTTCAAAAGGCGGAGGGTCCGCTGATTTCCTCGCATTGTCCGGCAGTGGTCGATTTGATCGAGCGGCACTATCCCAAGCTGTTGCCCAATCTGATCGGGATCGTGTCACCGATGATCGCCATGGGGCGCTTCATCAAAAAGGTGCTGGGGGAGGAAACCAAGGTGGTTTATGTCAGTACCTGCATAGCCGCCAAATTCGAGGTACAGGCGGCCGAATCGGCCGGGGCGATTGACGTGGTGCTGACCTATCAGGAGCTGGACAAGCTCTTCAAAAGTCGAGGAATCAACCCGCAGGCGTTAAGTGATGTTGCTTTTGATGGACTTGACCCCGGCCAGGGGCGGCTTTTTTCTCTGACCGGAGGGCCACTTAAAATATTCGGCGCAACGCCTGAATTGCTAGATACTGAAATTATCACCGCCGAAGGAGAGTCGCATACCATCGGTATTATTCGTGATCTGGCAGCAGGTAGAATTACCCCCAGTTTTATCGATCTCAGGTTTTGCGAAGGGGGCTGTCTGGACGGGCCTGACTATGGCCGGGAGCTTAATCATTTTTATAAACGCAAACTGATCGTTTCCTACAATAAAGAACAATTGCCCTATAAAACTGCGCCGCATTATGAGTCCCTGACCGCGCTGCCTGATTTGCAGCGTTCCTTTTCCGAAAAAGCCCGCAAATTAGCCACTCCTGCCAAGGATGACATCAAACGAATCCTGCATTCGACCAATAAATTCACGCAGAGCGATGAACTCAATTGCCGTGCCTGTGGTTACAACACCTGCCGAGAGCATGCCGTGGCTGTATTTCAGGGGCTGGCTGATGTTGAGATGTGCCTTCCGCACAATCTGCAGCAGGTCGAAGAAGATCGCGGCAGGCTGATGCAGAAGTATGAGCTGATGCGGCGCGAGCTGGATCGCCAATTAGGCGACGATCCCATTGTGGGTCAGGATCCGGGCGTTCAGGAAGTGCTGGAATTGATTCGTCAGGTTGCCCCCACCCCGACTACGGTTTTGATCCGGGGTGAGACCGGAACCGGCAAGGAGCTGACGGCCCGCGCCATTCATCGCCTGAGCCTGCGCAGTGATAAGCCGCTGGTGACGGTTAATTGCACAACCATTACCGATTCTCTGCTGGAGAGTGAATTGTTTGGACATAAAAAAGGGGCTTTTACCGGAGCAATCGCAGAAAAAAAAGGTTTGTTTGAAGCGGCCGACGGCGGCACCATCTTTCTGGATGAGATCGGCGATATCACCCCCAAGCTACAGGCGGAACTCCTGCGGATGCTCGATCTGGGCGAGGTGCGCCCTGTTGGCGGAATAAACTCGAAAAAGGTCGATGTGCGTCTGATCGCCGCCACCAACAAGGACCTCGAGCAGGGGGTGCGCGATGGCTGGTTCAGGGAGGATCTCTATTATCGCCTTTACGTTTTTAATATTCAGCTGCCACCACTGCGAGACCGCCTGAATTCCATACCGGCCCTGGCGCAGCACTTCCTTGAAAAGTCTCGCAAAAAACTTAACAAAAATATCAGCGGTATCGAAGAGCGGGCTGTTAAGGCCATGCAACATTATCAGTGGCCCGGCAACATCCGCGAGATGCAAAACATCATCGAGCGGTCAGCAGTGCTGGCCAAGGATGGAGTAATCAGGCTGGAGAACCTGCCGACCATCTTTATCAATACCTATGAAAGCTGTGCTGACAATGATGTTAATCGTCGGCGGGTCTCGTTCAAGGCTGAGCGTGAATTGCATGTGGGGCGGACCGAGAAAAATCTGATGGCCCGCTATCTGGAAGAGAGCGGGGGTAATGTAGCAAAGGCGGCCCGTATGGCCAACATACCCCGGCGCACATTTTACCGGCTGCTTGAGAAGCATTCCATTGAGGTTAATCGGGATGGCGCTAAAACATAATAAACATCTAATGTGCTGTTCTTGCTGCAGGATTTTGGCACAATGTATACTTTTGGCCACAAGTGTGCCATTTAGGTCACACAAATTGTGTTTACAAAATAGGATTAATATTATCTCATTTTATAACTAACTAGTATCATTGCGCTTAATGATTTTTATTAAGGTTGGCACGGAAATGGCTAGTGTATACGTAAATAAGGTTCATCACTAACGGAACAATAACCTATAACTAAAAAACAGGAGGAAAAACAAATGGGCAAAATGAGAGAGAATCCACGTTACAATGTTATTTCAATGCGGATCAGTGATGAGGAACGCGATCATCTGGAAAACATCATGGAAAAAACCAACATGAGTATCTCCGATATCATGCGTGAAGCAATGGAATTTTTTGCGGCCAACTATCAGCAGATTGGTGATGTGCAGCGCAAAGCAGCCTGACATTCAAACGCAACAGCGGTAAAATAAAAAAGGCGCCGGGATTGTCCCTCGCCTTTTTTATTTTCTCAGCCTTGTGCCTATTAATTTATCAGGATCTCAAACTGTTCCTGATGAAATCCCGGTTTGGCCCGCACCGTGATCCGCTTCTTGAATTTCTTTTCCAGCTCCTCCAGTCCACGGCGCTCTTCATCATAGAGCAGGTCGGCCACTTGCGGATGTACTGATACCATGGCCTTTGTACCGCGGATATCCAGCATCTCGCGCCGCAGTTCCCGAAAGATTTCGTGGCAGACGGTGGTCTTGGACTTGATGTAGCCGCGTCCCTCGCAGTACGGGCAGGGCTCGCACATCATCCTGCCGATGCTCTCCCTTACCCTTTTGCGGGTCATTTCAACCAGCCCCAGCTCCGAAATCTTGAGGATATTGGTCTTGGATTTATCCCCCTTGAGGGCCTCATCCAGTGCGCCAAAGACCTTGTCGCGATTAACCTCTTTCTCCATGTCGATAAAATCGATGATAATGATGCCGCCAATGTTACGCAGGCGAAGCTGATAGGCGATCTCTTTGACCGCCTCCAGGTTTGTTTTGAGGATCGTGTCTTCCAGGTTGTGCTTGCCGACAAACCGCCCTGTGTTGACGTCAATGGCGGTCAGCGCCTCGGTCTGCTCAATAATGATATAGCCGCCTGATTTAAGCCACACCTTGCGCCCCAATGCCCGACTGATTTCCACCTCCAGCCCAAAATGATCGAAGATCGGCTCTTCCTCGTCATACAACTCGATCGAGTATTTCATCTTCGGCATAAAGGTGGTGATGAACTGGACAATGCGGTCGTGATCCGGTTTCGAGTCGACAATGATCTTATCGACCTGTTCGGTCACGATGTCGCGCACCACCTTCTGGACAACATCCAGGTCAGAGTGAATCAGGGATGGCGCAGTAGCCTTCTCCTTGCGTTTGGCTACTTCACTCCACAGCGTCGAGAGGTATTGCATGTCCGATAGAAGGTCATCTTCGCTCTTGCCCTCGGACACGGTCCTGACGATGTAGCCGGTACCGGTTTGCTTGAGCCGTTCCACGGCCTCACGCAGACGCTCCCGCTCAACCTCGTCCTCGATCCGGCGGGATATTCCCACATGATCAACGGTCGGCATGTAAACAAGGTGACGTCCCGGCAGCGAGATGTGAGCTGTTATTCGAGCCCCTTTGGTTCCAATCGGTTCCTTGGAAACCTGCACCAGCAGTTCCTGACCCTCCTGAAGCAGTTCCTCTATTGGATGGAGCGACCGAAGGTCGGGATTATTTTCAGAAGGCTGACTGGTGTTCACCTCATGGTCTTTTTTGCCATCTTCAAGCAGAGATTCGTATTCTTCAATGGCGTCGAAGACATCCGCTACATAAAGGAAAGCGGCCTTTTCCATGCCGATATCCACAAAAGCAGCCTGCATGCCGGGTAATACGCGGATAACCCGCCCCTTGTAAATGTTGCCGACGATCCCTTTTTCACGGGTTCGCTCAATGTACAGCTCCGCAATGGTGCCGTTTTCAATTAAAGCGATGCGTGTTTCGTGGGAGGCGGCATTGATAACCAGTTCTGTACCCATGATAAAACTCCTGTATATTAAATTTAATCATATTTAGTTTACTTGAAAAGCACTTCCAGCTTTTCAATGCGGACCTCGTCTGCCGCAAGACCGGGTTGGCCGGTAATGGCTCGGGCAAACTCGAGCGGCTTGCCGCGGCCGGCAACCAGTTCCAGTGCTGCGTCGCAGGGGGTCAGGGCAGCAACTTCGGCTCTTAGGTCAATGCTTTGGGTGTCGCCTTTTTTCTTGCGTTCAATAACATATTCAGGCTGTGCCAAAAATTGCACACATAATTCCGGTAGGCTGGCGGAGAAGGAATCATCCAGGGTTATGCGATAGCGAGTCTTATCTATCAGAGTGGATAGCGAGGGGGACTTGGGATCGACATATTCCGCCTTCAGTATAGCCAGCCCCTCAGGCAGGGCCTGGTTCAGGCGTTGCAAAACCTCATCGGCCGACATGCCGGCGGCCACAAACATATCCATATACTCTGCTGTTGATTCAACGCCAACCGAGGTGGCCGTGGCAAAGGAGAAGCGGGGATGAGGATGGAAGCCCTGAGAAAAAAGTATTGGTACTGCTGCCCGGCTAACAGCCCGGGTAAAAAGGGTCAAAAGTTCGAGGTGGCTAAGGTAGCGCATGCTGCCGGTTTTGGCAAAGCGGAGGCGAATGCGGGCGCTTTCATGGGGATTTATCTGCTTTGCTTTGTCAGGTATGGTTGTGTCGCTGGCCAAAGTAGTTTTGATCCCCTTAAAATCGCACACGCCGCAGCCACTGCAGCGCCCATGGCGGCAGTCTTCGCTGGCGGATTCACTTAGCGCTTTTTCGCGTTCATTGAGCAGGAACTGGCGCGTGACCCCGCAATCCAGGTGATCCCAGGGCAGGATCTCTTCCAGCTGGCGCTGCCGCAGGTACCATTCCGGTTCGATGCCACATTCCCGAAAAGCTTGCAGCCAGCGATCCAGTGAAAAATGGTCTCCCCAGCCATCAAAACGGCAGCCTAGCTCGACAGCCCGAATCAGTACCGGTGCCAGACGGCGATCGCCACGGGCAAAAACCCCCTCCATAAAGGAGAGCGGCGCATCCTGCCACTTGAAGTGCAGCTTGCGCTTTTTCAGGTCGACATGCAGCTGGTACTGCCGTTCCCTGATCTGATCAATTGAGATCTGAGGCTCCCACTGGAAAGGGGTATGGGCCTTGGGCACAAAAGTGCTGACAGCTACGTTTACCTCACCCTGGGCACCGTTCGCTTTGGCCTGATCCTTGACCTGCCGGGCCAGAACCGCAATCTGGTGAACATCATCGTCGTTCTCGCCCGGTAGCCCGATCATGAAATAAAGTTTTATTGATCGCCACCCGGCCCGGTAGACATTGGCAGCCGTTTCCAACAGGGCAGCCTCGCTGATGCCCTTGTTGATTACCTTGCGCATGCGCTCGCTGCCTGCCTCGGGAGCCAGGGTAAAACCTGTTTTACGGACCTTTTTGATCTCGTCGATCAGCTCCTCGGTCAGGGTTCCGACTCGCAGCGATGGCAGCGATACGGCAATGCGATCCTCGGCATAGCGGGTCATCATCTGGGTTAAAAGCGATGAAATGCAGGAGTAATCGCCGGTGGAAAGCGATAATAGCGAGATCTCATCGTAACCGGTGGCTTGCAAGGCCTGTTCAACCAAGCTGAGCACATTGGCTGGTGAACGCTCACGTAGTGGCCGATAGATATATCCGGCCTGGCAGAAGCGGCAGCCTCGGGTACAGCCACGGGCGATTTCAACTGCCACCCGGTCATGCACAGTTTTCATAAAGGGTACAACCGGCTGGGTCGGATAAACAGCCTGATCCAGGTTTTCAACAAACCGGCGCAGCACGCGAGTCTGCCCATCTTTAAGCGCCTTTATCGCGGAGATGGTGCCATCCGGATGGTAAAGGGTCTCGAAAAAGGCCGGGACATAGATCCCTTTGATCGCGGCCAGTCGTTCCAGCTGAGTCCGGCGATCCTCTCCCAGTCGTTTCGACTGAAGAGCAGCTTCGGCAATCTCCACGATCGCTTCCTCGCCATCTCCCAATAGAATAACATCAAAGAATGGCGCCAGCGGCTCCGGGTTATAGGCACAAGGACCTCCGGCGATCACCAGCGGATGCGAGGCATTCCGCTCGGCCGCCAAAAGCGGTAATCCAGCCAGTCGTAGCATGTTGAGGATGTTGGTATAGGAGAGCTCGTATTGCAGGGTAAAGCCGATTAGATCGCATTCCGCCAGGGGCGTAGCAGTCTCCAGTGTTGCCAGTGACGCCTTGGCTGATCTCAGCTCGGCTTCCATATCCGGCCAGGGGGCAAAAACACGCTCGGCAGCGACTGCTTCGATATTATTCAGGATGGAATAGAGGATGCGCAGTCCCAGGTGACTCATGCCGACTTCGTAGACATCGGGGAAGGCCAGGGCTATGCGCAGTTCAGCCTTGTCCTTGCGGACCGAGCCCATTTCGCCCCCCATATAGCGGGCTGGTTTTTCTATGCAAAGGAGGTTTATCAAAGGTGGGAATTCCTTTAAAACAGCTTCTGAGCGAGCTTGCAACGATTTTATCTTGAAAAGGGGATCTGAATGAACAGTCTTGGCCAGCTCTTTTAAATCGATCCGTGCTCTTTGCTCAAATGAAGCCATGTGCTTAATTTAGTAGGTTAACAACTGTAGCAAATCAGGCGGAATAATGGAAGGGAAATACCTTTTTTTCTTGCATAAACAAAACTCTGGTGCTATAAAAATTATTCTATTGCCGAGGTGGCGGAATTGGTAGACGCGCCAGATTCAGGTTCTGGTACTCGAAAGGGTGTGCTGGTTCGATTCCAGTTCTCGGCACCAACAAACAATCCGGGTTAGCCCGGTGCAGCAGGAAAGCCCTTGAGAAATCTGGGGCTTTTTCTTTTCCATTCCCCGAAATGATCCGGTGTATTTAAATCCGGAATATCCTCGGTAATCATTTTTATAATAAACAATCTTACAAACCGGCTCTCCGTGTTTAGTACCCATTGCGGTACATAGCAGAGGGCCGTTTTGCTTTTCTATCTTTGGAACAGGACCTGCCAATACCAATTCCTCGTCAAGATTGCTGTTGCCCGGGGCTCGCTGATGGGTCGGAACGCAGCAGAAAGTTAAGTAGGACAATTAAGCTGGTAGAAAAGTTGTTTTGGCCACCATATTATCTGCGCGGCTTGACGATGTTTAATTGTGATGGTCTATTTATATTGGACAGTTATTAGGGAGGTATCAGATGAGACATGGTAGTCGTATTATTGTCACGGTCTTTCTTTACTTCATAGTAGGTCAAACTGCTTTGGCCTATGGAGCGATTAAGACCATTCCTCTCGGTACTCTAGGAGGGAGGGAAAGCACAGCAAGTGCAATAAACAAGCACGGCACGGTTGTCGGTTTCAGCGATACAAAGGTTTCATACGTCGAGCACGGGTTCATATGGAAAAAAGGCAAGATGGCGGATCTTGGCTCACTTGGCGGATCAAGTAGGGCAACGGCGATCAACAACGCCGACGAAGTTATAGGATACAGTTTTACCTCTTCAGGCGAGTATCATGCTTTTATTTGGAAAAAAGGTAAGATGAAAGACCTAGGAACCTTGGGCGGAAAATTTTGTCGAGCAATTGCAATCAACGATGCAGGCGTGGTTGTCGGTGAAAGCGCAACAACTTCAGGTGAATCTCATGCATTTATCTGGGAAAAAGGGAAAATGAAGGATTTAGGAACTCTAGGAGGAAACTCTAGTAGTGCGACAAGCATTAACAAACACTGTGAAGTAGTCGGGTGGAGTAACATTGCCTCGCTTAGCGAGACAAAACATCTATTTATTTGGAAAAAAGGTAAGATGACTGACATCGGCTCATTATGTTCTTCCGGATCTTCGTGGCCGGTAGCTTTAAACAAAAAAGGGGTGATTACAGGAGAGGGAATCTGCAACAACGGTCTGCATTCCTTTATCTGGAGTAATGGGAAGGCTACAGATCTAGGAAGCCCTAGCATAGGTGTCCAGGAAGTGAAATACGTTCGCGCAGTCGATATGAATGACGCTGCACAGATAATAGGTCATTATGAGACGAGTATTGGCAGTGGAGGCAGTTTCGTTTGGGACAATGGTTCGATGACGACTATCAAAGGGATGGTATTCGCCATAAATGATCGCGGCGAGATTGCAGGATTCAGCTCCAGGTCTGATGCTGTCTCCTCCAGAATCGACCAGGGTTTCATCTGGCGGAATGGCGCTACAATTCGTCTTGGATCGTCTTCTGGCAGGGAACTGACACAGGCAATTGCATTAAATGATTCAGGACAGGTAGTGGGGTGGCGTAAAAAACCGCAAGCTCCTGGTAGTGCTGGAGATTTATGGCTTCTTCCTGCTCAGGCTATTTTATGGGAGATATCAGACAACGCTGAGCCCAAGCGGTAATAAAAGCAGCGCTTCTTTGTTGTATCTCGCCTAATCATATATGTTTAAAATCAAATGCTGAGCAAGGTGCTGGGATTCGAGTTTTACCGAACCCGCTCAAAGCGAAAAAGCCGATGACAACCTTTGAGGAGGTTTACAACGCGGTTGTTGCGGAAAAAAAAGAGGTAATGAGAAAAGGATCTACAGGTGCCACTGTGAATCCTATTTATTTGTCACTACCGGCCGGGGGGCGCCTTTTCAAGACCACTGATGGCTGTGCCTGGCAATACTTTACTCTCCAGAAACCAGCCCAGGTTCATCTCCAAAGCATATGGAACCGGCTCAGTCGCACAATAATAGTCGTAAGTGCCAGGCTGCATGTTGGCGATATTGATGATGATACCTTTTTGGTCGATGAAGGCCACACTCAATGGGATAGGGGTATTGCGCATCCACATGCAATGTCGTTGCTCGTTTGGAAAAACAAAAAGCATCCCGTTATCAGCAGGCAATGAATGGCGATTCATCAGGCCGTAATCACGCGAGGCGGGTGAAGATGCGACTTCAGCTTGAATAGTTTTCTCTCCCGTCTTTAGCTGAAGCGTGGCACCGGCTGCTGTAGACAAATGCAAATGACAAACCATTGCCAAGAGTAGCGCCAATCTGAAAATCTCTTTTGCAAATTTATCAGGGAAAGCAGCCATCTCATTCTCCATTGGGCAAGGTGTTGCAGAAACAGGTGTTAAAAGGTAAAAACAACATCAGGAGGGCATGAAATGACAATTTTCAGATTGATCAGGGGCGACATAACCAAGCTGACCGTTGATGCCATTGTCAATGCCGCTAATAACAGCCTGTTAGGCGGCGGCGGGGTGGATGGCGCCATCCATCGCGCCGCCGGTCCGCAGCTTTTAGCTGAATGTGCCAACTTGGGTGGTTGCGAGACCGGTGATGCCAAAATTACCAAGGGCTATCAGCTACCAGCCGGGTACGTCATTCATACTGTCGGCCCGGTCTGGCACGGTGGCGGCCAGGGCGAGCCGGAGCTGCTTATGAAAGCCTATTGTTCCTGTTTTCGCTTGGCGCATAACCATGCTATCCGCACCATCGCCTTTCCCGCTATTAGTTGCGGGGTCTATGGTTATCCGCTTGTTGATGCGGCGGCCATCGCCTTGAAATCGGCGCTGACTGCCAGCCATCAGTATCCTGAACTGGAACAGATCATTTTCGTACAGTTCAGCGAGGAAGCCCTACAGGTTTATCAGAAGGTAGCGATGCAGTTGGCTGTTGCAGTGTTACCGGAATAAATCAGTCCCTAATGTTGAAAATGCGTTTCTATGGCAGTGGCCAGTTCTGCCAGCGTGGAGCGGGTCGGCTCTATGTCGACCCTTAGCCCTAATTCGCGACAGCTCCGCGAGGTCACCGGCCCAATCGAGGCCACTGTTACCCCCCTGAGCATATCCACCAGGAGGTCCTTCCCCAACATCTCGGCCAAATTTTGCACCGTTGAAGAGGAGGTGAAAGTTATACAGTCCAGGCAACGTTTTTCCAGAGCAAAGAGCGCCTCGGACGGCAGTCTGTCAGGCAGGATGTTGCGGTAGGCGATCGGACTGTTTACCACCGCTCCCAACAGTTTCAGCTCCTGAGGTATGATTTCACGGGCCCGGTCTGCTCGAGGGAAAAGGATGTTTTTGCCGTTGATATCCTGTTTGGCGAGTTCGGCGACAACCCCTTCGGCCAGGTAGTCGCCGGGGATCAGGTCCGGGCATATTCCGAACTTTTGGATTGCTTGGGCTGTCTTTGGGCCAACCACGCAGACCCGGCAGGAGCCGAGCGCCCTGGTATCAAGAGCCAAGGTTCCCAGGCGCCGGAAAAAGTTATTTACTGCATTGGCAGAGGTAAACACCAGCCAGTCATAATTTGTCAGCTGCCTTAGGGCAAGATCCAGCGGTTCCCAGTTTTCCGGTTCTATCAGCCGGATAGTGGGACACTCAATGGCGGTTGCCCCCCGATCGGCCAGCATCAACGAAAACTCGCCCGCCTGATCAACGGCGCGCGTAACCAGTATCTTTCGCCCGAACAGCGGCCGTGTGTCAAACCAATGCAGCTTTTCACGCAGGTCGACCACCTCACCGACGATAGTCACAGCTGGCGGTTTGAAACCAATTTTTTCAGCCTGATCGGCAATATCGGCCAAGCTGCCGGTCAATACCTGCTGTTCGGAGGTAGTGCCCCAGCGGACCAGCGCTACCGGCGTTTGCGGGCTGCGACCATGTTCGATGAGTCGCTCCATGTTCCGGCGCAGGGTTGTGATCCCCATATAAAAGACGACCGTCCCGCTGCCCAAAGAAAGCCGTTTCCAGTCAACATTAGAGCCCTCCTTGTCCTTTCCCTCCTGGCCGGTCACAAATGCTACCGAGGCGGTAAAGTCACGGTGGGTGAGGGGAATGCCGGCATAGGCGGCCGCTCCCACAGCGGCAGTAACCCCGGGCACAACCTCAAAGCGAATGCCGGCCTTTTGCAAGGCCTCACATTCCTCGCCCCCCCGGCCGAAAACAAACGGGTCGCCCCCTTTGAGGCGTACAACTGTCTTGCCTTCCAGCCCTTTTTGTACCAACAGGCGGTTGATCTCTTCCTGGTCCTGATTGTGCCGGCCACCTATTTTGCCGGCATAGATCCGCTCTGCCTTGTCAGGCGCATGGGCTAAAAGTTGTTCATTGGCCAGGTAATCGTAGACAACCACATCTGCATGGCAGAGGCATTCGATACCTCGCAAGGTGATCAAGCGTGGATCACCTGGCCCGGCACCGACTAGATAAACGATTCCATATTTTTGTTTAGCTGTCATTTGACCACCAGCTTAGCGAGCGCTGCCTAGATAATTTAGTGATTTCAACTACTGATAATGCCTCGACCATTAAACAACTGTGGTTTGTTCGGTGGCCGCGATCTCGCGCTGGTAAACCTCTTCCAGAATTGCTCGGCCACCCTGGCCCAAAAGACGATCGGCCAGTTCAGCACCCAATTTTTCGCAATCCTCGACCGGACCACTGATTTCGCCGCGTACCGAGCGCTGGCCATCCACGGCAGCAATAAAGCCGACCAGATTAAGACGGTTGCCGTTTACCGTTCCGTGGGCCGCTATGGGCACCTGGCAGCCCCCTTCGCAACGCTTCAGCAGTGCGCGTTCCGCCCGTACCGAATAGCTTGTCTCAGGGTGGTTAAAGAAGGCGATCGTCTCCGTGATCACCGGATCAGCCAGCCGGCATTCAATCCCCAGGGCTCCCTGGCCGATGGCCGGGATGGAGAAGTCGGTATCGAGGTACTCGGTAACGGCATCGGTGAAGCCAAGTCTTTTCAGGCCCGCGGCGGCCAAGATAACCGCATCCAGTTTTTCTTCTTCCAATTTCCGAATGCGGGTCTCAACATTGCCGCGGATGATGACCATCTGCAGATCTGGACGCACCTTCAGAAGCTGGGCCTGGCGGCGTAATGCACTGGTACCGATCCTAGCGCCCTGCGGCAGGTCAGCAAACTTAATCTTGCGCGAGATGAGTGCATCCCGGGAATCTTCACGCTCGGTGATGCAGCAAAGGCCAAGCCCTTCCGGGAAATCAGTCGGCACATCCTTCATGCTGTGCACAGCGATATCGATCTCGCCCCGCAACATGGCTTCCTCGATTTCCTTAACAAAAAGTCCCTTGCCGCCAACCTGGGCCAGCGGAACATCAAGAATCTTGTCCCCGATGGTCTTGATCTTGAGCAGGCTGACCGCCATGCCGGGATATTTCTTTTCCAGTTCTGATTTAACCCAATTGGCCTGCCAGAGAGCCAACTGGCTAGCTCGGGTTCCGATACGAAGTTCTTTGGGGGGCATAATATTCTCCATTCATATAATTATTTTAATAGTTAGTAGTGATTACAGATCAATTCGGATCGGGACATGGTTTGATTTTAAATTATTACTGTTCAAGCTCAAGCTCCTCACTCTCTTCGCGGGCTGCTTCCAACTCGAACAGTTGCCGTAAGGCATCGACATACAAGTCTACTCGACCACCTTGTCCGGCTTGTTTGAGGAGCGTGGTAGGCGTGTGCAGGAGCTTGTTCATAAAGGAGATGGTAAGCGCCTCCAGGCGTTTTTCCTCCTCGGGGGTGAGATCTTTCCAGCCCGCTGCGGTTCTGGAGAGCTCTGCCTTGCGGATCTCATCAAACCTGGTGCGCAGGGCCACAATAGTAGGGGTCACCTCCAGTGATGAGAGCCACTTGTAGAACTGGCCGATCTCCTGGTTGATGATTTCTTCAGCTTTCTCGGCCTCCCGGCTGCGCTTGGCCAGATTGGCCTGAACGATTTCCTGGAGATTGTCGACGGTGAAAAGATAGGCGTTCTCCACATCATCAACCTTGGGATCGATATCACGAGGTACGGCGATATCGATGAAGAACATCGGCTTGAATCGGCGCTTGCGAACCACATCTTCGACATCTTTAGGGCCGATAATGGTATGCGGGGCACCGGTGGAGGAAAGAACGATATCGGCCTTGTGGAGATGTTCGAAAAGTTCTTCGAAGCGCACCGCCGATCCGCTGAATTCTTCTGCCAGCCGCTCGGCCCGCTCAAAGGTGCGGTTGGTGACCATGATGCCGTGGGCGCCGCTGTTCAAAAAGTGCTTGGCCGCCAGTTCGCACATCTCGCCGGCACCGATCAGCATCACGGTTTTGTCGGATAGATCACCCAAAATCTTTTTAGCCAGCTCAACAGCGGCAAAAGCGACCGAGACGGCTGACGAGGCAATCCGGGTTTCGGTTCGGACCCGCTTGGCCACGGAAAAGGCTTTGTGCAAAAAACGATTGAGGATGATGCCGGAGGATTTGTACTCGGCTGCATAGCCATAGGATGTTTTGATCTGGCCCAGGATCTGGGGCTCGCCGACCACCATTGAATCAAGACTGGACGCCACCCGAAACACATGCCGGATGGCATTCTCGGAATGATAAGTGTAGAGGTGCGGCTCGAGGACTTCTAGCGGGATGTGATGGTGTTCGGCCATGAAACGCTTGATCCGGGAAATTCCGCCGGCAATATCATGAGTGGTGGCATAGATCTCCACTCGATTGCAGGTAGAAACAATCAGTCCTTCCACAATGCCGTCCAGTGCGACCAGGTCGCGGAGCGGTTTGTCGATCAGGTTGGGAGAAAAGGCAACCTTTTCTCTTATTTCAACTGATGCGGTCTTATGCGAAAGACCAACTACGATAATGTTCATTTTGACTTAGATATCCATATGCTTTCTGGTTGTGATGCCTGCAGATATACCGGTCACAGGTTTACCATTTGATGCTGTGTTTCATGCCGATGAAAGTAATCAGCAATACTATGAATCCCAAGATAGAGAGTAGTGCCGCCCTTCTTCCTCTCCAACCGATAGTAAGCCGGCCGTGTAAAAGGGCAGCGTAGATAAACCAGGTAATCAGGGACCAGGTCTGCTTGGGGTCCCAATTCCAATAATTGCCCACCGCTTGCTCGGACCAGATTGACCCTGAGATTATGGCCACTGTAAGCAAGGGAAAGCCGATGGTCAGACAACGATAACTGATATCATCCAGGGTTTCCAGCGAGGGAAGTTTTTGAAAAAGCGACCCGAAACGCTTCTTTTTAAGAAAATGCTGCTGAATCAAGTACATCACTGCGGTACCGCAGGCAATTGTAAAGGTGGCGTAGCTGGCAAAGGCCAGCAGGGCATGAAACCAGAACCAATTGCTCTGAAGAATGGGCGGGAGTTGTTTAATCTCTGTGGGAAGTGCGCTGGAAGCAATCAGCATCAACAGGGCCGGCGGGGTGACAAACGATCCCAGGGTGATGACCTTGTATTTTCTTTCAAAGAGAATAAAAGAACCTATTATTGCCAAGCTGAAAAAAGACAGCGATTCCTGCATGTTTGTGATAGGCAGGTGGCCGCTGGAGCTGAAGCGATGGATGGTGGAGAGCAGGTGCGCGATAAATCCAGTGATCACCAGTCGGTTGGCCCAGATGCCCAAGGCATTGGAAGACCTGATCAGGAAAATCAGGTAACCCAGCGTAGCGCAGCTATAAAGGCCTAACGTAGCGTAAAAGAAAATCTGGCTCATGGAGATTCCTTGTGTTCGGACAGTTCATCGATCAGGCGTGCGGCAAGTAAACGTATAAATTGACTATTGTATGTGTTGCTATTGCCTTCCGTCAACAGCTTTTCTCGCTCTGCGGCGAGTTGTTCAAGTGCAATGCCGTAGTTATCACCAATAATTTTAGCCAGAAAATCCCTGACCACAACAGCAAAAGCGGGGCAGCGGCCGCCAGTTGCCACGCTGACCTGCAGATCTCCTCGCCTGAGTATGGCCGGAAAAGTGCAATTGCCTAATTCGGGAGCATCCGTCACTGCCACCAATATGCCGGCCTGCCGGGCGTCGGCAGCCACGCGGCTGTTAACAGTACTGTCGTCGGTAGCTGCTACTACCAGGAAAGCTCCCTCAAGATCAGCGGCGCAATATTCCCCGATCCTGGTTGAAATA
Source organism: Desulfuromonadaceae bacterium (assembly GCA_036504875.1). Lineage (GTDB taxonomy): Bacteria > Desulfobacterota > Desulfuromonadia > Geobacterales > Pseudopelobacteraceae > JACPFJ01. Next base: position 17,116 of record DASXUK010000066.1, read on the forward strand.
GCTCCGGATGCGGACAGAGTGGCAATCTCTTTATCCAATATCGGAGCTATTATTCGTATAATGGCATCTGTCTTTAACAGCATCTGCATTTTGCGCGCAGCCACCCGGCCACCGCCTGCAATTACAACTTTTTTTCCGTGAAGGTTTATCTGCAGCGGCATGTTAGACACGTGATTTGATTCTCCTTTAGTACGAGATATAGCATACCCTTTTGTAGGTGTTTTTCAACCCAAAGGTCTTATATGGCAGATCATAGTTTTCCATTTCAGGCTTGATGCCTTTGAGCTTGATTTTTTCCCTGCCTGGTATATCATTAAAAAAACTTCTAACCCTTAAAGGAGAACAAAGTATGGCCAGCGAAAAGGTAATTGCTTTCACCGACGCAAATTTTGATCGGGAGGTCCTGCAATCGGATATACCGGTGCTGGTTGATTTCTGGGCGACCTGGTGCGCACCATGCAAGGCGATTGCTCCTCTCGTTGATGCCGTAGCTGATGAATATACAGGCAAAATCAAGGTTGGTAAGGTCAACGTTGATGAAAATCCTGCTACGCCCGGAAAATACGGGGTTCGTGGAATACCAACCCTGATCCTTTTCAAAGGCGGAGTAGTGGTTGACCAGATTGTTGGTGCCGTGCCAAAATCACAACTCGATGCTTTGATTGCCAAAGCAATTTAATACCATGACTTCCGGTCGGCTGATTCACAGGCTGTTACTATTTTTTTTAATATCTATTGTAACGATGGCTCCTGTACAAGTCCTTGCCGGGCTTCGTGTTGGCCAAGTCGCTCCGAATTTCAAGGTTATTACTACTTCGGGCCAGTCGGTTTCACTGGATAACTACCGCGGTTATGTATTGATCATGGATTTTTTCACCACCTGGTGTCCCCCCTGTAAAGCTGGCATTCCACATCTTGTAGAGATGAACCGCAAGTACGGCAAACAAGGTTTACAGATTCTTGGTCAGAGTATGGATGAAGATGGCGAAAGGGCGATCAAATCATTTAGCGATGAATACAAAATCAGCTATCCAGTGGCATTGACGCCTGAGCAGATACAAGTTGATTACGGCATTATTTCTGTTCCGGTTGTATTTGTCATAGACAAGAAGGGAAAGGTGGCCGAGATCTATCGAGGATTTTCCGACGAAATCGGCCGCTCGATGGATAATCTGGTCAAGAAGCTTCTGGCGGAAAAGTAGGGTTGATCAAGTCTTCATAGCTATTGCAGTAATAAACCTTCATCAGGCACAATCCACAAGCCGGCGCTGTAACGCCGGCTTTTTTTCGGTCCCTGTCCTGCAGGAGCCAGGCAATATAATCCTCTGCGAAACGGCCCTTGCCGATATCAACCAGTGTCCCTACCATCACTCGCACCATATTCTTCAGGAAACCCTCACCGAGTACATCAATAATGATAAAGTCGCCATCTTTTCGGATGCTAACCGAATCAATCCGGCGGGTGGTTGTTTTTGCAGCACAGTTAGAGGCCCTGAAAGCAGCGAAATCATGTCTGCCAACAAAGCTTTGAGCGGCTTTATTCATGGCAGCCAGATCTAGTGGTTCGCGGATATGCCAGGCATGGAGACGCTGCAAGGGTGAGCGTACCCCACAGGTGAGAATCGAGTAACGGTAATGTTTGGCGCGGGCGTCTTTGATCGCTTTAAAATCGGGGGAAACCTCAATTGCGTCAAGAATGGCAATATCGGCGGGTAAAAAACGGTTGGTGCCATCCACATAGGCCCGCAGCGGTACGGTTGTCTCTGTCTGAAAGGCGGCCACCATGCCGCGGGCATGCACCCCGGCATCGGTCCTGCCTGACGAACGCAATTGCACCTTTTCCCTCAACAGTTGCAACAGCGCCTCTTCGATTACCTGCTGTACGGCCAAGCCGTTAGGCTGAACCTGCCAGCCGGCATAATCGGTTCCGTCATATTCAATGGTTAGTCGGATGGTGCGCATGAAGTCAATGGCTGGGTGCTGCAGACGGTAACAAAAGTTTTGAGATTTCGGATCTGCCCAGTCTGTAGGTTTGACGGCAGTACTCACAGGTAATATCAATATCTTCGCCTTTGGCGATTATATCGACAAGTTCTTCCCGGCTAAATGAAAGCATGGCCTGCTCAACCTTTTCACGGCTGCAGCCGCAGCGAAAAAAGATATCCCTGGTTTCCAGGTGGGTATACGGAATCTTGCCAAAGATCTTTGCCAGCAGCGCATCGGGACCGTCCTGGTGTAATAGCTCGGATATCGGCGGCAGTACCGATATGTTGGACATTATTTCCTCTATTTCGGTTTCATCTGCTAACGGTAAGGCCTGCACCAAAAAGCCGCCACAAACAACAACATGGCCGGCCTGATCCAGGACGGCCCCTACGCCGACGGCCGAGGGAATCTGTTCTGAATCAGTCAGGTAAAGCGCCAGATCATCTCCTATCTCGCTGGTGCTTAGTTGGACCATGCCACGATAAGGCTCGGCCCCCAGCCCGAGATCTTTGGAGACCGTCAAAAATCCCGCTTTGCCGAGGATGCCGGGCACATTCCATTTTCCATTTACAGGCTCTGCCTCGGCCGCAGGATTACCGGCACAGCCTCGCACCGCACCATCGCTATCGGCCTCAATCAGCAATTTATTCAAAGGGCCGTTGCCTTCGAATTTGAGAGCAACCCGCTGCCCCTCTTTTAACAGGGCCCCCATGAGCGCACCACCAGCCAAGCCGCGACTCAAGGCAATACTGACAGTGGCTGAAGTTTGCTGCAGCTCGCAGATCTCGCGGGCTAAATTGCCGGCTGTGCAGACCAATGCACGAATTCCTCCGGCATTGCTGATTCCCCTGACGATATGATCATTCATAGCTGTCTCTATTTTGCTCGTATTTCTTTTAGACTACATCAAAGCCACAAAATAAAAAAGCCGCATCCTAAGATGCGGCTTTTTTATACCAACATTGAAAAAAGAATTACTTTGCAGCAGGAGCAGCAGCAGGAGCTTCTTCTTTTTTCACTTCTTTTTTAGCTTTTTTTGCTTTTTTTGCTTTTTTAGCAGGTTTCTTCTCTTCTTTTTTCACGTCAGCAGCAGGAGCTGCAGGCTCAGCAGCAGGCTTAGCGGCATCAGCAGCGAAAACAACTGCGGAGAAGGAAACGGCTACGAGGGCGGCAACGATTGTGGAAAGAACTTTTTTCATTTGTACTACCTCCAAAGGATTTGTTTTGTATCTTGGTATTATGCAGTCAGCGTGCCAATTTTTAAAAAGCATGTAAAATGCTGGTTTTACATTATATTTTTACCTGTGCATTTTTTATCCAAGTTTGTGCCACCTGATAAAGACCAGGCTGTACCGCAAATGAGGTATGGAAAGGCAATTTTGAATTTTGAATGGTGAATTTTGAATTGAAATCGGTGAAGGCAAAAAGCTGCGAACTACTTCTTGTTCAAGGATGTCGATATAAGTCTCCGAAATCCTCATAGTGCCCTTTCTTTTTCCTCTACTTGTGCAGCCAATGCCGCAAGCGATATAGCCTCTATATCAGACGCAATCCGGTAGCGCTCAACACCAGGATACACAACAAACTTTTTTGCAGGATTCAGATCATCACAGGCTGAGTAGAATCCACGCTCAAGCTTCGGGCTGAGACTGCGTTTAACCTCAACTGCCCAAAGGTTGCCATCCGGCCACAACAAAAGCAAATCTATTTCAGCGCCGCCGCCGGTACGATAGAAAAAACCCTGTACGTGCCCCATTCCGGCGGCAATCAGGTTTTCGATCACAAAACACTCCCAGCTTTGCCCGACAACGGGGTGGGCAAGCAGGCTTTCCTTATCCTGGATAGCAAGCAGGGCATGAACAAGCCCGCTATCACGCACATACACCTTGGGAGACTTTACCAGACGTTTTCCGATATTGGCATGCCAGGAAGGGAGACGCCGTACCAGCATCAGGTCAACAAGGAGATCAAGGTAGCCGTTGATTGTTTTTACATCGACACCGAGGTTACGGGAGAATTGAGCCGTATTCAGCAGTCCACCTTGATTGTGGGCCAGCATGATCCAAAAACGACGTAATGTTTCAGCAGCGATTCGGGGACCAAACTGAGGGATATCTCTTTCAAGGTAGGTACGGATAAAATCCTGTCTCCAGCGCAGACTCTGCCGGGGGTCAGGGGCAAGCAGACTTTCCGGGAATCCGCCCGCTACCCACAGATTTTCTGATGGCAGCTCAACGGTTTCCAATACATTAAAGGGGGATAGTTCAAGGTAGGCGATGCGTCCTGCTAATGTTTCGCCGGACTGTTTCAGCAGATCAAGTGAAGCAGATCCCAGCAGCAGATAGCACCCGGCACGCCGATTGGCGCGACGTCCCTGATCAATGAGACCTCGCAAAAGAGGAAACAAGCCAGGAAGGCGATGCACCTCATCGATAATGACCAGCCTGTCCTGATGATCTGCAAGATACAGCTCCGGCTGAGCAAGCTTGGCCAGATCCTGCTCGGATTCAAGGTCGAGATAGAGAGCATTGACGGTTTGGCCAATCTCAAGGGCAAGAGTAGTCTTGCCAACCTGGCGAGGCCCAAGCAGGGCAACTGCAGGAGAGTTGGCAAGCGCTTCTGATAGCTTAGGATAAAGCAGACGGGATATCATGTATGCAATTATGGAGTTTCATTACCTGAATTGCAAGGATAAACCAAATTCATTTTTGAGTTTTGAAATCTGGATTTTGAATTATTTGCGTTGCGACCCAGAAGTTTTAACAATTGACGTAATATGTATGAACGATTCTGACTCGACCAACGGCGCTTCAATCTCCAATTTTATCTACTATTTCACTATCCAGCAGCAATCGGAGCCAATAATTCGTTTCCCTTGCCTCTTTTGAGGCTATCGGAATCTTTGAGATACGGAAGGTGCCAAGGGCCCAGGCTGTCTCGCTACCCATGTTGAACGCAAAAGCCGTTATCTGGATGTCTCCGGAATAACCAAAATTCAAAATCTCGCTAATAGCGATAGCGAAGTTCTACGGCAAGGATTTGATTCGTCCGCTCGGCGCCTCCCACCAGATTTAAATTCGAGATTTTTTCAATTCCATACAAGACTTTAGAATCAATATTTCCGTAAATCGGCAAGGTCCAGGAGATGCGACCGGCGTGCTTGCGCTCCACAGCCTGGTCCGGCAGTCGACCAACCATGCCACGGTTGGTGTAGATGTATTCCAGGGCCAGATTGTTGCGCACGCTGAACCAGTGGCTGTAGCGGGTAAAGAAATCCTGAGTGGCTCCCCCCTGCGAGTGGCCGATCGGCAAATTTTTGTAGATGTAGCCGGCCGGAAAGGTGCCGTTGGTGTACAGGATCTGATTGCCCTGGAAAAATTCGAAACGGAGGTCATCCCTGCCATCAGCGCTTAGACGCGGAATGTAGAAGCCGGCCACGTAGCTCTCCACAATCGGCCAGAACCCGGCTGTGTCCTCGCCGGAAAACTCACCATACAGTTCGGTATTGGCTAGCCAAGGGATGCGGTAGCGGGCTTCGAACCCGGCCAGGCCGTTGGAATTGTCGGCGCTGGTCCCGCCGATCAGGCCGCGCAGGGTATCGCCGACTCCATTATTTACCCCCGGGCCTCCCACTTGGCGTCCCAGATTGAAACCTATCTCCAGATTATTGGTCGGTTTGGCAGAAAGCTTGAAAGCGTAGAACCAGGGCTGACGCTCCAAACCATTTGTCACTGTCTTTTCGAAGCGTGACGCAATCAAGGCATACTTCATTGCACCGATATATTTTACCTGGAATGGCTCCGGGCTGGATAGCTTGATTTGAGTAAAGTTTTCGGCGTTATTAGTGAGGGTGATATTGCCGCGATAGCCCAGGCCCAGCCAGTTTTCATCCTTACCCGCCTCAAGCTCCAGCCAATCGCCCCCTAACTTGATATAGCCGCGATTGAGCTTCAGTGAGACATCAGAACCGCTTCGGGTATAACCTATATCCGGCTCCAGAAAGCCAACCGCCTTGTCGCTGAGATATCCCTCAGCCGCCCAACGCAACTCGCCATTGTGTCCCTGACGATAGACAACACCATTATTGTTTTCAGCTAACGGCGTCCCTTCACTACCGCGCTGAGTAACTGGCGAAGGGTAGGGGTTCTTTGGGCGCAAACCGGAGCCGATGCCGAAGACGCCGTCATCACCGGGATCATGCACCTGGCGTTCATAATCCCGCGGAGCCCCGTTCAAGTTGACATAGCGCAGCCGCAGCGACGATACAGGGTTGTAATCCAGGAACGCAGGTCGCTTGTCGGGAGTTTGCCGCATGGACACTTCACGCGGAATCAATTCACGGATGCGGGCTAGCAGTTCATGGGCCAAGGCCGGCGCAGCGGACGACTGAGTTGACAGGCGTTGCTCAGCCTCCAGCAGCATGCGGGCCGCCTCGGCCTTGCTGAAAGGCTTGATGCCTTTGACATCGCTGCTGATCAGGCCAAATCCGGCCAGTTTGTCGAGATAACCATAGATCGGGCTGTCGAGGGGGATATTGGCGGAGGAAAGGGCCCATAGTGGTGCAGCCTGAAACGTCAGCAGCGCGCTGATAATTAATATCCATTTCCGTAGAGCAATTTTCATATTTCCGTAATCTCTCCCAATTGGCTGACCGGTAAAGCGAACACATTATCTCCGATCGGATATCGTTCTTCGCCGGGATAAATGACATAACCGCGTTTACAGGTCAGATCATTAAAAGCCAGCCAAAAACCTCTGGATACTTTTGGCGTGGATGAGTATTTTACCTCAACCGCCACCGGTGAACCGCCGCTTAAAAGCACCAGATCAATTTCCGCTCCGGCGTTGGACCGGTAAAAAAAAGCCTGCCACCCCACGGGTAATGTAGCCAGTATCTGTTCAATAATGAACCCTTCCCAAGAGCTGCCAACGACAGGATGGCTGTACAGCATGTTGTTATCGGCCAGGTTCAAGAGCGCATGGAGCAAACCGGAATCTCGCAGGTAGATCTTGGGGGCTTTAATCAGGCGTTTGCCCGTATTGGCGAACTACTGACCATATTGTTGAAAAACAATACGTATAATCAGCGCCAATAAAGCAACGAATGTTGCTGCCAGTATTTTACGGTTGTTGCGGGCCTGCCGCATTAGAATCAGCTTGTAGGCGGCAAATATGATAACCGATTTGGCGGCCACGCTCATCAAATGAAATTTGGCAGTAATATCGGTAGGCAATAACGGTACAGCAACCACAACAAACAAAATCAGGTATTCGAAGGGGGTGTTGATCAGATGCCCTGCCCGCTTGCGCAAAACAACCTTGATAGCAACGGCGACAAGCAGACAAGCAAACAGGGTGTGAGAGACCCAGATCAACTCAAAGCCGGCCAGCTCGGTTTGGCGACCGTAATTTTCGATAATGAAGATACTGATCAGGCCGCTGAAATAGATAACCGATTGCAGCAGGGAGTTGCTCCATCCTTTTCCTAACATAAATAGTCCGGACATGAAGACTAAGAGCAGGCCACATCCCAAGGCAATATTTACCGGGTAATCAGGTTTAACAATAATGACCAGTGAGATTATCACCAACAGTAGATATTTCATGACCACTAGCAGGTAACGACTGTACTCTATTAACGTGCGAAAGGTATTTGTTTGTCGTATTGTCGTGTTACTTTTCAGCAAAGGAAATTGTTGGGCCTTTTCCGAGGTAGCCAAGACATGGAGTACGGAATATAAAAAGATGCAAAATATTATCAAAACAATAACCTGAATCGAATCACGGGTACCATGCAGCAGAAGTGCCAATACAGCCAAAAGATATGACAACCCATAGACAAGCAACACGGAAAAACGGTGGCCAAAGCCAAGACCCAGCAAACGATGGTGGATGTGGGTTCTATCCGGGCTGGAAATGCTAACGCCACTGAGTTTCCGCCCCCCCATAACAACCAGTGTATCCAGAATAGGAACGCCCAGGATCATGAGCGGCGCCACTGGAGAAACCGCCCCTCCAGACTTATTCAACAACATAACTGAAAAAAAGCCCATACAGTAGCCCAGAAACAGGCTGCCCGAGTCTCCCATAAATATTTTAGCTGGATAGGTGTTGTAGCGCAGGAAACCGACTATTGCACCCAGCAAGGCAATTATTAGCGCCAACATGCTAATGTTTCCTGCATTCCAGGAGAGAACGCCAAAGGCTAGACAGGCAACGGCTGATGTTCCGCCAGCCAAACCATCCAGGCCATCAATAAGATTGATAGCGTTCATGACTCCCACTACGGCAAAAATAGTGAACGGAATGGCAAAAATACCTAGCTGAATCTCGCCCAGGCCGAGCGGATTGCCTAATGTCGTTATACTGATGTCGCCGGAGAGAATTGCCAGGGTGGCTGCAAGTACTTCGCCAATCAGCTTGTTGCGGGGCCTTAAACCGGTCAGGTCATCGGCCAGACCGGTCAGGAAGATCACAATGGCTCCTGCCAGAAATGCCTTGGTCTGACGGTCGATGTCGATAAAAAATAAGACAGAAAAAAGAAAGGCGCAGAAGATGGCGATGCCGCCCAGGCGGGGAGTTTCGGTGCAATGTACTTTACGTGCGTTCGGCTTGTCAATGCCTCCAATGCGTATTGAAAGATGCGAAATAGGGGGGATCATGAGTACGGAGACCATCAGAGCGGAAAGGAAAATGTAAATCAAGGTAAGTGGGTTCATGGTTGGCTATCTGCGTTATGTTTTGCAAGAATTTTTCCACATTCTAACCAGCCAACGACTAGTATTCCTCTATAACGATAGCTTTCCGCACCGCCATAGATAATCATTGTGGGATCCGTCACTCTGTTTCCTGCCAATTCAATCCATTTTTCAAGCCCGGCTAACAACTGGCGGGTGGCTGTTTTCCCTAATTTTATCTCAACCGGCATGACGTGTTGTCCTTGTTCAGACATGATTGGTCATCAGGCAGTACGCATCTACCTTGCATTCAAGCTCTTTTTTCTCTTCGTCTCAATTTTTAGTGTTCTGCTCTGCGTTGATTATCAAGGTAATCACATCATGCATTTTGAGGGTTGCCCGCCAACCAAGCTTATGAAAAGCATTTTTAGGATTTCCCCTGCTGACCATGATTTCGGAAGGTCGCAAGAGCGCCGGGTCACTTATGACATGGTCCCGCCAGTTCAGCCCCACAGCTTGGAACGCGATTGCAACAAAATCTTCCAGGGTATTGGTCTCGCCTGTAGCGATTACGAAATCTTCCGGCTGTTTCTGTTGCAGCATAAGCCACATCGCTTCAACATACTCCTCGGCGCTCCCCCAGTCACGGGCAATGGAGATGTTGCCAAGATGTAAGTTTTCTGGGCTGCCGGCTGCGATTCGACAAGCAGACTTTATGATCTTCTTGGTAACGAAGCGTTCCGGGCGAAGGGGGGATTCGTGGTTGAAAAGAATACCGGTGCAAGCAAATAGGTTGTACGCCTCGCGGTAGTTGGCTACCTCCCAGAAGGCGGTAGCTTTGGCGACTGCATAGGGGCTGCGTGGGCGGAAGGGGGTCTCTTCATCAGCTGGGTGTCCTTCGGTATTGCCGAAGCATTCGCTGGAGCCGGCGTTGTACAGTCTTATCACTCTGCCGGTGAAACGGATGGCCTCCAGCAGGTTGAGAGTACCGACGCTGATGCTTTCCAGGGTTTCTACCGGCTGATCAAATGAAAGACCGACCGAACTTTGCCCGGCCAGGTTGTAAATTTCGTCTGGCTGTACTTTGTACAACACCTGCAGGACGCTCCTGAAGTCGTTAAGTGCCATGGAGTGAAATTTGACCTGATCCTTAACACCGAGCAGTTGTAGATTGTAAAAAGTAGCCATCTGTGCGTCACGGGCCGAGCCGTGCACTTCGTAGCCCTTGTCGAGCAGAAGTTTGGCCAGATAAGCACCATCTTGACCGGAAATGCCACTTATTAAGGCCTTTTTGTGAGGGGTAACTTGTGGGGGGGGAAGGGTAATATGTGAAGGGTTAGTGGTCATTTAATGATCCTGGCACGGAGTGACTTCATGGGGCCACCCAGCAATCCGAAAAGAAGGTCTATTTCCAGCACAATATCGTCTGGTGGCAGCATAGTTGTGTTTACAATTCGCTTAAAGAACCACGAGTCCAAATATACTGAGTGAGTTTAGAAAGAGGTTTCAAGTACAGCGTCCATGGATATGGTTTTAATCCATTAACGTGCCACGCTTTTCTGTCCATACAGTTTGCCAGTAGGCGTTTACGGAATGTTGCATTGCTTGCACCTCCCGTGCGCATCTTTACTAACACATCAGGGATATAGGTAGCTCTTGCCCCGTATTTGAGCAGGAAACGGAGCATAAGTTCATAATCGGCGGATGTCCCCATGTCTAGACGAAAATTGCCGAACCGCTCGTACAATGATCTGCGAACGAAAAAAGTGGGATGGGGCGGCATCCAGCCCCAATATAGTTTCTCGGGTGAATAAACGCCTGATCGCCAGTACCGCACGTTGCGGGCTAATTTTTTAGAATCAACATATTCAAGATCACCATAACAGCAGTCAACATTAGGATCGTTAAATAAAGCAACCACTCTATGCAATACTTCTGTGTGAGAGAAAAAGTCATCCGCATTGAGAATACCGATCACATCACCAGTTGCGAAATTTATTCCTTTGTTCATGGCATCGTAAATCCCGCCATCAGGCTCTGAGATTATTTTTACATTTAGCCCACTGTGTTCCTTAATGACGTCCAGGGTCCTGTCAGTTGAACTTCCGTTAATGACAATATATTCAAATGGTTGTTCAGCCTGTCTCAATACCGAAGCCATACAGTCACCAATGGTTGCCTCACCGTTACGAACAACAGTTATAATAGAAATGTAGACATTATTCATACTACGTACTCGCAACCAAACTTCTGAGAATAAACTTCTCGATAAACATCAAGAGTACTTTTACAACATTTTTCCCAAGTAAAAGAAGCTGAATGTTTTAGCCCTGACTCAACGATGGCCGCCCTTATTTTAGGATTAAATAATATTTCAATTGCATTGGCATATGCTTCATACGACTGTTCACATACGAGCACAGCGGCAGTTCCAGCTACTTCCGGTATTGAGGAAAGGTTTGAGCATATCACTGGGCAACCAGATTTCATTCCCTCAAGAACCGGCATTCCAAATCCCTCATATGACGAAGGATAGATCAGAGCAAATGCAAGATTATAAAGTATATTCAGTATGATGTTGCTGATACGTCCAATATAACGCCAACGGTTATGCAAATTGATATTGAGAAAATCGATCTCTTGTTTTGACAGTTGGCTACCAGCGATCACTAAAGAAAGCTTTGCATGTCGTTTGGTCGCTAATACCGCTATATCAAAGCGCTTGTAGCAACCACGATCACCAACAAATAAAACAAACGGATTTTGTTGTAGTTCTGGAAATTCAGAAATAGTACCATACAGCCTCCGATAGTCTTCACTAGCCCCATGATGTATAACATGTATATTGGCTTCGTTAATTTCTGGTAAAAAAAACAGTAGATCTTGTTTAGTATTCTCAGAAACACAAATAATGGCATCAGCATGACAAATAGCAGTATTTTTTTGTTTTGTATGAACCAAACGAGGCAACCCTTTTCTGAAGTGTTCGTAGGTAAAATCATGGACCGTGACAACCGTAGCCAGTCCAGTTCGCTGAGGCAACCGATAATAGCTTGAGTGAAATATCGCTTTGCCTTTAATTCCTACAGGGGCTTTTAGATATCTAGCAAGCTTGAGAGGACGTTTGTCAATTACTGTACGTGGTAATGAATCTACCCAACTGGAGTGAATACCCTCGGATACAGTATTCATAAGTGTGTGACTGATTATAGTGTCTTGTTGTTTTACAAGATATTTGGAAAGTTCGTACCAGTATGTGGATATTCCACCTGCATTCTGAAGATGGAAAACAATGTGATCCAATACAACATTCATGTGCTGTCAGCCCTTCTTGATGTAATACGCCCTGCTTGCCCTATTCCAGCAAAATGAAATGGTATACAATAGAACCGGCAAGATAAGCATGTTCCAAAATAATTGCTTATTGATAATTGAAAATGAATCCCTAAAAAATTGAAACGGCAAAACCGCACAAATTAAAATATAGTAGGTTTTTAAAAACGAGCTGTGCCCAGATAACACTTTAATCACACTGAAATATAAACCGATTAAGAACATATAGCATATTCCATACACATAGCCGAAGTTGCCTTGTACAGATACGAAGATACTGTCTGCGCCAAATGGAGCATTATAAGAATAAACACTATGCAAATCTAATAGATAGTCAGATTTATTCTCAAACAAGAAACTTGGAGCAAAATTAAGCACCGATGAGATAAAGTTTGTTGGTAGTGCGATGGGTGCTAAGTCATTATTTGCCAGGAATGTACTTGCGCTCCACCAAGTAAAAATAGGTTCTGCAAAAAATAAATATGAATAAAAACCGGGGTCGAAAGTAGCGCCAATCCTCCAGGCACCTATAGTCAACATTGATATTAAAATAACTACACCTAGTGTTATATACTTACCAAGTGAAATTGTATTATCTGAAAAAGTACTTTTAAAAATCAATAAAGCAATAATTGGAATCAATACGTACATTCTGGATCCGAGTCCCATGATAATTGTACAAATTATAAACAGCGTTATGAGCGATACTGTGTATAATATGCTTTTAGCCGAGTTGCTGACGTGATGATATAGCACAATATATGTTTGCAATATTGACAAAGTAGTAAGTGGTCCTAATACAGAGATGTCATATAATTCATTGTAACCAGTAAACAAAATCGCGTGATGTTTTATAACAATAATCAAAATAGCAATGAATATCAAAATAGAAAAATAGTTTAAATTTAGACGAATATTACGTTGAGTAGAAAGCCTCCTGCTGCCCCGGATAAAGACTATAAAAAATGATCCAAAAATAAAAGAGATAAGGTATGAAAATATAACACAAAAATATGTTACTAGTTTTGAAACAGTTATTTCATTAAAATCAGCGATCCATCTTGACATTCCAGGGTAGTCAGCAAGAAATTCAAAGGAGCCAATCATTGGAGGAATAACAAGATAATACACAAAGCCGAGTAAAAATAATATGTGATGATCAAGTTTTATTTTACGAATTAGATTAAACACAATACGGATTCCGTTTAATTTATGGGTTTGTCAGAACTTGTTACGATTATTAGCAGGAGCCGTCAGGTTATGGGGGCAGGAATGACTCAACAGATCAGCGAACAACAAATGCTATCCAAGAAAAGGTGTAAATATCTGAGCCCATCTTAAGTTACCATTCCAAGAATATATTTCATACGCGTAATCCCCGCTGAAAGGCTGAACTCTTGCAAAAAAAGCTCTTTTGCCAATAATTTAACTGCTGAAGATGTCTTGTAATTTTTTATAAACTCAACATAATCATTTGCAGAATTAGCTACTATACAAACGCCTCGATCAACCGCCTTTTCATAACCGATTAAAGAAAATTTACTCCCTATTACACATTTACCATGCATCAGTGCTTCAGCTATTTTCACTTTCATACCAGCGCCAGTAAAAATTGGCGTAACAACTAACTTTGCGTTATCATAAAAAGGAGTTAGATCACTAACACTGCCAATAACTGATACATTATTAGCAGAAAACATTTGTCGATAGTTCTCCAGATTTGAGCCAACAACAATCAAATGTATATCCAAATAAGGCATTACTTTATCACAAAGGAACTTTATTGCTTCTAAGTTAGGTGGAAATGCCGATCCAACAAAAAGAATATATTCGTCAGGTAATTTATGTGGATTTATAGAACTTATTGCGGTTTCTACTATATTACTAGCAATACAAATTGGATGAATAAAATCAGCTTTGCGACCGTATATTTGTTGCAGTCTAATTGAATCATTCTTATGCAGTGCAACTATGGTCTCTGAATAACGGATTGCCCAGCGTTCATTCATCCAATCTGAGAAAATAGCAGGAGTATATAGGATTCGCTTGATGCCAGAGTAGCATTGTAACTTGAAATCGAATTCAATATTTTGGAATAAAGTTATAATTTTAATTTCCGGAAACAATTTGTTTACTGCTAATGCTAACCGCCCAAACAGTGATGTATCAAAATATAAAATGCTTGGTTTTTCTCCAGCAATTTCATTGATAATAGCATCAAAGGCATTTTTATGAAGGCAACCAGAATACAGTCTGAGGTTGGCTAGAGCCGTTTGAAATGTGTTTGATGTTGATGTAATATTTATGTACTTAGTATTAACCCTTCCAACAGACAATACACGAATATCAGTATTGCAACAGGCTTTAAGTATTTCAAGATTTGCTTCAGAAAGAGTTCTGCCTCCACTGGCATTAGAAGATAAGCTTGTACTTATATAAAGTATTTTATTCATATTGATGGCCTCGCAAATTCTCTTTTACTGATTTACCTCAGTAATACCAGTGTAACACGAAGCTGAAAACAGGTTTTTTGAGTTTTTTCGAAAGCATCCATGTAGGCGCTCATTATCAAGCTATAGTGTCCGTCACCATGAGCAGCAAATAGCTTCTGTCATAACACGTTATTCTGTGCCTCGCCATACTCCCCCTCAGATGCTACAAAAGAACAAATAACTAAGGGTGATGCGTTGAAGGACTGCAAAAGTTGCGTTCTATGACAAAAGGTATTTATGTAACGTATTCCTAGCATTAATTTAAATTCCCCTGAATTGAAATAATGGTCTTAACAAAGTTAAAAGCAGCTCGCAAGGAGGTAAAGCACATCGAGAAACGCCCCATAACTATTGCTTTACATGCATGGCCCAAAACGTGCAGAAACACGTGAGGGACATTTCTTCGATTATACAGATACGAAAAACGAAGTCGATTTAATTGTGCATAATACAATGAGTAACAATTATTCTTTGGGCGTCCGATACTGGCGCCTTCTTTATGATAAACATGGCTATTGACTGACAAAGCAATGTTAAAAAAGCTTTTGGCACGTAAGGCCCAGTCAATTTCCTCGAAATATAAAAAATAAATTTCATTAAACAAGCCAATTTTATCCAGAAAGATCCTCCTGACTAGCATTGAGGCACCAACAACATAGTCCATCCGCTTTATGATATCTGATTCTATAAGGGGCGTTGTGACTGGAATTCCCTCAAGGAGATGCTGACCACGTGCAAGATAATAGTCAAACTCGGCTCCTGCAGCCTGAATAAGGTCTGGTTGTTGATAATTAATCAATAGTGATCCGCACATGCCAGCGTCAGGATATCGAGCCATTCTGTCAACAAGCTCCGTAAGGGAGCTCTGACTAACCACTGTGTCATTATTAAGCAACCATACAAAATCAGAATTTCCTTTAGCCAGAGCATAGCGCAATCCCACGTTATTTCCGCCAGCAAAGCCTAAATTGTCTCCCGTCTGGATTAAAATAAAAGCAAAGTTGGAGTCATCTTCAACCCCACCTTTCTCGGCGTCATTCCTGTCGTATAGCCGATGTGGGATTGGTTTGACAACCGGTGGGAAAGAAAGATGGCGAAGGGGATTAGCTTGTGAAAGGTATACATCCAAGCGTCCTTCAGCCCAAGCTTTGATATATTCAAGCGAACCGTCAGATGAATTATTATCGCATACAATTACTCGATAATTGTCATAATCAAGCCTTAATACGCTTTCAAGGCATTCAATTGTATCTTTCCAGCCATTCCAGTTGAGGATAATTATATATACTTTGCTCTTTGACATAATTTCTCATTATTTTATTGTTGTTTGTTCAGACTATCATGGGGAAGATATCGTTCAGTGCAACAATAATAGGCACACTATCATGCACGAATTTTTCTAAGGTAAAAGGCAGCCTGATCTCCGTCTTTTTTGGCATTCAGCAACACAGATTCCTCTGAAAATTTTTCCAATTCAGCCGTGGAAAAAAAACAATTCCATGCCTTTTGCTCACCCGTGTTTATGTCAGAAAGACTCTCACCCTTTAAATATAGCTCGCTTCCTATAAACTGTAGACTTGTGGAGTCGTACACAACTCTTTCGACATAAAACCCAGCCTGCTCTGCCAAGAGGGCCATGCTTTGTATGGAGTGAAGAAAAAAATGTCTGGGGGCATCAAGCTGAACCCAGTTTATACCGTAATGTCTCCAAGCAAATGACGATGTAACTGGCACCCGTATAAGACACGTACCACGATCATCGAGGAGACGATAAACGGAATGCAATGTGCCAAGCTGATCGAAAATATGCTCAAAAGAATGGTGGAACATGACAACATCCCACGCACCATTTATATTTTCTAGCTCATTCTTTACAATTTTAACTCCGTTTGCATAGTCAATGTTCTGTTTGACAAAAGGGTCAACACCTAGAAGGGCCTTAAAGCCAATCTCTTGTAGAGTGCACAGCAGTTTACCATTTCCACAGCCGACATCAATAATTCGCATATCTTTCTTTAAATTAAGACTCGACAATGACCTCAAGTCTATTGAAGACTGTTTGTACAAGCATAGCAACCGACCAATGATGCCTTTATCGAACACCGCAAAATTATTCCTTATACGTCTTAACAACTTTTTTACAAAAGACCCTGAGTCAGTAGCAGCATTGTATGAATAGTAATTTAAAGGGTAATATTTCGCTATATTACAGGGAACCTCTTTGATTTGGAGGCAACCACAACAAGAACATTCGAAATACAGGAACGCATCGTGGAGACCAAACATCATCTCTTGAACAGTGAATTCGGAATTTTTCTCATTGCCACAAACACGGCATTTATTCATAATCTAGGCCTCCTTGATGAGCCTCAAATCAGTAACTTTAAGATACTTTTTAAGACTGAAACATATTATTAATTTACAATAATATTAGTTCCCTATTCCCCTCAGCCTAATCAACCACCCGTTGATCCTGATACGCTCAGGCTGACGAAGTAGATACAGGCCGGTCACTGCGCACGCTATCCCAAAAGTCTCAGCAATTATAATGTTCAATGCGACGCTCTTGGTAATTAACAAGGTATGGGAGCATTCTGCTGCCAGGAGCGAACCCACCAGAATAAGCATTGGTGCCTTAAACTTACGCCAAATATCAGATAAGGTAACCCCCGCCAGTAGGAGCAGCGCAAACCCTAGCACAACATGGGTAGCTGCCCAGGAGAAAGCCAGAAAATTCAGGCCACAAATGCCTCCCCACACCAAGTTTAAAAAAACTATGATGATCTGCACCAACACTGCAACAAAGGCGTACACTTTGCCCTTTTTTTGGGCTACCAGCGCTTGGCCGGCAGTGGAATAAAGTACAACTCCGAACAAACCGACCGCGAGTATCCTGATGACCTTTGCCATCAAGAACCTGTCAACTGCACTTACTTTGTTTGAAAAGAACAGCATCACTAAATCATCGGAACTCACTGTGAAAAGTATCGTAATCGGAATCAATCCTAAGAAAATCATTCGCAAATATTCGCAGGTATCTTCGCGCATGCGGTGCGATTGGTTCTGTGCAAACTGGGCCGCCAATGCCGGTGCCAGCACCGTTGCAATGATTCCCATAATCACTCCCTGTGGCACTTGCACAAACTTCTGGGCATAGTCAAAAAGGGAAGCATTTCCGACCCCTAGCCCTACGCTTACCTTCTTTTCGACAAGTGCTACCAACTGACCCGTAAAATAAGGAAGATAGA
Source organism: Desulfuromonadaceae bacterium (assembly GCA_036504875.1). Classification (GTDB taxonomy): domain Bacteria; phylum Desulfobacterota; class Desulfuromonadia; order Geobacterales; family Pseudopelobacteraceae; genus JACPFJ01. Next base: position 34,852 of record DASXUK010000066.1, read on the forward strand.
AGGGCAGAGCGCAGGCAATCATAGTCTTGCACAACAAAAAACTCGGGAATGGGTCAATCAGACGACCGGATTGCAATTTCCATATTTCACGGGCCAGCACGAACAGCAACCCAATTGTGGTGGCATACATCGCAACTATCAAAGAGCCAATCCCCAAAACTTTAGTCAACAAAAATATAAAAAGGATATTGGCAAGACCGGAAAAGATCGCATAGAGCTCTGGAATATAGAATACGTTATATACGTTCAAAATAGAAATCCAGCCATTAACAAGCTGATTCAATACCAAAGAAGGGATGATCAAGCGCACAAAGAATTCGAAGCGTTCCCGTTCTGGTCCCACCAATCCCGAAGCAATCATGTGACTGACAAGTCCCGGAAACAATTCAATAGTTACAATGATTAAAATCGAGACCCATAAGAAAAATGAACTGAGGGAAGCATTGGTCCGGGCCAGAACAGCGTCACCCAGCTCGGAGCGAATATGGACCGACTGGGTCCGAAACACTTCATTTATTGGTCCAAACAAAAGCTGCATCATGATTGTTGCCGCAGCTGTACCTAGAACCCAAAAGTCGCGTTCCTGAGAAACGCCAAAGTAACGGGCTGTGACAGTGAGCGCGAAGATGGAAATTATCGCCCGAATCAGTCTGATCATGGCGATTCCGACTGAGGTTCTCTTGGTTGAACCGGAAAACGCTTTTGCTAGTCCCATCAGTGGCTACACTGCCGAATCAGAGAAGGCCTCAGCCAAGAAGCCAAGTCCGAGCAGATGTTACTCCAGCAAAACCGATTAGAATGTTCCAGTATCCGTCTGGTCTTCGCCGCTATATCCAGTTCACCGTTGATGATCCGAGCCAGCTCATCTTGCAATTCCTGCTCTGATAGGATAATGGAGCCCAATGAAGCGTGGTCAGTTATATCTTCAGCGCAATTGATATGAGTAGTCAAAACATAACAGCCGAAATACAATGCATCGACCATGGCAAGCGAAAAACCTTCAGACCTAGAGGTCACGCAAAATACCTTTGCCTGTGTATACCATTCGTATAGTTCCGTCCGATTATCGATGTTTCCTGTCAACATAACATGCGAACGCAATTCAGGCCTTCGCTCGAACAGCGCATTTACCTTTTTTCGGAACTCAGGCTCGACGGTGCCCACAAATACAAAAGACCAATCTTTGACATCAAGGGCGGAAATTGCGTTCAACAGCATCTCAGAATTTTTCACATAAGCGCCAATGCGACCCACAGCCAAAACAAGATTTTTCTTGACCTTTGATCTCTCTTTGAAACCATGTCTATCCAACCAGGCACGGTCAGTACCATTCGGCATGATCTTGAGCAGTGATTTTGCTACTGGATAAATATCAAGGAAATGCTCATATGCCATTGAGGTTTCCACTGTCATTAAAGTCGGCACAAGGTTTATAAAGATATTTCTAAGACTAAAGGACAGACTCTGCTTTATACGTAAAATAAAGTTCCTCGGCAAGGTGATGTTTTCATTACAGTTATAGTCTAGCTTTATATAGACCGCACCCCTTGGATTCAGCATTTTGTAGAGAAGGGAGTGAATAATTGTCTCACTGCTGAAATGAAACAAGTGCAATACATCGATGGAACGAGCATTGCGGAGCAGATAGCGGACTGAACCAATGGCCGGCCAACCGTAAACTTGGTATCCACGGTTTTTAGGAATGGTGTGAACCTTGAGAGGCTTTGCTTCATCCAGCAGATATGGCATTTCATCCGCACGGGAAAAACAGACCAAGGTTGAATCGAAGCCCAGTTCGCGCGCCATTATGCAAGGGATCATCCCGACATCCTTGATCAAATGCACATTCTCGGCCAAGGGAAACAGGGTCACAAATTTCAACTTAGGCTGAGTCTCTGAGGCCAATGTTTTCTTCATTTTTGAGCAATTACCTGAAGAAGGGACCCGTTGTAATTGTTCCTAATTACAAAACCAAACGGAGCCAGTGAATTAATAATAAGGAACGACATAGATGACCACACCTTTTCATTGGCAGTCCTCATGACCGAACCGGCCACTTGACTGTAAAAATCGAATTCCTCACAGGATGTAACAATAAGAGTACCTTTGGGGTCAGGCTTGACTTTCTGCCATTCTTCAGGCTCATTGGAAAAAGTGAGAATTAGGGGGATACCTTACGTAAATTCCTATTTCATATCTACACTTTGTTCACCCGATCAATCCCTTGATGCGCCTCAAGGGAACTAATAAGGGCCGTTGTTTATCCTAAAAAAAGCATTTGCACGCGGAGACGCGAGAACTTACGGGGACAGTATATAGAATTCCTGAAGCATTATATCCATTTGCCCGGTTGCTCAAACTCTATCAGTGTCAAGCTTCTCCTGCATTGCTGACAATTTGCTTTACTAAGGGGACATACTCAAACAGACGCTGTCGGATCGCCTTAGGCCATCTCCGAACTTAAAGATTATGCTCTTTCAGGTTCCGGACCCAATGCCTTTGTTTGCACAAAAGCAATTTAAAAAATCAAAAATAAATACCACAGTCAGGTAGATTTTACAATTATTTATGAGTTCTAGCTAGATATGAGAGTCTCAGGATTGAAATGGAGGAAAGTCTTTTTTTAATTCTTTAACACTACATTTACTACTTCATTTATCTTTTTTGTTAATTAAGGGAATGTTCGAGAAACCACTGGTAGGTAATTTTTAAGCCATCTTCCAGACTTATGGAATGCCGCCAGCCAAGGGAATGGATACGGGATACATCTTCCAGCTTGCGAGGTGTTCCGTCCGGCTTGGTAGAATCAAAGACAATCTTGCCGGAGTAGCCGACAACACGGCTGACAGTTTCGGCCAGCTCCTTGATGGTTACATCTTCACCGGTACCAACATTTACGAAACATGGTTTAGGGTAGCTCAGCAGTTCAGGTGCAATCTGCTCATCGCCAAGTTCCATCAAAAAGACGCAGCCGGCGGCCATATCCTCGACATACAACAACTCCCGGCGTGGCGTGCCGGTGCCCCACACAACGACCTCGGGTTTTTTCAGCTCCTTTGCCTCGTGGAAGCGCCGGATCAGGGCTGGCAACACGTGGCTGTTCTCGGGATGGAAATTATCTCCCGGGCCATAGAGATTGGTCGGCATGGCCGCAATAAAGCGGGTCTTGTACTGGCGATTGTAGGCTTCGCACATCTTTATTCCGGCAATCTTGGCTATGGCGTATGACTCGTTGGTTGGCTCCAGCAAGCCGGTCAGCAAATGTTCTTCCTTCATCGGCTGGGGCGCCAGTTTCGGATAGATGCAGGACGACCCGAGGAACAGCAAACGTTTAACGCCGTTCAAATAGGAATTATGGATTATGTTGTTCTGGATCATCAGATTGATATGAATGAATTCCGCAGGATAGGTGTTGTTGGCATGGATGCCCCCCACCTTGGCGGCCGCCAGGAAAACATATTCAGGCTTTTCCTGCATGAAAAATTCGGCTACGTCTTGCTGGCAGGTAAGATCAAGCTCGTCTATTTCAGGTAAGACAAGGTTATCATAGCCACGCTTTTGCAACTGACGCACAAGCGCCGAGCCAACCAAGCCCTTGGAGCCGGCCACGAAAATTTTGGAGTGAGGCGTGATATGTGAAGTGTGAGGTGATGTCATTGCATATTCCTTGCTCGAAGTGACTTCGTGAGTCCGCCCAAAAGTCCAAAAATGGTATCAATCTTCTCTGCCATATCAACGGAGGGTTGTATGTACTCCAAATCAGCCATAAATTTCTTCACGAGGAAATGCAGAGGTAATGGAGTACACGTCTTTGACAGGGCTCATAGCTTGTTGCCATACGCATAACTCATGATGTTTCCTTTTTCCGCCTCATCCTCACCCCTCACGCTTCACTCCTAACGCTTACACGCCATCGGCGCGCTTCTCACGCTCGGCCTGTTTAAGGTCTTCATCAACCATCAAGTTCACCAGTTGCTCAAAACTGGTCTTAATCTCCCAGCCTAGCTCGCGCCTGGCCTTGCTCGGATCACCAAGCAGCAAATCGACCTCGGCCGGGCGGAAATATTTCGAATCTATTTTTATAATCACATTGCCGGTTTTTCTGTCGATTCCCTGTTCTGCTTCGCCGCTGCCTCGCCATTCCAGCGGCATATCCAGTCTTTCAAATACTTTTTCGGCAAAGGTCCGCACGGCATAGGTTTCGCCGGTGGCGATCACGTAGTCATCGGCCTGATCCTGCTGCAGCATCAGCCACATCGCTTCCACATAATCGCCGGCAAAACCCCAGTCTCTTTTGGCATCCAGGTTTCCCAGATAGAGGCACTTCTGCATGCCGAGTTTTATCCGTGCAGCCGCGCGAGTGATCTTGCGGGTAACGAAGGTCTCGCCGCGGCGGGGTGATTCATGGTTGAAGAGAATACCGTTACAGGCGTACATATCGTAGCTTTCACGATAGTTCATGGTTATGTAAAAGGCGTAGGCCTTGGCGCAGGCATAGGGTGAGCGGGGATAAAAAGGGGTGGTTTCCTTCTGCGGGGTTTCAACTACTTTGCCGTACAGCTCCGATGATGAGGCCTGGTAAAATTTGGTATTCAAGCCGGTTTCACGAATGCCTTCCAGAATACGTACCGCCCCCAGGGCATCAACTTCGCCGGTGTACTCGGGTACGTCAAAAGATACCCTTACATGGCTCTGGGCACCGAGATTATAGATTTCATCAGGCTTGACGTCCCGTAACATCTTGTTTATCGAGCTGGCATCGTTGAGGTCGCCGTAATGCAGAAACATCCGGACATCCTTTTCATGGGGATCACGATAGATATGATTGATACGACCGGTATTGAAAGAGGAAGAACGACGGATCATGCCATGTACTTCGTAACCCTTTGAGAGCAACAGTTCTGTCAGATAGGAACCGTCCTGCCCGGTAATACCTGTAATCAAAGCTTTTTTCATTATATACGCTCCTTGCGATAGTCATAGCAGCTCAAATTGCAAAGTTACTTTTCTACCAATATTTTTTTAAAGTCACAATGGTTATTTACGCGGTTACATCTGATAGTATTCTCTAAACCAGGCCGTGAAGTTTTTTATACCATCTTCAAGCGCTGTTGCCGGTTTGAAACCGACATCCCGCGTCAGGTCTTTTACATCGGCAAAGGTAATCGGCAAATCGCCGGGTTGCATGGGCAGCAGATTCTTTTTAGCCTTCTTTCCCAGTGCTTGTTCAATCACCTCAATAAAACGCCCCAGCTCTACCGGGCTATTGTTGCCGATATTGTAGAGGCGATAAGGGGCATAACTGCTGGCCGGATCGGGATTGCCTGCACTCCAGTCAGGATCAGGCTGAGGGATGTGTCCTGCCACCCTGATTATTCCTTCGACGATGTCATCAATATAGGTAAAATCCCTTTGCATATGCCCATTATTGAAGACATCGATCGGTTTTTCTTCCAGGATTGATCTGGTAAAGGAAAAATATGCCATATCGGGCCGGCCCCAGGGACCATAGACGGTAAAGAAACGCAGTCCGGTTGTGGGAAGTCCAAAAAGGCTGGAATAGGTATGGGCCATCAATTCGTTTGATTTTTTAGTGGCGGCATACAAAGATACCGGATGATCCGTATTATGATTTACCGCAAAAGGAACCTTTGCATTGGCGCCGTAAACCGAGCTGGATGAAGCATAAACCAGATGCTTAACTCTGTTGTGCCGACAGCCTTCCAGAATGTTCATAAACCCGACGATATTGCTGTTGATGTAGGCCTGCGGGTTTTGCAGTGAATATCTGACCCCCGCCTGGGCAGCCAGATGGATAACCAGATCGAATTTCTCCTGATCAAAAAGGGCTTCTATTGTTGGCTGATCCTCAAGCGAGGCTCGCACAAAACTAAACCCGGGCTGTTCCTCCAGGATCTGCAAACGGGCCTTTTTGAGGCTGACCTCGTAATAGTCATTAAGATTGTCCAGGCCGATTATCTCAAGCCCCTGTTCCAAGAGCTTCCTGGCAACATGAAAACCGATAAACCCGGCGGCTCCGGTTACCAGAATCTTTTTTTGTTCTAATTCCATGTCGGCCCCCATTTTAGGCGGTCTTCCTGTCCAGGCTGCGGTACTGAATGGCTTCGGCGATATGATTTTCCTGGATCTGTTCGCCCCCCTCCAGATCGGCAATCGTCCGGGCTACCTTGAGAATACGGTTGTAGGTGCGGGCCGAAAATCCGAGCCGGTCGGTAACCACCTCCAGCATACGACTGCCGGCGTTGTCCAGTTCACAATGTTTTTTTATGTAGCGGGGGGTCATCTGGGCATTGCAATGGATTCGGGTGCCGCGGTAACGCTCCTGCTGGATATCACGCGAACGCGCAACCCGCAAGGCGATCGCTTGCGAACTTTCGGCCTCGCCCCGATCGGATAGGTCACGGTATTTGACAGCCGGTACTTCGATATGGATGTCAATCCGATCCAAGAGCGGACCTGAGATGCGGGAACGATAGCGATGGATGGCGACCGGAACGCAGGTGCAGGGATGGATCGGATCGGCCAGATAACCGCACGGACAGGGGTTCATGGCCGCCACCAGCATCACCCGGGAGGGGTAGGTCAGGGACACCAGGGAGCGGGAGATGGTTACGCGGCCGTCTTCCATCGGCTGACGCAAGACCTCGAGGACATTTTTTTTGAACTCCGGCAGTTCATCCAGGAACAACACGCCGTTGTGCGCCAGGGAGACCTCACCCGGTTTGGGGGTGGTCCCGCCGCCGATCAGGCCGATATCGGAGATGGTATGATGCGGAGAGCGGAAAGGGCGCACTGCCAGCAGGGCCCGTTCCTTTTCCAGGATACCGCTGACGCTGAAGATCTTGGTTGTTTCAATGGCTTCGTCAAACGACATGCGCGGCAGGATGGTCGGGATGCGCCGGGCCAGCATGGTCTTGCCCGAGCCGGGTGGCCCGATCATCAGGATATTATGGCCGCCGCTGGCAGCTACCTCCAGGGCGCGTTTGGCATGCTCCTGCCCTTTGACCTCGCTGAAATCCTCGCCATACTCACAGCCGCTGCTGAAAAGGGCCTGCAGATCGATTTTGGACGGGACAATTTCTTCGCGGCCGTTTAGAAACTCCACTACCTGGGACAGGGATGTGGCGCCGATAATCTCGAGACCTTCCACCACAGCCGCCTCAGCCGCGTTCTCCACCGGCAGGATAATCCCGGCCAGTCCGGCTCGTTTGGCTGCCACGGCCATTGACAATGCGCCGCGGATCTCCTTCATTGTGCCATCCAGGGAAAGTTCGCCCAGCAGGACATAGTTCTTCAGGCGGGTGCCGGTGATCACTCCGGTTGCGGCCAGAATACCTATTGATATCGGCAGATCATAGGCGGCCCCCTCTTTCCTTATATCGGCCGGTGCCAGATTGGCGGTAATCCGCCGGGCGGGAAAATCGTAGCCGGAGTTCTTCAGTGCGGCCCGCACCCGATCCTTACTCTCTTTGACTGCGCCATCCGGCAGTCCGACTGTGGCAAAAGCGGGCAAGCCCGGTGCGAGGTCGACCTCTACGTCCACCAGAATGGCGTCGATGCCGATCAAGGCACTGCTCAGAACTTTAGCTAACATATCAGATCCATTAAAAGTGAATTAAATACCGGAAGAAACAACCCATCCCAATAAATTAGATTTATCTTAGCATGATGAATCCCATTTGTCTTCCGGTGTCACCGCCATCTCTTCGATAGGAGAAAAATAGCTCTCGCTGACACGAGACACACATATCACAAACCTGAATCGAGCTTGCCGGAATACCGGCCGCAAGTAGCAGATCCTGATTGGCCAAGGCGAGGTTAAGCCGCCATTTACCTGTTTCGGTCGGCTCAGTAAAAGAATCCCAGGCCACCTCGTTTTGTTTGAAGGCCTGCCTGACCGGCGCGTCAACCTCATAACAACATGGCCCAATACAGGGGCCGATCGCCGCCTGCATCGAGGTGGGATCACACCCAAAGACAGATGTCATTCCTGCCACGGTTTTTGAAACCAGCTTGGCGGCGGTGCCCTGCCAGCCGGCATGCACCGCGGCAATCACCCGCTTGTGAGGGTCGATCAGCAGAATCGGCGCACAATCGGCCACACAAACCCCGATCATCAGCTCAGGTTGATTGGTGATGATGGCGTCACTTTCAAGGCTCAGGAAGTGGCTGTAGTCCTCGTTCGGTTCATCGATCACAAGAATGTCGCTGCCATGCACCTGGCGTACAGTGACCAGCGCCTCGTGGCTGATTCCAAAGGCCCGCGCCAAAAGGTTCCTGTTTCCCTCGACACTGTGGGGTTGATCAAGGGTATTGGTTCCCAGATTGAGTGAATTATAGGGTGTTCGCGATACACCTTCATGGCGCGTGGTAAAGCCTTGCGCGGAGCAAGCCGGGCCGCTGAAATCGGTTGCGATATAGTGGATGCGCTTGATGCGCTTCATCTGCATGTTAATCCTCCGAAAATTCCTTTTGCCTTCTGATGGAGTTTAAGTTCTAATACGTTAGATCTGACTGCGGCGGTTTCTCTTTAAGCGCCAGATGTAAATGGTAATCAGGAAGGCGCTGAATATAACCACCCAAGCCAGGGCCTGGTGGGAATAGTGCATGATTTTTTCCTGTTCTTTGCCAATGACGTAGCCGATTCCGGCCAGGATCGTACACCAGATGCCGGCTCCCAACAGTGTATAAAGCGAGAAGCGCAGGTGGTTCATGCCGGAAAGACCGGCCGGAATGGAAATCAGGTGTCGTACTACCGGCAGCAGGCGCCCGATGAATGTAGATATCTCGCCGTGGCGCAGGAAAAAATCCTCCACCCGTTTAAACTTTTCCGGCGGGATCAGAACATATTTGCCGTATTTGAGAATCAGCGGGCGACCCAGATAATGCGATGCATAATAGTTGGCATAGGCCCCCGCCAGGCTTCCCGCAGTGCCGCACAGGATAGTGCCCAACAGGTTCATTTGGCCCTGGTAAGCCAGAAAACCGGCCGGCGGCATGACAAGTTCGCTGGGCACAGGAATAATCGAGCTTTCCATGGCCATAAGCAGGAAAATACCGGGATAACCCATGGCGCCGATGGTATCCAACAGCCATTGAACAATTGTGTGCATCAGTTGCTCCGTAATCATATGAAAAAGCGTAAGCAACCTTTATACCCCATCTTTGAAATTCGGGCAACCTTCCCGATAATTGCTTGATCATCAAATGACCTGCCGGTTTAGAAACAGCCAGATCAGGAAGAAAGACCACCCATGAATATATTGAAGGCCCTTCAAAACCAGATTCTTACCGGCGATGGCGCTGCTGGCACCATGCTATACGCCAAAGGGGTCAGCCTTGACAGTAATTTCGAGCACCTCAACCTGGTGCGTCCGGATCTGGTTGAGGAGTTGGCGCTTGAGTATCTGGCCACTGGAGCGCAGGTGATCGAGACCAACACCTTCGGGGCTAATTTTAGCAAGCTTTCCGCTATCGGGCTGGGCCACAAGGTGGCCGCGATCAATCTGGCCGGCGCACGTATAGCCCGTCAAGCCGCTGCAGGAAAAGGTGCGATCTTTGTGGCCGGTTCGGTGGGGCCTCTGGCGCGGGCCAAGGGGGACGAACCCGAACTGACCGAAGAGGAGACCAAGGCTGTCTTCCGCGCGCAGTGCCAGGCCTTGGCCGAAGGGGGAGTTGATTTTTTCATGCTGGAAACCTTTGCCTCCCTGAAACAATTGACTGCCGCGGTACAGGCTGCCAGCGAGACAGGCCTGCCGGTCAGCGCCTCGCTGGCGTTTCTGGAAGGTGGGCGCAGCGGCGACGGCACCACAGTGGAAGCCTTTTGCTCCGCCATGCACACAGCCGGGGCCGACATGGTCGGCGCCAACTGCGGGGCCGGTCCTTTGGAACTTGTCAAGGTGGTCAAACGTCTGGCAGCCCTTACGGATAAACCGATTACCGCCTATGCCAACAGCGGTTTTCCAGAATACCGTGATGGCCGGTATATCTATCGTGCCACTCCCGACTATTTTGCCTCCATGGCCCAAGAGATGGTGGCTGCCGGCGCCAATCTGATTGGCGGTTGCTGCGGCACCTCTCCCGAGCATATAGCTGCCATTGCACGGGTCCTGCAGGGCCGGCGGCCGGTTGAACGGGAGAAAAAGGTTTCTGTTGGCCTGGCTGAGACGTTACATAAGAAGCAGGCCGACAGGCATTCCTTCCTGGACGACTGGAATGTGCGCAAGATCATTACGGTTGAGCTTGATCCTCCCAAAGGAATGGATTGCAGCCGGATCATAGCAGGCAGCCGTCTTTTGAAGGAGGCTGGTGCGGACGCTATTAATCTGGCGGAAAATCCGCTGGCTCGGCCACGGATGGGTAACATTGCCTTGGGCAGCATTATTCAAAAAGAGGTCGGGATCGAGGTGATCATCCATATCACCGGCCGCGATCGCAATCTGATCGGTATGCAGTCCGACCTGATGGGGGCCAGCCTGCTGGGCATCCGCTCAATTCTGGCCGTGACTGGCGATCCCGCCAGTATGGGTGACCATGCCGGCGCCAAGTCAGTCTTTGACCTGCACTCGTTTACCTTGATCAAGCTGCTTGACGATTTAAACCGCGGAGTCAATGCGATTGCCAATCCGATCGGTCACGGCACCGGCTTTACCATCGGCGCTGCTTTCAACCCCAACAGCGGGAACATGACGGTGCAGGCCGGGCGTTTGCGCAAAAAAGTGGCTAACGGGGCAGTTTTTGCCCAGACTCAACCGGTTTATGATCCGGCCCTGTTTTTCGAAGCGTTAGAGTTAACCCGCGATTGCGGCATTCCCATTTTACCGGGGATAATGCCGCTGGTCAGTGAACGCAATGCCGAATACCTGCATAATGAGGTGCCTGGCATCAGCGTACCGGAGGTTGTCAGGGACCGCATGAGGGGACTTGACAAGGAGTCCGGTGTGCGGGAGGGGCTGGCCATCGCCAAGGAATTTATTGATGCAACTTTTAAAGTGGCCGGGGGCTACTACCTCATACCTCCCTTTGGGAAATATGAACTGGCCTTGGAGTTGATTGACTATATCCATGCAGGAGAAAGGGAACTACGATGATACGAATGGTAAAAACAGTGTTGATCTTGCTCTGCTGTCTGACGATGGCAGGCTGTGCATACATGAGACAAATAGAAATGGGAAAAGTACGCGAAGCGTGTGAGAAGGATACGAAGAACTACAACAAGATGCTGCGCTGGCAGGAGGTGGAAACCGCCGGGTTGAAATATATGGAGCCGGAACAGCGTGAGGCCTTCATGAAATCAGCCGAAGAAATGAGGAAAAGGGTGGTCACCATTACTGACTACCGCATCCTGACCTCGGAATGCCAGCCCGAAAAAAACAGTGCCGAGGTGCTGGCCGAGTTTGATTATTACATCCTGCCCTCCAATCGAATCAAGACCCTGACCTATCGGCAACAATGGGTCTATCACGATGAGGATGGCAAGAAAGGCTGGAAGCTGAAAACCGGTCTTCCGCTGTTCGAATGAGTCATTTGATGTCGTTTGCCAGACAGATAAACGAATTTTGCACCTATCTTGAGACCGAACGCAATGTCTCGCCCCATACCCTGGCCGCCTATCGCTGCGATCTGGAACAGTTGGCCTTGTTTGCAGTCCGCGAAAAGGGGGAGTCCGCCTCGGCAGCAGATGTTGATCATCTGCTACTGCGGCGCTATCTGGCACTCTTGGGTAAGGGGGCCAAAAAAAGCTCCATCGGCAGAAAATTGGCCGCCATGCGCAGTTTTTTCAGGTTCCTGGTGCGCCGCGGGAGCATTGCCAAGAATCCAGCCGAGTTAATCGCTACACCCAAAAAAGAGAACCGACTGCCCTTCCATCTGAATATCGATCAGGTTACCACATTGGTGGAAGCACCGGCGGATGAGGAACGGCATGCCCTGCGCGACCGGGCCATCCTCGAGTTGCTCTATTCCTCGGGTCTGCGGGTTTCCGAGTTAACCGGCCTCAACATACGAGATCTTGATCTCTCAATTGGGATGGTGCGTGTGATGGGCAAGGGGGGCAAGGAGCGAATTGTACCGGTAGGAACGCGGGCGGTAACTGCAATATCCGGCTATCTGGAGCAGCGGGGAGAGCTGGCCCACAACGCGCCGATTTTCTTAAACACCCGCGGGGAGCGGATTAACCGCCGCAGCGTAGCACGCATTGTAGATGCCCATGTATTGCGTATTGCGGCCTTTAAGAGTATTTCGCCCCATGTACTCCGACACACTTTTGCCACCCACATGCTGGAAGGGGGCGCCGACCTGCGAGCTATCCAGGAACTGCTTGGCCACGCATCGCTCTCCACCACCCAAAAGTACACTCACGTTGGCATAGATCGCCTGATGGAGGTTTATGACCAGGCCCATCCCAAGGCGCATAAAAAAAAGGAGGGACAGAAATAATCTGTCCCTCATGCAATAAATCAACCCCCCTGAGTAAATCAGACCGGATTCACCTCAATCTTATCCCCTTCACTGACCTTGAGCTTTTTTTCAATGCCCGGGCCGACAATAATCGTACCATCGAAATATGAATCCATATCGTTCATGACCATGACCGGGAAAGTGCCTTTGGTTCCGGCAGTGGAATTCAAAAGATTAAGCTTTTTAAAAGATGTTGAATAAAAATCGTTTATATCTTTGGCAGTGGTACTACTTACTGCGATCATGCCTAGTGAGTCAAAACTCATGCTGGCTTCACGGTTGGCCAGGTGGCTGATAGTAAGAAAGAGTTTTCCATCCGCGACAGCCTCCGCAGGTGATGAGGCGCTGGCGGGCTCTGGCGGGGCTTCCTTGGGTAGTTTGGATTCAAGTTTTTTCGTAGCCAGGTTCAGGGTGATGTTCAGCACCTGCATGTTGATGGCCTTTGAGCAGAGCAGGCAGAGCATGGCACCGGAAAAGGTCTTTATGATTATGCGCCCCTCTACATAACGCAGATCAAGCACATCGAGTGTCTGGGCAATCTGCAGCCCGTGGGCGCACTCAAGCGCCAGTCCGGCAGCTTTTTCCAAAGCCGATCTATCGATCAGGGCCGGAAACGAATGGGCGACAACAACACCTTTTTCGCTGAAAACAGCGCTTCCGATAACCCCTTCGACATTATTAATATGCTGCAGGATGTCCTGCATGAATCAACCTCCTACTTGGCGGGGATCAAGACCGATTTGATCTCCCCTTCGACGCTGTCCATGTTGCAATCCGGTTTGACGGCTATGCTCAGGTAATGTTGTTTGGAATCGTACATAAGCAGGTTGAAATTTCGGGTTTGTACTGCGGCTGCCTTGACCTCGCCCAGTCCCATCAGGTCTCCGAAAGCAGAACCGGTTTTTGCAAGAAAAATGCCTTTGGCTGCCAGCGCTGTGGCCTCTATGCTTGAATCCTGCAGAGGAATTCCCTGTTTATCCAGCAGCACCGCATAGGTAATAGCATTAATCTCCAGCAGTCTGGCCGCCACCTTGCTCATGGTGCGGCGGGGAGTGACAGCCGGTCCTGCTTTGCTGTCGGTGCCAGGCGATCCGGCTCGTTCCTCATCCATGCGGCGCAGGGCCTCAAGGAGCAGGAAATCTGTGCGATAATGGATTGTGCAAACGTTGGAGGTCATTTCAGGGTGGATGTTGAAGGTACCGCCAGGCCATTTGATGATCTGATAGATGGCCTGCTCGCCAACTTGATCCCCCAGTTTGGCATGAATGATCTCGCCGTCCACAAAGTAGATCACTCCCTCCTGATTGCCATATCCAACGGTGATGCAGCCGGTATACCGGTTATGACCCTTGAGTTGAATAACATCCGTCAAGGAAAGGCCGACTACTTCGCCATGGAATCCGTTCATTGCCTCGGTCATGTATTCTTCCTAATTAAAATGAACATGTTTAAGAGCAGTCAGAGCTCGATATATAAAGCATAACTGTGAGACAAGTTCAAGCATGAAATGGGTGAAAAGAGATAAAAAAGCCCCGCCGGTAAGCCGGCGGGGCAGGTACTAATATTGTGAAAACATTATTCGCAAAGGTCAACTTTGACATCCCAGTTTTTGAGTTTCATGGTGCCGTTGCGCTCCAGGTTGAGATGCATCTTGAAGGCGCGGTCCCACAGTTGCGGCTCGTGTCCGACATTGCGCTTGAGGCAATCAGCCTCGGCTATGTTCAGATACTCGGTTAGTTGTGGTTTGTAGTCCGGGTGGGCGCACTTCTCGATGATCCGACGTGCACGGTCCTTAGGTGCCAGGCCACGTAGGTCGGCCAAACCCTGCTCAGTGATCACGCAGTCCAGGTCATGCTCGGTATGGTCAATATGGGAGCAGTGCGGCACCACGCAGGATATTCCGTTCGGGTCAGTCTTGGAGGGACGTGATGACGGGGTATGCATCATCTTCAGATAACCATTACGGAGGAAGTCGCCAGAACCGCCCAGGCCGTTGATCATACGGGTACCGCCGACCAGGGTGGAGTTGGCGTGGGCGTAGATGTCGATCTCGACCGGAGTGTTCATGGCAATA